>JBNGCZ010000013.1:0-48264 GCA_049974905.1 Methanomicrobiales archaeon
TGAAGAGATAGTCGTTGACCGCCTGGACGGCGCCGTCCTTCTCCACCTCCCCGGTATCGGGATCGGTGTACCTGGAGATTATCTCGCCGACGGTGCCGTTAGATCCGCCCTTCGTCCCCGTCTGGAACGCCCAATCTTCCTGACTATCCGTGTCCTTGCCGTTGGGAACCCTCTGCCAGGTCTGTCCGTCGTTGTCTCCATCGTTCAAGATAGGGGTCCTGTCGATCTCTACATCCGAGGCGTCCTCCAGGACGACGGATTCATTACGATTATTCAGGAACTGGCCCGGGGTGAACTCGATCACCAGATACCCGGAGGCTGCGAGGGTGGTGTCGCTGGATATGATATACGATCCGCTAGCCCCTCCGGTGGCCCTCAGCTCCCAACCACTCAGGTCCACCTCCATACCGGCAGGATTGTACAGCTCCACCCACTCGTTGCCCGAGTCGGTGCCCGCCGGATTGTACTCCACCTCGTTTATCACCACGTGGCCCGTAGTAGACAGGCTCACCAGCTTGCTCTCCATGTCCGTCAACTCCCCATCGGAGACCGTGAGGTCCACTGTGTAGTCTCCGTTGCCGGAGTAAGTGTGCACCGGGTTCTGGTCGGTGGAGGTCGTCCCATCACCGAACTCCCAGGTGTAGGTGAGCGCGTCTCCTTCGATGTCCGTGGAGGTGTCCGTGAAATCCACCTGGAGGTCGTTCACGGTGTAATCAAAGCTGGCGGTGGGTGCGTTGTTGATCTCCGGCGACTTCTCCACCATCACATCGTAGGCGGTGCCGTTGGTGGTGACGATGACCGTGCCGTTGTTGTCCGTGCGGTAGACTTCAACACCGTGGGAATAGAGCCTGGTGATGGTCTCGTTGGTGGGATGTCCGTACAGATTGTCCCCCACACATATGACTCCCACTTCGGGCGTGGTCTCTGCCAGAAAATCATTGTCCGTGGCATACTTGCTTCCGTGGTGGGCCACCTTGAGGATCTCTATGTCGATGTCATAAGGCGAGGCGATGAGATCGTCCTCCATGTCGAAGTCCATGTCCGCGGTGAACAGGAAGTCAACAGTCCCGTAAGTCATCTTCAGTATAATGGAGGCCTCGTTGGAATCCACACTGTCGTTGTCGATACTCAGCAGCTGGAAGTCTACCTCAGCACTCCAGTTCATCATGTCCCCCGGATCCAGCTGGGCGTCCGTGTATATCGGACATCCCTCGTCCTCCGCCGCGTTTATGAACTCGGTGTAGGCGGTGGTGGCCCTCTCGTATCCCGGATGGTAGACACTCAGGACCTGGTAGCTCTCCAGTACCTCGTCCAGTCCCCCTATGTGGTCCGCATCGGGGTGGGTGGCCACCATGACGTCTATGGTGGAGACTGAGTGGTTGCCAAGGAACCCGGTGACCACGGATGATATGGAATCCTCTCCGGAGTCGATCAGGATGTTCCTGGAGTCGGGAGTCTGTATGAATATGCTGTCTCCCTGGCCCACGTCGATGAAGTACACGGTGGTGTTGTCGGGAGCTTTCCCCGACGTGGTGTTAGAATCGAGTGAACAGGTAGGCGGTTGATTCTCAGTAGTACCATCTATGGTGATACTACCGCATATCGAGACCATCAGAAGCAGACCCAGGCCAAGAGAGATGATGGCACTCTTTTCCACAAGCAGCCCCAATTGGTACATTGGATCCCCTACAGATAACTCTGGTTTTTGTTATCGTACAAATACACTCAGGTCAGTAACATCGTCCAGAGATTAAATTTGTGTTATCCCCCACGCGAAACACCTATCTCCCATTCAGGCAACCCGGTATCCATGGGCGTCCTGCGCTCCCTTGCGGCATTCATCCTGGTGGCGGTTGTCGCCGTCCTGATCTGGCATGTCGGCCAGCCGTTCTTTGCCGCGGAGTGGGCGACCATGGACGAGGAGCCAGCGACGGTGATCACCTGGAGCGATATCCCTGCCGCCACCCCCGCGCCCGGGGTCACCACCCGGACGATCATCCACCCGGGACGGGATCCGGTGGAGATCACCTTCGATCTCTCGGTGGTAGCGGTCGATCCGGGCCACACCACCCGGCCCCTCCTCCTCGCCGGGACCACCGGGACGTTATACATCCTCGAGGGATCTGCGATGGTCCGGGCCAACCAGACGGCGGTGACGCTCGCCCCGGGGGATACTCTGGTCATTCCTCCGGACACCGTCCGGTGGATCACCGGGACGGACGGGGCGCTTCGCTACCTCTCCCTCCGGGAACCCGCCTTCGATGAGAACCGCCGGGTGCTGCGGGAGAACGCCACCAACATGACCTTCACGACACCGGCGCCGGAACTGATTGTGGTCAGGGCGGGCAGCACCCCTCAGAAGACGGTCTTCGATAACCTCGCCCTCACTCCGCTGATCACCCCGGAGACCTGTGCCGCCGGGAATGTTCCGGTTCCCATCGATTTTGACCTGAGCCTGGCCGAGATCCCGCCCGGCGGGGGCTCCACCCCCCATGTCCTGGTGGACACCATCGAGATCCAGAGCGTCATCTTCGGGAGCGCCCGGGTGTGCGTGGACGGTCTGACCCGCACGGTCAGTGCCGGGGAGACGGTGATCATCGGCCCCGGCCGGGTCCGGGAGGTGAGAAACGAGGGGGACGTCCCCCTGGTCTACGTCACTGTCATCCAGCCCCACTGGACCGGACAAAGAGAGATCCTGGTTCCGGAGACGTTCTGAAACGGCGGGGCAATCCTTATTATCGTCCCCAGCAACTGCCCTTCATGAGCGACATCCTGCCCATCATCCAGGTGCGCCAGCAGCCGTCGGGTCTGCAGATCTGGTACCTGGACGGGGATGACACCCGGACCACGGTGTGCACCCATGACGAACTGATCTCCCACCGGATCAACGTGGCCCAGCTGGTCGACCACCCCGATTACTACGGGTACGACGCGGCGGCGGGCGGGGTGGTCCGGACCGATTTCTGTGACCCGGGCCAGCACCGGTAATCGACCCGATCCATCCGGCTTTTGCCATGTTCTCCCCCGATCGATCCCTGCGGGTACTCGCACTCGCCCTCCTCCTTCTGGCCCTCCCCGCAGTGGTATCAGCCGCGTCCGAATCCGGAGAGTTCGGCGTCATCCTGGTCGGCTGCGACGACAATTATCCGCCGTACGAGTTCGTGGACGAGAACGGGGAGCCCACCGGGTTCAATGTGGATCTGATCCGGGAGGTCGCCCACCGCCGGGGGCTGGATATCCGGATCACCGCCCGGCCCTGGAACGAGATCCGCACGGCCCTGGAGGAGGGGCGGATCGACGTGCTCAGCGGCATGGTGTACTCTCCCGAACGGGACCGGGCGGTGGACTTCTCCATCCCCCGTGCATGGTCATCCATGATGTCGCCTTCCTGGACGAGGAGGCGTTGCCCCTCCAGGTCACCGGTGCCGGTGATCGCCGACCCGTCCGGGACGAATAGGGCATAGGGCACGATGGTGCGGGCGGAGAACCTCTCGACCCGGATCGTCACCGCAGAGAACCCGGAGAAGGTGCTCCGTCTCCTCGCCGGAGGCGGGGGCGACGCCGCCCTTATCGGGTACCACCAGGCCCGCTACCTCATCCAGACCCGGGATATCTCCGGGATCACCCATACGGGGCCGATCATCGAGCCCCGCCAGTACTGCTTTGCCGTCCGGGAGGGGAACGGGGGGCTGCTCCAGGAGCTCAACGAGGGGCTTTCCGGAGTCATGCGGGACGGGACCTATGACGCCCTGTACCAGAGATGGCTCCACGACCCCTTCGTCCCCGATGAACACGCGTTCCTGATCGGGATCCTGCCCTGGATCCTCGGTGGCCTGGGTGGACTGGCCGTTGCGGGGCTGAACTGGTCATGGTCCCTCCGCCAGGCAGTCCGCCGTCGCACGACCGCCCTCCGCCAGGAGGTGCGGGCGCGACAGGCGGCCGAGGAGCAGATCAGGATGCACCAGGAGAATATGCAGGCGCTTTTGAGTGCCACCGACGACTACGAGCTGCTCCTGGACAGGACCGGAGCGATATTGGCCGCAAACAAGCCGTTTGCGCAGTTTGCAGGGTACAGGCCGGGTGACCTGATCGGGGAGAACCTCGTCTCCTTCCTCCCCCCGGATATCACCGGGGAGGTCCGGGAGTGGCTCGACCGGGCGCTCGGGTCGGACAGGGAAGAACGCATCGAGATCAGCTCCGGTGGCCGGATCTTCGATGTGCACCTGGTCCCCGTGCCGCATACCGGAACCTCGAAGGGAGTGGCCGTATTCGCCAGGGATATCACCGAAGAGCGCGAGCTCGAACACCAGCAGGAGGTCGCTCTCTCCCGCATCGAGGAGAACCTCCACCAGCTGGCCGCGGCAAACGACGAGATCCGCAACCCGGTCGCCGCCATCATCGGTCTCGCCGACGTGGGCGGGGGAGAGAACGCAGAGGAGATCATCGAACAGGCCCGCAGGATCGACCGGATCATCTCACGGCTGGACCGGGGCTGGCTCGAATCCCTGAAGATCCGGGAGTTCCTCTTCCGGTATCATCACATCGGAAAAGAGGAGGACGCTGACGAGTGATCAGTGCCGGGCGCGGGGCCCGTCAAAGAACCGTCGGAGCCAGAGCTCCGTGCAGACGACCCGCCAGATCTCCGGGGAATAGGCCGCCTTCTTCTCCACGAACCGGCAGTATTCCTCCCGCACCGCCCCGGCATCCCACCAGGGCCTCGCGGCAAAACTCGCCGAGTCCAGGATCGCCTCCACGTCCTCCCGGAGCACCTCGCCCATCCAGACCTCCTCGGGGGTGACGAAACCCATCTTGTCTGTCCTGCACCGGACCGCCTCGGGCACCAGCCCCCGGATCGCCTGCCGAAGGATGTACTTGGTCACTCCGCCCCGGATCTTTTCGGAAAGCGGCAATCCGGCGATATATTCGACCACCCGGACATCGCAGAAGGGAACCCGGGACTCGATGGAGAAGGCCATGGAGTTCCGGTCCTCGTAGTGGAGGAGGACGGGGAGGTTGGTGGCGGTGGTCTCCCGTTCGAGCACCCGGTGGAGGGGGCCGTCATACCGGAGAACGGGGGGTGCGTCCCCCCGGAGCAGGCGGCGGCGCTTCCTGCGCGTGGCGAGCTGGGTGACCGCACCGGCAAAGAACCCCCCGTGCCGCCGGAGCGCGCAGGCGAGCTCGGTGAGCGCCCGGCGGGGGTGCCCCTCTCCCGCGAGCATCCTGATGTGCGGCCCCAGGTAGGCGAGGTACCCGGCCAGCTGCTCGTCCGCCCCCTGCCCGTCGAGGACCACCTTCACCTCGCGGGACGCGAGACGCATCACGCAGTACTGGGCATAGATGGAGAGCGACCCGAAGGGCTCGTCCTGCATGTACAGGAGCCGGTCGATCTCGTCCCACAGACCGTCGGTCGATGGCGTGGTCCGCCGGTCATCCACCTCCGTAGCGGAGGCCACGATATCCATGTACCGGCTCTCATCAAACCGCGGGTCATCGAAGACCGCCGAGAACGTCTTCTGCCGGTCGCCCACACTCTCCGGCGATTCATCACGGATCAGCCGGTTGATGAACGCAGTGATGGTCGATGAATCGATCCCTCCCGAGAGGCAGGTTCCCACGGGCACGTCGCTGTGGAGACGGAGGCGGATCGCATCGCACAGGAGACGCCGGAACACATCCGGACGGGCCGGATCGCCGCCGTCATCCACCGTCCCGCTGACCGAGAGATCCCAGTACCGTTGCGGCTCCCGGGCCCCTCCGGGAGTCACCACCATGAAGTGGGCGGGGGGGAGCTGCTCGATCCCCGCAAAGAGCGTTTTTTCGGTGTGGTCCGCCACCCCCCAGGCGAGAAACGTCATCAACAGATCCGGATCCGGGGCGGTCCCCAGTCCGGGATGCTCAAGGAGCGCCTTGATCTCGGAGGCGAACAGAAACGAGTCCCCGGCGATCCCGAAATAAAACGGCTTGATCCCCAGCCGGTCCCGGGCACAGAAGAGTTCCTGCCGGCGGGAATCCCACAGCGCAAACGCCCACATCCCGTTGAACCGGGCGAGGCAGTCCCGCCCCCACTCCCGGTAGGCGGCGAGGATCACCTCGGTATCCGTCCGGGTACGGAACCGGTGCCCCATTCCCTCGAGATCCGTCCGCAGGTCCCGGTAATTGTAAATCTCCCCGTTGTACACCAGCACGAAGGTGCCGTCCGCGGACACCATGGGCTGGTTCCCGGCGGGTGAGGGATCGATGATCGCCAGGCGGCGGTGAGCGAGCGCGACCGGCCCTTCGGAGAATTCTCCGGAGCCGTCCGGACCCCGGTGGGCCAGGCGGGCGGCCATCCGTGCCACCAGCTCCGGGTCCGGGACATGCCCCGAAAACACCAGCTGGCCCGCGATGCCGCACATACTGCCCGAAGAGACGTTACCCGTTCTTCTTTTGTGGATCCATGGATCCGGAGAGGCCGTTTCGGTTGATCCCGCAGGAGATGCACGTGTTCTCGTCGCCGTCAACCACCCGATAGGCGTCGGCCAGGACCGCTGAATTCGCCAGCAGCCCCGCGATGAGCACGACCTCCAGAACCTCCTCCCGCGTCGCTCCCTTGGCCAGGGCGGAATGCATATGGTAATCCACGCAATGGCTGCATTTCAGGGCCGCCCCCACCGCCAGACTGACCAGTTCGATAACCTTCGGCTCCAGCCTGCTTGTCTCGACCACTGCGTCCTTGTAGAGAAGATGCGAGAGCAGAATCTCCGGTCTCTCCGACATCCGCTCGAAGATGAGGGGGACCCGCCCGAACTCCTCTTTGATCTCGTTCAGCCAGTCATCTGCAACGGATGTCGATCCCTTTTCGGCGATGGTGGAGAGTGTCTTTTCGAAGTCCATCACTGTTACACCATGATCGTGGTCTCGGAATAGGGTAGGATCTGGAGATTTATGTAATTGCGCATCCGGGACTGCGAGATCGTGCAAATATCCCCGATGGTGACGCCTTCTTCGATCTCCAGGGACCGGAGCTCGCCCGCGAACGCATCATAGGGTATCTTCACCCGCAGACCATCGATGCGGACCGTGATCGGGGTCGGATGGGTGGAATATTCCAGTTCGGGGATCGCATCCATGATGCTGTCCATCAGCCGGGCGGGAGAGATGGAGAGGGGATCCTTGGCGATCTCCTCCCGGGTCTGATCCAGGATGCCGGCGACCAGGTCCACGAGATCCTCCAGGAGGGCGATCTCCTCCCCGCGCTTCCAGCGGTGCATCAAGCGCCCCATCCCCCCCAGGTACCCGGCGACGGGGGGATCGACGATCTCCCGGAGCGTTTCGGTGGGAGGTGCGCCGAGGAGGACGATGGGGACCTCGACTCCGCGCCGAAGCGCCGGGAACTTGTACTCGATGCATTCGGCGAAATTGCCGAGCACATAGACCGCCAGGTCATGTTCGTTGATGACATCCCGCTCCTCGATGGAGAGCTTCGCCACCCGTTTCCCGAACCCCCGGGCGAGGCCCACCATGTTGGTCTTCGCCCCGTACCGGCGCAGATATTCGGCCACGTCGCACGAGGAGTGGGGCAGGTGATGGATCTCCAGCGACGGGGAGACCACCGCGATCTCGGTTCCCACCAGGGGTGCGGGGCGGACATCACCCCCCAGTGGTTTTCCCGCGGCCCGGATGAGCTCGATGTCCTCACGGGGGACCAGCGACTGCAAAAAGACGTCCGAGGCAACGATCTGCTTCTGGATGATGTAGCCGCCCAGATCATCGATCAGCTCCACGATCTCGTCATGGCGGTAGAGTCCGCCCTCGTAGATGACCGGAACCAGGGTCATGGCTCCACCCCCATGGCCTCAAAGACCCGCCGGAACAAGTCTTCGGCCACGTGATCCGGGACCGCGTCCTCGCTGGCGATATAGGAGATCCGCCCCTCCCGGATGTGCTGGCGGCGGACCTTGAACCCCTCGGGGGCGATGAGGTGGAAGGCGTAGATCAGGTCGCGGTACAGCGCTTCCCGGGGATCGGCCACCTCCATCTCCTCCAGGTCTTCTGACTCGTCCATGGAGATGGAGAGGATGATGGTGAACCGGTCGGGCTGGCTCACCCGGTCGTTTCCGAACCGGGACCAGAGGAGCAGGAGGAGCGGGGCCAGGTAGGTCTCCTCGGTGATGTTCAGGATCACCTTCCCCTCCTGCCGGTTGATGGAGGCGAAATCGCCCAGGGTCACCATGGGGGGGAGCTTCCGGGTCAGCCCGGCGGCCACGAAGACGGGGACCGCAGGATCGATGTAAATGTGGACCTTATGGACCACCTTCAGCAAGTCATGGTCCAGCAGCACATCACTGGCGATCCGCTCGTAATACCGCCCCCCGGTCTCCTCGGTGCATTCCACCTCGAAGTGATCAAGACCCTGCATCGGAATCTTCCTGGATGTATGCCGATGCGAGCAGCGCCGATCCCACCGCCCCGATGTACTGGGAATTCGGGGGGACGGTCACCTCCATCTGGAGGAGATCTCCCATCGCCTTCACCAGCCCCTGGATGAGGGAGGTCCCTCCCACCATGATCACCGGCGCGATGATCTCGACCTCCTGGAGCTGCTGTTCAAAGACCTGTTCGGAGACGCTGTGACAGGCGGCCGCCGCCACATCCGCGGGTTCGCTTCCGCCGGACAGGGCATTGACCAGGCTCTGGATCCCGAAGACGATGCAGTAGCTGTTCATGGGGACGTTGTCATAGTGCCCCTCCAGGGCGAGGGGACCGAGCTCGGTGATATCGATACCCAGGCGCTTGGCAGTCATCTCCAGGAACCGCCCGCTGGCGCCGGCGCAGATGCCCCCCATGGTAAAGGTCCCGGGGACCCCGTCCATCACACTGATCGCCTTGTTGTCCATCCCCCCGATATCGATGACCGTGGCGGGCCCGGTCTGGTGATCGGCCAGGAAGACCGCCCCCTTGGAGTTCACGGTCAGTTCTTCCTGGATGAGGTCCGCCTCCAGGTGTCGTCCCACCAGGAACCGCCCGTATCCGGTGGCGCCCACTGCATCGAGATCCGCACGCTGTACGCCCGCTGCCTCCATCGCGGCCGACACCGCCTGCTCGGCGCTCTCCTTCACCCGGGTGGTGGGAACCCAGCCGGTTCCGATCACCTCGTTGTCCTGCATCACCACCGCCTTGGTGGTGCTGGAGCCGCTGTCCACGCCCATGGTCAGACCCTGCTGGGTCTCCCGTGCCAGGAGGGCCCGCCGCCGGGCGATGGTGGTCAGCGCCTCCATCCGGGTGAGAAGCGTGCCGGCCGTGGTCCGTTCGGTGAACGAGTAACTGACCACCGGCAGCTGTGAATGGGCATGGATGTACCGGCGGAGTTCATTCCGGACGATGGCCGCCTCCGCACACCGGAAACAGGTCCCGATGAAGACCGCATCGGCGTCCACCTTCCCTTCCACGAGGGCCTTCGCCCGGGCGATGGCCAGTTTCAGGTCCGGGCTCCTGACCGACAGACCGAATTCGGCATATCCCTCCCGGATATCATCGAGCGATATGTCCGGGTAGAAGATCTCCGCATTCACCGATGCGGCCGCCTCGTCGATCTCGGTCTGCACCCCGCTGTACTCCGCCCCGCAGGCGAGCTCGGCGATCCGCACCTTCGCCATCAGGCCTCCCCTCCGGGCAGGGTCCGGAGGAAGTCACGGATCGCCGAGACAAATGCCCGGCCGTCCTTCTCGGACTCCGGGTAGGTGACCTCCAGCAGGGGGATCTCCCGATTGTTGAGGAGGAAGATGATCAGCTCGTTCGTGCGTGCACACCCCATGCACCCGAAAGAGAGATCCGCGTCGGTGACGATGATCCCCGCCTCCGCCGCCTCGATGAGCGGGCCATACAGAGACATCCGTCCCCGGACACCGGAGGGAACCTCCACTGCCGCGTAGGTGAGCCCCTGTTTGGGATCCTCGGGGGTGATCTGGAGGGGCGGGGACTCGAACCCGGGAGTCTGGATGTGCTCGCGGACGGAGAGGGCCGCCCCCAGAGGTTCATGACCAAACCGTTCCACCAGATCGGAGAGGATCAGGCTGGTCGCCGGATAAATAAACACCTTTGCCATTATGACAACTCCAGAGCATCGATCAGTTCCCGGAGGCGTGCCGCATCCAGTCTGCGGGGAATGGAGACCAGGGGGCGGGAGGCGACCTCCGGTGCCGGCGCCGTTCCGGCGAGCGCCTCGAGACCGTGGGAGACATACTGAATCCGTTCCATCTCGAATTCATGACCGTGAAAACCGGGCCGGGCTCCGCCACGGGCACCCCGGCACCGCCGGATATCGCCGGGAGGGAACGCCCGGTCCTTGACAAATATATGGGTCGGATCCAGTGTTCTCAGTGCGTCCACCACCTGCCGCACCTCGCCGGGGTCACCATTCACCTGGACACCGAAACAGGTCTCCTTGATGGTGACCGTCCGGGATACCTCGTAGGCCCGGATGGCGAGGTCGTGGGGAGTGATGGTGGGAGAGTCCACGAAGACGATCTTGTTGATGGTCCCCGGGAAGGCCGGAGTGTACTGGTCCCTCGTCATGCCCGCTCCTCGGTAATATAGACCCACCCACCCTCTTCAAGCTGCTCCATCTTCTCCGGGTCCAGCACTTCGCCGATGCAGTTCGTTCCCTGGAACGGCTCGGCGGTGGGGCCGAAATCGCTGCTGGGGGCGAGTCTCACCCCCACCATACCGGTGCTCTTCCTCGAATCGTTGGTCACCGCGAGGGTCCCCGCGGGGACCTCCCCTTCGGGTGTATTCTCCGGTCTGACATGCACCCCCCCCTCCAGCTTCGGCTGGAAGAGGTACAGGTCCTCCAGCCGGAACGTGAACGGGATCCGGCCCAGTCGATGGAGGTGGAGACCGGTGATGGTCCTGAAAAACCGGCAGGTCTCGGGGGCGTGCTCGTCGTCCAGCCGGACCGTGATCACCTCGCTTTCAGGCGCGGTGGTCACGGTAACCTCGCCGCGGGCCAGGATCTCCAGGGTGGTCGCGGGATCGCATTCCACCACCACCCGGTCGTCACCGGCCCCGTCACTCTCGGTGATCCGGATATCCCGCTCTGCCGCCGCCTCCCGCGCATCGCCAATCCGCATCCCCACCAGATCCAGACGCCGGGGAGAGGTCTCCACCCGGAGGAGATCGCCCTCCCGGGCGGTGGCGGCGAGCTCGATCCCGGCAAGCACCCTCCCCACCAGCGTGTGGGAGGTGGTGCTCGGGGTGTCGGCGGTATAGATATACAGGCATCCATGCGTCTTCCCCTCGGTCCGGAAGGTGACCGTGCCCTCGAACCGGGGACGTACCCGCTCCGAGGGTACCGGAAAGCCCATCATCCGGGAATCCTGGATGTGGGTGCTCGATGCCCGCCCCACGGTGAACCGACCCTCCTCGAGGGCGATCAGAAAAAACTCGACGCTTTCCGCGACCTCCGTGTCGATATCCCGCGGGGAATAGCCTTCCGCCGCCGCCCGGATGCGGGAGAAGACCTGCATCCCCTCCTCGAGCGCGGTGCTCCGGTCGGTGGTGGTGTAGGAGCGGATCGCCCCGGACCAGGCGATCACCCGTTCGGCCCTTGTGATGCGATCCCCCGGCGCGAACCGGTCGATCTGCGCCCGGCCCCGGACCACCCGTCCGATCACGCCCCCCTCCGGGCCCGCCCCATGGTCGGCAGTGTGGCGTCGCCGGGAGAAGACGAGATGGGATCGGGAGGGATCGTACCCCCCGCAACCCAGGATCACGTCCCCCCGGGCATACTGGTGGGGTGTTCGCGCGGGAGAGATATCGGTCTCGAACGGGCCAAAGGCCGCGGCCTGACGGTCCTGCCACCGGAGTCCGACCCCGTCTGCCGCCCCGGCGACGGCGTCTTCCACCAGAGTGTACCACCGGGGATCGGTGATCTCGAGCACCATCTCTCCCACCGTGGAGATCAGGCGCAGCTGCCGGGTCTCCTGCGCTTCCTCCTCCACCGGGTGGAGCACGCATACGGCGAATGCGGGATCGAGATCCGGGAGGATATCGTGGAGCGTCGCTCCCGTCCGGACGGATTCACGCTCCCCATCGAGATAGATATCGATACCCAAATCGTCCGCCATACAGTACCCTTGCGCTGCTTACCCTTCCGCTTTCCGCTCTTCCTCGGTGAGTTCCTCGAGCACCTCTGCGGGCGTTCCCTTCTCCCGGATCTTGCCGCCGCGCATCAGCACAATCCGGTCGCACATATCCTTGACAAAGGATATGTCGTGGGAGACGATGATGAAGGTTTCATCCATATCCTCCCGTGCGGAGCGGATGGAGTGCTCCACGTCCGTCCGGGTGATGGGATCCATGGTCCCGGTGGGCTCGTCCAGCACCACGATACGGGGCTCCCGGATGAGGACCTGGGCGAGGGCCACCCGGTGTCGCTCGCCCTCGGAGAGCTGGGAGGGATACCGGGTGAGGATCTCTCTGGCCTTCTCGTCGGAAAAGCCGGCCATGTTCAGGGTGATCGTTGCCTTGCGCATGGCGAGTTCTTTGGGGAACTCAAGCCCGATGGCGTCGGTCAGGTTGTCGAGGACCGTCCGGTGAGGGTAGAGATCATATTCCTGGTGGAGGAGCCCGAGGTACGCCTTGGCCCGGCCCCGGTACTGGATACCCGGCCTGGTCATGTCGACCCATTCGTCACCGATGCGGATATTCATCTCCCCGGAAGTCGGTTCCAGGATCCCGGCGATGATCCGGGAGAGGGTGGTCTTGCCGGCCCCGCTCTTCCCGATGATCCCGAATATCTCCTTCTCCTTCACATCGAAACTGACCCCGTTCACCGCCTGCACCATCCCGCGGTCGACGGAGAGGAACCGCTTGACCACGTCCCGGGCGACGACGATCCTCTCGCCCACCTCGCAGGTCCCGAACTTCTCCGCCTCCTCGAACTCCTCCATGAACCGGTCGAGGACCTCGCGTGGCCGGCCGTCAGTGGCAATGCTTCCGTCTTTGAGCATGATCGCCCGATTCGCCACGTCTTCGATGATCTGGGTGAAGTGGGAGGTGACCACCATACCCATGTGCTGGTCTGTTGCACACTCGGAGAGCATGGTGTGGACCAGGTCGGCCGTCTCGGGATCGAGGGTTCCGGTGGGTTCGTCGGCAAAGAGGAGGAACGGATCCTTGGCGAGCTGCCGCGCCAGCACCACCCGCTGCTTCTCCCCCCCGGAGAGATCGCGCGCGATGTGCATCATCCGGTGGGAGAGCCGCACCTGGTCGATGAGGTCCGCCGCCCGGTCGATGGCCTTCTCCTGCGGATATCCGATGTCATCCAGCGCCCGGAGCACATTCTCGATCACCCGATCGTCCCCGTACAGGGCGAACGAGCGCTGGAACATGATCGCGGTCCGGTTCATGATGCGGCGCTTCATCTGTTCGTTGCCGTCCGCCCAGAAATCGACGTCCTGTGCCTCCAGCGTCCCGCCGCAGTGCGGGCAGTCCGTCCGGGCCATGCTCGCCACACCCACGTACGGGCAGGTCGGGCAGACTGCCAGATGGTAGATGATCTGGCCGGACGTGGGGGGTTCGTCCACCCCCCGCAGCAGGTGCATCAGCACCGTCTTCCCCGAGCCGCTCCTCCCGATGATACCAACGGTATCGCCCTCATCGATGGTGAAAGATATATTATCCAGAACGGGCGTCCCATCGAATTCCTTGGTCAGGTTTTTTACAGTGATCAGCGGAGTCATCAACGATCCCTCAAAGACGGAAGATATTTCGAACGGAGTACTGTTTGAGTAGTACTCTTATTAGTTTTCATTTCGTGGCATTCGATCGGGGGGCTTTGTTATGCGTTCAATGATTCCGGGAACGTCGCAGACGTCCCGTATCGTGTAATCGGCACTTTTCCGCAGGTTTTCCGGTTTTTCCCCTCCCTGCTGCTCGGAGAGGATGGCGATATCGGCCTGTTTCATGGCCTGGAGATCATTGATCCCGTCTCCGACCATCACCACCATGTCATGCTGTCGCTTCAGGTTGTCGATGATGCGGGCCTTGAGGTACGGGGTGGAGAACCCGTACACCCGGTCACGGGGGATGCCCAGCTGGTCGGCCATCCGGATCAGCTTCGTGTCCCGGTCGCCGGAGGCCACATAGGTGACCACCCCCTTAGCATGGAGCCGGGTGACGGTGTCCCGGGCACCGCGAAACGGCCGGCCCCCGGAGGTGACCGTGTACTCGATGCAGCCCCGGCCCACGTGGAGGATCACCCCGCTGTCCATGTTCATGGTCTTTTCTTTCCGGCAGCACTCCCAGACGGCGCCGATGCATTCCTGCAGGTCGCCGATCCGGGCGACCCGATCCGCGGCGAGGACCCCCGCGAGCGCCTCGACGGGAATGACTCGTCGCATGCAGGCCACCCCGAACCCGATATTGTGGAGGTCGATGTACTCCGAGATGAGCTGCTCCGGGGGGGCGCTCATCACCTCCCGGGAGTGGAGGTGGAGGACCAAAAGCGCCCGGTCCTCATCGGCGAACGTCAGCGTGGTGGTCTCCACGCCCCGCTGGAGCTCGCCTTTCTCCACGTTCTTCACCACCCGGTAGGTGCGCAGGAGCGTCCCTGCACTGTCGAAGACCACTGCAACCGACATCCTTCTCCCCACCAGCAATCCTATCTATGATCCGACGATCCTTATCTATGGTGGCGTTCGTGTCGCTCGAAGAAACTGCCGATCGGATCCGCACGATGGATATCAGGGGTGCCGGGGAGATCGCCCGGGCGGCAGCCGCGGCACTGAGCACCCATGCCGATGCCGCCCCGGACAGCGACCTGGAATCATTCGGGCAGCACATGGAGGAGGGTGCCCGGCGGCTCCTCTCCACCCGTCCCACCGCCGTCTCTCTTCCCAATGCCGTGCGGTTCGTGATGAAGGGGCTCGCGGAAGCATCATCGGTGGACGACGCCCGGGAGAGGGTGCGGACACGGGCCGGGGAGTTCATCCGGTCCTCCCGGGAGGCGGTCGATCGCATCGGGGAGATCGGGTCCAACCATATCTCCGACGGCGACGTCCTCCTCACCCACTGCAACTCGCAGGCGGCCCTCTCCTGCATCATCGGTGCGCACGAGGAGGGAAAGGAGATCTCCGTCTTCGCCACCGAGGTCAGGCCCCGGAACCAGGGGCTCCTCACCATCCGGGCCCTCAATGATGCAGGCATTCCCACCCGGTACATCGTGGATTCCGCGGTCCGCTTCTATATCAACGACATCGATCTGGTGGTCACCGGGGCCGATGCGGTGGCGGTGAACGGGGCGGTGGTCAACAAGATCGGCACATCCCAGGTCGCCCTCGCCGCCCACGAGGCACGCACCCCTCTGATGGTCGCGGCGGAGACGTACAAGTTCGCTCCCCTGACCATCCTCGGCGAGCTCGTCTCCATCGAGGAGCGTGGCCCGGACGAGGTGCTCTCCGCGGATATCGCCGGCACCCTTCCCCACGTCACCGTACACAATCCGGCCTTCGACGTCACTCCTCCCGCCTACGTGGACCTCATCGTCACCGAGGTGGGCGCGGTTCCCCCGCAGATGGCCTATGCCATCATCCGTGAGCACCTCGGCTGGGAGATCGGTGAGTTCCAGAAGAGATTTAATATCCGTCGGCGTGAATAGGAAACCGACGACGCGGAGGAGGAGACCGTATGGACGATATCATTGCCACTTACTCTTTTCGGGCACGAGCGGACACGTCCCCGGAAGAGGCCGCACAGGCGATCGCTGACGAGGAGACGACGGGGACCTGGACCGATCTCTCCACCCGGCTCCAGTATGTCGGCCGGCTCGACGGGGAGGTGCTGTCCGTGGAGCCCGCCGGAGACGGGCATGTCACCACCATCAGGTACCCGGGGGAGATCTTCGAGGCGGGCAATGTCTGCCAGTATCTCTCGGTCATCGCCGGCAACCTCTTCGGCCTGGCCCGCCTGGAGGCCGTCCGGCTGATCGATGTGAACCTGCCCGAGGCACTGGTGCCGTCTTTTGGCCCGAAATTCGGGATCGAAGGGATGAGGCGGCTCATCGGCACCACGCACCGCCCCCACGTGGGCACGATCATCAAGCCCAAGGTCGGACTCACCCCCGCAGACACCGCCTCGGTGGCCTACCAGGCGGCCATCGGCGGGGTGGAATTCATCAAGGATGACGAGACTCTCACCGATCAGGGATTCTGCCCGCTTGCCGAGCGGGTGCCGGCGGTGATGGAACGGCTGGACAGCGCCCGGAGCGAGACGGGGCGAAAGGTCCTCTATGCGGTCAATGTCACCACCCGGGCGGACCGGATCGTGGAGCGGGCAGAGGAGGTTATCGAGATGGGGGCGAACACTATCATGGTGGATGTCCTCATCGCCGGATTCCCCGCACTCCAGGCACTTGCAGAGGATTCCGGAATCCGGGTCCCCATTCATGTCCATCGGGCGATGCATGCGGCGATGACCCGGAATCCCGATCACGGCATCGCCATGAAACCGCTGGCCATTCTCGTCCGCATGCTGGGCGGTGACCAGCTCCATACCGGGACGGTGAGCGGCAAGATGGCCCATGCCATCGAGGAGGTCAAACGAAACAACGAGGCCCTCACCTGTGCCTGCCACGGGATGAAAAAGACGTTCCCGGTGGCCAGCGGCGGCCTTCACCCCGGATTGGTGCACAACGAACTCGAGGCCCTGGGAACGGATATCGTGCTCCAGGCAGGCGGTGGAATTCACGGGCACCCGGACGGAACCACCGCCGGGGCGACGGCCATGCGTCAGGCAGTGGAGGCGTTCATGGAAGGGATCTCCGTCGAGGAATATGCCCGGGATCACTACGAACTGAAGCGGGCCCTTGAAAAGTGGAGAACGCCATAAGAATATACACGAGGTTGAACTATGGAGATATTTTTTGAGAAAGTGCATGGAAACGGCAACGATTTCATCGTCATCGACGAGCACGAGATGGAGATCATTCCCGACGACCTGAAGGCGAAGTTCGCCTCCCTGTACTGCCATCGCCGGTTCGGTATCGGGGCGGACGGAGTGCTGTTCCTCTCACCCTCCGAATCCGACGATTTCCGCATGCGGATCTTCCAGCCCGACGAGAGCGAGGCGGAGATGTGCGGCAATGGTCTGCGGTGCATCGCCAAAGTCGCCTTCGACCGCGGATACGTCGGGGAATCCTGCACGGTGGAGACGGGAGCGGGCAGCATTCCCGTCACCATGGAGTACGACGAGGAGGACGGATTCTCGGCCACCATCCAGATGCCCGACCCGCAGTTTGCCCGGGAGGCGATCCCCGCCACCGGTCCTGCGGAGGAGGACTACCGGGAAATGATCATGGAGTACGAGGTCCATGCCGTCAACACCGGGGTCCCCCACGCGGTCCTGGTGGTGGAGGAGATCGGGGCGATCGATCTCCACGCACTGGCCCCGGTGATCCGGAACCACCAGACCTTCCCGGAGGGTGCCAATGTCAATCTCGTGGAGGTCACCGGCGAGAATGCCCTGAGTATCCGGACGTTCGAGCGCGGGGTG
Source organism: Methanomicrobiales archaeon (assembly GCA_049974905.1). Taxonomy (GTDB): domain Archaea; phylum Halobacteriota; class Methanomicrobia; order Methanomicrobiales; family Methanoculleaceae; genus JBNGCZ01. The sequence goes on from JBNGCZ010000013.1 coordinate 17,530, forward strand.
GAGGACGAGACCTATTCGTGCGGAACCGGGGCCACCGCCGCGGCCGCCATGGCCCGCCGCCTGGACCTGGTCGGCGACGAGGTGGAAGTCGAGACCATGGGTGGCCCGCTGACCATCTACCTGGGGGAGACGACCCGGATGAAGGGGCCCGCGGTCACCGTGTACCGGGGCGGGATACTCTGCTGATACCGGCGGTGACCATCTCGAAATAGAGCTCCCGGCCGTCCGGGAGAGAGCGGTGCTTTTTGAGAACCGCCCGCCGGACCGCATTCACTTTTTCGATTGCCACGATTGCCTTGGAGAGATGGGCGAGCGCCGTCCCTCCCAGCGGGTGGAACGTCCCCGATTCCGGGTCCATGTACACCTGGTTGGTGATGAGCGCGGGGATCCCGTACTTGCGGGAGATCCCCAGAAGCCTGACCATCTGGCTGGAGAGCGCCCGCAACGCCTCCCGGCCGATTTCGAGCTCGGTCCGGTACAGGGCGGTGGCCGAGTCGAGCACGATGAGACCCGCCGGGCAGGACAGCTTCTCCAGGAGCCGGCCGGCATCCACGATCACCGTCCCCTGTTCCCGGAAATCTCCCGGTTCGAAGAGATAGAGCCGTTCAGAGAGTTCATCGGCCTCGTCACCCGCCACCTGGGCGAACCGTTCGATGGACAGGCCCTCGGTATCGATCCAGATCACCGCCCTCCCCGAGCGGAGGGTGGCGACCGCGGCGATGATGCACAGGGTGCTCTTCCCGCACCCCGGCTCTCCGTACAGCTGGGTGATCACCCCGGGCTCGAGCCCGCCCCCCAGGAGCTCGTCGAGGGCTTTGGAACCGGTGGACGCCCGGGCGGTGACGGTCACGGGTGCTCCTCCAGGATCCGGCGGGCGGCCTCCTCCGCCCGGCGGGCGAGTGTCCGGGCAGGGATGCGGTGGTCCCGGGCGCACCGGGAGACGGCATCGTGCTCCGCCTTGACCGAGATGACCTCCCGGCCGATCGATCCGACCTTGACGGGCAGGGTGCAGGAGGCCCCGTCCACCGCGACCTCCACGTCCACCATCTCCCGGTCGGCCACGAACCGGTGGACCAGCGGAACGCTCCTGATGCCCAGACTGCCCAGCTCCCGGGCCATGCAGCGGGCGAGACGCGAAGCATCCGGGGGACGGGCGATGACCCGGACCAGGTGCCCGCTCCTCCCCTTCTTCATCAGGATGGGGGTGAGGCTGGCATCGAGCGCCCCCTCCTCCATCAGCACGGAGAGCGCATGGGCGATCACCTCCCCGGAGACATCGTCCACGTTGGTCTCCAGCAAATCCACGCAGTCGTGGCCGATATCCTGCCCGGTCTCCAGGAGAATCGCCCGCAGGACATTGGGGGTGCCCGCGACATCCCGGGTGCCCGCCCCGTACCCGGCGGCGATGACCGACGCGGGGCCGACATCCACCGGGGCCATGGAGGAGAATTCCGCGAGCAGGGCCGCCCCGGTGGGGGTGCACCGCTCCCCCTCCTCCGGGGTTCCGGCAACCACCGGGATCCCCGCACCGGCGAGGACCGCCAGGGTGGCGGGGGCGGGGACCGGGATCATGCCGTGGGCGGACCGGACCCGACCCCCACCAAGCGCGACCGGGAGCACGGCCACCCCGTCGACGGCGAGGGAGTGGAAGGCGGTGCAGGCTCCCACCACCTCGGCGATCGCGTCGTCGGCGCCCACCTCGTGGAAGTGGGTCATCTCTCCGTGGACGGTCTCCTCGGCGTCACGAATGCGCTCGAAGACCGCCCGTGCCCGATGTCGGGCCGGATCAGGGCACGCCGCATCCTGGAGGATGGCGAGCACCTCATCGAAGGTGCGCTTCGCAGGGCCGGGGCGGGCATCGACGTGGACCGCCCGGATGCCCGCCCGATCCACGGTCCGGATCTGCGGCTCTGCGGCCACGGATCGCATGGCGGTCTCCACCAGTCCGGGATCGGCACCGCAGTCCAGGAGTGATCCGACCACCATATCACCGGCTGCGCCGGAAAACGGGTCGAAGAGAAGGATGCGCATGGGCGACACTACCTATAAGTCTCAGGATAAATATGTAAAAAGAGTATGCCCGATATCTACCTCAAAGTGGACAGCGCCTATCCCGAAGACCAGGGAAAGGGCAAGGCGCGGCTGGATCCCGACACCATGCTGCAGCTGCGACTCTCTCCGGGGGACCTGGTGGCCATCGAGGGAAAACACCGGACGGTGGCCAAAGTCTGGCGGGCGATGGTCAACGACTGGCACCAGGGAAAGATGCGCATCGACAGCTTCACCCGGGCGAACGCGGGAACGAGCATCGGGGACCGGGTCAGGATCTCCTCCCTCGAGGAGGAGATCCCGGCCACCCGGGTGGTGCTCGCCCCGCCCGAGGATCTCCCCCGGCAGATCCCCCTCAACTTCAATGCCGTCGTCTCCCGCCTGGTGGACTTCCCGGTGGTTAAAAACGACACGGTCCCCATCCAGGCGGGGCTCCCCTTCATGCAGCCCCAGCTGGTCCCGTTCAAGGCGGTGGCGGTGGAGCCGGAGGATGCGGTGATCATCACCAAGAACACCCGCGTCGAGTTCTCGGAGAAGCCCGCCGCCGGGTTCGAGGGGATAAAACAGATCAGCTACGAGGATATCGGGGGTCTGAAAGACGAGGTGCAGCGGGTCCGGGAGACGATCGAGCTCCCCATGCGCCACCCCGAGATCTTCAGCAAGCTGGGGATCGAACCGCCCAAGGGCGTGCTCCTGTACGGCCCTCCGGGCACGGGAAAGACCCTGATCGCAAAAGCAGTGGCCAACGAGAGCGGGGCACACTTCATCTCCATCGCCGGACCGGAGGTGATCTCCAAGTACTACGGGGAGAGCGAGCAGCGGCTCCGGGAGGTCTTCGAGGAGGGCCGGGAGAACGCCCCCGCGATCATCTTCATCGACGAACTGGACTCCATCGCCCCCCGTCGCGAGGACGTGACCGGCGAGGTGGAGCGGCGGGTGGTCGCCCAGCTCCTCACCATGATGGACGGTCTCGAGGAGCGGGGGCAGGTGGTGGTCATCGGGGCCACCAACCGGGTGGACGCGATCGATCCGGCGCTTCGCCGCCCGGGGCGATTCGACCGGGAGATCGAGATCGGGGTCCCCACCGAGCACGATCGCCTGGAGGTGCTCCATATCCACACCCGGGGCATGCCGCTGGCCCGGGACGTGAACCTGGAGGGGATCGCCCAGGCGACCCACGGGTTCGTGGGAGCGGATCTCGCCGCGCTCGCCCGGGAGGCGGGGCTGAAAGCACTCCGACGGTATCTGCCCGAGATCGACCTGGAGGCGGATGAGATTCCCCCGGAGATCCTGGAGGAGATGGAGGTCACCGCGAGTGATTTCCGCAATGCCCGCCGGGAGGTGAGCCCGAGCGCCATGCGCGAGGTGATCCTGGAGGTCCCCCATACCCGCTGGGCGGACGTGGGCGGGCTCTCCTCGGAGAAGCAGGAGGTCCGGGAGGCGGTGGAGTTCCCCCTGACCCGCCGGGAACGCTTCGAGGAGCTGGGCATCGACACCCCCCGGGGGGTGCTCCTGTACGGCCCGCCGGGCACGGGAAAGACCCTGATCGCGAAAGCGGTGGCCAGCGAGAGCGGGGCGAACTTCGTCCCCATCCGGGGCCCCCAGCTCCTGAGCAAGTGGGTGGGGGAGAGCGAGCGGGCGGTCCGCGAAATCTTCAAGAAGGCCCGGCAGGTGGCGCCCGCCATCATCTTCTTCGACGAGCTCGACGCTCTCACCCCGGCCCGCGGGAGCGCTGCCGAGAGCCACGTGGTGGAGAGCGTGCTCAACCAGATCCTCACCGAGATGGACGGCCTCGAGGAGCTCCGGGGCGTGGTGGTGATGGGCGCCACCAACCGGCCGGATATCGTGGATCCCGCTCTACTGCGCCCCGGTCGGTTCGACCGGCTGGTCTTCATCGGCGAACCGTCCGAGGAGGAGCGGCGGGCCATCCTGGCCATCCACACCCGGCGGATGCCCGTCCAGGGAACCGCCCTCGAGGAGGTGGTCTCCCGAACAGAGAGTGCAGGCGAAGATGAGCTCGAGAAGGCCTTCGACCGGCTCGGGCGGGACCGCGGATTCACCGCAGACGAATTACTCGCTCACCTAGAATCCCCCGCGGGGGAGGAGGAGTCCCTCACCGCGGGACAGCGGCGCCGGTTCATCGCCGCCCAGATCACCGACCGGCACCTGGTGCTCGAGGACCCGGTCCGCGACCAGCTGCTGGACGCGATCGCGGCGATGACCCCCGGGTACGTGGGATCCGATATCGAAGCGCTCTGCCGGGAGGCGGGGATGCTCGCCATGCGGGAGGGATCGAGCGCGATCACTCTCGCCCATTTCGAGAGCGCCCGCGACCGGGTGCACCCCACCATGAACGATCGGGTGCGGGAATACTATCACCGGCTCCGGCGGCACTTCAAGGGAGGGCTCCCCCAGGAGGTCCAGCCGCCGGAATATCAGTGATCTTTTTTATTCGTCGATATGTACGTCAATGTACATGAATAATCATCGGTGGACGGGGCGGGGGGCATGCTGAACTGCACCACGTTTTTGGATGCCCATGCCCGGCATGCCCCGGCGGCACCGGCGATCATCGATCCGAGGACCGGCATCCACCTGACATACGCCGACCTGCTGGACCGGGTGAGCCGGCTCGCCTGCGGCCTTTCGCGGGCGGGAATCGACCGGGGGGGCCATGTGTGCATCTACCTGGAGAACTCGATCCCCTACCTGCTCGCCTACCTGGCGATCTGGCGCATCGGGGCGGTGGCGGTCCCCGCAAACATCGTGCTCCGGGAGGGCGAACTCGCCTACCTGACCGGCCATGCAGGGGCGCAGGCGATCATCACCAGCCTGTCGGGGCTGGAGACGGCGCGGGCGGTCCGTCCCACCCTGTCGGACCCGGAAGCGATCATGGTGACCGATGCGGACGACGAGCCCGGGACGGTCTCCTGGAACGGGCTCCTCGCGGCACCGTCGGGCATGCGGGCGGCCCCGTGCAGGTGCGACGATCTCTGCCAGATCCAGTACACCTCGGGGACCACCGGTCGGCCGAAGGGAGCGATGCTCACCCACGGCAACTGGATGGCGGGGATGGAAGCCGAACGCGAGGTCCTCGGCCTCGGCCCCGACGACGTGTACCTGGGTATCTATCCCATGGCCCACGTGGGGGTCAGCTGGGGATTTTCGGCCCTCCGGGCGGGGGCCTCCTGGGTGCTGATGGAGCGCTTTGATCTCCAGGAGTACATCGATCTCGCAGAGCAGTACCGGTGCACCGTCCTCGCGTCCATGCCCCCCGTCATCCACAGCCTGCTCCAGGCCCCAGAGGGGACCGGGGACCGGCTCCGACGCGTGCGGGAGATGATCTCCGGGGGCGGTCCGCTCCACCCCGCGATCTGGAAACCGTTCCATCAGCGCTACCGCATCCCCATCGTCAACGCCTACGGCCTCTCCGAGACGGTGGTGGTGGGGACCGGGACCGCGATCCGGCCCTCTCACTACGCCACCGCCGAGGAGTTCCTGAGTGTGGGCACCCCGACGGGGTACAGCGAGGTGAAGATCGTCGACGAACAGGACCCCACCCGTGAACGGGGAATCAACGAGACCGGGGAGGTCGCCCTCCGCGGGCCGGGGGTGGCGCTCGGGTACTGGCAGATGCCCGAGGAGACGGCGGCCGCCTTCCTGCCGGACGGATGGTTCCTCACCGGCGATATCGGCCATATCGACGGCGACGGCATGCTCTCCATCACCGACCGGAAAAAGGACATGATCGTGATGTCCGGGTGGAAGATCTACCCCACCGAGGTGGAGGAGATCCTCCTTCGCCACCCCGGGGTCCGCGATATCGCTGTCTTCGGGTGCCCCCATCCGCGCCGGGGAGAGATCCCCGTCGCCGCGGTGGTGCCGGCGGACGGTGCGGCCCTGGACGCGGCCGACCTGATCGCGTTCGCCCGGGCGCACATGGCCCCCTACAAGGCACCCCGTGAGGTGCTGGTGGTGGAGGATCTTCCCCGGGCTCATGGCTGGAAGATCCTGAGACGGAGCCTCCGGGAGCGCTTCTGCACAGATACTGACTTGACCAGCCGGAACCAACATCCCCATCCGCCATGACCGAGCAGCACCACATCACCTCCACCGGTATCCACGGCCTGGACCTGGCCCTCGACGGCGGGGTCCCGGCCGGCACCCGGATCGTGGTGATCTCTCCCCCGCTCTGCGGGCTCGATCTCTTCGCCCGCCAGTTCTGGACCGCGGATGAAGAGAACGGGACCTACCTGATGCTGGATGCCGAACCCCTGCCCGGGATGACCGATGCCCGCGGTCTCTCCCTCCCCCGGATGAGGGATCTGATCCGGGGATCCCGGGTGGTGATCGACTCCCTCTCCACCGTCATCAGGGTCTTCGGGATCGAGGAGACCGTGGAGGTGCTCATGCACGGGGTCACCGACGCCCTCGCCGGCGGGACCACCATACTCTCTGTCCTGTACACGGGGATGCACCCGCGTGCCGAGGAGGTGCAGGTCCTCCGATCGGCCGACATCATCTTCACCCTCGACCAGACCCTCCGGGGCAGCGAATACGAGCGGGTGCTCTCCATTCACAAGCTCCCGGGGATGCGGGTGCCCGAGCGGGTCATCCCCTTCCACATCACCGCCGACGGCCTGGAACTCTCCACCACCAGCCGTATCGTCTAGGCGAGCTCGGATCGAAGCGTGCGGGCCGCCTCCACCATGCGGGAGAGCTTGGCAAACGCCGCATCCCGCGGGAGCATCCGGAGGCCGCAGTCCGGGTCCACCAGGATCGATTCCGGGCCCAGCACATCGACGGCCCGGGAGAGGCGGGCGATGATCGTCCCCACCGCCTCCACCGCCGGGTCGGCGGAGTCCACGCACCCGACCCCGACCATCCGGCCCTTCAGGTCGCGGCCGGAGATGAGGTCCAGGTTCTCCGGCGACCGGGCGAACTCCAGATCGAAGACATCCACGTTGGTGGCGAGGATATCGTCGATCACCGAATCGAGATCCCCGCAGCAGTGGAGCGCGGTGGGGATGTCCACCACCGATATGATCGTGTTCACCGCCTGTCGCCCGGTGGCGAGATCGGCCGCTTTGGTGGAGAGGATGGGTTCGTCGATCTGGATGAGGGTCACCCCCGCCTCCTCCAGCGCCTTCGCCTCCTGGGCAAGCGCCACCGCCAGGTCGAGGACGAGCTCCCCCCGGTTCCGGTACAGGGGGGTGGCGATCTGGAGGGCGTGGGCGAGCGAGCTCGGACCGGTGATGATGCCCTTCACCTTTCCGTGCCGGGAGAGGGCGTACTTCACGTCCCCGAGGGTGATGGGCGAGGCGGAAGGGAGCACCTTTCCCACCACCCGCTGTCCCCGGATGCCGGGAATGTGGGAGGTGAAGGCCCGGATCATGTCTCCCCGCACCTGCCCGTCGGAGATGATATCGATCCCTGCCGCGAGCTGGTCGCTGACCGCGATCTCCCGGGCTTCCGAGCCGGTGTCCACCATCCGACGCAGGCGGGAGAGGGTGCCCGTCGTGCCGGTGGAGACCGGGTAGCTCCCCACCACCGTGGTGGGCAGGATGCGGCCGGAGAGGGTCATGGCGCCAGTCTGTGTCGGTCCCTCGGGAAGAGGACCGCTTCACGGATGTTCGGGAGGTCGAGCATGGTCATCACCAGGCGCTCCATCCCGAGCCCCCAGCCCGAATGGGGGGGCATCCCATACCGAAACGGCCGGAGATAGAAGGAGAAGTTGCCGGGATCGAGCCCCTGCTCGGCGATACGGGCGGTCAGGCGGTCATAGCGGTGTTCGCGCTGGGCTCCGCTGGAGAGTTCCATCCGGGGGTGCATCAGGTCGAACGCCCGGCAGATCTCGGGGGTGTTCTCGTGGGGCATCGCGTAGTAGGGCTTGCTCGCGGTGGGCCAGTCCACGATGAAGTAATGGCACCCCATCTCTTCACCGATCGCACGTTCAGCGGCGGTGCCTAGGTCGTCTCCGAAGACGATCTCCTCCCCCGTCCGGTCGGCGGCGATGGCGATCGCCTCCTGGTAGGTGATCCGGGGGAAGGGCTGAGCGGGGATGGCGAGCTCGATCCCCAGGGTCTCCAGGGCATGGGCGCACCGCGTGGCCACCGAGCGGTACACCTCGACCACCAGATTCTCCAGAATGTCCATGGCCCCGTCCTGGTCGATGAACGATGCCTCGATGTCAACCGAGGTCGCCTCGTTCAGGTGCCGGGTGGTGTTGTGCTCCTCGGCCCGGAAGATGGGGCCGATCTCGAAGACCTTCTCGAACCCGGCGGCCATCATCATCTGCTTGTACAGCTGCGGGCTCTGGTTCAGGAAGGCCTCCTTTTCAAAGTAGGCGATGGGAAAGAGCTCCGTTCCGCCCTCGGTGGCGGCGGCGACCACCTTCGGCGAGGTGATCTCCACGAAACCGGTGGAATGGAAATAGTCGTGGATGGCCCCGGCCGCGACGCTCCTGACCTGGAAGATGGCGGTCACCCGGGGCCGCCGCAGGTCCAGGAACCGGGCATCGAGGCGGGTGTCCAGGTCCGCGGGGACCTTCTCCACCACATCGAGCGGCAGCGGCGATTCGGAGAGGGAGATGATCTCAAAGACCTCGGGGACGATCTCCCGGCCCCCGGGTGCCTTGTCGATGGGCTTCACCGGTCCGGCCAGCCGGACGACCGATTCCCGACTGACATCTCCGGCCGCCTGAATCACCGCTTCCGGTGCCTTTTTCCTGACGATGGTCGCCTGGATGATGCCGGTCCGGTCCCGGACCACAAAAAAAATCAGACCGCCGAGATCGCGGATTTCATGAACCCATCCATATATTTCCGCATATTCTGTATCAGGCGTCACCTGGCCTATCGAAACCCGCATAGCAAAACCGCATAATAATGAGGGGTGCGGGATTATGTTGTTTTGGGTACCCTGATCGATGGGGGTGGATGGAAGATGTTTTCACACATTCTGGTCGCCATGGATGGTTCGAATGCCGCCCGGGAGGCACTGTCGTGTGCCATACAGGAGGCGGATGCACACAGCGCCGCGCTCCACGTGGTGTACGTGGTCCAGACCGGGTTCTGGACGGCGGGTTCGTTTCCGGATTCTGCCGACGAGGCAGACCAGCAGGCCTATGAGTCCGCGGTGATGACCCTGAAGCGCGAGGCGGAATCCGTCACCAGCGCAGCGGTCGAATCGGCAGAAGAGGCGGGAGTGACGGCGACAGCATCCGTCCGGTTCGGCCACCCCGGCGAGCAGATCATCACCGCCGCACAGGAGGCGGGCGCGGATCTCCTGGTGATCGGATCCCGGGGGCTGGGCGCTGCCGAGCGCTTCATTCTGGGGAGTGTCAGCTCGTTCGTGGTCGCCCACAGCCCGATCTCCACCATGGTGGTCCCGTTCAGGGATGGATAAGCGCTCCGGGGATCGACCGGATTCCCTCCACGAGGAGCAGGCGCCCGGCCGGCGATCCGTGATCCTCCGGCTCGCCGCACCCCCGGCCATCGCCGGCGTGTACCTCGCCCTCCTCGCGGCCTTCCTCCCGCTGCCCGTGTTCATGGCCACGACCGGGCTGATGGGCGCCTATTTCATCCCCCCTGCCGGCCGGGAGAGTCTCATCCCTTTCGCCATCGCCATCGGCCTGCCCTGGTGGCTGATCGCCCTCTCCCTCACCCTGATCGACGTGCTCACCGCGCTGGTGATCGCCGTCAACCTCGACCTGGCCTCCCGGATCCCGGTCATCGGAGACTGGCTGGAGCGGATCACCGAGGAGACCGAGGAGTACCTTGCCGATCACCCCATGCTCCGGGATTTCTCATTTTTCAGCCTCGTCGTCTTCATATTCGCGCCCGTCATCGGATCGGGCGGGATCGGGGGGTCGGTGGTGGGCCGCCTGATCGGTCTCTCCCCGGCGCGGGTGGTGGCGGCGATGGCGCTCGGGTCGGGGCTGAGCTGTTTTCTGATCGCACTCGGAGGAGAATATGTGCGGGGATCCCTGGGAGGAGGCGGCGTGATGGTCCTCATCGCCGTCTCCATCCTGGTGGCCGCAGGGACCGGGATCTCGTTTGTCTACTACCGGCGCAAACGGCGGACCCGGCGGCGGCTCATGTCGCCTCGCGGATGAGTGCCCGGATCTCCCAGGCGAGCGCCTCGCTCCTGCGGGGAGTCGTCATCAGGGTATCCAGCCGCACCGCCCCGGGAACCTCCACCCGGTCCCGGTCGTCCTGGATGAAGAGATCCACCAGGTCGCCGTACAGACGGGCGGTCCCCAGGGAGGTGGGCTCCTCGCCGACCGCCCGCATCAGGGCGGCGGCGGGCCCGCTCACCGGGGCATCCCCGATGAACGGGGAGATCGCCACCACGAACCGGTCCCGGAGGATCTCCCGGATCCCCTCGCATTCCAGGATGGGGGCGATGCTGGTCACCGGGTTGCTCGGGCCGATGACCACCGCCTCGCATCCCTCGAGCAGGTCCCTGACCTCGGGGGTGGTCACCCGGTCCCCGGTCCACTCGCGACGGACCCCGGTGATGGCGAGCTCGCCCCGGTGCCGGACCCAGTACTCCTGGTAGTGGACCGGCCCCTCCCCGGTCTCCACGACGCTGATCACCTCGCTATCGGTCATGGGCAGGATGGCCGCCTCCACTGAGAATCGCTCACAGAGGGCCCGGGTGGCGGCAGTGAGTCCCGCGCCCTCGCGGAGCATCTCGGCCCGGGCGATATGGACCGCCCGGTCCCGGTCGCCGATGGCCATCACCTCCTGGTGGCCGAGCTCTCGCAGGAACCGGTGGGTGGCAAAAGTATCCCCCCGCATCCCCCACCAGGTATCGGTGTTCAGCAGGCCGGCGAAGAGGTACAGGACGGTGTCGATGTCGGGCGAGATATGGTTCCCGGAGACCCGGATGTCGTCGGCGGTGTTGACCACCACCCCGATCTCCCGGTCGTAGACCAGCTCCCGCATCCCCTGGAGGAGCTTCGGTGTCCCGGTGCCGCCCGAGAGGAACGCAATCATCACTGAATACTTTTAACTGCCCACTCTATAGAACCTATTCGACCTTATCATGGGAATGAAGATCATCAAGGACCCGGTTCACGGATACGTGGAAATGCCGGCGGCAGCACTCCCGGTGCTCGATTCACCGGCGCTCCAGCGCCTCCGCCATATCCGGCAGCTGGGTTTTGCACACCTGGTCTATCCGGGGGCCAACCATACCCGGTTCGAACATTCCCTGGGCACCATGCACCTGGCGGTGCTGATGGCCCGCCATCTCGGGCTCGGCACCGACGATGAGGAGCTGGTGGCCATCGCCGCCCTCCTCCATGACGTGGGCCACGGCCCGTTCTCCCACACCAGCGAGGGAATCATGCGGGATGTGACCGGGCGGAGCCACCACCAGGTGGACGGGCTCCTCGGCGGGGACGCGATGGCCCCCGTCCTCGACGAGGTCGGGGTGGACGGAGAGGAGATCGCCCGGCTCATCGCCGGCGATCACCCCCTCTCCCCGATCCTCCACGGTGACCTGGACGTGGACCGCATGGACTACCTGCTCCGCGACGCACACTACACCGGCGTCCCCTACGGCACGGTGGACGCCCAGCGGCTGATCCGAAGCAGCATCGATACGGGGTCGGGGATCGCGCTCGAGGAGGGGGGTGTCCATGCGGCCGAGTCCCTCCTCATCGCCCGCACCCTGATGAGGCCCTCGATCTACTTCCATCATGTCAGCCGGATCGCGGCGAGCATGTTCGTCCTCGCCGCCATCGAGGATCTCCAGGCCCGGGGCGAGAGCGGGGAGGTGCTGGTGGCCGAGGACGACGGGGCCTGCTTCCAGCGTCTGCTCACCTCCCCCTCCGGCACGGCACGGGATCTCACCCGCCGCCTGTACCGCCGCGACCTGTACAAGCGGGCGGTGTATGTGGGTCTCGACCAGGTGGATGCCCATGCCCTCCAGCAGCGCCTGGGTCCCGCCGGGGAACGGATTATTGCCGACCAGGTGGCGGCCGTTGCCGGGGTGGACCCCGCATCGGTGCTCGTGGACATCCCCCGCCTCCCCTCCACCATGTCCATGGGGGTCCGTATCAGGAACCGCCATGCGCTGGTCCAGCTCGAGGATGTCTCCCCCCTCGCCCGGACCCTGAACGAGACCCGGCGCCAGCAGTGGCGGCTCGGCGTGTACGCCCCGCGGGACCTGCGGGACGTGGTCGGCGAGGCGGCCACGGAGGTCATGCATATCAGGAGGGCCACCAAACAGGATCGACTGAGGGTGTGAGACAGAACCATGGAGAAAGAAATCATCGTGGGAGTGACCGGGGCGAGCGGGATGGTGTACGCCCGCCGCCTCCTGGAGATCGCCTCCCGTGAGGCGAGGGTCCACATGATCATCTCGGACTGTGCCCGCCAGATCGCCGGACTGGAGGACATCGACCTGGACGGCTTCGAGGCCGTATACGCAGAGAACAGCAACATGGCCGCGGACGTGGCCAGCGGGTCTTTCCGGGTGGACGGCATGGCGGTGGTCCCCTGCAGCACCCGGAGCCTCGCGGCGATCGCCCACGGCCTCTCCGACACCCTGATCACCCGGGCGGCGGATGTCTGCCTGAAGGAGCGGCGCCCCTGCATCCTGCTCGTGCGGGAGATGCCGCTTTCCCGCATCCACCTGCAGAACATGCTCGATGTCGACAGGGCCGGGGCCACGGTCATGGTAGCGAGCCCCCCCTTCTACCACCGCCCGGCGACCATCGACGACCTGGTGGACATGGTGGTGGCCCGCCTCCTCGACCATCTCGCCATCCCCCATACGCTCGGCACCCGCTGGGAGGGGGCCTGATGCGGGAGTTCCTGGAGACCCGGGGGAGGCGCGTCGTCGAGGTCGCTGACCCGGTCTCGGCCCGCTTTGACGCCCCCCGGCGGGCGGCGGAGACAGACGAAACAGTCCTGTTTCATGACGTCGGCGGCAGGCGGGCGGTGATGAACGTCCTCTCCTCCCGGGAGGCGCTCGCCGATGCGATCGGGGTCCCGCTCTCCGATCTGGTCCCCCGGCTCGCCCGCGCCCGGTACGACGGCACGGTCCGGGAGGAGGGGGCACTCGAGATGGAGCCCCCGGACCTCTCCCGCCTGCCGGTGATGACCCACTTCCCGCACGATGCGGGACCCTACATCACCGCGGGGATCGTCTTCGCCCGATACGGAGATGTGGAGAACGCCGCTGTTCACCGGATGCTGGTCCTCGACGACCGGCGCGTCGCCGCCCGTCTGGTGGAGGGCCGCCACACCCATGCCCTGTACCGGCAGGCGATGGCCGACGGTGAGCGGCTCCCGGTGGCGGTGGTCATCGGAGCCCACCCGCTGGTCCTGTTTGCCGCCTGCACCCGGGTCCCGGAGGGGCGGGAGCTCCCCTTCGCCGCGGAACTGCTGGGCGGCGAGATCCCGGTCCACACCTGCACGCACGGGGTCCGGGTCCCTGACGCCGAGATTATCCTGGAGGGGTTCATCACCCCCTCACTGGTCGATGAAGGGCCGTTTGTAGACATCACCGGGACGTACGACCCGGTCCGCCGCCAGCCGGTGATCGAGTTCACCGGGATGCGGACCCGCCCCGATCCCATCTACCATGCGATCCTGCCCGCGGGGGCGGAGCACCGGCTCCTGATGGGCGCCCCCTACGAACCGGTCATCTACCGGGCGGTGGCCGGGGTGACCGGGGTCCGGAATGTCCGGCTCACCCCGGGCGGGGCCGGGTACCTCCACGCGGTCATCCAGATCGAGAAGCGGACCGACGGCGATGCGAAAAACGCCATCATGGCTGCATTCGCCGCCCACACGTCACTCAAGCACGCGGTGGTGGTGGATTCGGACATCGACATCACCGACCCGGAGGACGTGGAATACGCCATCGCCACCCGGGTGCGGGGTGACCTCGATCTCCTGGTGATCCCCGGTGTCCGGGGATCGTCGCTCGATCCCATGAGAAGCGGCGACGGGACCAACGTGAAGGTGGGTGTGGATGCGACCATGCCGCTTGGCCGGGAGGACGAGTTCGTCCGGGCCGGATGGGAGGACTGACCATGGAACTCGACGACGACGACCAGCAGATTCTTGACGGTGAATACGGCGAGACGCGGGCGATGATGCTCGAGATGCTGGTGGCGCTCGGCACGGTGTACGGGGCGAAGCGCCTCATCCCCATCGCCAGCGCCCAGGTGAGCGGGGCCTCCTACAAGACCATCGGAAGATGGGGGCTCTCCTGGCTGCAGGGTCTCGACGCCCGGGCGGTGGTCCCCGCCGTGCTCAACCCCATCGGCATGCCCCGCGATGAATGGCGGGAGATGGGCGGGATCAGCCGGGAGTTTGCCGAGAAGCAGGAGGCGGTCCTCCGGGCCTACCGGCGCCTGGGGATCGCGCTCGAGTGCACCTGCACGCCCTACGAGATCCGGATCATCGAGTACGGCGACCACCTCGCCTGGTCGGAGTCCTCCGCGGTCTCTTACGCGAACTCGGTCATCGGGGCCCGCACGAACCGGGAAGGGGGACCGGCGGCGCTTGCCGCCGCGCTCATCGGCAAAACACCGGAATACGGGCTCCATATCCTGGAGAACCGCCGGCCGGAGGTGGTGGTCAGCCTCACCGGGATGAGCGAACGGCTCCACAGTTTCGGGGCGCTCGGGCACGTGGCAGGGGAGAAGATCGGCACCCGGATCCCCGTCTTCACCGGGATCCGACCGAAGCGGGACGAGCTCAAGGCGCTGGGGGCGGCGATGGCCGCCACCGGGACGGTTCCGCTCTACCACGTGGAGGGGATCACCCCGGAGGCCCGGGTCTTCGAGTTCGGGACCGGGGACCTCGACCGGATCACCATCGACGCCGCCGAGGTGGACGCCCTCTTCGAGGAGATCGCGGTGGACGCGGTGGCGGTGGGCTGCCCGCACCTCTCCCCCGCCGCCCTCGAGGACCTCGCCCGCCTCCTGCAGGGAAAGACGGTGACCCGCCCCCTGTATGTCTTTGCCGCCCGGGGAGTCATCCAGGCCCACCGCGAGACGGTGCGGGCGATCGAGCGAAGCGGCGCCCGGGTCTATCCGGACACCTGCATGGTGGTCTCCCCGGCCATGGAGCAGTTCGATGCGGTGATGGTCGACTCCGGCAAGGCGTTTTCGTACCTGCCGGAGATGGTCGGGGCCCGGGCCCGGATCGGGACGCTCACCGAGTGCGTGGCCGTGGCCACCTCATGACGGGTCCGGCAGCCGCACTTTTTTCCCGGTGATCCCGTCCAGGTGGATCACCCCGTCCGCCACCCCGATCTCGTACAGGGGGTAGTGGATCACCGCATACTCCGCCACCTCGGCGGTGGGCTCGATGCCCTTCACCAGCCGGCGAATATCCTCGCGGGACAGGGTTGGCTCCCGCCATATCCCCTCGATGGGTTCCGGCGAGACCGGCGGTGCCCGGGGGAGCCGGGAGAGGCCCGGAATGCGGTTTGTGAGGAGCGCGGTAAACAGCGGCGCATCCCCCACATATCCGGCATCGGTGACCAGGCTCTTCGCTCCGAGCTCGTCGAGCGCCGCCTCCACCTCCGCGGCGGTGAGCCCGGACTCCACCTCGATCTCCGGTGCGGTCGCCCCCGTGCGGGGGAGGGCGGCAAGGGCCCGGATCGCCTCCCGGGAGAGGGTGCGGATCTCTGCAAAACACGGCCTGAACGAGAGCCCTCCCCGCAGGCTCACACATTCCCCGGTGAGCCCGCAGAGGAGGATGTGCCGGCGGTGGGTCTTTGCCTGCACGAGACCGCCCCGGTACCGGATCTCCGCCCGGATGAGCGGGCGATAGACCAGGGCGGCACCCGTGATCCGTGGCCGGGAGCCGGGCCATCGCCGGTTTCGCACCGATTCGAGCGCCTGTTCCCGGGTGACGCGAACCGGGACGCCCAGCGGTGCGTCCGGATGCGGGGGCGGGGGCGGGGCGGGAGCCGGTGGTTCCACCGCGATGGGAGGATCGCCACACCGCTCCCGGCCGGCGGCGTCCTCCCGGGTCACCAGCCGCGGGGTGACCCCCCGGTGTGCCGTCTCCCGTTTTCCAAACCGCATCCGGATCTTCTGGCGGGCGAGTCCACCCATCACGAAGAACTCTCCCGGAGAGAGGTGATTGAGCTCCTCCACCTCCTTTCGTGAACTGAAGAAGAGATCCACCGCCTTCAGGTCATTTTCGATGGAGAGCTTGCCGATGATCTGGTTGTTGCACTGGGAGAGGACGTTCTTGGTCACCAGCGAGGGGCGCTGGGTGGCGACCAGGATCCCGAGCCCCCGCTTCCGCCCCCGCCGGGAGATCTCCTCGATCTTCCTGATGGAGTCCCGGGACTGGGGGATGAACTTGTCCGCCTCCTCCACGATGAGGAGATAGGGGCGCCGGAGATCGCTTTCGATCTCGTAGAGCAGGTCCACGAGCTCCTCCACCGGCGGCCGCATGTCCACCTCGGAGACGTCGAAGATCACCGGTATGGCGCAGGTGATCGCCCGGGAGAGGACCTCCCGCAGGGGGACCGAGCCGAGCTGGTAGTCGGCCCGATCATCGGTGCCGATCCAGATGAGCGAGAACCGGTCCTTGAGGGAGAAGTACTCCCCCTCGGTATCGATGAGGCAGAATCCCACCCCCGCCCGGCAGAGTGACTCGCAGATCACCGCGATACTCCAGCTCTTCCCCGCACCGGACTGGGCGATGATGCAGGTCCTGCCCGTCACCAGCTCCTGGGCATCCACCACCACCTCCCCGTCCGCGGACGTCCCGATCACCAGATCCATCGCTACTGTGATCTGCGATCCACGGGTGTTAATCATTCCGGGGGAAACGCATTTGTGCACCGGCCGGCGAACGGGTAGCTGTGACCCGCCGATCGGTGCTCGACGACCTCTTCAACCGGCTCGGGATCGCGCCTGAAGACCAAAGCGACCGGCTGTACACCCTCGCAGACACCGCCCTCACCCACCGATCGTACGCGGGCGAGGCCCGGGACCGGGGGGAGGCCTGCCCGGACAACGAACGGCTGGAGTTCTTGGGCAATTATGTCCTCGACTTCTTCATCGCCGAGCTTCTGTACCACACCTATCCCGGGGCAAAGCCCGGAGAGCTGAACGCCCGGATCTCGGTGACCGAGAACCGGAACCTCGCCACGATCGCCCGGCGAAGAATACCCGACATCGACGCTCTGCTCCGGCTCGGGCGGGGCCAGCCGGTCACCGAATCGATCCGGGCCGATGCCCTCGAGGCGCTCATCGGCGCCGTGTACCTCGCCTGCGGGGTGGGTGTCACCCGGCGGCTGGTCACCGCCATCTTCACGGGCGAGGTCCGCCGCCACCGGACCGGTGCAAACCACAAGGGACGGCTCCAGGAGCTGGTCCGGGCCCGCGATCTCGGCCCGCTCTCCTACCATGTCCGGCGGATCGGGGGGACCGACGACAGGCCCCTCTGGCGGGCGGAGGCGGTGATCGCCGGCCGGGTCCGGGGATGCGGCGAGGGGCGCTCCCGGCAGATGGCGGAGCAGCGGGCGGCCCGGGAGGCGCTCGGAGGTCTGGAGCCATGACCGACGATCTCGCCTGCTGCCGGCTCTGTGAATGGCGGTGCGGGGTGGACCGGCGATCCGGCGAACGGGGGGTCTGCCGGGTGGGAGCAGCGGAGCTGGCCGCGACCATGCTCTCCACCACCCTCTCCTGTTTCTCAGTGACCTTGCTGGGGTGCTGTTACCGGTGTCTCCACTGCAACGCGTACCGCATCTCCCAGTATCCCGATCCCCGGTGGTGGTACCGAGGGTATGTCCCGCCGGCGACGCTGGCCGCCGAGGCCCGGGCCCGCATCGCCGCCTCGGGGGAACCCATCGATCGCATCTCGTTCACCGGCGGCGATCCCATCATCCACCTGCCCTATATCGAGCAGGTGGCCTCCTGCTTCGCGGGGGGAATCGGTATGGCCACCGGCGGGTTCGGCACCCCGGAAACCATGCGGCGGGTATGCCGCATCGCGGATTCGATCACTCTGGAGATCAAGGGGATCTCTGATCCCGACCACCGGGCGCTCACCGGCGCACCGGTCGATCCGGTGCTTCGAAACGCCGCGTTCCTGGCCCGCCATGCCCGGGGCCGCATCCGGGTCTTTCGCACGGTGGTCATCCCCGGGATCACCGACCGGGAGATCCCTGAGATCGCCCGGTATATCGCCTCGCTCGACGAGACCATCCCCTACCGGCTGATCGGGTTTCGGCCAAACAACGTGCTCTACTACCATCCCGGGCCCCCGCGGCAGATGATGGAGGAACTCACCGAGGCGTGCCGGAAAGAGGGGCTCGTGGATGTGCAGTGGAGCGGGTACTACCCGGGATCCCCGCCCGACGACATCGACGTCCGGGCCCGGCGGCTCCGAGAGGTGTACGGGAATTCCCGGGAGGCGGCCGTCGCTGCCGCCTATGCGTCCCGCCTGGGCTGCCCCACCCATCCGCGGGACTGCGGCGGGTGCCCGCTTTGGGATCGATGCCCTGCGGTCCTGCGTGAACCATGGAGACCGGATCGGTCAGAAAAAAGGGAGTGAAAATATTTTTCGGGGGTTTACATGGGGGGCATGCCGCCCATGCCACCCATGCCGCCCATACCGCCACCCATGCCGGCCATCTCCTCGGGCGAGGGGCCTTCGCCGCCCGGCTTGCCGGCGGAGGCGATGACGTCGTCGATCCGGAGGATCATGACTGCCGCCTCGGCGGCGCTGGCGACTGCCTGGGTCTTGACCCGGAGCGGCTCGATGACGCCTGCATCCAGCATGTTGCCAGCCCGTGCATTGAAGACATCCAGACCGAAGTTGCGTGCGTCGGCGCCCTTCTTCTCATGCTCGGCACGCATGGCGACCAGCATGTCGATGGGGTCGAGGCCCGCGTTCTCGGCGAGCGTCCGGGGGATGATCTCCAGCGCGGTGGCGAACGCCTCGATGGCGAGCTGCGCACGACCGCCCACGCTGGCGGCGTAGTCCCGCAGGCGCAGCGAGAGCTCGATCTCCGGGGACCCGCCGCCGGCCACGAACTTCTTGTCCTCAAGGGCGACGCTCACGACCCGCAGGGCGTCCTCGAGGGCGCGCTCCAGCTCGTCGACCACGTGCTCGGTCCCGCCGCGGATGATGATGGAGACGGCCTTCGGGTTCTCGCACTCGGTGACGTAGATCATCTCCTCGCCGGAGATCTTCTTCTCCTCGACCATGCCGGCCTTGCCGAGCTCCTCGGGGCTGATCGCATCGATACTGCTGACCACGGCACCGCCGGTGGCACGGGCGAGTTTCTCCATGTCGCTCTTCTTGACCCGGCGGACGGCGAAGATACCGGCCTTGGCCAGGTAGTGCTGGGCGATGTCGTCAATGCCCTTCTGGCAGAAGATGACGTTGGCGCCGCTGGCGATGACCTTGTCCACGATGCTCCGGATCATCTTCTCCTCTTCATCGAGGAACATCTGGAGCTGGTCGGGGCTGGTGATGCTGATCTCGGCATCCACCTCGGTCTTCTTGAACTCGACGGCCGCGTTCAGGAGGAGGATCTTGGCATCCGCGACCTCGCGGGGCATGCCCGGGTGGACCCGCTCCTTGTCGATGATCATCCCTTCGATGATCTCGGAGTCCTCGCTGGATCCGCCGACCTTCTTCTCCACCTTGACGTTGTCGGAGTCGACCGTGCCGTCCTCGTCGGCGACCATGGTCACGGCCTTGACCACCAGGCTGCAGAGTTTCTCCTTGGAGGCCTCGGCGCCCTTCCCGGTCATGGCGGTATCGGCGATCTTGTAGAGCATCTCCTGGTGACCGGGCTCGATCTCGATGGCGATGTCCTTCAGGATCTCCTGGGCCTTGTCCGCGGCCATCCGGAACCCGTGGGCGATCACCGTGGGGTGCACGTCCTGCTCCAGCAGGTCTTCTGCCCGCTTGAGGAGCTCGCCGGCGACCACCACCGCGGTGGTCGTCCCGTCACCGACCTCGTCGTCCTGTGTCTTGGCCACCTCGACCATCATCTTGGCGGCCGGGTGCTCGATGTCCATCTCCTTGAGAATGGTCACCCCGTCGTTGGTAATGACCACGTCACCGATGGTGTCCACGAGCATCTTGTCCATTCCCTTCGGGCCGAGAGTCGTGCGTACTGCGCTCGCCACCGCCTTTGCGGCGGCGATGTTGTTCCCCTGGGCGTCACGCCCACGGGTACGCTGGCTCCCTTCCTTCAGGATAAGAATTGGCTGTCCTCCTAAACTTGCCATTGCTATCACCACATTTGAGCGGAGAAATGTTGTATTGTGGTTCTATATAAAATTATCACTCGATGATCATGTCGAGGAGGTCTTCACCATACTCGATACCGTGGAGGCGTTCCTCTCCGATGACCAGCGTTTTGCCGATCCGCCGGTCCTTCCGGTAATCGGTGAGGATGCACATGGCATGTGTGTGGGCGATCTCCGAGATGCTTCCCAGCAACGGGGCGCGCCGGACCACTTTTTGTGACGACCCGTAGGCGGTGAGGATCCGCTGGCCGCCGATGATGGTGAGCACCTGGAACGGGGCCCTCCGGAGGGGATGGATCTCCAGGCCCATCCGCTGGAGATCGTCGGGCATCTCCCGATCCGTGTCCACATGCTTCGGTGGAGTGGGGGGCTGGTAGTCCATGATATCGATCGGTTCGGCCAGGGCGTCGTCGAAGATCTCCTCCAGCCGGATGGCACCCTCAAGAGTGGTCCCCATGCCGCCCTCGTACTTGCTGATGGTCCGCCGGGAGACCCCGAGCATGGAGGCGAGGTCCCCGAGCGAGAGCTGCCGGCGTTCCCGGAGCTCCCGGAGTCGCTCGCCGTTGATGGTCACGTACAGCCCGCCGGGAGAGGCATGGACCACGGGGGGAACGCCGTCGGTAAAATAGTCGTACAGGGTCGCGGGGTTGACCGCGTAGATCCCGTACCGGATGTATACCCCGCCCCGCTCCAGCTCGGCATCGCGGGCCCGCTCCCCGACGATGAGGGGGGTGCCCTCCAGACAGCGGGCGATGCGATCGAGATCCACGGCCAGGTCCTCGCTGACGCTGTCGATGTGGGAGACCACCTTGATGATGATGATCCGGCGGTCCCTGCTCGCGATCAGGTCGAAGCTCCGCGGACGGATGCTGCACCGCTCAGATACGTCGAACCCGGCGGTGAGCATGATACTCACCACCAGCTGGAGAAGACGTTCCTGGGACATATTCCCTGAGAACGTCTATAGGAGCAGGCTTACATAAATTCATGGGTTATGTGGATCGGGCTCGATGACACGGATTCTCCCCGGGGGATGTGCACCACCTACCTGGGGGCGGTGCTCCGGCGGCGGCTGGAGAGGGGGGGCATCACGGTCACTGAAGCCCGCCTCATCCGCCTCAACCCCACCATCATCCACAAGACCCGGGGAAACGCCGCGATCTGCCTGGTCGCCGATGGCGATCCCGACCGGGCCTTCGATATCGCCTGCCGGGCGGTGGACGAGTTCGCACAACTCGACCATCCGGAGACCAATCCAGGGGTGGCGGTCTCGCCAGAACGCCCGCTCCCGTCCCTGTACCGCCGGGCGGTCACCGATTTCTGCGAGCTCGCAGACGCCCTCGCGGTCCTCGATGCCGCAGGCGCCCGGTACCGCGGGTACGGAAACTCCCGCGGCCTCATCGGCGCCACCGCCGCGATCGCCGCCGATCTCCCGGACCGGACCTTCGAGCTGCTCGCCTACCGCCGACGGGAGCGATGGGGCACTCCCCGCGAGGTGGACCGGATGAGCCTCTTTCTCGCCGACCGGGAGACCACCCCCCATACCTGGGACACGGTGGACCGGGCGGACGATGCGGTGGTGGCGGTCCCCCACACCCCCGACCCGGTCCTCTTCGGGATCCGGGGGGAGAGCCCGGAGTGGGTCCGGCGGGCGGCCTCCCTCATCCGCTCCGAGGCACCCGCCTGCACGGAGATCTACCTCACCAACCAGGGCACCGACGCCCACCTGCTCTGCGGGCGGATCGGCTCTCTTCGCGAGGGGCGATCCTACCGGGTCCCCGGCACGGTGGCCTCTCCGGCGGTGACCGGCCCGGGCGGCCACGTCTCCCTCCTCCTCGAGGATGACGGAGGTACGCTCCGGTGCATGGCCTACGAGCCCACCGGGAGGTTTCGTGACGTGGTGCGGGCGCTCCTCCCCGGCGACCGGGTGGAGGTCTCTGGCAGCTGCACGGGCGGCAGCCTGAACCTGGAGAAGCTCTGCCTCGTCTCCCGTGCCGATGCGGTCACCATCCGCCCCCCGCCCTGCCCGGCGTGCGGGAGACGGATGACCAGCGCCGGGGCGGGTAAGGGCTACAAGTGCCGCCGGTGCGGGGCCCGGGCGGCGGAGCCCGAGCAGAAGCCGGTCCCCCGGACCATCGCACCGGGCTGGTACGAGGTGCCCCCCACGGCCCGCCGCCACCTGGCCCGCCCGCTCATCCGCGGGTGAGGGCGTCCGCCAGGTCATCGGGCCGCCGGCTCCCGAGCAGGAACTCCCGGCCGCTTCGAAGGGTGATCCACACTCCGCCGGTGCCGCTCACCGTGAAGGCCCGGCCCCGCCGACCGAAGCGGATCCCCCAGCCCCCGAACTCCCGGATGGGCCGGTAACTGGTGGATTCCACGGCCCGGACCTCATCCAGGGGAACGATGCGCCAGGCGGGATGGAGGGGGAAGTACCGAAACTCCAGCCGATCATCGGTGACCCGGACCTCCAGCCGCATCAGGGCACACACCGCCGGAAAAGCGATCCCGAAAGCGGCCCAGATCACCCACACCACCATATCGGGCGCGGGCCGGTTCCCCACCGGGATGCCGGAGACGACCTGGGCGAGAAAAAACGCCCAGGCGATCACCGCGATGACCATGACCACACACCCGATCGCCGGGGTGCCCCGGAGCACGGGCTGCACCTCCGCATACTGCATGGCGGGAAGGTGTGCCATTCCTGGTGAATAATCCTCGCATGGCTCCCCGATCCACCGCCATCCGGATATCCATGCACCGATCGCATATCAGAGCTCTTTTCAGAGTGGAGCACCCAGCTGTATGTGTGCCGGGCGACCTGATCCAAGCCGCACGCTCCGGAGATGACGACCGGATCCAGACTCTTCTTGCCCGCGAAACCGACCAGGATGTAGAGAACCGCTGGCGCTCTCCTGCACTCCTCGCCGCGTCCATGGGCGGCCATGCCGGAATCGTCCGCCTCCTGCTCGCCCACGGTGTCGATCCAGGCGAGCGAAACCGGTGGGGAAACACCCCCCTGATGGCGGCGGCGGTGGGCGGCGATGCCGGGGTCGCGGCGCTGCTGCTCTCCCACGGAGCGGACTCCTGTGCACAGAACCGTCTCGGGCAGACCGCACTCCACGAGGCGGTCCACCTGGGCCATGGTCCGGTGGCAGAGCTGCTCATCGCCCACGGCGCCCCCGTGGATGCCCCCACCCACACGGGCCACACACCGCTGATGCTCGCCGCGGCGGCCGGTCACGCAGAACTCGTCGAACTCCTGTGTGCATCGGGTGCCGATCCCTGCACATCCACCCCGGAAGGCTGGACGGCGCTCGCCCTCGCGGCCTCCCGGGGGCATGTAGCGATCACCGCTATCCTTCTCTCAGAGGGCGCGGAACCGGATGCCGCCGCCGTGTGCCGGGAGACGCCGCTCCTGGAGGCGGCAGCGCACGGTCATGTGCCGCTCGTCACCCTCCTCCTCGACCATGGCGCCGACCCGAACGCCCGAAACGAGTTCGGCCAGACCGCCCTCCACCCCCTTGCCCGGGACGGCCGGACGGATGCCGTGTCTCTCCTCCTCGACCATGGTGCCGATCCCGACCCGCCCTCGGTGGCGGGGATCACCCCCCTGATGCTCGCCTCCCGTTTCGGCCGGACCGGGATCGCCCGCCTCCTCCTGACCAGCGGCGCCGATCCCCGCGCCCGCTCCCCTGGAGGGGCGACTCCCCTGCTGGAAGCAGTCGCCGTCGGCCATGCACCGCTCGTCGCCCTCCTCCTCGAACACGGTGCCGATCCCCGCCAGGAGACCCGGTGGGGCACAACCCCCCTCGACGAAGCGGCGGAATGCGGCCATCAGGAGATCTGCTCGATGCTCAGGTCCCTCCCGGAGTGACCCCCGGATTCTCTCTCCTGCACTCTTTCGAAATGCATAACCCCCGCAACTCTGATCTCTGTGTCATCTGCCATGCCCGATCGCACGCTCTACCTGACGCCGCCCGGGACGGGGTTCGATGCGTGTCTCCGTTCATTCACGGAGTCGCTCTACCGCGACCCGCTCCACTCCCGCCTCATCCTCCCCACATCGGTCCTCGCCCGGGAGGCCACGCGCCGGATCCTCGAGGAGATCCCCGCCATTCCGGGGGACTGCGTCACCACCCCGCGGCAGTACGCCGCCGGCATCGTTGAAAAAAGACGGCCGGACCTCACCATCATCTCCGAGACGGCGAGGCGCCGGATCATCCACGAGTCGATCCGGGAGTCGGGTGACCGGCGCATGTTCACCACCCCGGGCTCTTCGTCTCGTGCGGCATCCGATCTCTCGCTCCTCTTCCAGGAGCTGGTGGCCTGCCAGAAAGCGGACTCGTTCTTCGACCGGGTGGACAATGAGAGGATTGCACGGATTGCCGACATCTTCCGGGCCTGCCAGCGGACGTATGCAGACCACGGCCTGGTCGATCGCCCCTCCCTCTATCATGTCGCGTCGCAGCTCCTGGACGATGCCGGCGATCAGTCCATATGGGTCTTTGGCATCAGGAGCCCGTATCCCGATCTCCGCTCATTTTTCCAGAGACTGGCCGGTTCCGCCCGCCAGTTCATTGTCTACCACCCCTTCGCCGACACCCCGAAGATCTTCAGCGACCGGGCGGAATGGCTCGGGTGTGACCGGGTGATCCCGCTCCCCGACACCGGCCCCGGTTCCACCGCGGGCCTCTTTTCCGGGGGCACCGGGCCGGTCGACGGCCCGGAGACGCTGGTGCATGAGTTCCGGTCGGAAACAGAGGAGCTGGAGGCGGTGGCCGAGGAGATCGGCTCTCTCCTGGAACGCGGCTGTGACCCGGAGGATATCGTCATCGGGGTGCCCGATCTCGCCCCGGCCGTGGTGATGATCCGGGATATCTTCCCCGATTTCGGCCTGCCGTTCACCTCGCGGGCCACCCTGCCGCTCTCCCGCTCCCCGGTGGTGCAGGCGATCGTGCACGTGCTCGGGATACCGGTGCGCGGATACCGGCGTGACGAAGTGGTCGGGGCGTTCTTCTCCCCCCACACCTGCCCCTCCCCGGCCAATCCCGCGGAGATCGACCGGATCACCCGGAAGGCCCAGATCCTCGATGGATACGATGCATGGGCACGCGGTCTCACCCGGCTGAAACAGCGGCTTTCGGCCACCATGCACGCCCCCGAGACCCCGGAGTACCGCATCCGCGAGGCCACATCCGAACGGGAGGCCGCAGATCGGGTCGGCGCACTCCTCGATCCCTTCCTCGCCGGACTCCGGGACCTGGAGCGGCCCGGCGGGGTCCGGGACCACGTGGCCCGGATACGATCGCTCCTCGCCGGGCTCCCGGCAGGCGATCCCGGTCGGCTTTCCGTCGGGGAGAGGCAGGATGTGGAGCGGTTCTCGGGCCTGCTCGATGAACTCGAGACCATCACCCATCTCACCGCCGACCGGGAGATGGACTATCCCGAATTCTTCCGGATGCTTCGGGCCGAGACCGGTGAGAAGAAGGTGCAGTGGTTCGGGGACCCCGGCGGGATCCGGGTCGCCGGCATGCGGGAGCTGCAGCATATGTCCGTCCCGGTGGTGTTTCTGATCGGTCTCACCGATGATGCCGTCCCGCGGGTGCCGGGTCTGTTGCCGTTCCTCTCCGAGGACGAGGAAAGACGGATCGATCCCGATATGAAGGCCCGGAACCTGAGGGACGAGCGGTACTATCTCGTCTCCGCCCTCCTCTCCGCCACGACCCGGATCTACGCCACCACCATCAACTCCCCGGGTGACCGCGGACAGATCCCCTCTCCCTTCTACCGGGAGATCGTCCGGGGGATGACCACCCGGGAGTGGGATCCCCCGGTGGTGACCCGATCGCGTCGCCGCCGGCAGGTGATGGCGGGACGATGCATCGGGGAGGGCGTGTGGCCGAACACCTCGCTCCTTGCCGGCCGGGAGGATCCGTCATGTGCCGATCTCCTCCGGCGGGTCAACATGGAATATGTCCACCGCCACGGGGAGTACGACTCTCCATTCGACGGCAATATCGGTGTCGACGACGACACGTGCACCGTGCTCGCGGGGAGGTTCGGCGACGACCACACCCACTCGGTCTCGTCGCTGGAGACCTACGCGACATGCCCGTTTCGGTTCTACATGCGCCATGTGCTCGGCCTGGAGAAGCCCGAGGACGTGGAGATCACCCTCTCCCCCGCCGACCGGGGCTCCCTGATCCACGAGGTCCTGGCCGCGTTCTATTCCACCTGGATGGAGAAGCACGGGCGACCGATCCGCACCGACGACCGGGACGCCGCCCTGGCGATGCTCACCGGGATCGCCCGGCAGAAGCTGGACGAATTCGGAAAGGAGGGGGCCGCATGGGACGCGTTCGCTCACGAGCTGCTGGGCACGGGCGGATTTGGCCGGGGGATCCTGGAACAGTTCTGCGACCTGGAGTGTGCCCGGGAGGGCTCTCCCCTGCGCCCCGCCCTCTTTGAGTGCAGTTTCGGGTTCGCGGGGGTGGGAAACACCGTCTCGGATGAACCGGTCTCCATCCGGTCGGCGGACGGGGCGGGTTTCCGGTTGCGGGGGGTCATCGACCGGGTGGACCTCTCGGACGATGGCCGGTTCACCGTCACCGACTACAAGACCGGGTCGCATCCCACGCTGTCGGATATCATCGGGGGGCGATCGTTCCAGCTCCCCCTGTACATCCGTTCATTCGAAACCCTCACCGGCAGGACGGGTATCGCGGGCGCCTACTACCGGCTCCACCGGGAAGAGGTCCAACACCGGGCCGAGCTCCATGATCCCGGCTCGGACCTGGTGACGACTGCGTTCAGCGCCACCAGCCGGATGAGGGGCACGGGACTCAGCGAGGTGATCGATGCGAGCATCGACCATGCGCTCGCCTGCATCCGGGGGATGCGGGAGGGTCGATTCCCCCTGCCTCTCGAGTGCAGAGCATCCCGGTACTGCGATTTTGGGATGGTCTGCCGGTTCAGCACGCTGCGAGTCCTGGGGATCGCCGGGGGGGGTGACCGATGCTGACCGATGCGCAAGAAAAGGCGCTCGCGTTTGACCGGAGCCTGTGTGTGACGGCGAGTGCGGGCACCGGCAAGACCCATGTGCTGGTGAGGCGGTACATCCACCTCCTCGAAGCGGCCCGGTGCGACCCGTCCGACATACTGGCGCTGACCTTCACGGAGAAGGCGGCGTTCGAGATGAAGGACCGCCTGCTGAAGGAGTGCTATTCCCGCACGGGTGCGTTCTGGGACGATGTCCGGGACCGGATGATGTGGGCCCGGGTGGGGACCATCCACTCGTTCTGCTACCACCTGGTCCGGGAATTCGCCGCGGAGGCGGGAGTGGATCCCTCGGTCACGGTGATCGATGATCACGAGCTCGACCTCCTCCTGGACGACGGGATCCGGCGGCTCTTCTCCCGGACAGCGGACGATGAGATCCGGCGGGCGACCACCCGGTGCCTCACCGCCTGGGGGGAACACCGCACCCGGCAATCGCTGTACACGCTCTACCACCGGCGGGCCATCGCGCTCCCCTTCTTCCAGAGACTCGCCGACGATCCCGCGTCGGTCACCGGAACCTGGATGGAGGAATACCGGGCGATCCGGGACGATGCGGCGGCGGGTCTCCGGGGGAGTCCCGTGGTCACGGGGGCAGTCCGGGATCTGCTCTGGTGTGCGGAACGGTACGGGGGGGACGCGGATGCCGCCACCCGCTATCTCAAAAAGGTCCGGCCCGCTCTGGAGGAGTTCCTGGATGCGTCATCTTCCGATGAGATCTGCGATGCCTTCCTCTCCATCGCGTCGGTCCGGGGCCGGAAGAACATGGGGAGTGCACGGATCTTTGGAGACGATCTCGGGTGCATGCGGGAGGCATACGGCGTCGTGCAGGAGACGCTCCGGTCGCTTCCCCCTGCCATCCGGAGATTCGATCCCGCCGGCCCGTCGTGGTCCCGCACGCTGGACCTGACCCGGGACCTGGGCACGATGTTCACCGCCTTTGCAGAGCATGTCCGGGACGAAAAATACCGGTCGGGGCAGCTGGATTTCCAGGATATGATCCTCATCGCAGACCGGCTGGTCCGGTCCTCTCCCTCGATCTGTGAGACGCTGCACCGGCGGTTCCGGTATGTCATGGTCGACGAGTTCCAGGACACCGACCTGATCCAGACCGGGATCATCACCCGCATCCTCTCATTCGGGGATGACCGCCCGGACCGGCTCTTCGTGGTCGGAGACCCCAAGCAGTCGATATATCTCTTCCGCGATGCGGATGTGACCCAGTTTCGGGAGACGCGGGATGCGATCGACGGATGGGGCGGCCGGGAGATCGCCCTCGACGAGAACTTCCGGAGCACCCCGGCGATCGTCTCCTTTGTCAACCATCTCTTCGAACGGGTCTTTGCAAAGACCGGAAGACCGTGGGATTTTCCCTACGAGCGGGTCCGGCCGACAAAGGACCGGGAGTGTGATGGCGGGTCCGTGGAGGTCTTCTTCACCGTGAAGGGAGGCTCTGCCGAGGAGTC
Source organism: Methanomicrobiales archaeon (assembly GCA_049974905.1). Lineage (GTDB taxonomy): Archaea > Halobacteriota > Methanomicrobia > Methanomicrobiales > Methanoculleaceae > JBNGCZ01. The sequence goes on from JBNGCZ010000013.1 coordinate 46,366, forward strand.
TGCCCTCTTCGAGTACACCGCGCTCGCCCGGCGGATCGAATCCCGGGTCCAGGCCGGGGACCTGCCGGTCTACTGGGACCGAAACGGGAACCATCTCGATACCCCGCGACCGGCCACATACGGCGATATCGCCATCCTGATCGAGAAGAGGACGCATCTCGACCGACTCCTCCACGCCCTGGAAGAGAGGGGCGTCCCCTGCCGGGTCCACGGCGGGGCCGGGTTCTACCAGGCCCGGGAGATCATCGATCTCCGCAACGTGTGTGCATTTCTCTGCAATCCGGCAGACGATATCGCGCTGTTTGGAACGCTCCGTTCTCCGTATTTCGGTCTCTCCGATGCGGACCTCTTCAGGATATGCCGGGGGCATGCCGGGGGGCTGTTTGAGCACCTGGCAGAGAGTGCAGACGACCGGGCGGCGGCAGCGTACCGCCAGCTGGCCCGGTGGATCTCCCTGGTGCGCCATGTCTCCACCTCCGAACTGCTGTCCACGATCCTCGACGAGTCGGGCATCCGGGTGGTCCACGCCGCGTTGCCCGACGGCGCCCAGACCATCGCCAACATCGAGAAACTCATCGACTTCGTGAGGAGCCGGGAACGGCCGGGGTTCTATAGCACGGACCGGTTCGTCGCCGAACTGGATGCTCTTATCGGGAACGAATCCCGGGAGGGGGAGGCGGAGAGCGGGCGCTTCGACGATGCGGTCACGGTAATGACCGTCCACGGGTCGAAGGGGCTCGAGTTTCCGATCGTCTTTGTGCCGGGGATCACCGATGCTGTGGCTACCCGGTCCGGCCCGGTTGCCGCCGATTTCGGGCGCGGGATCGGGATCCAGATCCCCTCCGATGAGAACCCGGGCAAACCGGAAAAATCCCTGCCCTACCTGCTGATCGAAGACGAATACCGGCAGAAAGATCTCGCGGAACACCGGCGGCTCTTCTATGTGGCGGCGACCCGGGCCAGGGACCATCTCTTCCTCTCGGGGGTGGTTCCGGACCCCTCCAGCCTCAAAGAGCACCCCGACGAGTACACCCGCCGGGTGGAGCTGCTCCTCGGCCACCTCGGCCACGGGGTCCCGGCGGAAGGGGAGACCGTCGTCCACGAGGTCGCCCCCGATGTCCGGGTCACCGTCACCGGGTGCACCGCCGGGGAGTGCATGCCGGATGGGGGTGCCCCGCGGGCCCCGATCTCTCCCGGGCCGGTGGACGGGCGGGCCCATCCGCCGCTGCGGGAGGTCCCCCGGGCCGCTTCGACCCGGCGCCGGTTCAGTGCGACCGGGATCATGGAGTGTCTCCGTCCATCAATGGCACACAAAAACACGATGACCGACCGCAGTCTCTTCGAGCCGCCCGCCCGAACCGATCCCCGGGAGGAGGGCGAGATCATCCACGAGATCTTCTCGGGCCGCCCCGCTGAACCGGTCCTCCGCCGCCGGGGCATCGCCCCCGACAGAGCGACCACGGCCCGGTACCGCGCCATGTACGACCGGTTCCGCTCCTCGCCGCTGATGCGGGATGCCGCCGAAGAATACACCGAATTCCCCTTCTGTCTCGCGATCGACGGATTCACCATCACCGGCTCCATCGACCGCCTGGTCCGGACCGGCTCCGGATGGGTGGTCATCGACTACAAGACCGGCCGGACCGTCCAGCCCGGGGACTACGAGATCCAGATGGCCATCTACGCCCTAGCCGCCCGCCGGATCACCGGAACCCCGGTGCGATCGTTCATCTACTCCACCGCCACCGACGAGTTCCAGGAGCTCCACCCGGACCTCGGGGAGATGGAGGAGCGGATCGCCGGGGCGTGCCGGGCGATGGGGGAGGAGGGGGATGAAAAACAAGGGAGAATTTCGAAAAACCCCTCGTAACAAAAGTACTATATAGTCCCGGATCGATC
>JBNGCZ010000014.1:0-47792 GCA_049974905.1 Methanomicrobiales archaeon
AAAAAGAGTTGCGTTTTGTGAGAGGATGAGGAGAACTCACCCGAAGAGAGCACCGAGGCCGGCCATGCCGCCCTCTTCGGCTTCTTCTTCGGATTCCTCTTCTTCTTCCTCTTCCTCGGCCTCCGCCGGGGCTGCGGCGGCGGGTGCGGCAGCGGCGGGTGCGGCGGCCGGTGCGGCGGCTGCCTTGCTCACCGCCTCCTCGATGTCCACACCGTCGAGGGCGGCCACGAGCGCCTTGATGCGGGACTCGTCGGCCTCGACACCAGCGCCCTCCAGCACGGCCTTCACATTCGCTTCATTGATCTCCTTTTCTGCGTTGTGCAGGAGGAGTGCGGCATATACATACTCCATTGATGATCACCTCAAATTGTTGTTTATTCTTCTATCATCCCTTTCAGGGCACTCGACTGGCGATACGCACGCGCGATGATGGCGTCCATGATCTCGGGTTCATAGATGCATGCCTCCACACCGAGGTTGCGGGCCTCCGTGACCGCCTTCGCCAGGATCGGCCCGATGGTGACCGGTGTGGGATACACGGCATTGACCGCGAGGTTGAACGCCTGCTGTGCGGCGAGGACGATCCGGTCGTAGTAGACGGACTCGTCGATGGACAGCATATCCGGCGTGAAGAGCGAACCCTCGAAGAACGCCACCTGGAGCCGGAGACCGACGTCCATGGGCTTGATATCGAGCTTGGCCAGTACATCCGCCATCTTCCTGGAGATGGTTTCGCCGGCCTTCACCACCTTCCTGGACTCCCGGATCTTCACCTTGCCGCCCTCGATGACGGCGGGGATACCCGCCTGCTGGAGCTCGCCCACGATGGGGCCCGGCTTGAAACTGGTGGGGCCCTTCGGGATCACGATATCCTCGGGGGATGTCTCGCCCGGCTTCGCCGCCATCTTCGTCTTGGTCTTCTCCAGCTGCTTGAAGAGCCGGAACGGGTTCTCGTTGCTGAAGATGAGCGCGCTCTGGCCGTCGAGATGCTCCCGGAGGATCCCGGGTCCATCGTCGCCGAGTTCCAGGAACGCCTCCTCCATGAGGGTGTTCCTGCTCATCTTCACCTCCGCGATGCCGCGGAGGTTCGCCCGGATCTGCTGCAGCTGGCTCGCCGGGATGCCGTACATGTCCACCAGCCCCACCAGTGCGTGGGTGGTGGACTTCTCCCGGATCGCCTCGACCTCGTCTGTCTTCCACTGGGGCAGGTGCTGGGTGCGGATCGTCATCTACACCACCCTCACTGCCGGGCCCATCGTCGTCTTGACGTACACCGATCGGACATTCATCATTCCCGACTCCAGGGTCGACTCCACCTTGCGCAGGATCACGTCGATGTTCTCCGCGATCTGCTCGGAATCCATGTCCACGGCACCCACCGGGGCATGGAAGACCTTCTTGTCCCGCGTCCGGATCTTCACCGAGTTCCGGAGCCGCTGGACGATGGGGCGGATATCGGTGCCCGGCGGAATCGGCATGGGCATCTTCCCCCGGGGACCGAGCCGGGGACCGAGCCACCGGCCCACGAGCGGCATGACCGCCGTCTCCGCCAGGAAGAAGTCGTATTCGTTTGCGATCTTGCGGGCTTCCCGCGGTTCCTCGCCGAGACGCTCGATCTCCTCGGGACTGATGATGAGCTCCACACCGGCATCCTTCGCCTCCGTGGTGATCTCACCCTTGCCCAGCACCGCAACCTTCCGCTCGGTGCCGATCCCGTGGGGGAGCTGAATCGTCTCGTCGATACGATTCTTGGGCTGTGACATATCGATATTCCGGAGGTTGACAGTCATGTCTACCCGTTCCCGGAACTTGCGATCCGGCGACGCTTCCAGCGCCTCCGTCACAGCGCTCAAAATCTGTGATCTTTCAACCATCAAATACCTCCATAGTGCACGACCGTTCCGATCTTCTATGGATGAGCCCCGTCTCGCAGGGGCTCCATTGCCATCAAGGATCGATGTGGCTATTCACTGAAGGCGCTGTCGTATTCACCGCCATCGATGGCGGCGAGCATCTCCTTCGGAGGGCGACCATCCACGGTCACGCCGACGCTGACACAGGTTCCCACGACCTCTTTCACTGCGTTTTTGAGCTCGTAGGAGAGCATCCCGTCGAACTTCCTCCGGGCGATGCGGACGACGGCTTCAACCGGCAGGTCACCGACGACTTCCGTTCCCGTCTCACCGGCGCCCTTCCCGATACCGGCCTCGGATTTGATCAATGCGGTCGTGGGCGGCACGCCCACCGAGATGGTGAAGTTCTTCTTATCGTCGACCTCCACCTTCACCGGCACTTCCATGCCGTTGAACTCCGCGGTCTTCTGGTTGATCTCATCAACCACCGCCTTCACATTGATACCGAGGGGTCCGAGCGCGGGGCCAAGCGGAGGGCCGGCTGTCGCCTTTCCGCCGGGTACCAGTACCTCGACCACTTCTCCCATCTGTGTATCACCAGCCCTGCCCCCTGGAGGGATTCAGGTTGGGTTATCCAAGGTCTCGCCAGCAGACCATAAAGGTATCAATCCCGGGAGGAGAAAAGAAGGGTCAGACCTGGTCTTCGGTGCGCTCGATGACCCGGACCGAGTCCCCGCGCACAGTGATGGGGATGGGGACCATGCTCTCGTAGAGCTCCACGGTGATCTCTTCCTTGCCCGTGTCCACCCGCTTGACCACCGCCTTCTCGCCCTTGAACGGCCCGCTGATGATCTCCACGATGGTGCCCTCCTCGATCCCGCTGACCACGGGTTTGGGGACCAGGAAGTGCTCCACCTCGGCAAGGGCGGTCTCCCCCCGGACCACCGCCCGGGCGTGGGGAACCCGCTCCACGAGCTGCTCCATCCGGGCGATGGAGTCCGGAGTCTCCACCAGCACATAGCCGCGGAGCTCGTCGGGGGCGATGATCGCGTACACCGTGATCTCGTCCTGCCCCTCGAGCGCCCGGACGATGTTGTCGGCGACCGCCCGTTCCTGCTTTGCCGTCGTCTTGATGGCGAATATCCTGTTCTCTGTATCGGACATGGACATCATTTGGGGGTGACCAGCATGACCTCGTAGATGATGAACCCGATCAGTCCCACCAGGATGACCCCGGCGGCGGCGACCAGGGCGATCTTGGTGAACTCATCACGGGTGGGCCTGCGGGCCAGCTTGAGGATGCGCCAGTATTTCTTGAGGAACTCTGTGTCCAGCTGGAATGTCATGGTGCTTCACTTGAGGAAATCGATCTCGAACTGTTTCTGGGGTCGGGGACGGGTCTCCTCCCGTCCATATATCTGGGGTGACTGGACGCCGGTGACCACCAGCATGGTGCGCATCTTGTGCTGCATGTCGGGATCCACCTGGGCGCCCCAGATGATGCGGGCACTGGGATCGACCCGCTCGTAGACCTCCTGCACCACGCCTTCCGCCTCGGACATGGTCATGTCGGGGCCTCCGACCACATTGACCAGGGCGGAGGTGGCGCCGGAGATGTCCACGTCCAGGAGGGGTGAGCGGAGGGCCTTCTTGACCGAATCAGCCGCCTTGTCCTCGCTGTCGGACTCCCCCATGCCGATCATGGCCACGCCACCGCGTTCCATGACCGTCCGCACGTCGGCGAAGTCCAGGTTCACGAGGCCTGGGAGGGTGATCAGCTCGGTGATCCCCTTCACCGACCGCATCAGCACCTCGTCGGCGACCTTGAATGCGGCATAGAGGGGGAGGCGGGGGACCACTTCCAGGAGCCGGTCGTTGGGGACCACGATGACCGTGTCGGTCACGTCCCGGAGGCGCTCGAGACCCGCTTCCGCGTTCTCCATCCGGATGGAGCCCTCGGCGGTGAAGGGGAGGGTGACCACCGCGATGGTCAGTGCCCCCTCGTCCCGGGCGGCGTTGGCGATGATGGGGGCGCACCCGGTCCCGGTGCCACCGCCCAGTCCCGCGGTGATGAAGACCATATCGCAGCCCTCCACCGCGAGCCGGAGATCGGACTCGTTCTCCCGGGCCGCCTCCTCGCCCACCTGGGGGATGGATCCCGCCCCCAGTCCCCGGGTCCTCTGGCGGCCGATCAGGATCCGCTCTTCGGCACGGGTCCGAACCAGGTGCTGGGCATCGGTGTTGACCGCGATGAGGCGGGCTCCGTGGATGCCCTCCTCGGTCATCCTGGTGATGGTATTCGACCCGGCTCCGCCGCATCCGACCACCGCGATCTCGGTGCGGAGTTCGTGCAGGACGTCCTCCAGCTCCCGATCCAGCTCCGTGGTGTCGATGATCTCTCTATCTTCCGGCTCCTGTGTTCGTGCAAGCGCCTCTTCAACGATGGATTTCATAGATATCTCTCCAACCCCGGGATTGTGATCTCCTTTGTAGCGACAGAACGGACCATATCGGGCGTGATCGACCGATCCCCGAGGCGAACCTCACGGCCCGACGCCAGTTCACCAAAGAGCGGACCCTCCGGCACCCCCAGAGCCCGCGCCTTTTGGTGGTCGAACCGAACGTCCTCGATGATCACCCGGTCATCCCCGGCAATGGCCGTTCCATTCGTGACTAAGACTTGAACGCACTCGCTTATTAAAGCATTTATCAATTGTTCCCGGTGGCGCTCCCAGGTCAGGAAGATGGGGAGGCAGGCCTTTCCTTTCCCCACCAGCCGGGCCACCGGCAGATCTCCGAGTGCCCGGAGCAGCTCGTCCGGGTGGCGCTTGCAGGCCTCTTCCAGGAGCTCGGCGGGAACCTGTACCGCCGCCGGGGTGCCGCTCCCGGTGAGGGCATGGACCACCATCCGCGATCCCGGCACCCGGGTGCGGGCCAGCTCCCGGAGGGCGAGGTAGTCCTCGATGCACAGCGTGCCCATATCCCCGATCTCCCCCTCCGAGACCGTGGGGATCCCTGCATCGGCGAGCAGTCTGCGGATCCGCTCCAGGTCCGCTGTATCCAGTGCCTTCCGGTCGATATAGGCAGCCACCGCCCCGGACTGTCGCTGCATCTCACGGACCATCTCCGGATCCAGCCCGGAGACCTGGCGGGACGGCGCCATGTGGCCAAACGCCCCCCGTGACTCGGTGGCGATGGCCGTCTGGCGGGCGGCATAGTGGGTCCCTCCGAATCCGATGAGGGGGAGGGTCCGGGGATCGGGGACCGCGGCAAGGACGCTTCGGGCGACCGCCATACCGGCGGCCTCATCCTGCCATTCCCGCTCGGTGCTCCCGATCTCCACGAAGAGGGAGGGGATGGCGAGATCGGTGGGGCCGTGATGGGTGACCTCGTAGGAGACCCGGTACCCGGGCGGTGCGGTGCCGGCGAGGTGTCGGAGGATCGCCTGCATCCAGGCGGGTGCCGCCGGGGGGAGGGTGCGATCGGTACCTCCCAGCTCCGCGGTGTCCAGGTTCCCGGTGACATGGACGGTGAGGGTGGGCACCGGGCGGGTATGGCTCGCATGGCGGGAGAGGAAGAAGATGCAGTCGCAATCGAGATCCCGGTCCACCCCCTGTGCATGGATGAGGCGGCCGTCCACCTCGTGGAAGAGGAGATCGGCCGCCCGGCAGAGCGGCCAGTCGCGTCGCTCCTCAAGGAGGCGACAGACGGCGTCCCGGATGGTGCATCCCCCGGGATCGATCCGCGAGTTGACCAGGGCGATCTGCATTGCCAGTACGTTGGGAGCCGATGGACCTAAAGGCTTCAGGAAGGTCTTTCTCTGACCATGATACAATACTCCTGCATGGACAAAGATCTGCTGGAAAAGGCGTTTGCCGCCCATGGGATCACGACCGAGATCACCTGCCCGGTTGCGTTCCAGATCGCGGAGGAGTACGGCATCCCCAAGCTGGACATCGCCAGATACTGCAATACCCAAAAACCCCGGATCAAGATCCGGGGCTGCCAGCTCGGCTGCTTCGGATGAGCCTGTTCCTCTCCGTGGTCCCGGTGGAGGAGGCGGCGGCGGTTCTCGACCGCATCGCCCCGCCACCCCGGACCGAGACCGTATCCCTGGCGAGAGCGGCGGGCCGGATCCTGGCCCGTGACGTGACCGCGGACGTGGACGTCCCCGGATTCTCCCGGTCCACGGTGGACGGGTTTGCGGTGGCGGCACCGGATACCGCCGGGGCGGGGGAGGCGATCCCCGCGATGCTCACCCTCACCGGCCGGGTGGAGATGGGCACGGTCCCGGAGATGGACGTGTCACCGGGAACCACCGCCGCCATGCCCACCGGAGGGGTGCTCCCCGACGGGGCGGATGCAGTGGTGATGCTGGAGTACTGCGAGGTGCTCGGGGATCAGGTGCTCGTCCACCGACCGGTCGCTTCCGGCGAGAATGTGATCCGCCGGGGAGACGACTTTCGGGCGGGGGAGCTGGTCTGTGCCGCCGGCAGGACGCTCCGGCCGCAGGAATGCGGGGTGCTCGCTGCCGCCGGGGTGGCGGAGGTGCCGGTCACCGCCCGGCCCCGGATCGCGGTCATCTCCACGGGAAACGAGCTCGTGCCCCCGGACCGCGTGCCGGGCCCGGGCCAGATCCGGGACGCGAACACCGCTCTCGTAGCCTCGTACATTGCGGCCCGGGGGGGGAGCCCGGAGATCGCCGGGATCGTCGCCGATGACCCCGAGATCCTGCGGGAGGCAGTCCGGCAGGCGGCCCGGGACTGCGACGCGGTCTTCATCTCCGGGGGAAGTTCCAAGGACGAACGGGACGCCACCGCCCGGGTGATCGGGGAACTCGGCGAGGTGCTGGTCCACGGGATCGCCATCTCCCCGGGCAAACCGACCATCATCGGCACCGTGGGACCAACACCGGTGATGGGGCTCCCCGGCCACCCCGCCTCTGCGTTCGTGGTGCTGGTGGTGCTCGGGGGCCACCTCCTCTCCCTGATGCAGGGGGCGGCGGTCGCACAGGAGCCGATCCGCGCCCGGCTCACCCGCAATATTCCCTCGGCACGGGGCCGGGAGGATTACGTCCGGGTGCGCCTCCGGGACGGTGCGGCCGAACCCTGCTTCGGCCCCTCGGGCCTGATCAACACGCTTGCCGAAAGCGACGGACTCGTCCGGATCCCCGCGGGCCGGGAAGGTCTGGAGACGGGCGACGAGGTGGAGGTGATCCGGTGGTGAAGCGGTACCTGGACCTGATCAGCCTGGACGAGGCCCGAACACTCCTGCGGGAGACGTTCCCTCGTGAGCCGCGGGTGGAGCGCGTCCCGGTGGAGGCAGCGGCGGGCCGGGTGACCGCCGCCCCCCTCCACGCCCGCGTCTCATCGCCCGCGGTCCATATCGCGGCCATGGACGGCATCGCCGTGAAAAGCGTGGAGACCCGGGGTGCCGCGGACCAGCGACCGGTGACCCTCGGCCACGCGGTCCGGGTGAACACGGGCGGCGTGGTCCCGCAGGACTGCGACGCGGTGGTGATGATCGAGGATGTCTGGGAGGAGGGGGGGCGGTTCACCATCAGAAAACCGGCCCCGCCCTGGCAGCATGTCCGGCCGGTGGGCGAGGATATCGGGGTCCACGAGATGATCCTCCCCTCCCGCCACCGGATCCGGCCCCACGAACTCGGGGCGCTCGCCTCCTACGGGATCGGGGAGGTGCCGGTGCTCGCCCTCACCGCCACGGTCATCCCCACGGGAAGCGAGCTGGTCCCCACCGGCTCGCTCCCCCCGCCGGGAAAGGCGGTGGAGAGCAACTCGCTGGTGGCGGCGGCGATGCTCGGGGAGATGGGGGTGGACTGCCGCCGGAGTCCCATCGTGCCCGACGACCCCGACCGGATCCGGGAGGCGTTCGCCCGGGCGGCGGCAGAGTCCGACCTGCTCCTGGTCTCGGCCGGTTCGTCGGCGGGCACCCGGGACTTCACCGCCGACACGGTCCGAAAGCTCGGGGAGGTGCTCGCCCACGGGGTGGCCATCAAACCGGGCAAACCGGTGATCATCGGGCGGATCACAGAGACACCGGTCATCGGGCTCCCCGGCTACCCGCTGGCGGCGTTCACCGTGGTGCGGGAGATCGTCCGGCCGTTCCTGGCGGAATACGGCTTCCCGCTTCCTGCCGAAGAGGAGATCACCGCCCGGCTGACCACCACCCTCCAGTCCGACCTGGGTACCGACGAGTTCGTCCTCCTCTCCGCCGGGCGGATCGGGGGCGAGTGGGTGGCAGCCCCCCTCTCCCGGGGGGCAGGGGTCCAGAGTTCCGCTGTCCGGGCGAACGCCCGCCTCGCCATCCCCGCGTCGGCCGAGGGTATCGCCGCCGGGGAGACGGTGACCGCCACCCTGATGGTGGACCGCGAGACGGCGATGCAGGTGATCCTCCTCTCGGGGAGCCACGACCCCTCCCTGGACGTGCTCGCCGATCTCGCCGCCCGGCGGGGGGCGACACTCTCGTCGGCCCACACCGGGAGCATGGGCGGCATACTCTCGCTGCGGGCACGCACCTGCCACGCCGCCCCCATGCACCTGCTCGGCCCGGGCGGGGAGTACAATATCCCGTTCCTGGAGCGATACCTGCCGGGCGAGGAGATCGATCTCATCTGCGTGGCCGGACGCGAGCAGGGGATCGTCTCCCGGGAGGGGATCGGCGCCGGCGAGCTCGCCGGACACACCTTCATCAACCGCCAGAAGGGCTCCGGCACCCGCCTGCTCCTCGACACGCTGCTCGGGGAGGAGGGGATCGATCCCGCGGACCTCCCCGGGTACGACCGCGAGGTGACCACCCACCTGGCCGTGGCGCTCGCGGTGGCAAGCGGCGAGGCCGAATGCGGGATGTGCGTGGCGGCGGCCGCCCGGGCGCTGAACCTTCCCTTCGTGCCGGTGGCCACGGAACGCTACGAGCTCGCCGTCCGGCGGGAGATGGGGGGTGATCCCCGGATCCGGGCCCTGATCGAATCGATCGAATCACCGGAATTTACCGGGGCCCTCCGGGAGATGGGGGGCTTTGATGTCACCGTGACAGGCGAGCGGCGCGGACTGCCATAATCACCGCCTCCGCGGGGGTGGCGCACCGGATAACACCGTCGATATCGAAGCTGCGGACGCAGAAGACCGGAATCCCCATCTTCAGGGCGATGGCGATCTCCGAGAGTGTCCCGTACCCGCCGCCCACCGCGATGACCGCATCGGCGGACCGGACCAGCAGCGCGTTGCGGGCATGGCCGAGCTCGGTTTTGATGACCACGTCCAGGTAGGAGTTCCCGTCACCGGTGCCGGGGAGGAGCCCGACGGTGAGACCACCCTCCTCCCGTGCGCCCCGGCAGGCGGCCTCCATCACGCCACCCCGCCCGCCGCAGAGCAGCGTCCCGCCGTTCCCGGCGATGAGCGCCCCCACCGTCTCTGCCGCCTCGCAGATCTCCGGATCGTCCTTTGGGCATGATCCTCCCCCGATGACCGCGATCTGCATGAGACATGCCTCGCCGCCGGAACCCATAAATCGTCGCATTCCAAACGACGGGAAACGTACCACAGCAAAATGATTTGTCGGTTGACAACCCACGCCTTCCCACACAGACGGGATATGAGGGATATGAGGTGAAGGACGTCACCGGCAGCTACAACCCCGGACGCGTGGAAGCCCGGGTCCGGCAGTACTGGACCGATCACCACACCTATGAGCGGGTGAAGGAGCGCAGGCGCACCGGGGATGATTTCTTCTTCGTGGACGGACCGCCGTACACCACCGGCCACATCCACCTGGGCACCGCCTGGAACAAGATCCTGAAAGATGCCGTCCTCCGGTATCATCGCATGCGCGGGAAGAATGTCATCGAGCGGGCGGGCTACGACATGCACGGTCTGCCCATCGAGGTCCGGGTGGAGCACGAGCTCGGGTTCTCCTCGAAAAAAGACATCGAGGACTACGGTATCGCCCGGTTCATCGAGAGGTGCCGGGAGTTCGCCGAGACCCACCGGGATATCATGAGCGAGGAGTTCATGAAACTCGGCGTCTGGCTCGACTTCGCCGATCCCTACCAGACCATCACCGACGAGTACATCGAGGCCGCCTGGTGGACCATCAAGCAGGCCCATGCCCGGGGTCTGCTGGAGCAGGGGTTCCGGGTGGTCAACTGGTGCCCCCGGTGCGAGACCGCCATCGCCGACTCCGAGGTGGAGTACTGGGACCGGACCGATCCCTCCATCCTGGTGGCGTTTCCCATCGCCGGCAGACCGGGCGAGAGCCTGGTCATCTGGACCACCACCCCCTGGACCCTGCCCGCGAACGTGGCGGTGGCGGTCGACGCCGACGCCCGTTACGCCCGTGTCCGGGCGGAGAGGGACGGGGAACACCTCGTCCTGGTCGTCGCGGAGGCGCAGGTGGAGGATGTGCTCCGCCGGGGCCGGTTCACCGGGTACGAGATCCTGGAGACGTTCGATGGCGCCGACCTGGTGGGGACGGTCTACGAGTCGCCCCTCGCCGGACGGGTCCCCCGCCAGGCCGGGATCGATCACCGGGTGGTGGCCGCGACCTTCGTCACCCTGGAGAACACCGGCCTCGTGCACATCGCCCCCGGACACGGGTGGGACGACTATCTCCTCGGGCTCGGGGAGGGTCTGGAGATCTTCTGCCCGGTGGATGCCGGCGGGTGCTTCACCGCCGAGGGCGGCGCGTATGCCGACATGTTCGTCAAGGACGCCGATGGGATCATCATCGACGACCTGGGCAATGCACTGCTCGCCCGCGAGGAGATCACCCACCGGTACGGCCACTGCTGGCGGTGCAAGACGCCCATCATCTACCGGGCCACCGAGCAGTGGTTCCTGCGGGCCACGGCCATCCGTGAGCGGATGCTCGCCGAGATCGGGGAGGTGGACTGGTATCCCCCCTGGGCGGGGAGCGCCCGGTTCCGGGATTTCGTCCGGGACGCGCGGGACTGGTGCATCTCCCGGCAGCGGTACTGGGGCATTCCCATCCCCATCTGGACCTGCCCGGACTGCGGGCAGACGCGGGTGATGGGCACCCTCGCCGAGCTCGGCGACGCGGCTGGAGTGGCGGTGCCCGACCCGCATCGCCCCTACGTGGACGACCTGACCGTGCCCTGCCCCTGCGGCGGTGAGATGCACCGGGTGGAGGATATCTTCGATGTCTGGTTCGACTCGGCGGTGGCCTCATGGGCGACGCTCGGGTTCCCCCGGGAGACCGCCCGGTTCGAACATCTGTGGCCGGCGGACTTCATCACCGAGGGGCAGGACCAGACCCGCGGGTGGTTCTACTCGCAGCTCGGGGCGAGCACGGTCGCATTCGACCGGAGCCCGTACCGGAGTGTGCTGATGCACGGCTTCGCCCTCGATGCCGAGGGGCGCAAGATGAGCAAGTCCTTCGGCAACGTGGTCACCCCCCAGGAGGTGGTCGATGCCCACGGCGTGGATGTTCTCCGGCTGTACATCCTCTCGGCGAACGCCCCCTGGGACGACCTGAAGTTCAACTGGGAGGGGGTGAAGACGGTTCACCGGGCCCTGAACATCCTCTGGAACGTGTACCGGTTCCCGCTCCCCTACATGATCCTGGACGGGTTCGCCCCCGCCACCGGCGACGGCCCGTGGGACGGGGAGTACGTGGCCCGGCACCGCGATGATCTCCCGGAGGAGGATCGCTGGATCCTCTCCCGGATGGCCACCCTCGCCCGCCGGGCGACCGGGGCGATGGGGGAGTACCGCCTCCACCAGGTCACCCGGGAGATCTCCACCTTCATCCTGGAGGACCTCTCCCGCTGGTACGTCCAGATCGTCCGCCCGCGGATGTGGCTCGAGGAGGACGCCCCCGAGAAACGCCATGCCTACGAGACCATGTACCATGTGCTCCGCCGCCTGGTCCAGCTCCTGGCCCCCTTCGCTCCCCACCTCACCGAGGAGATCTACGCGAACCTGCGGACACCGGCGGACCCGGAGAGCGTCCACCTGCTGGACTGGTTCTCCGGCGAGGACGAGCCGACCGACCCGGACCTGGAATTGGCGATGGAGGTCATCCGCGACTTCGATGACGCGGTGGCCAATGCCCGCCAGGAGGGACGGCGGAAACTCCGCTGGCCGGTCGCCGAGGTGGTGGTGGCCACCGACGACGAGGGGATCGCTTCGGCCCTCACCCGCCTGAACCGCCTCGCCCGGATGCGGGCGAACGCCCGGTCGGTCCGGGTGGTGGCCGGCCGGTGGGACCGTCTCGGGTGGACGGCGGAGGCGGTGATGCGCGCGGTGGGTCCCGCTTTTGGAAAGGACGCGACCCGGGTGAAGGCAGTCATCGAGAACGCGGATGCCGGTGCCCTGAAGGACGCGCTGGACCGAGCGGGGGAGGCGGAGCTGGACGGGTTCCTGGTCACCCCTGCGCAGGTGGCCTTCTCTGAGGCGGTCCCCGACGAGGTGTCCTCCGCCGCCATGGACGGGGCCACCGTGTACGTGGATCTGGCGCTCACCCCTGATCTCGAGGGGGAGGGATATGCCCGGGAGATCATCCGCCGCCTGCAGGAGATGCGGCGGATACTCGACCTCCACGTGGAGGCCTCCGTGGACGCGACGGTCCGGGTGGGGGACGAACGGGTGGCCGGGCTGGTCGGGGAGGCGTGGCAGGATCTCGTCGCCGACGAGGTCCGGGCCCGCACCCTGTCCATCACGTTCGGACAGGCGCCCTGTGACCCGGATCGCCACTCCCTGGTCCGGGAATGGGACGTGGAGGGGATCCCCATGGCGATGGGGGTCTCACCCGTCCAGGAGTGAGGCGAGGTACTCCTCCCCCGCCGGCGACGTGAACAGGGGGAGGTCGGCATCCACCGCCACCCGGGAGCGGAGGGCGGTCACCTGCTCTCCGGTGACCGGGTTGTACCCCTCCACCTCCACCGGAGCGGTGCGCACCATCACTCCCCGGCGCTGCCAGGCAGGGGTGTCGGCCAGGTTGACCCCGCGGACGAACATCATCTCGTGCATATCCCGGGATTTCATCCCCCTGAGCATGCGGGCCGCCTCCCGGGGGGACGTGCCCTCCTCCAGGAGGGCGTGCTGGCAGTAGGCGTTCTGGTGGTTCCGCCACGCCTCCCGCTGGCGTGCCGCGAAATAGGTCCGGGCAAAGGCCGGATCGGCGGCGGGGATGGTGCGGGCATCGAAGGCCAGCGGTTCGTCGGGCTCCAGGATCCGGGTCAGGGCGCTTGCGGCGAAGGAGGCGGCGACCGAATCGAGTTTCTCCACCCGGCCTCCGAAGGGGAGGGTGGTGATGTACAGGTTGATCTCGTCGGAGAACGTGTAGGCACACTCCGGGTTCAGGCCGCTTTTCCGGATGAACTGCCGGCACACCTCCACCATTGCCCGGCAAAAAGCGATATCGTATGGTTTTTCAAGTTCCAGTCGCGCCGCAAGAGTGTGGAATGCGCGGCCGTCGAGCCGGATGATGGCCGGAGAGATGGCGGCAAGCGTGCTGAAAATCTCGCGATCGTCCATCGCACACGTGGCCTGGCGGGAGTCCCCGTCTATTCCTCCTCGCGGGAGGAGCGGAACGCCGAGGGCGTGTGGCGGATGATGATGATGTCCCCGATCGCCCGGATGAGCCGGTACGGAACCCGGAGACCCCGGTACCCCCTGACCTCGCCGATGTCGCTGGAGAGATTGCCCACCGCCAGGGCATCCAGTTTCTTGCCGGAGACATCGAGGACCACGTCATCAACCTGCCCCACATAGGTCGCCCTATCGGTATAGACCGACAATCCAAAGAGCTCGGTAATCTGAGTCTGCATCGTATCGGTGGAAGCTATATACTATAAAAGATAAAAAGATAATCTTTCTCCATGGACGGTTCGGTGCAAATAGCGAAGATCTTCGGGATCCCGGTCTATATTCACTTCACTTTTCTGCTGGTCATCCCCCTGCTCGCCTGGATCATCGGGGCCCAGATCGAGCTGACCGTCTCCCTTCTCACCGATATCTTCGGGGTCGTCATCAACCCGGAGATCGTCACCGCCGGCTGGATGCCCTATATCCTGGGGGCAATCGTGGCGATCGGGCTCTTCGTGGGAGTGTTCATCCATGAACTCGCCCACTCGCTGGTCGCCCGGCAGCGGGGCATCACCATCCACAGCATCACCCTCCTCATCCTGGGCGGGGTCTCCTCCATGGAGGAGGAGATGCCCGACCCGGTGGTGGAGCTCCCCATGGCCCTCGCCGGCCCCCTGACCAGTCTCGGGCTCGGGCTCTGGGGATGCTCGATGGTCTATGCCATCGATATGCTGGGGGGGACCACCCCGCTCACCGGGCTCGCGATCTTCGTGGTGGGGTACCTGGGGATCCTCAACGTCCTCCTCTTCGGGTTCAACCTGATCCCCGCATTCCCCATGGACGGGGGCCGGGTATTGCGGTCGTTCCTGGCGAAGCGGATGCCGCTCCACCGGGCGACCCGTATCGCCGCCGACGTGGGGCGGGGCTTTGCGGTGATCTTCGGTATCGTGGGGTTTTTCATGTTCAATCCCATCCTGATCATCATCGCCTTCTTCATCTACATCGGGGCGAGCCAGGAGTCCCGGATGATCCGGTACAATGTGCTCCTCCAGGACCTGACCGTCGCCGATGCGATGACCTCCCCCGTCATCACCGTCCCGCCGGACCTCCCCCTCACCGAGGTGATCGGGATGATGTACGATACCCGGCACCTGGGGTTTCCCGTGGAGGAGAACGGCCGGTTGCAGGGGATCGTCACCCTGAACGACATCCACGCCATCCCGTCGGTGGACCGTGAAGCGATGCAGGTGCAGGACGCGATGACCCGGAACCTGGTCACCCAGGGCCCCCGGGGGGCCCTGACCGACGCGCTCCGGCTCATGGCCAGGCACGACATCGGCCGTATCCCGGTCGTCTCCGACGGGGAGCTGGTGGGGATCATCACCCGGACCGACATCCTCCGGGTGATGGAGATCAAGGAAGAGATTAAGGGAAAGTGAAGGAGAGCGCCCACTCGAGCGGGATCTCTCCCGCCGCGTCCCGGAACCCGGCCAGGTCGCGGAAGGGCCGCTTCGCCGCGATGGTCGCCGACCTCATCCGCCCCACACCGGGAAGCCAGCGGAGGGCTCCCGGAGGGAGCCGGTTGACCGGTACCGGGTAGGGGAGGACCGTGACCGAGCGCTCCCCGGTGTCCACCACCACACCGTCGATCACCCGTCCGGCGGGGACCCGGCACGGAACGCCCGCCAGGATGGGGTAGGACCCCAGCTGCCTGCCGAACGAGAGGGTGGCCCCCTCCTGCTCCACCGCCAGTTCCCGGAGAATGGTCCCGGGGGGAAAGACCCGCCGGAGCATGGGGGCATCGAAGGACTGCCGGACCCACTCCCGGAACCGCCGGAACCGGGACGGGTGAGCGGAGAGTGTGTGGGAGTCGAAGGCGGGCGTCCCCGCGAAGGGCATCACCTGCCGGATGTTGACCCGGCGGACCAGGAGCCCGCGGTCCAGGATCCGCTGGAGGAATGCCTCGTTTGCGTCGAAGGTCTCCGCCGTCTCCCCGGCGAGCCCGCAGACGAAGTTCAGGCCGGGGAGGAGATCGGGGATCCCGTCACGTCGGCGCGCCCCCACCTCGTTGGTGATCTCCACGGCGCGCTCGGCGCCGTCGGGGTCCACCTTCAGGTTGTTTGCCGCCACCACCGCGGGATCGGCGGTTTCCACACCCATCGCCGCCACGTCGCCGGGGGTGTGGCCCGCCACGATCACCTCCAGCGCCTCCCGGGATGCCTCCTCGTGGCGGGCGATGGTGCCCGGGTTGACGTTGTCGATGTGGAGCACCCGGAGTCCCGGGGCCGCCTCTCTGACCGCGGAAAAGAGTGCCTCGAGAGCGTCCGGACGGGGTCGGGGGAAGGGTTTTCGACCCGTCCCGTAAGCGAGGAGGTCGGGTTGCCGCCCGAGACGGAAGTATGCAGCGCCCGACGCGGCGAGGGCCGCCACCTCCCCGGCGATGCCGTCGACGCCCCGGTACCGGGGCGGGCCGCTGAATCGCTCGGTGCAGAACGAACAGCCCCCCTCATCGAAACGGTGGCAGCCACAGGCGGTCTCCAGCTCCACCATCACCCGGGGGAAGGAGGGATGCGCGCGGATGATGGCGGCACCGGCGGCCCACCACCGATCCAGGCGGGAGTAATCTGTCTCTCCCACCGGGGGGCGACCGTCGAGCCAGGCGTCCAGGGCCGCGGCGGGGTTTCCGGCAAGCGACGCCTCGTACCCGGCGATGGCCCGCGTGGTCCCCATCTGTCCCCCGCCGGGTGACCATCCCACGATCATCGGGCCGCCCACCACCGCCGGGGCACGGGTGAGGGCGTACCCGATCTGTTCGATCTCGCCGAGGGTGGCGGGAGTTCCCCCGAGATAGGTGCCCGGGACGGTGCACCCGGCGATGACCACCGCAAGCGCACTCCCGTTCACGTCCCGGAGGAGGGATGGAGTGTTTCGCACCTGGTCGATGGTCACATACCGGCAGGAATAGCCGTGGAGCGCGAGCACCCCCGCCACCGCCCGGATATAGGGGGATATGTAGGGGGGGACGCCCAGGCAGGTGGGTTCGTCCACGTACCCGTCCAGGATGACGGCCTCAGAGGTCATGGCCCAGAGCGGCCAGGAGACGGCGGGCCCACCGGAGCTTCCCCCGCTTCATGGGGTCCACCCGCGGATCATCGAGATCGAAGCCCACCAGCCGCACATCACGGGCGTCCAGGGCATGGGCGGCAAAGACCGCCCGGTCCCCGTCCGAGAATCCACCGAAGTTGTGGAGGGCGTCGACGGGGGCCGCCTGGGTGGTCCCCACCACCGGGCCGGTGAACCGGGGCACCCACCGGTGGAGGAGGGGGATGTTGTCCCCGTGGGCATGGACGACCATGATGGTCCCCTCCGCGTTCATCGCCGGGAACGTGTCGGTCGCTCCATCGAGATCGGTGAAGACCGCGTCCACCCGCCGCCCCGCCCGGTACAGGAACTCTGCCGCCGCATCCGCCGCAAACACCGTCCCCCGGATCCGCTCGAGGCCCCCCCGGAGCCGGGGGGCATTCCCGCAGACCGTCACCTCCGCACCCCCGGTGATCCCCCGGAGTTTTCCGATGTCGTCACGGGGGAGGAGTGAGGCGAGGACCCGGGCCGCTTCTTCATCTTCGGCGCGTTCAAACCCGAAATACTCGAGGATTTCAGCGTAGAGTGGTTCCCACCACTCCGGGTTCACGTCCGGCCCGTCGCCCGAAAAAATCTGTTTATTCCTCACCGGCCTCTTCATCCTCCAGTCCGACATTCTTGGTAAACCGGCGCAGCAGGGGATCGATGACCAGCGCAAGGAGCTGGTCCTTGCTCCTGACCGCGGAGAAGAAATCCAGGGGAATGACCGCCGCCGCCATGGTGGGATGGCCGCCGGTGTCCGCGATGTCGCCGAACGCATCCATCATCACGTTGCCGATATGGAGCCGGATGTCCCTGTTTCTCACGGATATCTGTATGGACTGGTCCCCGATACCGTACACGAGCGCGGTGTTGACTCCCTCCAGGTTGATCAGCAGGTCCGCCGCCTGGGGGAGGGCGTCACGGTTGCGGATGTAGCCCACGTTGCTGAAGAGATAGCCGCTGCGGATCTTCCGGTTGCGTATCGCGTTTCCAAGCACGTCCAGCGTCTCCTGGGAGATGGAGGGGGACGTGATCCGCTGGAGGAGTTCACTGTCGGTCAGGGGGAGAAGGAACGCGGCATAATTGAGATCCTGGGGGGTGACATTCCGGGTGAAGTTCTGGGTATCGGCCCGGATCCCGTACATCAGGGCGGTGGCTACGTTCTTGTTGACCGGGATGTCCAGCTCCTGCATGTACTGGGTGAGGATGCTCGCCGTGGCCCCCACACCGGGCCGGATATCCACGAACTCGGCGGGAGGCGGGGACTGGTCACCGTTCTTGTGGTGATCGATGATGATGTCCACCCGGGCCGATTTGGGGAGCGCGTTGTTCCCCCCGGGTCCCGCGCAATCGACCAGGGCGATGTGGGCGCACTCGGGAATGGAACCGGGATCGTACCGCTCCATCCTGATCTCCAGCAGGTTGACGAATGCCCGGTTCTCCTGGTGGCCGATATCTCCGTCATAGAGGATCCGGGTCTCCAGCTTCCCCTCGCTCGCCTCGTGGGCGATGGCCGCGAGCGCCATTGCGCTGGAGATCGCGTCCGGGTCCGGGTTGGTGTGGGTGATGATGCCAAGCGTACCGTCCCAGCCCGCGAGCAGGTTGTACAGTCGGCGGGCCATCCGGGAGGACCGGATGCGCCGGATGTGGTGGACCGCGGTCCGGGCCACCACCTCCTGGGGGTAGACCACCATGTCCGCCCCGGCCTCCTTGAGCATGTCCACGCTCACCGGATCCACGGCCCGGGCGATGATATGGACCTGGGGATAGATCTGCTTGATATGGCGGACCACCGCGAGATTGGCGTCCTTGTCATTGGAGAGGACGAAGGCGACCTCGGGGACGGGGAGCCCTTCCAGGAGATTGTCGTCGAGCAGGTCACGGACCACCGCCTCGTACTTCTGGTCCCGGAGATCCTCCACCCGCTTCTCGTCGTGGTCGACGATGACCAGTTCGTTCGTCTCCCGGGCGAGCTCCTCGGCCACATTGTAGCCGGTGCTCCCGCAGCCGAGAATCATGTATTTGGTGCGTTCTGCAGAGGAACCGGTCCCCGCTTCAGCCATGTACATATCCAATCACACCAGCCCCATATTAATCGATTGCATCGTGACCCCGGACCGGAAAAGGCCGGTCAGACACAAATTTTATCGCCGCAGGAGACCAATACAGAGAGACACACATCCACAGGGGCCTGTAGCTTAGATAGGCAGAGCGACGGACTCTTAATCCGTAGGTCAGGGGTTCAATTCCCTTCAGGCCCGCTATTTTCCGATTGACACCAGCATATCTTCCAGTGTCGGATAATGCGACTCGATCCGCTCCACCGTGCCCCCGCGCGATGCGATCGACGCGGTGATCCCGTTCATCTCCTCGACCGACGATGCGGTGGCCACGAACCGGCCGCCGTCGCGGTGGTGGTCTATCCAGCCCTCCAGCGGTTCGGGATCGGGGATGCTGAAGACGACCCGGTAGGTGACCGATCCGAACCGGTTGCGCAGCTCGTCCATGGTCCCGAGCGCCACCACCCGCCCCCGCCGGAGCATCATCACCTGATCACAGATCTCCTCCACCTGGAAGAGGTTGTGGGCACTGTACAGGATGGTCTTGCCCTCGTCCCGGAGCCGGCGGAGCCGGTCGATGATGAACCGCGAGGTCATGGGATCGAGGCCCGAGGTGGGCTCGTCGTAGATGAGAACGTCGGGGTCGTGCATCAGCGACCGGGCGATGGCGACCTTCTGGCGCATCCCCTTGGAGAGTTCTCCGATCCGTTTGTTCTCCTCTTCAAGCGAGAGCATATCGAGCAGACCCTCCCGGCGGGCCCGGATCTCGTCCTTCCCCAGCCCGTAGATCTCCCCGAAGAAGGCGAGGTACCGCTCCACGGTCATCGACTCGTACAGGCGGGCCTCCTCCGGCAGATACCCGATCCGGCTCCGGTGGCGTTCGGGGTGCACCCGGATATCGGTGCCCAAGACCCGGAATTCTCCCCCGGTGGGGGCCAGGAGCCCGGCGGCGATCTTCAATAGCGTGGTCTTGCCTGCTCCGTTGTGGCCCACGACGCCAAGGATGCGGGATTCGGGACAGGTGAAGGAGACGCCGTCCAGGGCCAGAAACCCGTTGTACTCCTTCACCAGACTGCGGGCGGTGATCATGGTGTCCATCAGTGATGGGGGCCCGCCATCCATAAGAGGATCTGCACACCCGGGCGCACCCATGATGAGGGAGCAGATCCAACCTGTCTCCAGACATGGGGATCCACTCCTTCTGCTCATCGGTGGGGACCATCGCCCGCTGGGAGGTGCGGCGGACCCTGGCGACCACCAGCAGGAGCCTGATCCCGGTCACCATCGTGATGGTGGTGCTCCTCCTCCTGGTCACAGGGTTCGCCGCGGAGCAGGGATTCCACCTGACCGACGGCATCTACCTCGCGGGCACCGACGACCCGCAGATCGCCTCCCTGGTGGCCGGGGACCCGCGCTTCGAGGTCATCACCGGGGACCGGGGGGAGCTGCGGCAGTACGCGTCCCACCTCGACCTGGTGATCCTGGACGGGGCGGTGGAGGCGGCGCCCACCGAACGGGGCGATGCTGCGCTCCGGACACTCTCCCGGGACTATGAACAGCTCCAGTCGATGATCTACCGGCAGGAGGAGGATCTCTTCGCCGCCTATCCGCTCTGGATCGACCTCCGGTACGTGACCGTGCCCGTCTCCCTCGGCACCACCGAGCCCGCCGTGACGCCTGAGGCGGGCGAAGCCCCCACGCCGGCGGGGCCGGCAGAGACCGTGGACACGCCTCCTGCCACCCCGGCGGTGACCCGGGAGGAGCTGCGCGAGGACCTGGCCCGCTCCGGCACCGGTGCGACACAGCCCCTCCAGCGCTACACCTCGCTTCTGACCGGGGAGCCCGCCACCGGGGAGTTCCAGATCCCGGACCAGATCGCCCCGCCGCTCCCCTTCGACTCCCTGATCCTGGTCTTCGTGTTCATCTTCCCGCTCTACTTCGTCTCCCAGTTCTTCATGATGAGCGTGATGGACGAGCGGCTGGGGCGGAAAGGCGAGATCCTGCTGGCGACGCCCCTGTCGCCGGCGGCCATCGTCGCCGGCAAGGCGCTTCCCTACACGGGGGTGATGCTCGCCATCGCCCTGATCCTGATCCTGATGACCGGTGTCCCGCCGGTGGCCATCGCCGCCCTCCTGCCGGTGGTCCTCTTCTTCCTCGCCGCCGCGCTCCTCATCGGCATGGTCTCCCGCAGCTTCCGGGAACTCTCCTTCCTCTCCATCCTCTTCTCCACCATGGCCACCGCCTACCTCTTCCTGCCGAGCGTCTTTGCCAATATCCATGTGATCAGCCTCATCTCCCCCCTCACCCTGATCGTGCTCCTCATCCAGGGAGAGGCGATCACCCTCGGCCAGTATCTCTTCTCCACCGTCCCGGTCTTCCTGGCGGGGGGCATCCTGTGGGCGATAGGCACGGCCAACTTCACCGAGGAGCGTCTCTTTGCCTACGGGCCGTTCATGCAGCGGGTCACGGATTTCATCGGCGGGGTGATCTCCATCCGCCACCCGTACGCGTCTCTCGCACTGCTCGGGGCGTTCTCCATCCCGTTCGTCTTCATGATCCAGCTGCTGACCCTCGCCCTCTTCTTCAACCTCCCCCTCCGCCTCTCCCTTCCCCTGCTGATCATCATCGCCGCCTTCATCGAGGAATCGGCAAAATCAGCGGGAATAATCGCCCTCTACCGGATCAAACCCGCCTTCTTCACCCTCCCCGCCATCCTCCTCTCCGCGGCGGCGGTGGGTGTCGGGTTCCTGGCGGGTGAGAAACTCCTCCTCTTCGCCACCCTCGCCCAGATCACCCAGACGGTCTTTGCACAGGTGCTCTTCCTCTCCATCCAGTCCCTGTGGATGCCCTTCCTCCTCCATGCCACCGGGGTGGCCATCGTGGCGGCGGTGCTCCGTCTGGGCGGTCCCCGGGCGAGCGGGGCAGGTATCCTGGCCGCCACCGCCGTCCACAGCGTGTACAACCTCGTGCTGATCGCGGGGGTGGCCGGATGAACGCCCGCCACATCCGGGTCATCGCCCTCCAGGAACTCCGCGGGCTGGGGCGGGAGAAGACCATCGTCTCCGCCATCCTCCTCCAGCTCTTCATCGCGCTCTTCTCCTCGTTTCTGATGGTGGGGCTGGTGGCCATGTACGATCCGGGTGCGCTCGGCCCCGCCTCCGCCGATTTCCGGGTGGGTATCTCCGGGTCCGGTGACCAGGTGGAGGAGCTGATGGATGCCCGTCCCGGCCTCCACGCCCGGTCCCTGCCGCTCGGCGATGCGATGGCGGCATTGCGAGAAGGGCGCCTCTCCGCGGTGGTGTACGTCCCAAAGACGCCGCCCGATGCCGATGAACCGATCCTGGTCACGGTCTGGCTGGTCAGGAACGATATCCGGTCGTCGCTGGTAGCCGCCTCGCTCAAGGAGGTGCTCGGGAGTTTTGAGCAGGAGCTCCGGGAGGTCCGGGCCGACCGCCTGAAACAGCGGGCGGTTCCGCTCGCGTTCCCGGAGGAGGCGTCCGGCGGCGGGTACTACGAGTTCCTGTACGGCCTGCTGGTCCCCCTGCTCCTCTTCCTCCCGGCGATCATCTCCGGGGCCCTGGTCATCGACTCCATCACCGAGGAGTTCCAGCAGAAGACGCTGGAGGTGCTGCTCTCCACGCCGGTCTCGTTTCCGGATATCCTCCGCGGCAAGGTGCTCGCCGCCTGGGTGCTGGTCCCCATCCAGGCGGGGTCCTGGATGCTCCTTCTGGCGGCGAACGGGATCGATATCGCGTCTCCCGCGGAGATGCTCCTCCATGCATCGCTCATCGCCCTGGTCCTCATCCTGCTTGGATCCCTGGTCGCCCTGCACTACCGCGAGCGGTCCACCAGCCAGTTCGTCTTCTCCATCGGAGTGGTCGCCCTGATGCTCGCGGTGCTGGCGGTGCCCGAGAACCCGGTGAACCTGGTGGTCCGCATGGCGGTGGGTGCCGCCGGACCCGCCCACTGGCTGATGCTCGGGGCGGAGGCGGCGATCGCGGCATCGATCGCCGTCCTGGTGGCCCTGCTCGCCCGGCGCGTCATCGGGCCGGGCGCACTCCGAAACCCTGATGCCCGCTCGCAGGAGATGTAAGAACCATCCATGCATGTCACCATCCTCTCCCCCGACGTGTACACCTACGGTGCGATGGTCATCGGCGGTATCCTCCGGGATGCCGGGTTGCGGGTGACCCTGCGATCCACGCTGGAGCCCCCCCCCGAGGGGGTGGCCTTCCTCTCCCTCTACTCCACCCTCCACCTCCTCGATCCCCGGGTGCGGGCATGCGTGGCGCGATGCCGGGAGGCGGGGGTGCGGGTGTACGTGGGCGGTCCGGTCTCCACGGCACCCCGGATGGTCATGGGCGAGCTCGACCCCGACGCGGTGGTGGTGGGTGAGGGCGAGGAGGTGGTGGTGCCTCTCGCTGAGCAGGGACCCTCACCCGATCTCCCGGGCATCGCCTGCCGGGACGGAGACGGGGTGGTGGTCACCGGCCCGGCCCCGCCGGCATCGCTGGACCGCCCCCTCCCCCTCATCCCCGACGATATCGGGGGCCAGGATATCCGCGGGGCGTCTGCGTACATCGAGACCCACCGGGGATGCACCGGGGCGTGCACGTTCTGCCAGGTCCCCCGGTTCTTCGGCCGGGAGATCCGCAGCCGGGAGATCCGCGCCATCCTGGAAGAGGTCCGGGCATTCCGGGAGAGGGGCGCCCGGCGGATCTCGGTCAGCGGGGGAACGGGGTCGCTCTTCCAGTCCCGGGACGGGCGGGTCAACACCGACGCGTTCGTGGCCCTGCTCCAGGGGATGGCCGACATCATGGGCCCGAAGAACGTCTCCTCCCCGGACATCCGGGTGGACTGCATCAACGACGAGATCCTGGAGGCGATCCGCCGGTACACGGTGGGCTGGATATTCTTCGGGATCGAGAGCGGGAGCGACCGGATACTCCGCCTGATGGGCAAGGGGCAGACGGTCGCCCGGGTCGACGCCGCCATCGAGGAGTGCAGGAACCACGGGATCCGGGTGGCGGGGAGCCTGATCGCGGGCTACCCCACCGAGACCACCGATGAATACCGGGAGACGAAAGACGCCCTCGCCCGCTGGATGCTCGACGATGTGTTCATCTCCTCCGCCGAACCGATCCCCGGGACGCCGCTCGCGGCCCTGGTCCGCACCATACCAAGAGAAGAGAACCCGGCGTTCGTCCCCCACACCGGTGAGTACCGGGCGCTCCACCTGATGGAGAACGAGGCCCGGGCCTTCGACCTGATGCAGGAGGCCGACCTGTACAAACCCGGCATCCATGTGGTCACCGGGCCGGTCTTCGACGCCTACCTGGCCGAGGCCCGGCGGCAGGGGGCGGATGTCCGGGCGGTCACCGCCCTCCTGGAGAAGTACCCGGACTGATCAGCCCCCGCCCGCGGGGGGAAAGATGGCCACCACGTCGCCGTCTGCAAGCGGGGTGGCGAGTCCGTCGATAAAATTGATGTTTCGCCCGTTTTTCAGGACGTTGACGAAGGAGCGAAGTCCCCCGTCATCGTCGAAGAGGATCTCTGCGAGCTCCTCGTGACGGGAGGTGAGCCGGTCGAGGAGATCCTTCGCGGTGGACCCCTCCTCCAGACTAACGGTGCTCTCCGGCTCCATCACCTCCCGGAGCGTGGCAAACACCCTCACCTCAATCTCCATGACCATCACTCCCGCACCAGGGACACCCCGGGTTGTTCCTCACGGCCATCACCTCCGCCTCGCCGGCACGGCCGTCCCAGAGGAGGAGGCGGCCGGCGAGGGGGGTTCCGGTCCCGGTGGCGATCTTCAGGGCCTCGGTGGACTGGATGCAGCCCACCGTCCCCGCGGTCATCCCCAGGATGGGGACCGCCTCCCCGGACGGAGGGCCGGGCACCAGGCAGTGCAGGCAGGTCGATTCCCCGGGGATGATGGTGGAGACCTGGCCATAGAATCCATGGACCGCCCCGTGGATGAAGGGGATCCCCGCCCGCTGGCAGGCGTTGTGGAGGAGGAAACGGGCCTCGTAGTTGTCCATCGCGTCCAGGACGATGTCGTGGCCGGCGATGAGGCCGTCTGCCGAATCCGCGGTGATCCGCTCCCGGCGTCCCTCCGCCCGGAGGTCGGGATTGATGCCGTCGAGTCGATCCGTCGCCGCCGCCACCTTGGGTCGCCCGATATCCTCCTCCCGAAACAGCACCTGCCGGTTGAGGTTATGGACCTCCACCACGTCGTGGTCGATGAGGGTGATCCGGCCAAACCCGGCGAAAGCGGCCTGGAGGGCGATGGTGCAGCCCAGGCCCCCGGCACCGCCGATGCACAGCCAGGTCTCCCGGATCCGCTCCTGGCCCTCCTCCCCGAGGAGGGGGAGCTGGCGCCGGTACTGGTCCCATTCCCGGTCAGTGAGCATGCACCCTACCGGGAGAGGCCGAGCCGGTCCAGGGTCGCATCGGTGGGCACGCCGTCGCTGTCCCAGCCCCGAACCTGGTAGTACTCGTCGAGCAGGGGCTCGCGTTCCCAGACCCGGCCGGCAGGCGCACCTTCCTTCAGCGGTTCGGTGAGGATGCGATCGGGCAGGGTGTCGTCCTCCCGGGTGTAGCCCACCTGCAGGTTGAAGAGCTTCTGGAGGGTCCAGATCCGCTCCCCGATGGTCAGCAGCTCGCCGGCATCGATATCCATGCCGGTTACCGCGGTGATGACGGCGGCGTAGTCCTCCGCCCCGAGCGCAAACGAGGAGAAGAGGCACATCCCCGAGGAGTCGATGGCGGCGGTGAGGTCCTGGAAGGTCTTCGTCCACTCCGCCTTCCCTTCGCTCGTGTAGGGATCGAGCTTCTCCGGTGATCCCAGCACCTCGGGGGCGACCATGTACCCGTACACGTGATCCCCGCCCCGCACCGAGGTGGCGTACTGAAGACCGTGGCCCTGGAGGCCCCGCGGGTCGTAGGCGGGCATATCCTGTTTCTTCACGGACATGGAGAGCTCGGGGTGGCCGTGGCGCTCGCAGAACCGGTAGGACCCGTCGGCGAGTTCGGCGCCGAATCCCTCGCGGTGGGCGATGCCGCGGATGAGGTCGAGGAGCCCGTCGGTCTCCCCGAACTGCGGGCCCTCGTCGATGTAGCCCTTCTCCCGCATCTCCATGGCCGCGGCGATGGTGGTCGGGGTGCCGATGGCGTCGAGCCCCATCCGGTTGCAGAGCCAGTTCGCCCGGATGATGGCGGGCAGATCGTCGTTTCCGATGTCCGCCCCAAACGCCCAGATGGGTTCGTACTCGGGGCCCTCGTGGACCTCCCCGTCCAGCTCGGTCACCCGGCTGCACTGGACGGTGCAGGCGAAGCAGCCCTTGTTCTTCTTCAGATAGGTCTCCGCCAGTCTCTCCCCGGAGATCTTCTCGGCGCCAGCGAAGAGGGCGGACTGGAAGTTTCGGGTGGGGAGGATGTTGCTCTCGTTGATGATGTTGACGAGGACCGCGGTCCCGTAGGCGCCGAGGGCGTCGCAGATGCCGTTCTCGTCGAGCTTCGTCTTCGCGCTCTCCTTGGCGGCACTGAAGGCGTCGGCGTCGGCGACGCCGAAGTCCCGGTCCCCGGAGGCCACGATCGCCTTGACCTTCTTGGAGCCCATCACCGCTCCGCCGCCGGCACGGCCCGCCGCCCGGTCGCGATCGTTCATCACGCAGGCGAGCAGGCTCAGGTTCTCGCCGGCGGGGCCGATGCAGGCGACCTTCGCCCGGTCGTCCCCCACGTCCTCGATCAGGGCGTCGGTGGCCTCCCAGACGTCCATGCCCCAGCAGGCGGAGGCGTCCCGGATCTCGACCGTGCCGTCATGGAGGTAGATGTACACCGGTTTCTCCGATCTGCCGTTCAGGATGACCGCATCGAACCCGGCTTTCTTCATCTTCCAGCCCCATGTCCCCCCCGAGTTCGCCGACATCAGGGTGTCGTTGAGGGGCGACTTGGCGGCGATCATGTACCGGCTCCCGAGCGGGATGCCGGTGCCGGTGACGGGACCGGCGGCAAAGACCAGCACGTTCTCCGGCCCGAGGGGGTCGGCCTTCGGGTCCACCCGATCGGCGACGATCTTCACCCCGAAGCCGCGTCCGCCGAGGTAGGTCTTCTTCAGGTCCGGCGGCGTGTCCATGATCTTCACGGTTCCGTGGGTGAGATCGATGTCCGCTATCTTTCCAGTATATGCATCCATGGTGTTCACCACCACCCACCTGTATTCCCATACATATAAACTTAACCCGGTTGACGGAGGCAGGATCCCGCAGATCGGGCCCCACCCACGACCGGGGGCGGGATCTCCCGGGGCCGGATGCCGGATACAGCGGGCCGGTCACCGGGGGCCCCGTCCGGGGTATGACGGGAAACCATGGTCGGGCTGCATGACGGGCGGTGAGGCGGATGGACGGGGGACCACGGGCCGGGGTCACAGCGGAAAAAAACGGGGGTGGGAGTTCACGCTCCCGGATAGGACCGCCCCTCGTGCTGCCCGGCGGCGGGAAGGGAATAGTGGATTTGCTCGATGAGCCAGCGATCATCCGCCTTCTGGGGGACCGCCGTGTACCTCCCGGCAAGAGTGACGGTCTCCCCGCCGGCGGTGACGGTAAAGCGACAGGTGGCCATCAGCGAGGCCACGGGGGGCGTGCCGTGGACCCGCATGTCATCCATCCGGATGCTCACGCTCTCGCACTGGTCGAGATCGCGGCGGATCTGGTCGAGGGACTCCTCCCGGTTCCGGATCACCTCGTCGGGACCGCTCCCGAAGCCCTGGACTGTCGGGGACAGGATGCTCTTGATCAGATCGATGTCCTCTTTTGCGTATCCGTCGATATACCGGCGGATCGTCTCCTCGACCCCCTGGATCCCGCTCGCATCGAGTGGCATGGGCGATACTGCGCCGTCCGGGATGATTGAGCGTTGTGTTATGCTCAGGGCGGCAGGACGAAGCGGCCCGCTTCTTTGTGTGCCCACCCCATCCCGGCCATCATCCCGAGCACCTCGTCGATCCGGTCCCGGTCAGGAGAGAGCCCGTACCGGCGGGAGAGTGCGTCCCGGATGCCGTGGCGATCGGCGGGACCGTCCCCGAGGATCGCCCGGATGAACCCGGCCAGGTCCTCCCGCACCGCCCACGGGTAGATGATCCACCGCCAGTCGGTGATGTACTCCACGTAGTAGTCCGGGACCACCGTTGAGGAGGCCTTGTGCTGGAGGACCGCGGTCCGCACCTCGGCGGGCCCTTGCCCCTGCAGGTACTCCCCGGCCACCGCCAGGGTCTCCCCGGTGTCGGTGACATCGTCCACCACCAGCACCCGCTGCCCGCTGATATCGAGGGCGAGGGGGATGGTCACCTCCGCCCGCTCCCGCTCCACCGCGGCGACGCCCCAGTGGGCCACCCGGATGCTGGTGAGCATCTCGTGGACCAGCACATCGGCGACCACCCGGGCGGGGACATATCCCCCCCGGCCGATGGCGATGACCACGTCCGGCCCATATTCCGACGATTTCACCGCGAAACCGAGCGCCGCGGCCATCCGGGCGGCCGCACCCCATTCCACCAGTTCGCAGGGGAATTCCTCCGGCTCCATCAGCAGGGGTGGTTGCCGGGGATGGTCTTAACCTTCACGCCCACCCCTGGGCGGAGTCCGCCACCCATAGCTATAAAAGCGACGGCCCCATATAATAATAGGCAGAATAAAAAGCTGCATGAGACAAAACAATGAATGAGAGAAACTTTGGTGGGCGGAGGAACTTCGGCCCCCGAGAGATGCACAAGGCAACCTGTTCAGATTGCGGTAAAGAATGCGAAGTCCCCTTCAAGCCCACTGAAGGACGTCCGGTGTATTGCAACGATTGCTTCCCGAAGCACCGGAAACCCAGGTACTAATCCACTCCCTTTTTTTCGTCAGCGTTTCAGCATCGGTCTCCCGCAGAGGCGATCCGCCGGAGTCCTACCCCCTGACGACAATCACCTGTTGCCATTCGTAACAATTCGAATTCTATTAATAATAGTAAGTATTACGATAATAGTGTTCCGTAATATTTTCGGACACTCACCGCGCTCAGAACACGCACACGGGAGGTTGGTATCAGGCGGCCCACAATGAGCCATTCGTAAACCGGATCATGCTGCAATACGTCCCTGTATAATTCACCCAGGAATCCATCGCCTTGTCTTCTCTCCATTTTTTTGTGACCGAATCACCCGGGTGCAACCCGCAACGGTTCTGGTACACGCCCGCACTCCGATGAGTCATCGCCAAGGTGCTCCTCCTGAGCGCCGACCCTCCGACGGATATTCAGAGGGAGAGGGTCGTCGGCTCATCGGCTTTCGGGTACATTACTCCCCCGTGCTCCTCGCACTGGTGGCAGCCCGCCGTACAGGTACCCGGAAGATGACCCCTCCTTGCGCGAGGATGTGGGGGGAATGGTTCCCCCCAGGAGGTGATACGATGAGATGAGACTGCGGGATTCCACCGGCAGGAACCATCGTCCCATTGAGGGAAATACTGGAGATTGCTGCCGGTGTCGGAATAACCCGGGAAGAATGTACCTGAGATGGCACGTGCCACAGTGGAGCCCCGTGCGTTCATATTCAGGGGGATATCCCCCACATCCACCCTTTCTGTTTCAATTGCTTCCTTCAAACCCGGCCGGATCGTCTTTTGGTTTCTTATAAAAAATCGAATTTCTGACAGGTTCTCCCCGAAAAACCGAGAAAATGAAGACCATTCTTCATACCGACCTAACCACCAATGATCATCTGGACAGCGCACATGATGCTCACCGACCTGTCTTCCAATGAACATGTGATCGTCACGGCGATCGAGGGAGGTGCGGGACTCGTGCAACGCCTCGCCCTCCGCGGCATTACCGAAGGCGGGACACTGACGGTCATCTCCTGTTCGCGGGGACCGATCATCGTGGAGGTACGGGGTGGCGTCCTCGCCCTCGGACGAGGGATGGCGCGAAAGATCAGAGTGAGGAGGTTGCAGTAGATGCTGAAACAATTATCAGACCTTGATTTTGGAGAGACCGGTGTGGTCACCGACATTCGTGCATCCCGCCACGAACTGAACTGCATGGGGCTTCGATGCGGGAAAAAACTGGTGATGATCACCCGGCAGCCCATCAGGGGGCCGGTGGTCGTGACCGTGGACGACGTGGAGATCGCCATGGGGATCGAGATGGCGGCGCAGGTGATGGTCCGGACCGCATGATGGTGATGACATGAAACAATCCGGCAATACCATCACCGTCCTGATGATGGGGAATCCCAACGTGGGAAAGAGCGTTTTGTTCAACCAGCTCACCGGTGCCAGTGCGGTGGTCTCCAATTACCCGGGAACCACCGTCGATTACATGGCCGGCACCCTGATCGAGGCACATCAGACCTTCGAGATCATCGATGTTCCCGGCACCTACTCTCTCGAACCCCATGACGATGCCGAGAGGGTGGCCGTCCGCATGCTCGACGAACATGCGGGTGCGACGGTCCTGATCGTGCTCGACGCGACCAGGCTCGAGAGGGGGCTGTACCTCGCCCTGGAAGTGATGGAACGGGGATTCCCGTGTATCATCGCCGTGAATATGATGGACGCCGCCCACGACAGGGAGATCAGCATCGATGCCGCAGAGCTCCAGCGACTGCTCGGCGTCCCGGTCATCCCCACCACCGCAATCAGCGGAGAGGGAGTCAGGCAGCTCGCCGACATGATCCGCACGGCGCAGGTGGGGGATGTCGGCTCTATCCGCCGTCGCCTGTACGACGAGAGCCCGGAGGACACGGGCGGATGCACAGGGTGCAGCGGCTGCGGGGGGTGCCGGTAAATGGGTATATCTCCCGATGAGCGCTGGGACCTTATCGATGCCCTCACCCGGCGAACCGTCACCGTGGGCACCTACCGCCGGACCATCGGTGATGTGCTCGGCGAGCTTACGGTGAAACCGGCAACCGGCATTCCGGTGGCCGTGGCGGTACTCTATGCGTTCTGGAGCATCTTCGGGTCCTTTGCCGGAGCGCTGGTAACCGACGGATTCATGGTCAAGCTCTTCGACAACCACTGGCTTCCCTGGCTGCAGTCGGCGTGGCCGGATCCCGGCAGCGTTCTGTACTATATCTTCGTGGGGGATCCGCTGGCCGACACCTGCTTCGAGGCGTTCGGCATGCTCACGTCCGGGCTCTTCGTGGCCATCGGGGTGGTGCTGCCGGCGGTGTTCATCTTCTACCTGGCCATGACCTTCCTTGAGGACTCGGGCTACCTGCCGCGTCTCGCCGTCCTGATGGACACCGTGCTCCACCGGATGGGGCTGCACGGGTATGCCATTGTGCCCGCCATCCTGGGGCTGGGGTGCAATGTGCCGGCGGTGACCGCCACCCGGATACTGGAGACACGCAAACAGCGATTCATCATGATGACCCTGCTGGCCATCTTCATTCCCTGCGGCGCCCAGCTGGGGGTGATGCTCGAGGTCATCCCCGATACGGTGGGACTGGTGATCCTGTATCTGCTCATCGGGTTCGGGATCTTCGGGTTCGTACTCGACCGGATCATCCCGGGCAGCAATCCTGAGATCCTCGTCGACGTCCCTCCCTATCACTGGCCGGTGCGGGGGAATGTCGCCAGCAAACTCTGGAACCGTACAAAAGGGTTCCTGAAGGGGGCCGTCCCCTTCGTCCTTCTCGGTGTGCTGATCGTCAATCTCCTCTATATTGGGGGTGTCATCCCGGCGCTGGCCGATCTCTTCGAACCGCTGTTC
Organism: Methanomicrobiales archaeon; assembly: GCA_049974905.1. Classification (GTDB taxonomy): domain Archaea; phylum Halobacteriota; class Methanomicrobia; order Methanomicrobiales; family Methanoculleaceae; genus JBNGCZ01. The sequence continues at coordinate 31,360 of JBNGCZ010000014.1, forward strand.
GTCACCTGGTTCGGCGTTCCCAAAGAGACGGTGGGACCTCTCATCGCCGCCTTCCTCCGAAAGGACCTCGCCGTCGCCCAGCTCTCCACCATCGCCATGACCCCGTACCAGAAGGTCACCGCGGTCGTGCTCGTCTCCATCTACTTCCCCTGCCTGGCCACCTTCGTGGTGATGCTCCGGGAAGGGTGGAAGGAGCTTCTGGCGGCGGTGGCGGTGCTCATCGCGGTGGTATTCATCTATGGAGGGCTCATCCACGCAATTGGCATCCTCATGGGGGTTGCATGACATGAACACACATATACGTGCATCAACCGTTTACATCGGTCTGCTGGGCGTGATAACGCTCGGTTTCGGCTGTGCCGACATCCTGGTCTGGGCCGGAGCAAGTCCGGGTATATCGTTCGGAATTCTGGAAATTTCAGGTGATGACTTCTTCCGCTGGGCCTGGGGCGGTATCATCATGGTCTTCGGTGGACTCTTCATGCTCGCCGGTATGAAGAACAACAGCTATCTGCAGCAGTTCGCCCACGTGCTTCTCGGGGCCGTCATGATCTGGATCATCGCCGGCACTGACATCTTCGCCCGGTTCTGCGAGAGCATCCCCGCCGGCGAAGAGGCCCCGGAGTTCTTCAACTCGGTTGCCGGCTTCATCGATGGGTTTGCCCCGCCCTATCCACCGGCGATCATCCTGCTCCCCTTTACTCTGGTGATCGTCTATCTCCTCGCCACCAGGGAGTTCGATGAAACGTGATGGAGCGGTCGGAAATGGGGTTGATGCCCCCTGTACGCTCCACTATTGATGGCAAACAGCGTATACACCTTCTTTTTGCCCGGATAATATCCTTCACACCGGGTGTATCGGGAATATTATAGTGCGCAGGGACGAACACTGTCTCTGGTTTTTGTACTATCGTCTGGAACGGCGACTTCATCGGTACAATCATGTGTGAGATTGGAGCACCGGCAATGAGACACAGGGGATGTCATCGGACGCTCAGCAGGAAGGCCGAAGATTATCTCGAGGCGATCCTGAACGTCGCTCTCGAGAAGGGGTATGCCCGGACCAAGGACGTGGCGGGCGAACTGGGAGTGAGTGCCCCCAGCGTGGTGGAGATGTTCCGGAAACTCGACCGGATGGGGCTTGTTACCTACCGGCGATACGAAGGTGTGGTGCTGCTGCCGGAGGGCCGGCAGATCGCCGAGGTGATCAAGTTCCGCCACGACACCCTGAAGGCATTCCTGATGCTCATCACTGTCCCGGAGGATATCGCCGACTGCGATGCCTGTTGCATGGAGCATGAACTCCATCCCGAGACCATCAAACAGATCCGGCGTCTGGTCGATGCCCTGGAGAAGGAGCCCCGGTGCATCGAACATGTCCGCCGGAGCATGGCCCGGGGCGATTGAGCTCATCCGGTGACGGTTACGCCATCACCAGAAGAACGCACAGGATAAACACGCAGGCAGACAATCGTACCCAGGCAGGTGTGGAGACGGGTTCTGGCGGAGAGAGATCCCCCGCCTCCGGCAGATGCTCCGTCATCAAACTGTCGCGCCACTCGATCACCAGCGGGCCGATATATCCGCAGATCTTGCACTGGTAGAGTCGCCCGCCGTACATCCCCAGAAAGAGGGTGCAGTGCGAACTGTGGCACCGGGGGCAGGAGAGAACCGGGGGGAAGATGCCGCTCTCTCCCCCGGCGTCGGACGTTTGGGCAGGAGTGGGTTTGGATTCAGAGTTCCGGTGATGTGCCATATCAGCACTCTCTCAGGTGGCCGAGACGGTGACGGTCACCTTCCGCAGGGTGACATCCATCTCAGCCGGGGATGCGGTCAGATCCATGTGTTCCTCCCTCTGATTATACTCCAGATTGTCATACGTCTTCTCCAGATCCCTCATAGAACCTTCAAGTGCCCCCTCAAGTGACCGGTTGAAGGAGAGAGGAAGGGATCGGTTCACAGAAATGGATACCCGGGACTGGTTCTGATAATTCCTATCCTCTACCGAGGCATCGAGGATCAGGCGGCCCAGGCCGTTTCCGCTTATAAACGCCCTCTCGCCGGGAACGAAGGTCACCATCTTGATCTCCAGGTGAGTGCAGTTATGGAGCCAGGTGCTCTTGTTCAAGCTGCTGGTGTTCGTCCACGCACCGGTGTCTTCGAGGTGTATCAGGGATGCAGGGAAGCCGGATTTTTCCATATCCTTCTCCGCTTCCTGCATTGTGGCGAACTGGAGAGGGGTCTGCCGGCCAATCACAGAGAGGCCCGTCTGCCCCTTTGTCACATTCACGCACCCGAACCGCCACACATACCCCTGGTCCTGCCAGAAGTTGGAGACCGGTGCGTAGGAGAATGCCGAGAGGTTGGAGAATCCCAGAGTAGCCGATTCGTTTTCGATCCGGGCGATCCACTGCTCTTCCGCCCGAACCTGAAGCGTGCCCCCGGACCGGACCGGGTCCAGAATGATGTTCCCGCCGCCGAGCGGAATGCATTCTGAGAGGCGCATGGGACGGCCCAGGGCGGCGGCCATCTCCAGATCGGACCCAAATGACAGGATCCCTTCCTCCACGTCGTGGAGGTGATCCACCTCCGCCTGCTGTTTATAGGATGGAATGATCGTCGCGTTGACGATCGAAAGGAAGGTGACCAGCACCGCGATGATGAGCATCATCGCCACCACCGGGGCCACGGCGTCCTGGTTCATCCTCCCATCTTCCCGGAGAAGACGACCGCGCGGGGGGTCACCAGCCGGACCTCCCCGACACCGGTACAGTTGATATCGACCGTGATAGTGCTCCCCAGATCGAACACCTGCGTATCGGGAACCAACACGAAATCGCTGTATCTGAACCGGGAAACCGCTGTTTCGTTCATCACCAGCACAGATATATCGGTCCGGTCGATCCAGTCGCCTCCCTTGTGCCAGAGCGTCAGATTGTCGGTGGTATTGGTGAGCATGATGGTGACCGACGGGCTTCGCTCGGCGGGAAGGAGGGAGAAGACCGAGCTCGATGCCACGGCGATGAGAATGAGCACCATGGAGAGCATGAGCATCTCGCCGATGACCGGGGAGACCGCGGTGCAGTTTCGTGCGAGCTTCATGCCATCACCTGCCCGCCGATGATCTGGGTGAAGAGGAAGACGGTGCCGATGAGAAAGATGATGCTGTGCTTGAAACCGGCCAGGATACTGCCCGAACTGAACTGGCCCGCCATGATCCCGGAGACGGCACCGAGGACGATGGCGATGTGGAACATATCGGTCACATTGCTGGCGACATCGATGGCCGTGTCGAAGCCGGTGAAGGATATGACGAAATTGACGTTCAACTGGTAGACCGTATACAGGAAGACGGCGAACGAGAGGTACACGATGACCACGTAGGTGAATGCGGAGTTGAACCGCTCACTCTTCATCTTCAGGTAATACTCGAAGTCACTGATGGCGATCATGAGGACCTCCCGGATATGTTCGGTGACCTCGCTTGCACGAACCACGAGCGATATCGCACGCTTGACCGATGCGAGACCGATACGCTCCTCCATCCGCACCAGGGCGTGTGAGATGCTCATGCCCCGCCGGAGCTCCTCGGAGACCATGGTCAGCTCGTCACTGAGAACGCCAAGCTTGATCCGCGAAATCCGGTTGATGGCTCCCTGCAGGGTCATGCCGATATCCTTCATGTCTGCGATTTCGCGCAGGAATTCAGGCATCTGCCGTTCAATATGGCGCACAAACCAGTTCCTGCCCTCAAATGCAATGGCAACCGGCAGCATCAATGCGGCGGCCAGAATGGTTATCGCCACTTCAGGCGTATACGCAGGGAAGTATCTTCCGATGATTCCCCATTCCCACAGCAGATAGACGAACAGCGCAAGGACTATTCCGATACCTGCTCCCCACCGGTAATCGGATATATAGGTCCGCCACGGATGACGGAATTTTTTCCTGAATCGGATTGTCCTGAGTGTCGAAGAGAAAACACCGGGATCCGCCTCACCAGCCTCCATGTGCGGATCCTGCGGTATGACACCGATGGATTCCCGTTCCCGGGTTTCTTTCCGGGACACGCTGATCTTTTCGCCGGGAAGGAGGATGTACAGGAGGGCGATCATGGTCAGCGCACCGATGGGGATGCCAAAGAAGATGACCGGCATCCACTCGGCCATGGCGGCCTTGCCGGACATGTCCTGCGCGAGCAGCATGACCAGCACCACGATGGGGCCGGCCACGAACGCGGTGACATACACCTCCGCCATGATCTCGATGGTCTTCAGGGACATCTCCATTTCCCGTTTTGCCGCATCGCGGAAGACATCGGATCGGGCTGCGAGGAACCCGGTGATGCTTCCACCGCTGTCCGAGAGCAGGATCAGGTCATTGAGAAAGTCCGCCAGCTTGGCGGAGGGGGTGATGCCCTGCAGGTTTCTCACGGCCGTATACAGGTCGTCGCCGAAAACCTCCACATCGCGGATTATCAGGCCGAATTCACGCGAAACCTCTCCAAATAAATCTGACTCCTCGTATACACGGCGGATGACTTCATAGAGGGTCATAGTGGTCGAGAGAGCCTGCATGTAGGTGATGGCATAGGGAAGGTCCTGATCGATCTGTGTCGCCCGACCCTGAGCAACCAGGAAGGGATACATGTACAGCAGCAGGAACGTCCCCGGAACAGCGATCACAAAGAAAATCATCCGCGCCATGACATCGGGGATGACCCACAGGAGCGTTATCCGGTACCCCCCCAGTGAGAGCGCGGTCAGGAATATGCAGTATGCGATGAACGCACAGAAAGTGGCGAGGCATGCCTGCCGTAAATACTGCCGGTGCGGGATCTGGATATGCGCCGCGCGCAGGGCCCTGCGCAGTCCGGCTCCCATGGTTGAATTATCGATATATCTCCAGAAGGTGTACCGCACCACGGCGAGGTTCCCTTCAGAATCCCGGTCGGGAGCATACTGTGTGTGGAGTACAGGAGCTTCAGATTCCATGTTCATCGGCACGCACCTTGCATATCATGTGCATGACGGAATCGGCGTCACGAACGGTATCCTGTGACGCACGCTCGAGAAAGTCACGTCTGCGGCGAAGACGAACGGATTGTTCTTCCCCGGACCATCCGTGCATCCGGCCAATCTGTTCCAGAGTCATCGACGAATTGTCCGTCCGGACGAACCGGTCGGTCACCGGATCCCACTCGAACAGCGTGTTCCAGCGGATATGGCCATCTTCGTCCACCATGATTTCGTTGAGCGAATCGCATCGCCTGACGGCATGTCCGCCGTAGTAGTGGAGAGACTGGACCACGACAAGGTCCAGTGCACCGAACATGGCGGGCGGGACACTGATGGGTTCATTGACCAGCCGGTTGACTGCCTCCCCGACACTTCCGGCATGGAGGGTGGAGAACGTGGTGTGCCCGGTGTTCATCGCCTGGAAGAGAGTCTGGGCCTCTCTCCCCCGGACCTCACCCACCAGCAGGAACTCGGGTCGCTGACGCAGCGCCGCCTTGAGCAGAGCGAACATGTCGAGATCGGCAGCGGCCGCATGCAGGCCGATCTCGCGGGTCTGGGTGGGGAGCCAGTTCGCATGGGGGAGCTGGATCTCGCGGGTGTCCTCGATGGAGACGATCTTCGCGTTGGTGGGAATGAAGAAGGATATGGCATTCATGGTCGAGGTCTTCCCGCTGGCGGTCCCCCCGACCACGATCAGGTTCATCCGGTTCTCCACCGCAAGCCAGATCAGGGCGAGGATATCGGGATCGTACGTTCCATAATCGATGAGGTGGACGGGTGTCATGGGGTCGCGCCGGAATTTCCGGATGGTGAAGGAGCTGCCCCGGGTGGAGACCACATCCGAAAAAGTGAGCTGTATACGCGAACCGTCAGGGAGGGCCGCGTCCACGAGTGGTGAGGTCAGCGATACCTGTTTGTCCGCCTTCTGGGCAAGTTTGAGGATAAACCGGTTCAGTTCATCCTCCTGGAACGAAATACCCGTTGGAATGCTGCCGTAATTCCGATGGTAGATGTACACAGGACTGCAAGGACCGCTGCAGCTGATGTCCTCCAGATAATCGTCCCGCATCATTGGATCCAGTTTCCCGTACCCTTCGAATGTCCGTTGCAGATAATAGTACAGGATATCGATGCGGTCTTCGGGCAGCCGGGAGTCAAAGATGTCAATGACCTTCCTGACGTCGCCGTACTCCAGTCGGAGGTCACCCTCTTTTTTCGGTTCATCAAAGAGAATGACATCGCGTATGTATTCCTGCACCTCATTGAGGAGGTAATATTCATATTCCCACAGGGGGGGTTCTATCACGCAATACCGGTGCTCCCACTCTCCGCGACTGATGACGGCGGCGGACGCATATCCCGGAACCAGCCAGTAGTGGTCCACCACTTTCTCTCCATTTTCGGAGGGGACCAGGGGAAGCGCACAGTCGGTCGGAACAGACAGGGGGGTATTCTTCACCGGAAGTTGGAAATCGGTTTCTTTCAGGCGGAAGCGGAGAGCATCCAGTATCCTGAAAAGTGGTGCCTTCATCGTTTCCATGCTCCACCCCCGGCCATTCATGAGTACACACTCGGAGTCTCAGTATAATATTTTATTTAATTCTTAATACCTGATAATACTATTATAACCATTATTGCGCTCACCCCACCATTATACGATACCCCTGTCTTTGCGTCGCCCGTACTGCACAATAAATATTATTGTATATATCACAATATAATTTGTTATTCCCCTCCGGAAACCGGGTATCGGACACAGAAATACGACTGGGACCCTGGAAGATGCGGACGAAAAGCATTCGTCCCGTACTCCGTCCCATAGCGATTCCTGGATGACCGTGGGTATCGTCACTCCATCGGTCAAGAATTGCAGGGACTGATCGCAGTTCCCCACGCACGGTATTCGCACTCCCCGCTCGAGTGGGGGCGCGGAGTAAAAAGGAAATAATTTCCCTCTGCCGATCATCTGTCATCGTACCGATGAGTAATATCGGATCACAGGAGGTCATCGGAGAAGAACATCATCGAATCCGTCGCTTTCCCGTGGTGCTCATCACGGAAGCGTCCGCTATGACACCTCCACCACGGAGCATGTGCATGGACATGGGACATGACACTTGCGTTACCCCCACCCCTGCGGCGGCCTTCGGGGGCTCATGCGGGATGTCCCCGCCACCACGGTCATTGTCGGACTGGGCGTACCCGGGCTGAACCCGGCGATACAATGCGTGGTCGGTAACCCGTACCTCCATCTCGTCGTGAAACTCATCTTTGCTGCATTTGTGGTCGTCACAGTCTCCCGGGCCGGACGGATGAAGGATTACCCGGGCGCGGCGATCCTGATTGCGGACTGTCTGATGTTTTTTTGTCGTCGCCGGTCACAACTTCCGCGTATTCCTGCAGGGGGCGATCCCCTGAACACCCCGGACAGGTGCTCGCCCCGCAGACAGGTATAACAATCATTTTCGCTCTCTCACTGGTAGTACTTGTGGTGGAGCTGGGCATGCAGAAATCATACGTCACCTGCTATCCGGTATTCAACAGATGGGTGATCCGGTGAACGGCGGCAGGAAATGGCTGATCCCATGAGCGCGGTTCCGGCAATGCTCCAGTACCTGCTGTACGCCGTCGTCCTGATCACGGCGGGACTGGTGCTTGCCAGTATCATCGCCGAGACGGGTCTTTTCTCCCGTCTCACCCGTTTCACTGCCCCGCTCTCCCGGATCTCCGGCCTCTCTCACGGCGGGGTGCTCTCCCTGCTCACCATGGCGGTCAGTCCCACTGCCGGAAAAGCGATGCTTGCCGGGATGGAGCGGGAAGGGACCGTCGATCGTGGAGACGTCATACCCACCCTGATCATGGGCACCTTCCCGGTGGTGCTGGGGGAGTCACTCCTCCGGGTCCAGCTTCCGGCAGCACTGGTGCTCCTCGGGCCGGTACTGGGGATCGTGCATGTCGCGCTCAATCTCCTCGCCACCCTGATGCAGACCGCCGCCGCGCTGGTGTACACCCATCTGCGACGGCGACGATATATGAACACAAATGCGGCAGGGTCCCCGGCACAGACCGGGGCAGAGGCGCCGATCCGGTTGGACCGGGCCGCGGTGAAGTCGGGTTGCAGGCGGGCGCTTCCCACCCTGAGACGGGTGCTTCCTGCCACTATCCTGGCGGTGGTTGCCTTCTGGATTCTCAGCGAAACCGGGATGCTGGTGTATATCGGGGCCCTCTTCGATCCCCTGCTCCGCCTCATCGGACTTCCCGGTCAGGCGGCAGCCGCCCTGGTCGCCCAGTTCCTCCATTTCTCCGCGGGCCACGCGGTGGTGGCCGGTCTGTTGGCAGAAGGAGTTCTCACCTTTGAACAGGCGGTGGTCACCCTGATCCTCGGGAGCATGGTGATCATCACCATGATTTATGCGAAGTACTCCATCCCTCTCTATCTCTCTCTTTTCGGAAGGTACGGGGTGCGGGTGGCGGCGGTGACCTATGCCACGAGCATGGGGGCAAAAACACTGACCATCCTGCTGGTCATGGCGGTTCTGTGAATGGACCAATGCTGACCGCTGCAGCCGTTCAGGAGCAAAAAGAACGAACAGAAGTCGCCGCGTGAAGCGCATACATGACGCCTGGGCGCATAAGATATGTATATGATGTCATAATAAGTAATATCAAATACGAAAATATTATTACTTATGCCGGCCACCTGTTGTGTGCAGCCACCCGTCATCGGGTGGTTGCCTGCCGGTGCGTCAGCACCGGCAGAACAGGCACAATCGCCTCAAAAGACAGGAGGAGCCGAATTCGAACGAATGGAGGGATGAGAATGATGATGATCGTCAATGATGCCGGGAATGCGGTGCTTGACACCGAAAAGGATGCCTGCCTGTATCAGGCACCCCGGGATCCTGAGGGAATGGCCTACGAGAGAGGAAGAGACCTGTACGTCCACACACGAAAAGATCTTCCACCGATATTCTACCTGTACCGGTGGTCACGCAACGGTGATGAGCACACATCGCTGACGGTCATCCCCGAGATCATGGCCAGCCGTTTTCTTGAAGAACGGGGTCTGCTGTGTCAGGACGCCGGGGATCAGAAGGCTGCAGTGGCCCTCAGAAACTGGGGATACGGCGTCCTGGAGGAGTTCTGACCGATACTCCGGACTCTGTGATATTCCTCACCGGTTGGCACTCCGCAACCAATTCGACCTATGCATGGAAGGAGACCCCGGTCACCAGTTGATCACCTGTAACGCTGACCGGACCCTTGTGCTCTGGAGAAGGAGGATTCGCTCAAAAAAGATTGGGAATCTTCTTTCCCCCTGTTTCTATTCTCCACGAAACACCGTCGCGTATCCTTCCGCTGCGGTTCTTCGAAGATAATTCACCCTGTCGTACATTCACAGTCCGATGGACGAGATATACGCAACGCACCGATCATACCACTCGATACAGGGCACCTCACATATCCAGAGACAGTCTGACGGGAGCAGGGGGAGTACATGTGCGAAGTTGATATGTCCTTCACCCAGGGGGAGATGATCATCGACCGAGCCATAGTTGTCATGGAGATGGAGGTGATCCGGCGCTCCTGCAGAGAGAAGATCCGGCAGGACTCCATTGAGGTTCGCATGGCCGACATCCAGGCAGAATGAAAGGCCGAACTCCCGGATGACGGAGAGGAGAGATGGATTGCGAAAATGGCAGACCTCCCAGCCGCCCATGTTCTCAATGGCCACCGGCACTCCGTATTCCTCCTGTATCAGAGCCAGGGATTCAAGCGATCTGAGCAGGGACCTGTACGACCGATCCATGAGTTCGAGCCATGGTGAAAAACCGGGATGGACCACCACCATCCGGGCACCGATATCGCTTGATTTCCGGCAGACGTCCTCCAGCAGATTGAGCGATGCCTCCCGTATCGGTTCCCTGACGCTCGCGATGTTGATGTCAGTCGTCGGGGAATGTACGGAGAGCGTGAATGTATCTGAAAATACGTCCTCCGGGATCTCCAGCAGGTCATGGGTGGCGTCTGCAAGGATCTCCACCGTCGTCGTGCGCCGCGAGATGATCTCAAGCGCGTCCGTGAGATCATGGTCAAGAAGGCACCATGTCGTGCACCCTGGCTCCCGCATGGACTATCGCCCCCGATGCCCCTGGCAATGAGGTCGACAGCGGCAGGAAAGGGCCCTGAAAACGGGCGTGTTGGTCTGGTTCAAATGTCGTACACGGGAGATCCCGCATGTTCCGGTTCGTTGCTGGCGAGCAGGGGGGTGATAACGGGATATCTGCATGATAGAGCAAGTGTACTTGTTATAACGATAATTCATTTCATTTCAGGCCGGGGTAGCGCAGGGAGGTGGTACCGGCGATCGGGCCATCCCCCCGAGTCAGAGAGGGGACGCAGGCAGTCGGTGACCCGCACTCATGTTCAGGATGGTGATCCGGGCCGTATCCGGATTTCCAACGAAAAAAGGTCTGAGGGTGGGTGCCGGTCCGGTTACTCGATGATGCTGGATCCGGTTGCGATGACGGTACCGCTCTCCCGATCGATGATCGACCAGGTGAACCGCTTGTTGTCGATGAGGGACATTCCGCCATAGGTGATGCCGGTTGTCCAACTGCACTCAGTTCCCTCCACTGTGAAGCGATCGCCCGTCGCGATGAGGGTGCCGGTGTCGCCGACCTTCTCGAATGCGACACAATTCGTTCCCACATCCCGCCGGGTCAGGGTGATCTTCGAGTCTTCCTGTTCGAAGACGACTCCAATCTCGTCGAGATCGATGGCATCGCCGCCGCGGTGCTCAAAGATGGTCGCGTTCTGGGAGAGATCCACATCCCCCCCAAATGACGCCTGGGGAGCCATCTGCGTATCGCCCGCCATCCCGCCGGCAAACGCGCTGACCACGGCGGCGATGATGACGGTCACCACCAGCATCAGCATGACGCCGATCACCGGGGAGACTGCCGTATCTCCCTTTCGAACCACGCGCGTCACTGGACCACCACCTCCCGGTCATAGATTGCCTTGCCGCTTGGAACGTGCACGACCCGGATCGAGACCGTGGAACCCTCTGCGAGGGCGGTATCATATGAATCGGTTCCGTCGGTCAGCCCGAGTAGCCGGTTCAGCCCGACGTTCTCATGGGGATTCGAGGGTACATCGTTGTCATCATAATTGCCACAGTGATTCCCCGGAGTGATCAGGATATCTCCCGGCCGAAGAACCGCAGAGGCATTCCCGAACCAGGCAGCATCGCCCGCACTGGAATTAACCACTCCTCCTTCGGGGAAACGGTTCATGTCGTTCAGGTACAGCGGCGAGGAGTACTGGTCATCAGTGAAATACGTCCATTCCGCCTTTCCCGAAACATGGACCTCTCCGGCGAGTTCACCGCGGATGGTTCCGGAAGCGTTGGTCACATAGGTGATGATCCGGAGATCCTTCGTCGGGAGAGGATCTCCGCTCACGTGCCGGATGACCATTTCAGGTGTGTAATACCCATCTCCCCACGGCGGCATTGCACCGAGATTCTTCAGGCTGTATACCTCGACATCGAGCGATGCGGTCGGTGCCTGTTCCACATCGTCCGCAAGCCCTCCCGCAAAGGCGCTCACCACCGCAGCGATGATGATGGTCACCACCAGCATCAGCATGACGCCAATGACCGGTGATACAGCGTCCTGGCTCATTCTTTCCATGCATTAATCACCTTTTCGTGTTGTGGCGGGGAGGGCCCGGTCCCGGCCACAATACAAGTGAATTGTTGTTATAACTATTTAATTTGATCATTCAGTCACCTTTCCCTCACCAGTGTGAAACAGAGTGAGCGCGGGGGGAACCATGGTGACAACCAGCCCGCACGGCCAACCATCCGGCCACCAGTGGAGATCGCGGTGGGTGTGAATCGGGGCGGTGGTCGCGACCGGCAGCTAGTAAGATTTATTTACATTAAAAAAAGAAAAATTGTTCCAATGCGATACCGTGGCCCCCTCATCATCGTGCTTCTTCTCGTTCTCCTCGTCGGGAGCTCCCTCATCGCCGCGACAATCGGTCCCACGCATGTACATATATCGAACTTCCTGCAGGATGCCACCGCCTACCAGATCATCATGGATATCCGGCTCCCGCGGGTCATCGCCGCAGCACTCGTGGGTGCCGCGCTGGCGACCGCGGGGACTGCGATGCAGGCGCTCTTCAAAAACCCGATGGCCGATCCCTACATCATCGGCACATCCGCCGGGGGCTCTCTTGGTGCAGTGGTCTCCATTATCTTCCTCGCGGGGGTCGGTCTCCCGATCTTTGCCTTCGGGGGCGCGGTGGGAGCGAGTTTTCTCGTCTACGCGATCACCCGCCGTGGCGGAAAAGTCCCGGTCGCGACGCTTCTTCTCACGGGGGTCGCTCTCTCGATGTTCCTCTCCGCGATGCTCTCCTTTCTCATGTATATCGGAGGAAAGAGCCTCCACCAGATCGTCTTCTGGCTGATGGGCGGGTTCTGGACGGTATCATGGGACCAGGTATATATCTCCCTCCTCATCCCGGTTGGCTGTATCGTTATCTGGCTCTTTGCGCGTGACATCAACATCATATCCCTCGGTGACGAGGATGCGATTCACCTCGGGGTGAACGTGGAGAACCTGAAGATCGTCCTTCTCTGTGCGAGTTCGATCCTTGCCGGGATCGCGGTTGCGATCGCGGGAGCGATCGGGTTCATCGGCCTGATCACCCCCCACCTGATGCGGATCATCGTCGGCCCCGACCACCGGGTGCTCTTTCCGGCCGCTCTCCTTGCAGGGAGTCTCATCCTTCTCTGGTCCGATACATTCGCCCGGACATGTGGAAACGAGATGCCGGTCGGGATCATCACCGCCTTTCTCGGTGCTCCGTTCTTCATGTTCCTCCTGCAGAGGAGGAGGCCGGTATGAATACCGTCGATGTCGTCAACCTGGATGTCTGCTACGGAGCCCGCCAGGTACTGGAGGGCGTTGCGTTCTCCGCACAACCGGGGGAGATGATCGGGATCTGTGGTCCGAACGGGTCGGGGAAGACGACATTGTTGAGAACGATGAGCCGGGTCATCGACCGGTCAGGCGGGATGGTGTACTATGCCGGTCAGGACATGGATACGTTCTCCTTCCGCATGCTGGCCCGGCGGGTGGCATCAGTTCCCCAGGAGACTGCGATCAACTTCGACTATACTGTCCGTGAGATCGTGATGATGGGGAGACACCCCCATATCGGCAGGTTCTCCGCTGAAACACCGGAAGATCGTTCCATCTGTGAGCGAGCGATGCGGCTCGCCGATGTCGGCCATCTCAGCGAGATGCCGGTGAATGCAATCAGCGGCGGTGAACGTCAGCGTGTCCTGATCGCGCGGGCGCTCACACAGGGTCCGGACATTCTCCTGCTCGACGAGGCGACATCACACCTCGATATCAGCAACCAGATCGAGATTCTCGACATTATTCGAAGAGAGATGAGGGAGATGACGACGATCAGTGTGTTCCACGACATCAACCTGGCCGCATGCTACTGCGATCGGATCGTATTCCTGAACGACAGGACGATTGTGGCAATGGGGACTCCCGCGGAGGTCCTGACCCCGGGAACGATCCGATCGGTCTACGGGATCGACGTGATCGTGAGCACCCACCCCCACACCGGCAGGCCCTACATCCTTCCTGTGTATGACGATGACGCCGATCCCCCGAAACGCGTGAGGGTGCATGTCACGTGCGGCGGAGGATCCGGTTCCGCGCTCCTTCGAACACTCCACCGGAAAGGGTACATCGTGAGCACCGGGATCCTCAACATCCTCGATTCGGACCATGCGGTGGCCCTGAATCTGGGCATTCCCGTCGTTACCGAGGCACCGTTTGCCCCGATTTCGGATACGGCCCGAAAAAACCTCATGGAGTACCTGGAAGTGGCGGATATGATCGTCCTGTGCGCCATGCCGGTGGGGCAGGGCAATATCAGGAATATCAGTGTGCTGGAACAGTTCGCGGAGAAGACGCTCGTTCTTGGTGCGATCGAATCGTTTGAGGACTGTACCGGAGGCTATCTGGGAGATTCTCTCTCAGCTCTCATTGACAATGGAGCACAACCGGTCGAATCCATTGGCTCGATCCTTCTGCATCTGGGAGAGGGGATCTCTTCCGGCCGACATACCGCCGTGGTGGTGAATGACAGATGAATGGAAGACTCTCTTTGTGTATACCCAGAGCGACACGAATAGCCTGCGCACTCCTCATCCTCATGCTCTGCATCGGGGTTTCTGCCGCGTCTCCTGCAGAAGGGGACGGTATTGAACATCCGGGTGAATCGGTGACAGAGACGCGGATCGTGACGGTGGTCGACGACATGGGGCGGGAGGTGACGATTCACGGGTGTCCGGAACGGATTGTATCCCTCGCCCCGTCGAATACCGAACTCCTCTTTGCCCTCGGCCTTGGAAACAGGACGGTCGGGGTCACCGATCAGAGTGATTATCCCGAAGAGGCCCTGCAGATCCCATCGGTGGGTGGATATACCACCATCAGCATCGAGAGGGTCGTGGCACGGAGACCTGACCTGGTACTGGCCGCCCGCGGGAACACCCTGGACGTGCTCGAGAGGCTCGAATCGTTTGATTTCCCGGTTCTTGTCATCGATCCGGAGACAATCGATGATATTCTTGATGACATCCACCTGATCGGACGGGCCACCGGGACAGAATGTCTTGCGGAAGAGCTCTCTGATGATCTCGCCTCGCGTATCGATGCGGTGACAGAAAGGGTCGCAGACAGAAACGAGACCCCCACGGTTGCCCATGTGGTCTGGCATGATCCGATCTGGGTCTCGGGAAACCACACGTTCCAGGACGAAGTGATCCGGATGGCGGGGGGGAGAAACGCCTTTCCCGATATCGACGGATGGCAGATCGTGAGTCTGGAAGAATTCGTCAGTGCCGATCCCGATTATATCCTGGTCAGTTCGGGAACCGGCATGGGCGAAGCCGGATGCGATGCCGTGTACAACTATATTTTCACAGAACCGAGACTTGCACGCCTGGATGCGGTGGAAAACCACCGGGTCGTTCTGATCGATGCCGATACCATCAGTCGCGCAGGACCGCGGATCGTCGATGCCCTTGAAGAGGTGGCGGCGGCGGTCAATCCCGATCTCTTCAACTGGTCTGCCGGGACGTATTCACCCGCCGAACAATCTCCACACAGTACGATGGTCTCTCTGCTGGCGATCGTGTGTATCGCTCTCTTCTTCGCCTGGAAGAGGAAATAAATCGTTTCTTTTTCCGGGACACCGGGTATACCGGCTCATTATTCGGCCGGGGCCACTATTGATATCCCATCGCCCGTCTCCTGCATGGCTCTTCACGGGCAGGGATGATCACCCCCCCCACGATACATCGGGGTCCACGAATACACACGATGGACGATACCCCATCCGCTATATTGATATGAATGTCCTTCTCTTTCGTTACATCGCCGCTCCCTGTCGATTCGAAGGATTGCGATACAGTGACAGAACCCTAGGCATTCACTTATATGTATGAGCTGTTATTCACATCACCAGGAATTTCCTATTTTTGTTTTTACTATTCGCAAATTTGTTAAATTGTAATAATAATCGATATTGTGGAGAATATCGAAGAGAAATATATAAATAATATTACAGGAAATATCGGTATCATTCGTCCTGCCTGCCGGAACGAGGGATCCGGTGCACAGGTCGAAAAGGAAGATCTATGGGCACCGCAAAACACGACCCACAGAATCCGTACGGGACAGGCGCCCTCGTCTCCCCATCAGGGAGAGCACCATATACCTGTCCGTTTGGGCCCACCCTGGCGGGACATGGCGAGGGGACTCTCACTATGCGGCCCTACCACCTCTTCGTCGGTATGCTCATCGGGATACTGGGTATGCTGTTGTTCCTGGATGTCCTCACCACCACTCTGATACTGGACCTGGGCGGGACCGAGCTCAACCCGGTGATGCAGCCCGTCGTCGGAAACCCCCTCATCCATCTGGGAGTGAAAGTCACCTTCGCCGGGTTCGTGATGTTCATAATGATCCGGGCCGAACGGATGGTGGAATATTCGGGGGCGGCGATCCTGACCGCAGTATGTTCCTTCTTCGGCGTCGTGTTCGTGCACAATCTCTGGTTCTTCATCGGGGCAATCGCCGCATAGGCGATCGGTCACCGGGCGGAGCCGGTGTTCGCCCCTGCCCGCAGGCCCTCCCGGATCACCGATAAAATAGAGAATCGGGTGTGAACCGGATGGCGGACTGAATACAGAACACGCATCGAGCAAAAAAGGAGGAAACCAGGTAGTCGATTCCTGGTCTTTATCTGACCGGGACGTGCCTGTGTGAACCGGCTCCTGCATCGCCTATGATTCGATCACCACCTCCG
>JBNGCZ010000015.1:0-43308 GCA_049974905.1 Methanomicrobiales archaeon
CTTTTATATCAGGCTTGACCGTTCTATCCCTTTTGGTGTGCATAACGTGATGGATAAGTGATGAGCCGCCGAATATTGCCAAGATCATCCCTCCTCCCGGCACACATATCTCCTACGGATGGCTCCACTTCTTTTTGGCATCCGTCAAAATGTATTCCAGCCCGGGGAGATACAGCGGGTCTGCCCATCATGCTCCATACCTCTCCATCACCCCCCGGTACACCCGCACCGCATTCTGCAGATCCTCCACGGAGACCCGTTCGTCCACGCCGTGGAGCGTGTGCAGATCTCCCGGCCCGTAGTCCACCACGTTGAACCCGGCCTTCCGGAGGAACCGGGCGTCGCTTGCCGCCCACTGGAGGATGGGGACCGCCGGTTCGCCGTACTGGCGCTCGATCTCCGTGCACACGACATCCACCAGCCGTGCCTCCGGCGGCGTCAGTGTGGGCTCGAACGCGTCCATCACCGTGATATCGGCCCCGGGGGCCCGGGCGCGCACCTCCTCCAGCAGCGTATCCGGACTGCACCCCCAGGGAAGGCGGATATCCATCTCCAGGGTGCAGAGCTGGGCCACGATATTGGCCTTCTCACCGCCCTGTATCATGCCCGGGTTGTACATGATCTGCTGGATCGCATCGCCCATCCCCGGCCGCTCAAAGAGCTCCTCGAGAACCTGTCCGGACGCCTCGATGATCGGCTGCAGACGGGGCTCCACCGGGAAGACCCGCTCGTGGAGCTGCTCCATCCGGGTGATGAACGTGATCGCCTCCATCACCGCACTCACCCCGATCTCGGGATAGAGCGAGCTGTGGCCCGGTTCCCCGTGGAAGGTCATCGAGATACGGCAGAGCCCCTTCTGGCCGATGCAGGGACTGAGCCGGGGAGTGGGTTCGGCGATGATACAGTCGCAGGGGACGAGAAGCCTCCGGCGAAGGAGGTTGCGAATTCCCATCTCGCCACCCGTCTCTTCATCGCAGACAAAGGCAAAGCCGACATCGGGCTCGACCCCGTCATCCAGGCATTGTTCAAACGCGGTGAGAAGAGCTGCACACCCCCCCTTCATATCCGTGGACCCACGTCCCCACACATACCCCCCGTCGATGTCGCCGGAGAACGGATCCCGGGACCACCGGTCGGCACTGGCGGGGACCACATCCACATGTCCGCAGAGGAGAAGAGCGGGGTGCCGGGGGCCGGCGACCAGGTTCCACCGTCCGTCAGCATTCCGGACGATTTCGTTCTCCACACCCAGACCTTCCATGTGGGAACTGAGATACCGGATGACCTCCTCGGTGTGCCCGGGTGGATTCTCGCTTTGGATCTGCACAAGGTTGGCGCAGAGAGTGGCAGCGTCCATGGTGGCGGGGATCAGGAGCTGTTCTGTGCCATGAAAGAGTCAAACAGTCTGGCGAGGCTGTTTCCCTGATAGATACTCTTGATGAACGACTGGTCGAAGAACTCCTCGATGGCATCGCGGAAGAACCGTGGAGGAAGAGGGTTTCTGTCATCGGGGTCGATCACGATCCGAAAGCTGCGGTACCCTCCGGCGCTATTCCTGTCGTAGGCCAGCTGCCAGACCATGGGCAGCGACAGAAACGTCTCAGGGTGTTCCTCCCGAAGCCAGTTGATGAACGCCGGAAAGTGGGCCCGATCGCCCATCTTCTCCTCGTCGACGCGCCACCGCATGTATTCCATGTTCATGAGGTTCCGGGGTGACTGGATGTTGTAGGCGAGGATGTTCAGGCTGAAATCGATGTGTGCCAGTGCATCCATGAAGTAAAAATGGAGCACCGGATGGAAATCTGACGGGGATTCCAGAATCAGTGATTTTTCATAAAATGACCGGATGATCCGGGTGTATTCGTTGTCCTCCTGCATGCACCATCATTGGAACGGTTCTGAAAAAAACCTTCGCATGGTGCACAATCACCTGAAAAACGGAGCTCTGCGTTGAACCGCCTCCCGGAACCGCTCGCGGAGCGTGTCATCATCCACCCCCCGGATGTCGACATGGTTGTCGTGTCGAAGGAGGCAGGGTTTGAGCTGGCCGTTTGAGGTGACCCGGAGGCGGTTACAAAAGGAGCAGAACTCGGTGTTGTGGAGGGGCCTGACCACTTCCACCTCTGCACCGTCGAGACAGAATTTTCTGCGATGATGCATCCGTCGCGTGAGGATTCGGTTTGCGCGTTCTTCCAGTTCCTGTTCGATTTCGTCGACATTCCCATGGAAATGGCACTCATTGAATTCCATCAGTTCGATTATCTGCAGGATCAGTTCTCGCCGGTTCCGGACGAAATCCATGAAATCGCCCACCTCATCCTCGTTGATCCCCTCCAGGAGAACGGTGTTGATCTTGACCGGGGTCAGTTCCGCATCGATCGCCGCCTCGACGCCCTCGAGCGCCTCATCCAGGCAATCTCTACCCGTGATAGAGGCATATCGCCGGTGATCAAGGCTGTCCAGACTGATATTCACCCGGGAAAGACCGGCAGCCCGCAAAGATGCGGCCCGGCTGGCGAGGAGCGTCCCGTTGGTGGTCAGCGAAGATTCCATTCCATCCGGGATTTCATGGAGAATCTCTTCCAAATCCCGTCGAAGGAGCGGTTCCCCCCCGGTGAATTTGACACTCCGGATACCGAATTCATGGCCGATCCGGATCAGCCGGATGATCTCACTGGCGGTCATTTCACCACCCGGACGCACCTCCCCCTCGGAATGGCAGTAGATGCAATTCAGGTTGCAGCGGGGTGTCAGACTCACCCGCAGGTTGGTGACCCGCCGTCCAAAAGGATCTTCAAGCACCGCACTCATCGAAAAAACCCTTCCCGACAATATACATCTCAGAACTCCCGCGGCGTGTGGCGCGGACGCGGTGACTCTTGACCGAAGAAAAGCACCCCTTCATCGTGGCCAGAAACTCCGGAAAAAGATCCCCCTGGAATGCCTTCACCACGAAATGGCCTCCCGGCTTGAGAGAATGCCGGCAAAATGTGAGGGCATCCTCTGCAAGGCCGATTGCACGTGCATGATCGTAGGCCTTCTGGCCGGAGAGGTGGGGGGATGCATCGCACAGGATGACATCCGCCTCGGGGAGCATATCCCGGATGCGGGACTGCATCGCGGATTCCGTGAAATCCCCCTTCACCATTTCGACCCCCTCGAGGGGAGCGATCGCGCTTCTGTCGATACCGATGATGCGCCCCCGGGTTCTCTCCCTGGCCACCTGGAGCCAGCTTCCCGGGGCCGCTCCCAGATCGATGATATCGTCATCAGGACGGATGATGGAGAATTTTCGATCGATTTCAATCAGTTTGTATGCCGCCCGTGATCGGTATCCGGCCTTCTTTGCCTGTCGATGAGTTTTATCGCGTGACCACTGCACACCCATGAAAGAGTATCTCCCGGTTTGGTGTTGTACGACGAATGCAACAAAGACGCAACACTAGTATTAAAAGTATGATTATATAGTGTATAAGAGATTTGGTAGGGTCAATAATGTTGCAGGCACGAATTGATGCAGATATTTTGCGTGAAGTGATCGATGCGATTGCGGCGCTGGTGACAGAATGCCGTCTCCATACCAAAGAGGAGAGTATCTGGATCCGCGCAGTCGACACCGCAAATGTGGCGATGGTTTCATTGACACTGGAGAGCAGCGCATTCAACGCCTACACGGGGAGCGAAGGGGAGCTGGGGATCGATGTCAACAAGATGAAGAACATCATGGGGTTGACCGGAAAGGGCAATGAGATCTCCCTGGATCTCCCCGAAGATGCGGCAAAAATGGCCATCACCTTTGGGGGATATCACTACTCTCTCGCCCTTCTGGACGCCAACACGATCCGCAAAGATCCGAATCCCCCGGAGATCGATCTTCCCGGAAGTGTGACCATCTCCGGAACCACGCTCAATAACGGGGTGAAGGCGGCGATGACCATCTCCGACAAGATCGCGCTTGGTATCGACCCCGACCAGGAGACATTCTTCATGGAGGCGGAGGGAGATACCGACTACATAAAACTCGAACTGGGTCAGGACGAGGTTGTTTCACTCACCCCTGCCCAGGCGAGATCCCTCTTCTCCGTCGATTATCTCAAGGACATGGGGAAGGTGATGAGCCGGGCGGAGGAGATCGTGATCCATCTGGGTATCGATCATCCGGTCAAATTCAGTTTCCCCATTGCGGAGGGTGCCGGCCGGGTGGAGTACCTGCTGGCCCCGCGCATAGAGGCTGATTGATGCCGGTCAGCCTCGATCGCCGAATTCTTCCCAGATATCCGTTTTTAAAAGAGTCCCAGGAAATTGTCCGGAGCTATACCGACTCCCTGGAGGCATTCCTCGACCAGAACCAGGGGCGACTCGCCCTCGATCAGGCTCATGACCGGGTCCATCGTGCGATCATGCGGGAGGATCCCCATGGGGAGCACACCGCCTTCTCCCCCGAGCAGGAACTGGTGGGCTATGTGCTTGCGCGCATCATCGTCTCCTGCATGAATGACCGCCGGGTCATCGAACAGTTTGCCCGGTATGAATCGAATCGGGCGTTTTGGTTTCTCACCTCTGAATCCGACGAGATCCGGCAATATGTCGGCCAGGAAGTGGAGTTCGATCCGGCCACCGGCCATCTGCCGCTGTCCCGGTATGTGGAGCTCACCGCCATGCTCGGAGAGGAGAAGTGGAGACTGGTGCACCGGTCGGTCACGAACGGCCACGTGGAGATCGCTCATGAGGATGCAGAAGATCTCCTCCGTGAGGCGATTCGACGGGTGATCCTCGATCACCTCCCTGCCGCCGTTCCCGACAGGATCTGTAAAAAGATCGCTCCCCTCATCGATACCCTCACGGTTGCCCACCAGGAACGCCTGCACACCGACTTTGGATCCATCGAAGAACGCGCCTTTCCGCCGTGCATCAGGGCGCTGGTCTCCGCCGTCGCCGAGGGTACCAATCTCCCTCATACCGGTCGGTTTGCAATCACCGCGTTTCTCCATACCATCGGCATGGAGACCACCAGTATCGTGGAGATCTACAGCCACGCACCGGATTTCGATATTGAACGAACCATGTACCAGGTCTCCCACATCACGGGAGGCGGGGGCACCGAATACACGCCCCCCTCCTGCGCCACGATGCGCACCTACGGGCTCTGCGTCGGAAAAGACGCCCTCTGCGAGAAGGTAAACCATCCGCTCAGCTACTACCGGGCAAAGAAACAGAAAGGAGGTGGAAAATCAACCGATATGGCGGCTGATCGTGGTGCCGGCACCGCTGAGAGCGATGATAAAGACGATCAGGGCACCAAGGTAGCCGGCCCCACTGCCCAGAATCGCGGGGAGCACGATGACCATGAGGATGAACACCAGCAGTGACACAAGGCCGGTCAGCACATCCAGCATCCACGGTTTCATATACACCAATCGCGTGGAAACCATATAGTAACTTTCCATGCATCCTCACCGCCGCCGTCCACACCTTTATTGCGGCCGCCCCCCCCACTGTGATCCAATGCCCGATCCAGAGCGACACCGTGTCCGCACAGCACTCAGTGCAGCAGTACGACGGTTGCAGGCCCAGATGGATGTCCGCCTCATCCCGGAGGTGGGGATGAATATCGTCTATGCACTCGCCGGGGCGAATCGAACTGACGATGTTGCGGGAGTGCACGGGAGGATCGTGAATCTCCACGGACGGCCGCATCCGGTGGGGGAGGTTGGATTCGGTGCATCCGACCATGTGGCCCGGATCGCACTGACCGCCATGCGCTTCAATCCGGATATCAGATCAGCTGCGAACATCCGGTTTTCTGACCGGTATATCGCCATCATGGAGGATCAGATGATGGAGATCTGTTCGTTCGACCGAACCCGGGAACCTCCCGGTGTTCACACCATGGACTGGGGGGTGGCGTTCTGCTGCAAGGGGGAGGTGCCCGATGTCATCTTCGATCGCGGTGCCATGGGGAAAGAACCGATGATCCGTTTTCTGGGCGAAAATCCAGAGATGGTTGTACATAATATTCTTAAACTGTCAGGGCGCATACATGATGCAACAGAGTGAAGGACGATACCAATGCCCATCAAACCGTCATATATTAAGAATCTCGCCGATGAGCTGCTGACTGTCTATGGAGACCGGTTCTCGAATGATTTTTCCGAGAACAAACAGGTGGTGGATGAGGTGGCCGATGTGGACAGCAAGCGAGTGCGCAACCGGGTTGCCGGGTACATCACCGCAAAGATAAATAAGCGGAAACATCATTAACGTGAAGTATGCTCCACGGAATACTTCCAGCCATCATCACTCCTTTTCAAAACACCGAATCCCGCGAGCTCGATCTGGACGGGCTTCGCGACAACATCAATCGTCTTCTTGAAAGGGGTATTCACGGCGTGGTCCCCTGCGGGTCGACCGGGGAGTCCGCCACCCTGAATTTCGAAGAACACGAACTGGTCATCTCCGAGACCGTCGATGTGGTGAATGGACGCGTTCCGGTCATCGCCGGTACCGGGTCGAACAGCACCGATGAGGCACTCCGCCTGAGTCGGTCAGCGAAAGATGCGGGGGCGGACGGCGTGCTTGTCATCAGCCCCTATTACAACAAACCGAACCGACCAGGCCTGATCAAACACTATACCCGGCTTGCAGACCTGGAGATACCGGTCATCATGTACAATGTACCGGGAAGGACCGGACAGAACCTGCCCCCCGACCTGGTCATCGAACTCGCGCAGCACCCCTATATCGCCGGGATCAAGGAAGCGAGCGGCGATATCTCGCAGGTCTCCGCGATCATCGAGGGAACCCGGGACACCGATTTCGTGGTCATCTCCGGGGACGACGGCATGACCCTGCCGTTGCTGGCTCTCGGCGGAGATGGGGTGATATCGGTGGCGGCGAATCTTGAGCCCTCGCTGATGGTGGAGATGTATGAACAGTTCATGTCCGGCAATCTGGACGACGCACGTGACCTGCACTATCGGCTTTCACCCCTCTTCCGGGCCATGTTCATCGACACCAATCCCGTCCCCATCAAGACGGCGGTGAGACTGAGAGGTATGGCAGCGGGACCGCTCCGACTCCCCCTCGATGATATGGAGGATGAAAAAGTCCAGGCACTCCGGGAGGTGATCTCGACCTATGATTGAAGTGGCCGTCTCCGGTGCACTCGGTCGAATGGGGTCGACGGTCGCCCGACTGGTGCATGAGGCCAACGATCTCCGTTTCGTGGGAGGGACAGATGTCAGCGAGGGGGAGATGTTTGGCTGCCCGGTCTATTCGTCAGCGAAGGTCGAGGAGTTCCTCACTGATATCCGCCCCGATGTTCTGATCGATTTCACCAATGCGGATGCAGCGGTGGAGAATATCAGGGCGGCCTCCCGCACCGGCACGTCTCTGGTGGTGGGATCGACGGGCTTTTCAGATGAACAGCATAGCGAGATACAGGGACTGATAGAGGGATCGGTTTCTGCGGTTATCTCCAGCAATTTCAGTGTCGGAGTCAACATATTCTGGAACCTGGTCCGGGCGGCGGTTCGCAGTCTCGCTGAATATGATATCGAAGTTATCGAGGCGCATCACCGGTACAAGAAGGATGCGCCCAGCGGAACGGCCAGAACCATTCTGGAGATTCTGGACGAGGAACTCGGTGCGAGGGAGAGGCGATACGGGCGTGAGGGGATGGCGGAGCGCCAGAACGAGATCGGTGTGCATGCGATCCGCGGTGGTGATATCGTTGGCGACCACTCGGTCCTTTTCGCCGGAAATTTCGAGTGTATCGAGATCTCTCACCGGGCCTATGACCGGGCGGTCTTTGGAAAGGGCGCACTCCGGGCTGCACGGTGGGTAAGGGGACGAGACCCCGGTATATACTCGATGGGCGACGTTCTCGGTCTTTGAACTCTCCCATCCATCGATTTTTCGTGCAGGGCCAGGGAGTGCTCTCCTTCATGCGATACAGATTCTGCGGGTCCCAAATAAGATATTTTATGTATCTTCACGGCGAATTTTTTCAGGAGGTGTGATATTGCCGGCAGTTGTCGATCCGGAGAAATGCACCGGTTGTGAAACCTGTGTGGATGTCTGTCCGTCTGAAGCCATTCATATGGAAGACGATGTGGCAGTAGTTGACCCAGATCTCTGTGTGGATTGCGAGACATGCGTTGATGAGTGCCCCGCAGAAGCAATCCATATGGAGTAAAACGCATTCTTTTAATAATTACACATCACAGCAGACCTGTATATGTTAGATGTCGGCGTACTTGGAGCAACCGGGGCGGTTGGTCAACGATTTGTCCAGCTCCTGGCCGAGCATCCCTGGTTCAACCTGAGTGTCCTCACCGCATCGGAGAGAAGCGCAGGAAAGAAGTACGGGAGCGTGGTCAACTGGCGTCTGGACACCCCATTCCCGGACTCGGTTGCTGATGTGGTGGTCAGTTCGACCACGGTAGACGCGGTCAGGGACTGCGATCTCGTCTTCTCGTCTCTTCCGGCAGACATTGCCGGTCGCTTTGAGACAGAGATCGCACAGGCAGGTATCGGTGTGTGCAGCAACGCCCGCTCGCACCGCATGGATCCGGATGTACCTCTGGTCATTCCGGAGGTGAATCCGGACCATCTGGGACTGATCGATGTCCAGCGGGACGCCGGACGGGACGGGTTCATCGTGACCAACCCGAATTGCTCCACCATCACCCTGATTCTGGCCATGGCACCATTGCTACCGCTTGGATTCTCGTCCATACAGGTTGCCACGATGCAGGCCATCTCCGGCGCCGGTTTTGAAGGGATACCGGCGATGGCGATCACCGACAATGTGGTCCCCTACATCGGCGATGAAGAGGAGAAGATGGAATCGGAGTCGCTGAAGATTCTGGGACGTCTTGATGGCGATCGCGTGCAGGGTTCCGACGTCCGTGTCAGCGCGAGCTGCCACCGGGTTCCGGTCATCGACGGGCATACGGTGGCGGTCTGGACCGATGTGGAGGCATCTATTGAGGAAGTCAAAAAAGCCTTCGCAACCTTTAAATCTCCATTCGTCAATCTACCTCTACAACCAGCGAAGGCAGTCGAACTCCTGGAACAGCCCGACCGTCCGCAGCCCCGACTCGACCGGAACCGGGGATCCGGGATGACGGTGTCAGTGGGCAGGATCAGAGAGGGACTGCGTTTCGTTGCACTCGGACACAACACCATCCGGGGTGCCGCTGGCGCATCGGTATTGAATGCAGAACTCATCCATTCCAGAAAGTATCTCTGAAGCGAGGTTGAACGAAATGAAGGACAACACAGTATTCGTCGGAAACAAGCCTGTAATGAATTACGTACTTGCAGTCGTGACTCAGTTCAACAACGGAGCAGACGAAGTGGCGATAAAGGCGCGCGGAAAAGCCATCTCACGAGCTGTCGATACGGCGGAGATCGCCCTGAACCGGTTCCTCGAGAATGTCCAGAAGAAACAGATCGAGACGGCGACCGAGATCATCGATACAGACACCGGCAAGACGAATGTGTCCAGTATCGAGATCCTGCTCTCTCAATTGGGATAATCTCTTTTTTTCGTTCAATATCGCACGAACCCCCCCATGCTTTCCCGGGGTTTGAGTGTGCGATAATGGTGGTATCCGGAGCCCTGTGACGAGACATCGTGAGAGATGTCCGCATCAGCTTGTCCGGCAGTGGAAAAAATCAACGCCCTTTGATGTGGTGATCGCTGATCCGGCGGTCCCGGAGGGAATGGGAGAGGAAAAAGCCATCACAGAGATAGCCGTATTCTCGCACGGGGTGCGTGCGATCGTATCGTGGATACAGCGATGATCCGGCTCGGAGAACCCGCTGATGGGCCGTGCTATGTGCCTGCGAATATCTGGTCCATCGAGATCAGGAGACCGACCAGATCGCCGTGGCGGTTCTTGTACGCGATAGATCGGATTTTTACTGTTCTCTGTTTTCCATTCCGTGAGCTCAGGGTTCCCGCACGTTCAACCTTGTAATTGATCGATTCGTTTCTCACCTTTTCCATGAACTCTTTCGTCGACATCCCGCTTCGATCGCGCATGTCCATCACTTTCGATATCGGACGAAGGAATGCCCGGGATGCCTCCCAATCAGTTAAAAATTCGGCGAAGGGATTCATGAAGAGTAGCCGTCCGGCCGCATCTGTGATGAAGATGGCCTTCTCCGCATGCATGAGCACGCGCAGGTCACGGTTCTTCCATGATTTCTTGATAGTGCTCAGCTCGTAATTGTTGAGCGCAATTTCGATGGTACTGTAAATATCGTTTTTATTGAATGGTTTTGTCAGGTACCCGAAGGGTTCAGCCGCTTTTGCGCGCTGTATGGTATCACTATCCACGCTTCCGGTCAGAAAAACGATGGGAATGTGGAAGATGCTGTGGATGACAATTGCGGTCTCGATCCCATCAATACCACCCTCAAGGGTGATGTCCATGAGGATCAGGTCGGGATCCGTATCAATGACAAGGCGAAAAGCCTCTTCACCGGAGGAGGCAGATCCAACCTGAGTGTACCCAAGCCCCTGGAGCATCACCCCCAGCAGATTGACAATGACGGGGTTGTCCTCCACGACCAGGATACGTGTCTGGCTCATCTTCTCGAAATCACATCCCGTCCCGGTGATGGCGTTCAGCATAACGGAGTGATGGTACCACCGGGAGAATATAATGGGTATTCCCCGCCAATCAACAAATAATTTCCCCCGGTGACACCATTCCCTGACAGGTCGCCAGTGTGCACCGACACCGGCGACGGGCCCGGGCAGTTTATTGGTTTCCGGCGACCTCGCCTGCACTATCACAGAATGGGATTGGTGCGACTTCGACCAGAACCTGACCGACCAGAAAGGATATAATTTTCCCGCAACCACCATATACCGTCATGAGACGTCTGGCAGCGATGGTGTGCCTCTTCATCTGCCTATCTTTTATCTGCACGCCGGTTGCCGCCACCGAGATGAATCGGTATAGTTACCTCACCGTGGAAAAGATGGTCATCTCGCTCGAGGGAGATCAGGCCACCATTACTCTGGATTATACGATAGACGAGGCGGTGGAACTGCTGGTCCTGTTCCTGGGAAAATCCGACCTTCAGGACAAGGTCACCGATATTCTCAATTTTGAAAACCCCAGATTTCGGGAACTTTCTCTTGACCGTTCGGTGATGGTGGTGGACCACGTCGCCCTCGATTATCAGGACGGTACCTACTGGTTCCCCGCCCAGCAGTTTGATGTGGTCGTCCCCCACCTGATTGTCAGAACCCCTCAGTCAACCCGCGAATTCAATCAAACCTCTCAGTTCCCTGACGGAATCGGCTACTTCGAGAGCTGAGGACGGTTTATCTTTCTGCCGCCAGTGACTCCGGATGTTCGGTGGCGAGCCATTTCGATACGATCGACTGGAGATATACCCCGGTAAAAGAGAAGACCAGTCCACCGATGATGGCGTAGATGATATACCGCACCCCCACTTCGGCCCCGATCCCGAAGGCGGGGATCTCCGAGATGGAGAGAGTGTACACACTCACTCCGTACATGATCATCCCCAGAGATGCAACGAAGAAGGGGAGGGCCAGTACCCGTCCGAGCGCTTCCCGTTCATTCAGGAAGACGTCGATGATCTTTCCGCATGACGCGATCAGTCCGGCACCGATGAACCACCCGATCGAGCCATAGATGAAAGTCACCAGGTACTGGACGATGCCGGCGGTCTTGTAGAACACCAGCAGACTGGTGAGCCCCATGATCACGCCGACGATGATCAGTATCAATGCAGCGATGTAGGAGACGAATGTAAACCGCCCTTTCTGAAGAGATGTCTGGAGTGAATTGAGAAAATAACTGAATATCTCATCGATACCAAAGCCCTTGAAGAGCAGATAAATACCGAGTACACCGACCACGATGATGGTGGCGACCTCCGGATAGTTGAGCAGATAGGCCGTCGCATACAGGAGCATGGCGAGGCCGATCGGCACGAGCACGACTCTGGCCACCTTCGGGTCATCGAGCAGCTTTTTCATGATGTAATAGGTCCCCTCCAGGTTGGGTATCTGGCTGACCACCACGCGCTGGATGCTGCTGATGGCGATGCGGGACTGGATGAGCGGAATGATGTATTCATCCTCGGCCCCGTCGGTGACCACGATGCAGGAGCTCGCCCCCGTCTGGCGAATCACCTGATCGAGGTCGTCACCGATCCGGCGGTCACCTTCGAGCATGTTGGTGTGGTTCCCGGCCAGAAGGGCGATATCGACATCGCGCCCCTCATCCTGGAGGGCATCATAGGTCTTGATCGCCTGGAAGATGCCGTTGACATCAGAATCTTCCGGATCAATGAGCGCCAGCCGGGTTGCGGCGTCCAGGCAGGACGCACGTCCCGTCACCGGGGTCTGGATACCGGCCTTGTATCCGAGATCGTCGTCCCGATCCACAGAGAGGATGAGCGTCCTGCCAGAAGACATCCAGTAAACAGATAGTTGGCGGAAGTATTAAAAAATTGCTGAAATAAGAGGATTTTGAATTATATGAGTTTTGAACGCTGCAGGAGGAGGAGATCATCTGTGGTCAGTTTCTCCCCGGACCTGAACTGCTGGAATATGCGTTCTGCCTCCTTCCTGACAGCCTTCTGTTCCCGGGTGGCCCGGGTCTTGCGCGTTTTCTGCCGCAGACCACTGATGACCTTGTCGTAGTCACGCAGTTCCTTCTGGCAGGCGATAAATCGCTTGTGTTCCTCGTCGGCAGCCTCCTGTGCTTCGACGAATTTCCGGTGTGCTTCGTCAGCGGAGGCACGTGAAGCGTCGGCTTTGCGGTAACAGTCCACCATCTGGTCATGATGCTGCTGGGCGAGATCTGCGATTTCGGTTACTTTGGCATGAATATCAGATGCTTCTTTCCGGAATGTGCGGGCATCATCCAGTTTTGTCCGCATCTCCTTGTTCTGCTCAAACTCGGCTTCCTGCTCCCGGATGTCCGACTTCATCTGCTTGATCTTTTCGATCAATTCACGCTCTTTTTCCGGCTTGAACACCTCTGTCTGTTGCCTGAATTCAAGGTGTTCGATCTGTTTTTGAAGTTCTTTGAGCGTGCGGCTCTTGATTGAGCCATGCTCCTTCTTGAATTCGTCGATTTCAGCAAAGAGCACATTTGCCTGCTCGTTGAGCTGGTTTCTCTGCTCTTTCAACTCCTGGACTTCTTTGTTGTATTTGTCCCGGAGTTCCTTGTGCTCCTGTGCCCCTTCAACGAATTCGCGGGTCTGGGCATTGAGTGCGTTGCGCTCCTGAGCGTGCTTGCTGGCAAGCTGGTTCAGCTCATTCCTGCTGTCCTTGTGCTGTTCAGACTCCGCAATAATCTTCTTTCGCTTCTCAATCAATTCGTCCAGCATGCGTTTCCATACCCCAGTTCGTGCGGTGCGGTACTTCCCCGTACGGTGGTTTCAGGCAATCCCCGGAAGCGCCAACGCTCTTATGCCGGGGTGACTTCAGAACAGGTCCAGCTCCGGTCTCAACAAGAGACCGTTGTTCGACGATCGATGCAGGGTGTTCAACGTCCGGTACCTGAATGGAGATCCGTCATTCCATCGCCACGGCGATGAATTGGGGAAGTCACGGCTTCTATTATGAAAATGTGCCCTGAGTTCTTAATTATTTCGACCACCGTGGTCCATGTTCCCTGAGAAAAAAGTGATGGAGGTGTGTGAGGGGACCGTCACATAAAATCGATCAGATGACCGCTGGCCTCACCCTGGGCACGCTGCGGCATACCCGTGTGTGCATGTCCTGCCGGAGTCGGTGCCTGGACGCGTTCGAACCGCCGTTCTCCACCGAGTATCTGCGCGCTCTTGACGCCGGTCATGATGGCCATCACGCGGACCCGCCCTTCGAATTCGCTGTTCACCCGGGCACCCCAGATGACATCGGCGTGGGGATCGAGTTCATAGGTGAGGGTGCTGGCGATCTCTTCGGCATCCTGGAGGGTCAGATCACTGCCACCCGTGATGTGGATGAGGCTGCCGGTTGCTCCCCGGTAGTCGATATCCAGGAGCGGGTGGTTGAGACACTCGTGAACCACGCTCTCCGCCTTGTTCTGCTGCTTGGATTCTCCGACGAGCATCACCGCCACCCCTCCCTGGCTCATGATGGCGCGGACGTCGGCATAGTCGATATTGATCAGCGATGGTTCGGTGATCGTCTCACTGATGCCCTTCACCGTCTCGGCGATCAGCTGATCCATGACCGAGAATGCCTGCCCCAGGGGGAGATTCGGCACAAAACTCGTCAGACGGTTGTTATCCAGCACGATCACCGAGTCAGCTGCCTTGGACAGGGATTCAAGACCCTCCTCCGCTCTGAGGAGACGAGCCTTTTCTACCTGGAAGGGGTAGCTGACCATCCCGACGACGATGGCGCCCTGTTCCTTGGCGATCTGGGCCACCACCGGCGCGGTCCCGGTGCCGGTACCCCCGCCCATTCCTGCAGTGATGAAACAGAGGTCTGCCGATTCGAGGAGCGCCTCGAGCGTGGGTCGGGCCATCTCTGCGGCACGACGACCGACGTCCGGAAAACCACCGGCACCAAGTCCCTTGGTCAGCGATTTTCCAATGAGGACACGCTTGTCGGCCTGCACCATATCCAGGTGCTGCTTGTCCGTGTTGATGGCGATGGTCTCTGCTCCGCGCACCTGCATGTGGTACAGCCGGTTGACCGTGTTGTTGCCGGCGCCACCACATCCGATGATGACGATGCGGGGCTGGCCGATGTAATCTTCCTCTCCCTCGATATCGCCCCTTTTCAGATCTTTCTCCCGTTCCGAATGTTTCAGTGCTTCATTTATAATCGTCTGCATACAAGAACCTCACAACTCAACCGAAATCTGGTCGCTTTCTTTCATTGCCCGATCCGCATGTTCCTCGAGGAGCTCGCGCACCGCATACCGAACTGCTTCAGAGACCGAAGGAAACTGCCCCAACTCCACGAGTTTTCCGAGCAACTGGATCTGCTGCCGTGGCAATCTGATGGTGATGCGATCCATCATGAGTATCACTGAGATCTGACATATGTCTGACACATGTCAGTCAAAAGTCAGACGAATGTCATCTTATCGTCTTACTCTTGATAAGACTTCGTAGAAAGTCAATGGTATATATACTTTTTGAAATCGATCCGGCCCCTCACAACCCTTATATCGATTGGTTGTCAACAATACATGGAAATATCGGAGTTTTACCGGTGAATCGACGAATACCGCCCGGAGCCGAGCACGGAGGAACGATACGACGGATTCAAATGAGTGTCCGCAAAGATATCCTGGATTTCAGTGCAAATTTCAATCCATATCCTCCGTCGGTGGATTGGTATCCGAATACAGCCCATATCGGAGAATACCCGGACGACACCTATACGATTCTCAAAGAAAGGATAGCACGCACATTCAACAGAAATCCCGAGGAGATATGCGTGGGGAACGGATCGGTGGAACTGATCCGCGCCTTTTCACTGGCGGCGCTCACCCCGGGCGACCGGTATCTCATCGACCATCCCTCCTTTGGAGAATACGCGGTGGGTGCACAGCTCGCCGGCGCCCGCGAAACGACGGAGATCCGGGAAGCGGCAGTCAGGTATCTCTGCAATCCGAACAATCCGACCGGGCGGCTCTTCTCATCCGATGAGATATATGCATGCCTCGAGGAGGCCCGCGCCGCTGATACACTGCTTTTCGTCGACGAGGCATTCATCGAGATGGTGCTTGGCGGATCTTCCTGTGTCGGTTGGAACGACGACCACCTCTTCATCCTGCGCTCCCTGACAAAGTCGTTCACGGTACCGGGACTGCGATTCGGATACGGGTTCGGTGATCCCGACCTCATCTCCCGGATCGAAATCGCGCGGTCCCCGTGGACGGTCAATGTCTTCGCCGAACAATTTGCCATCCGTGCGTTCGAGGTATATGATCAATTGGAGGAATCCCGGCGGCTTATCGCCCGCGATCGGGGACGTCTCCTGAAACAGCTCGATGCCATCGGCCTTCTCTGGGAACCGCCGTCAGCCAATTTCATTCTCGTCCATCTCCCGGTGCCCGCCCGTCCCCTGGCTGAGCAGCTGGTCCACAGACACGGAATCCTGGTGCGGGACTGCACGTCGTTTGGCCTTCCCTTCTCCATCAGGATCGCGGTGCGCCGGCCCGAGGAGAATGACCGATGCATTGAGGCGATCGAGGCGTGCTTGCCCTGATCATGGCGGGCGGGGAGGGCAGCCGCCTGCGGATGGGAGAGAAACCGCTGGTCACCATCTGCGACCGACCGATGATCGCCTATGTCATCGATGCATTCCGGTCCAGCGGCCATGATGTGATGGTGGTGACCTCGCGCCGCACCCCCTTCACCAGGAACTGGTGCCGCGCCCATTCCATCCCGCACTTCCCCGCGCATGGCGGCGGATACGTGGAGGATCTCGATGAAGCGATCCGGGAGCTGGAAGAGACGGGGCCGGTCTTCACCGCCGTCGCCGACCTCCCGTGCATCACCCCGGAGATCGTGGAGCGGGTGGAGCATGCGTTCAGCCCGGACCCGAGACCGGCATGCTCGGTATGGCTGCCGGAGGAGCGGGTAGCGAGCTTCAGAACCCGGTACCATGAGGTCGTCGATGGGGTCCGCGCCTGCCCTGCCGGCATCAATGTCCTCACCGGAGCGCTGGTGCCCGAGGAGCAGGAGGAGCTGCGCCTCCTCATCGACGAGCCGCGACTGGCGTACAACGTCAACACCCGCCAGGAGCTCGAGGCGGTCACCCACATCCTCTGCCCCAAGAGATCGCAGTGACGCACCTCAGCCCCCACCTGCGGGGAGAAACAGTGAAGGTCGATCATGGCCGACCAGTACTGCATGGATGCATCCCGCGAAATCGAGCTCGAGGGCCATATCATCGATTCGGGAGTCATGACCCTGGTGTTCGATAAAATCATGGACATGGGAGGAGATTTTGAAGTCCTTGTCTTTGATGTGGGAAAACAGAAGAGTGATCCGAGTTACGCCCGCATCAAGGTGACCGCCGAGACCGAGGACCACCTGTCCTCCATTCTCAGCGAGCTCCATCGACTCGGTGCCCGACAACCGGAGGTGGAGGATATCATCCTGAAGCCGGCCGAGGACGATCGGGTGGTGCCCTCGAATTTTTACTCCACCACCAACCATGCCACCTATATCAAATACCGCGGGAACTGGCTTCCGGTCCGGGATATCGAGATGGACTGCCTCATCGTGGTCGACGAACTCGTACCGGAGGCACGCTGCACCCCGATGTCGCGGCTGCGAAAGGGTGATGCGGTAATCATCGGTGAACAGGGAGTCCGGGTGGTCTATCCCGAACGGCCGCGGAAGGTGAGTGCCTTCGAGTTCATGCATGGTAATGTCTCCTCGGAACGACCCAGCGAGACGAGCATCGCCCAGATCGCACGGGAGATCCTGACCACCAAGCAGAATGGCGGGAAGATTGGGGTGGTCGGCGGACCGGCCATCGTGCACACCGGGGCGTCGGAGTCGCTTGCATCCCTCATCCGGCAGGGGTTCGTCGACGTGCTCTTCGCCGGGAATGCGCTCGCAACCCATGACATCGAATACAATCTCTTCGGCACGTCGCTTGGCATGGATCTGGCGACCGGGACGCTGGTCTCCGGCGGGCACAAGCATCACATCTATGCGATCAGCGAAGTGATCCGGGCGGGATCCATCAGGAATGCCGTCGAATCGGGGAAGGTGACCGGAGGTATCATGTACGAGTGCGTCATGAACGATGTCCCGTTTGTCCTCGCGGGATCCATTCGGGACGACGGCCCCCTCCCGGACGTCATACCCAATGTTGTGGATGCCCAGGAAGCGATGCGCCCGTATCTCCAGGATTGCGACATGGTGCTGATGGTCGCCACCCTGCTCCACTCGGTGGCGGTCGGAAACTGCCTCCCGTCATCGGTCAAGACCATCTGCGTGGACATCAACCCGGCATCGGTGACCAAGCTGATGGATCGGGGGACCACCCAGGCGATCGGCCTGGTCAGCGATGCAGGGACATTCCTCCCCCTGCTCGTCAAGCACCTCTCTATAAGCGAGATCTGATCACCGGGTAAGCGGCATTGCGGACGGGATTTCGCAGTGTCGGACATACTCCCATTCTTCCCTGCATCCGCAGGGTATCTCCCGGACGGCCTCCAGCAGGTCCCGGTCCCCGGTGAGTGAATAGGTATTGATCGCCCGGACAATCTCCCGATCACAGGCACCGCAATTATGCGGGCCCCGGATCTTTCCCCCTCCCACCGGATCGCAGGACACATGGACCGGAGCCTCGGCGAGGATCTCGAGCACGCTCCAGAGATATGGCGGGCGGTAGGCGTGCCGACGCCACAACCACTCCACGCGAGTGTTCCGCTGAACCGTGCAGGGGTTCATGGATATCATGTCGCTGTACGGTGTCGCATCCCGAATGGAGCGGATCATGTCATCGGCCGCCTCACCCTCGGTGAGATACGGGGGCTTGAGGAGGAGGTAGGACTTGACCCCGGCACCGGCGGTCCGGGCGATCCGTGTGGCCGACAGAAAGTCATCGAAGGTGAATCCCTTGTCGATGCACCGTGACCTGATTAGGTCGCTGGCGGTCTCCAGGCCCATGGCCACGGTGAGGGGCACGTCCCATGATCCGTCGTCCACCATCGTCCGGAACTCCTCGAGTGCCTCTTCCTCGACGAATTCGGGGCGTGTTTCGGCGATGACCGCTTTTCCACGGAAACATTCCGCCACTGACCGGCGAAACGGAGGCGGCACCTCGCGGGGATCGAAGAAACTCCCGGACGTGTATATCTTGACGAGATCGAAAGGTGTGTTCCGGTGGGTTGTTCGCACCCATTCGAGCTGTGATTCCAGATGGTGGATCAATGCCGGCTCCACCATGGATTCGAGGCGTTCATGCCGATACCCGCACATGGTGCACCGGTTCCATGTGCAGCCCGTGGTCCGGAATATAATGGTGAGCGCGGGCACCTGATCTCCCCGGAAGCAGTCCGTGCCCGTCCAGCATGCGAGGGGTTTTTCTGGTCCGACAGTATTCATTCCTATTCATACAGGTGTGTGGGAGTATGAAAACAATTACCCGGATATGGGTGGCGGTGTGCCTCCTCTCTCTCCTGACTGCGGGAGTGCAGGCCGCCTACGTGGAGCTGTCCTGTCCATCACGGGTGACGCTGGGGGACACCATCGGGGTGCGTGGTGAGAGCACCCTCTCCCCGGGGTTCAGCACCGATGTGATCTTCTCGTGGATGGAGGTCACCAAGAAGATAATCGCCAGACACGAGATCACCGTTCAGGAGGGTGGTGACTTCGCCACCTCGTTCGACACCGAGGGGCTCGATCCCGGCCAGTACATGGTGGAGATCGTCGACCCCACCAGGGACACCTTCGGCAGTTCATCGAGGACGTTCCAGATGGTGAAAGTGGAGGACCGCAGCTCGCAGATCAGCATCACCTCACCGATGACCCAGGAGTTCGATGGGACACTGCTGGTGGAAGGAGCGATCTCCGGCAATACCGGAACCGGCGTGAAGATCGAGGTGACTGGAGATCCCGGGGTGGTGTTCGGGCCCCGGTATATCGCCACGGATACCGGGGGCAGGTTCAGCCAGGAGGTCCGGATCACCGAACCCGGCGAGTACGAGGTGAGTTTCTCGGACCAGGAGGGGTTCATCGGGATCGAGACATTCACCGTCACACCGGCAGAGACTCCGACGACCGCTCAGCCGACCACCCCCCTGACCCCGTCCCTGTCGGCATCGGCCTCGTCATCGCGTGAACACCCGGCATATTTCGCCATTCAGGCACGCAGGGGAACCGTGGAGGTGGAGACGTCCGCCGATATCGACTGGGTCGTGGAATATATCGACGAGACAGGGACCCACGAGGTGATCAACGAGAAGGGCACGATCACCGGTGAGACGGTGTCCATACCCACCACCGGCGGCACCATCCACCTCAAGGTCTACCCCGCGAGCTGGACCGAGCAGGGGACCGCCCGGATCACGGTGTGGAACGCCATCTCGGTGGATGTCTCTCCATCCTCGGCCGCAGAGTTCGGAGACACGGTCCCCACCACCACCCCTGCCTCTCCCCTCTCGCTCGTCGCGGTGGCAGGAGCCCCCCTGGCAGCCGCCGGAGCATACCGGAGGGTGCGCCGCTAATCAGGGGAATCTCTTTTTTGCCCCGCCCGTCCATATATTGTGGTAGAAGCCGGGATAGTCTAGTCCGGTAAGGCGGCGGCCTTGAAAGCCGCTGGTGCATCGCACCTCGGGAGTTCAAATCTCCCTCCCGGCGTCAACGCACCGTGTTAACACTATCCGGC
Organism: Methanomicrobiales archaeon; assembly: GCA_049974905.1. Lineage (GTDB taxonomy): Archaea > Halobacteriota > Methanomicrobia > Methanomicrobiales > Methanoculleaceae > JBNGCZ01. The sequence goes on from JBNGCZ010000015.1 coordinate 20,384, forward strand.
GATGTGGAAAAAATCCAAAAAGACGTATCACCATCCATTGAGAGTGGGTGATCGTTCGTTTCACCCGGAGACCAGGACCAGGGTCACTGCTTCTCCATCATGATCCAGAACCCGGTGCCGTCATCGACGATGGCATAGTCCGAAATTCCAGCCATCCCCATCTGTTCGGGGATCTGATCCCGCAGCTGCATTCGCTCGGCGACCTTCTTCTCCCATCCGGGATCGATCTCCCTCATCCGGCGGGTGATCATCTCTTTCAATGCCGGAGTTCCGAATCCTCCCCCGATGAAGGTCCGTCCACCGGGAGCAAGCACCCGGTAACACTCGCACAACGCCTGCACCGGGTCATCCCAGAAGAAGATCGACCCGCGGCTCACGACGAGGTCAACGGCGCCTCCACAGACCGGCAGCTGATGCACATCGCCGCATACCGGTTGAACACGACCCCGACAGCCACTGTCGCGGATATTCGTCACCGCGATGGTCTGCACGTCCCTCGACGGATCCACTGCAAGGATGTCCAGATCGGAGTGTGAGGCCAGGGCAATGGCAAGCTGACCCGGCCCTGATCCTATATCGAGGCACGTTCCGTCCCGTATCCCGCTCTCCGACATGGCCTGACGGGCAATGACAGGATACATGAGAGCGAACGGTCCCCGGGCGATTTCATCCATCCGAAGGGCCCGTTTTCGGGGCGACGCATGGTGATCTCTGGAATCTTTCATGTGTGTCGGTGCGTCGTTTCAAGAGCGGTTTTTCCCATGGACTCATGGCAGGACGCGCTCATGGTCTTGTGGAGCACGGTGAATCGTATGTAGTCTTCAAGGCACAGCGGCCCGGCTCCGTCACTCTGCCCCAGTATCTCCTGAATGCGGGAGACCATTTCCGGGGACCGTGGCGTATCATAGTATCCGAAGAAATGGGAGAGGAGATCCTCCATGTCCTGGAAGACGAGGTGACAGGCAAGGAGCGCGTCATGATCCACCCACAGCGACGCATGCTGCACCGCCCGCCGTGCGCGCTGCATTTCGGCGTGTTCATCCCGGAACAACCTGAAGATGTCGGCGACGGGACCGAAATCGACGGGTTCAAAGATGATGATCCGTCCATCCGGCCCAAGCATCCGTGATGCCTCCACGAGCGCGGTCGCGCTGTTCTGGTGATGGAGAGAGAACGAGAAGACCACCACATCGCATGAACCGGGTCCGATCGCCGGATTCAGACCCGTACCGCACACAAGTGGTGCGCCGAATACCGAATCCCGGGACTCCCGGAGGGCAGACCAGTCGGGATCCAGGGAGATCAGGCGGGATGTCCGGTCCATCAGGTGGCGGGTCATCCGGCCGTCACCGCATCCGATCTCCACCACCCGCTTCCCCCATATTCGGGCATGCAGGTCAAGGGCGGCACATTCCAGCGATTCCTGGTTGCTCTTCACGCATCATCCCCCCGGTCATGTCCTGTGGTATATCCCGCCGATGGAGACCGGTCACGATCTGTTCTCGATCTCTGTACCCCATCATTGAAGTATGACACGGTGTGATCCGGCCCCCGACCCCCGCCGGACAGGACCCGCATTCCACAGACATAAGAATCAAAACCAAGAAAAGGTACAGGCAGGAACACTGACATCGGAGATGAAATATCTATGTGCATCGCGATACCCGCTGAAGTCATCGAGATCAAAGATGGAAATATCGGGGTGGTGGACTACGGCGACCTCCAGCAGGACGTGAGGCTCGATCTCGTCGACGTGAAGGTCGGTGAATTCGTCCTGGTCCACGTGGGATATGCCATCCAGACACTGAGCAGAGAAGACGCGCTTGAGACCCGGGAGATCTTCCGACAGGTGTATGCCGCGATGGAGGAGTGATGCACGAGTACAGCATCGCGTACGATATCTATGCGACGGCACGACGGGCGGGCATGGAGAATGGTGCCGAAGAGATCACCCGCATCACCGTGGATTTCGGGGAACTCTCCATGGTCAATCCGGAACAGGTTGAATTTCTATTCAGTGCGATCACCGAGGATGACCCCCTCTTTAAAGGGGTTTTCCTGGAGTGCCGCACCATCCCGGTGCGCTCCCGTTGTCCATGCGGATATGAAGGCAACGAGCGGTTTGTCTGCCCTTCCTGCGGGGCAATGCCGGAGATCATCGCCGGGCGGGAGATCACCGTGACCAATATCCAGATAGAGGTAAGCGACACATGAAGGTCAATCTCATGCATGGGGCCGGTGGTGAGGCGATGGGCGATCTCCTCCAGGTACTGACCCGGTTTCGCCACAACAACGCCGGGGGTATCGGACTCGAGGCGCTCGATGACGGCGCGGTCATCCCGCTGAACGGTGCTCACGTGGTGTTCACCACCGACAGCCATGTGGTCCGCCCCATTTTTTTCCCGGGCGGTGATATCGGTCGGATCGCTGTCTGCGGCACTGCAAACGACCTCTCCATGATGGGTGGACGACCCATTGCTCTCTCCTGTGGCATGATCATCGAGGAGGGGTTCGAGGTGTCCGATCTTGAACGGATCGTCGCGTCCATGGACAGCGCGCTGGAGGAGGCAGGTGCAGCACTGGTCACCGGGGACACGAAGGTGGTGGAAAAGGGATCGCTCGACGGTATCATCATCAATACCGCCGGTATCGGGGTGGCCGACCAGGTGATCCGTGATTCGGGTCTCCGCCCCGGCGATTCCATCATCTCTTCCGGCACGCTCGGTGATCATGGGATTGCCATTCTCGCGTTCCGCGAGGGGTTCGATCTCGGCGAACAGATACAGTCCGATGTGGCACCGGTATGGGCACTGGTGGAACGGGCGCTGGAGGCGGGAGACGTGCATGCCATGAAGGATCCGACCCGGGGTGGATTTGCCAATGCGATAAACGAGATGGCCGAAAAAAGCGGTGTCCGCATTCTCATCCGGGAAGAGGATCTCCCCCTCAGGACCAGTGTCCGGAGTGCCGCAGGGATGCTCGGTATCGATCCGCTGGAAGTGGCCAACGAGGGCAAGGTGATCTTCGGCGTGCCGAAGGATCACGAGGATTCTGTTCTCGCCGCACTTCGCTCCCATCCGCAGGGCAGGGATGCTGCCATCATCGGCGAGGTGGTGGAGGGAAGCCGGGTGGTCATGCAGACACGGATCGGGGGAGAGCGGTTCATCGAACCGCCCATCGGGGATCCGGTTCCCCGGGTCTGTTAGGGCGATCATGGTGATCCCCGATCTGGTCCTGAAACAGGTCGTTCTTCCGGACGGGCGGGCAACCGATCTCTCTTTTGCCGGCGGACGCCTGATCCACGTGGGAGCAGCTCCTCCCCGGGCAGACGAGGTGGTGGACTGCCGTGGACAGCGATGCATCCCGGCAGCCATCGACATGCACGTCCACATGCGGGGGCATGGTCAGAGCTGGAAGGAGGACTGGAAAACCGGTACACAGAGCGCCCTTGCAGGTGGGGTGACCATGGTGGTGGACCAGCCCAATACCATCCCCCCGATATCCACGGCGGATATTTTCCGGGATCGCGTGGAAGAAGCAAAAAGGGCAGCATACTGCAACTTCGCGGTGAATGCCGGAGTCATTCCGGGAGCGGATCTCGCGGGTATGTGGCGGGCCGGAGCGATGGCTTTTGGTGAGATCTTTGCCGCTCCCTCAAGCTACGGTGAGGCGATCGATATGTCCGTTCTTCGATCCGCTCTGGAGCATATCGCCGGGTGGTCGGGTCTTGCCACCGTCCATGCAGAGGACGTGATCGACGGACCGGACGACACCCTTGCCGATCACGACCGGATGAGGCCCGCCATGGGGGAGAGGCGGGTAGTGAACATGGTACAGGGACTCGCACCGGCGGGGTGCCGGCTGCATTTCTGCCACCTGTCCACGGCCGCCGCGGTGGATGCCGCAACCAGCACCTGCGAGGTGGCTCCGCATCATCTCTTCCTCGACCGGGATCAGTTCGCGGCGACCGATCCACGCGGAAAGGTAAACCCACCGCTGCGAAGCGCGGAAGAACGCGCGGGGTTGTGGGAGCGCTGGGATCGGATCGATGTGATCGCCAGCGACCATGCCCCCCACACCATCGAAGAAAAAAATACCGCTTTTTCACGGTCCCCGGCGGGAATTCCGGGCGTGGAGACGATGCTACCCCTGCTGCTGGCCGCGGCTGAATTGAAACGATGTTCTCTCTCATCGGTCATCGAAAAGACATCGCAGGCGCCCGCCCGGATCCTGCAGACACCACCCTCCACGTTCGAGGCAGGATGCCTGTGCGACTGCGTGATATACACACCGGTGCCAGAACCGCTGGATCCTGATGCGCTCCATTCAAAATGCGGCTGGAGTCCATATGAGTACTTCCCTGCAATCTTTCCTGAGCTGGTGGTGATGGACGGACGGGTGGCGTACAATGAGGGCGAATTCTCTCCACCTGCAGGCTCATGGATCCCGGGAGCGGGATGGCAGGATGCAGGCAAAGGTCTTTGATATAACAGCTCTCATATAATAGTCGTGCCGATACAGGCGCGGTGAAAGGTCCCCGCGTGACGCTTGGGCGCATGGCGCCCCGATATGGACGATGGGACAACCCCGCCGCGGGACAGGCACCGCCCGGCCCGGGTTTCAACGCCGGAGACGGACGGCAAACTGCCACGGATGATCCGGTGGCGTTAGTGCCGGGCGACACTTCATTTTACGGGTGGACCCATGAGCCAGTGCCGTGATGCCGTGACCGCTACCGATGGAGGAGTGGTCCTCCAGATCGATGTCTCCGCCGGTGCGGGCAGGGCACTGTTTCCCGCCGGATACAATCGCTGGCGGCACCGTATCCGGTGCCAGGTAACCGCGCAACCCCGGGCAGGGAAGGCAAATAAGATGGTCGTATCACTCATCGCCGAATTTTTCACTGTTTCCGAGCACCGGGTCACCATTGTCCGCGGTCACACCTCGTCGCAGAAAGCGGTGCAGGTGGCGGGAGTGGGTCTGGAGGATGTCGTTCGCCTGATCGACGGGCACCTGCCGTAGGGAATCGGGATCTCCTGATAGACTGACTGTTGGGGAGTGCCATTTACTTTATGTAATAGTAAAGGAAATATATAATTCACTTATGTTCACGACTGCGTACGCAACGGGTCATGGGCATGAATCTCCCGTTCGCGGGGTGTTTATCAATGTACTCACAGGATACAACCAAGTACCTCATCCATCTTACCATTCATGCAGAGGGGGTGGTCGACAAACCTGACGTGGTCGGGGCCATATTCGGCCAGACCGAGGGGTTGCTCGGCGAGGACCTCGACCTGCGCGACCTGCAGAGAAACGGCAGAGTGGGCCGGATCAATGTCCAGATCGCAAGCAGGAGGGGGGAGACCCGCGGAGAGATCCTGATCACCTCGTCGCTTGACCGGGCCGAGACTGCGCTTCTGGCCGCATCCCTGGAGACCATCGACCGGGTCGGTCCCTGCACCGCCCACGTACAGGTCGAGCGAATCGAAGACATTCGCATCATGAAGCGACGGATGATCGCGCAGCGGGCGAAGGAGCTCCTGCTCGATCACTTCGAGGAGGGGACCCTCAATACCACGCATCTCCTTGATGACGTCCGCGAATCGATCCGCATCGAGCAGGTGGAACTCCTCGGAGAGGAGCAGATCCCCGCCGGACCGAATGTGGTGGACTCGGATGTGATCATCGTCGTGGAAGGACGGGCGGACGTCATCAATCTCCTCCGCTATGGCATCAAGACCGCAGTCGCCGTGGAAGGAACGAACGTCCCGGCGATTGTCCGGCAATTGTGCTCCAAGAAGACGGCGACTGCGTTCCTTGACGGCGATCGGGGAGGCGATCTCGTTCTGCGGGAGCTCCTCCAGGTCGCTGATATCGATTTCATTGCCCATTGTCCGCGGGGCAGGAGCGTGGAGGGGCTCGGCAGAAAGGAGATCACCAAAGCGCTCCGGAACAAGGTCCCGGTTGATTTCATGACCGAACAGCGGGGAGGTCCGGTGGTGGAAGAACCGCCCATCACGGTCGAGGGGCAGGAACGGGTCAGGTTGAATGAACCGGAAGATAACCAGCCCTCCACCGCGGAAGGAGAAGATGCACCACCCGGTGCGACCAGGACCCTTGCCGACCACATCAGCGAGATCCGCGGGGAGCAATCGGCCAGGATCCTCTCGCCAGACTTTACCATCCTCCTGGAGACCACGCTCGATGATCTCGAGAGTCGGCTCGCAGATCTGAACGGCGATGTCGCCGGGCTGGTCACGGATCAGTCGGTCGGGCAGCGGGTTCTGGATCTGGTCAGTGAACGGGGATTCGAATTCGTGGCCGCCCGAAATTTCCAGGGTGTCACCAAACGTCCGGTACCACTCCGCCTCATAAAAATAGCGTAATCCAGAACCCCAAACGATTTTATCTTTCTGTTGCATACACCTACATCAGGTGATGGGGTATTATGCACAAGGAGGAGCTGATCAGTCTTCATTCGATGCTTGCAGAGATCAAGGACTACTATGAAGCAATGAATCGCGATTACACGTTCACCAATTATTACTCACTCAACATCGGGCCCACTCACACACACAAGAGCAAGCTGGAGCACAAATATGCCATATTCGTCCTGGGATCGGAACTGGCGAACATCATGCGAGAGAACGATTTCGGGGGGGCCAGCAGGATATCGGCCCGGATGAAGGAGCTCGCTGAAAAGACCATGCGTGAGATGGAATACGCTCACTGATCTGTTCTTCTTTTTTCAGTCGTCGTGGCTGCACGTATCAGGTACCCGGCGAGGAGCCGCGGGATGGGGGCGGCCATGAAGTGCCAGTTCGGCGTGCCATTTGCCTCCAGGACGGTATACCCGTCGTCCACGCGCAACAGATCGATCCCGCAGTAATCGGCGCCGATCGACCGGGCGGCCGATTCCGCAACGGTGCGCATCCCGGCGTCGATGGATACCGGGCGGCCGATCCCTCCCTGGTGGACGTTATGGGTCAGACTGTCGGAAACCCGTTCGATGGCTCCGACAGCCTCCCTGCCGATGACAAAGACCCGGAAATCCCGGTCATTTGGCACATACTCCTGGAGGTAGTATGGCGCCTCCCCGAGATCACCGGGACGGGTGGCCAGGGAGATACCGTGACCATCGAACCCATGGAGCGGCTTGACCACCACCTGCCCGAAATCCCGGAGAAACTCTTCGGCCCGTTCCCGGTCGGCGGTGAAAAGAGTCTCGGGAGTGGGCACCCCATGGTGAATGAAACACGCGGTGGAGAGCGCTTTGTTCGCGCAGGTGGCGATTGCCGCGGGCGTATTGATGATCCGGTTCGAGAGTTCGAGCGCCTGGAGGGTGGTGAATTGTGTGCTCTCCTGCTGCATCCCACAGACCCAGATCACCTGTCCGCTGATCCGGGGCCGCAGGGGATCGATGCAGGCGAGATCGATGATCTGAAAGGGGGCGTGTGCCCGGCGCAATTCATCGATGACCATGCCGGTGGAATCATCTCCCGACCTGTCTGTCGGCTTGGGAACGATGCTGATCATCACCATGCGTATTTCATCGGCTGACGCATTAATGCATCCGGAACACGCCGTGAAACCCTCCACTCCGCCCCGGGGGTGCAATTAATTTCCTGTAACGTGCAAACGTACCACTGCGGGACATCCATGGGGACAGTATACACCATCGCCTCGGGGAAAGGTGGCACCGGCAAGACGACGCTGGTGGCCAATATCGGCTCACTGCTCGCAGCATCCGGCAGGAAAACCTGCATTATTGATGCTGAACTCGGGATGGCGAATCTCGGGCTGATCCTCGGACTTGAAGAGATCCCGGTCACACTCCACGAGGTCCTCGCCGGAAAAAACGATATCCATGACGCGATTTACGAAGGACCGCACGGCGTCCACATCGTCCCGAGCGGACTCTCTCTTCAGGGGTTTGAACAGGCCGATACCGAGCGGCTGAAGGATGTCATTGAAGAGTTGCGGGGGGAGTATGAGTTTCTGATCATCGACTCGCCCGCGGGCATCTCCCGGGACGTAGTCATCCCCCTGGCAGCCGCGGATGAAGTCATCCTGGTGGTGACACCGGACATCGCATCGATCATCAACGCCATCAAGACCAGATCCCTGACGGAGATGGTGGGGGGGCGGGTGAGCGGTGCCATCGTGAACCGGTTCTCGTCCGCCACCGATACCATCAACCGCGAACACCTGGAAAAAGTCATGGAGCTCCCCATTATCGCCATTCTCCCGGAAGATGCCAGCGTTCGGCGTTCCTCCGCGGAAAGGATCCCCGTATCGGTCAAATACCCATCATCACCCGTTTCGAAGGCATTCCACCGTCTTTCAGCGGAGATTGCCGGTATCGACTATGAAGAAGAGCCCGAGGTCAGCCAGACACGGAAGGGGGGAGTGATCGACCGGCTGGCACGACGGCTCTTTGGAGGTGAGGAATGAATCCGGAAACAATTTTACTGGCGATATTTGGGGGAGCGGTGGTCTTCCTCCTCTTCATCATGCACGTCATGCACCGGCGGATCCAGCAACTCCAGTACGAGATCGAAGATATCATGGCGAAGGTGGAGATTTCCGATGCGGAGATCGATCTTCTCGGCAGGACGGTCGAACGGATCCGAAACCTTCGCTGAAGTTACGCGCTCGTCCGAATACTGGGTTGCGGCATTTTTTCCGAGTCATTTATCCTTCCCTGCAGCACATACCCGCTCATGGAATATTATACCGGTTCTGCGGATATCCTGCCCATTGCCGATGTCAATCGAGCCATCGAGGAGGTGTTTGCCTCGCATGGTCGCGGTGATGTACAGATGCCCCCGAAGATCTACGTGAATTTTGAAGAGGGCGATTTCCGGACCATGCCGGCGTACATCCCGCATATGGGTATCGGGGGGGTGAAGGTGGTCAATGTCCACCCGGAAAACCGGTCTCACCATCTTCCTACCGTGATGGCGCTCTCCATCCTCCTCTCCCCGAAGACCGGGATACCGGAAGCGATCATCAATGCCACGGAGCTCACGGATCTCCGTACCGGTGCAGCAGGAGCGGTGGCAGCGAAGTATCTCTCACCGTCCCGTCGCATCACGCTGGGCGTGGTGGGAAGTGGCGACCAGGCGGCAGCGCAGGTAAACGCCATCGCAGAGGAGTGCGACATCACGGGATTGCGGGTGTGGAGCAGGAACGAACGGCACGCCGACGCGTTTGCCCGGCGCTATGAGAGGTTCAATGCTGAGGCTGCCTCCATCAGGGACGTGTGCGATTGCGAGGTGCTCGTCACCGCCACCCCGTCCCGGACACCGCTGGTGAAGGACGACTGGATCCACGAAGGCATGCACATCAATGCCATCGGTGCGGATGCCCCGGGAAAACAGGAACTCGACCCGGCGATCCTCGACCGGGCCACAGTCTTTGTCGACGAACCCGAACAGGCGATCCATTCCGGCGAGGTGAACGTCCCCATCTCTACGGGCCGGTTCCAGCCGGAGCGCATCGCGGGAACTCTCGGAGAAGTGGTGCTCGGCAGCAAGAAACGAACACGGGCCGGGGAGATCACGGTGTTCGATTCCACGGGACTGGCGATCCAGGACCTGGCCATCGCCCGGATCGCAACAGGGGCCTGGGTGGGAACGGACCTCCCCTTTCCCTGACATTCTTTTCGATCAGTCGAGCGGACGCGAGAATTTCTGCCAGACCTGTTCCCGGTATACCGGTCCGCTGTTGTACGAACAGAACGGAATGATCCTCCCGTCCGGGGTTGCATAGTGGATGCAGCACCTGCTGACCCGGTCAGTGTCGTAATTGAAGGCATCCATGAAATGCATGGTCCCGATGAAGAGGGCGTTCCAGTGGAATTCTTTCAGAGAATCGAAATTATGGACGACGAGAGTTCTTGCGAGACTTTTCCAGAGGTCCTGCGCACGTTGATTGTCCTTTTTCTGTATTGACGAATGGAGCCCCTTTACCCCCTCCATGAGTGACCGGTACCGGTTGATGGTTCCTCCCTGGTTCAATCGGTCGGCCACCCGGTTGACCGAATCGAAGAAGGCATCGACATCGATAATGTCGTTTATGGGTTCGAGGTTTCCGTCTTCATCCACGAAGACATATGTGGCCGCCCCGCAGTGGGGATGGGCGGTGAACATCAGCTGCGGATCGCCGGTGTATGCCTCCACCAAGCGGGAGATGGGGACCACGGACGGCACCGGATAGAAGTTATCCTTCCGGATAGCGCCCGCAGTGGTCTCTTCGATACGGTCCAGGAGACCGGGTATGGTGATCCGTTCGTTTTCGACCGTCTCCCTCCGGGCGGCACCCGTGAAAGCGACCGGCTGGAAGTTGACACCACGGACCACATCGATGTGCTCCGCCGCATACCGGATGATGTCGCCCACCTCGTGATCGTTTCTCCCGCGAATCACCGTGGGCACCAGCACCACTCCCTGTTTGTGCAGAGAGCAGTTTTCCACGCATTTCTCGGATATCCCGATCTGCGGGTTCGTCTCCCGGGTGACCCCGTCGAAGTGGAGATAGACGGTGCTCAAACCGGCCTCCCGGAGATCCCTGACCAGGTCAGGGTCCCGTGCAAGGGCGATGCCGTTGGTGGCCACCTGCACCTGGGCGAACCCGACCTCTTTGGCCATTCTCACGATGTCGATGAGATCATCGCGCATGGTCGGTTCGCCACCGGAGAGCTGGACCGCCGGCGGGGGCACCGGGCGCTCGTCTCTCAACAGCTCCATCATCTCCACGATCTGATCGAAAGAGGGTTCGTAGAGATATCCACATGCACGGGCGTTTGCAAAACAGAAATCACAATTGAGATTGCACCGGTTGGTCACATCGATATTGGCAAGCAGAGTGCTTGAATGATGACGGTCACAGAGACCGCAATCGAGGGGGCAGCCCTGTGCCCGTGTCCGCTGGGGATTGGAGACCCCTGTGCCGATATATTCGCTCGATGCAAATCGATGGTACAGGCGTGCGTCAGACCAGTAGAGCTCGGTGAACTCCCCGTGATCCGGGCAGTCGCGACGGATCCATATCTGGCCGTCCTCCTCGAAAACACTGGCGTCGAGTACCCGGTTGCATTCGGGACAGAGACTCTGGGTATGCTTGATAATCATAGGTAACTCCCGTGCAAAGACCACTCACTATTTTCGATTTCGATACCTTAATTTTTCCAATCGCTCTTTATAGTAGACATATTGGAGAATACACTTATTGATATCGGTACTGGCATCTCCACGCTGGTGCAGGCGCTCTGGATCATGATTCCCGCCTATATCCCCAACTCTGCTGCGGCAGTTCTCGGTGGAGGGGTACCCCTCGATGGGGGCCGGCGTTGTTCCGACGGGCGCAGGATCCTGGGTGACGGGAAAACGGTCCGGGGCTTTCTCGGGGGTGCGGCATCCGGTATCTGTGCAGGTATTGTGCTGGTCGGGATCCGATCGGTGACGGGCTGGGAGTGGCTTCCTCCACATACGTTCGTGACCGTCACACTCCTGGCCGTGGGAGCCCTGCTCGGTGACCTGGCCAAGAGTTTCCTCAAACGACGTGTGGGAAAAGACCGCGGCGACAAATGGCCGGTTGCGGATCAGTATGACCTGGTGGCGGGGGCGTTTGTCCTGCTGCTGATCGGAGATACCGGGTGGGCGATGTCGTACATCACACCCATCATCGCCATCTGGATCCTGGTCATTACCCCGCTTTTACACCGCGGGGTGAATATCATCGGATACCTGATGGGAGTGAAGAATGTACCATGGTGACACACATGACGCGTGACCTCGCTCGTGCGCTCAGGGAATGCGGGGCGATCGAGTTCGGGGATTTTGAGCTGGCATCCGGACAGAAGAGCAGCTGGTATGTCGACATCAAGACGGCGATGACGGATCCGGATCTCCTCGGCATGGTCGCCCGCACCATCGCCGGGCAATCCGGGTTCGATGTGGTGGCAGGAGTCGCCGTGGGCGCCGTCCCCCTCGCAGTTGCCGTCTCTCTCGAATCCCGGAAACCATACGCCATCATCAGACGGGAAGAGAAGGGGCATGGAAAGAACGGCACAGTGATAGGTGACGTCTCCGGCCGCCGCGTTCTCCTGGTGGAAGACGTGGTCACGACCGGGGGGAGTGTTCTCTTTGGCGTGGAGACGCTGCGCCAGGCGAATGCAACGGTCCGGGATGTGGTGTGTGTGGTTGACCGCGAACAGGGGGGAGAGGTCCTGCTCGAGAAGGCAGGAATACGACTCCATTCATTGATACGGCTCAGCGATCTCCTTGATACACGAGGCGCCGCCGGGCAGGGACTGTAAATACTATTTAATCTGCGGGATCAAAAGATGAACATGAAGGTACTGGTGGTGGGTGGCGGCGGCAGGGAACATGCGATCGCTAGAGCACTCGCCAGGAATCCCGATGTCGCCCTCTACGCATTTTTTTCCTCCCCGAACCCGGGTATTCTCGGGCTTTCCAGAGATACGCGCATCGGTTCCGAGACCGACGTGGAGCAGGTGGTGAGAGCTGCGTCCGGGTGGGGGGTGGATATCGCGGTCATCGGCCCCGAGGCCCCTCTCGAGCAGGGGGTGGTCGATGGTCTTGAGGGGGCAGGAATTCCCTGCGTGGGGCCGACCCGGGCGGCTGCCCGGCTGGAGACCGACAAGGGCTTCTGCAGGGAGCTGATGGTTGAACATGGTGTCGCGGGATGTCCCCGGTATCGCGCATTCAATGACGAATCAGAGGCAGAAACGTTCCTCAGGTCACAGAACGACAATATGGTCATCAAGCCCATCGGCCTCACCGGGGGAAAGGGTGTCCGGATCATGGGTGAACATGTCGACCGCCGGGGCGCGATCGACTATGTCCGGCACCTCCACGGCCGGGTGATTATCGAAGAACGGCTGGTAGGGGAAGAATTCACCCTCCAGGCATTCGTTGATGGTGAACACGTGGTTTTCATGCCGCTGGTGCAGGATCACAAACGGGCGTATGAGGGAGACACCGGCCCGAACACGGGCGGCATGGGTTCCTATTCCCTTCCCGATCACCGGCTGCCGTTCGTGACAGAATCGGAGTACCGCGCAGCCCGATCGATCATGGAGGACGCGGCGGCGGCCATGAAGAGAAACGGGACGCCCTATCGCGGGATACTCTACGGCCAGTTCATGAACACCGCCGAGGGTCCGAAGGTGGTCGAATTCAATGCACGGTTCGGAGACCCAGAGGCGATGAACGTTCTCTCCATCCTGGATAGGGATCTCCTCGGCATATTCTGCCGGATGATCGATGGCACGCTCACCGGGACCAGTATCGCATTCGCACCCCTGGCGACGGTCTGCAAGTACCTTGTTCCGGAGGGATACCCGGAAGCACCGGTGTCCGACCAGCCCGTCTCCGTGCCGGAAGGGGGCCGAGCGATGATGTACTGTGCCAATGTGGTGAAAAGGGATGGGCGACTGTACACGGGACGTTCCCGGACGATGGCGTGCGTCGGTATCGGTGGGACGCTCGATGAGGCGGAGCAGATCGCCGAAGAGAGCGCATCCCAGGTGAACGGCCGGGTATTCCACCGGCGGGACATCGGCACCCCGGAGGTCCTCTCTCGCCGGATTCGCCACATGCAGGAGCTCAGATGACCAGACATCTGCTCTCCATCGCGGACTTCGACCGAAACGGGGTGGACCGGATCATCGGTGCAGCGGCCACGCTCAAGGCGGAACGGGCGGCGGGTCTTCTCCGCCCGCTCCTGAAGGATGCCAGCCTCGCGATGATATTCGAGAAGTCATCCACCAGGACGCGGGTCTCGTTCGAGGTGGGGATGACCGATCTTGCGGGGCATGCGCTGTTTTTGAATGCATCCGATCTGCAGCTGGGGCGCGGAGAGGAGATCCGGGACACCGCCCGGGTGCTCTCACGCTATGTCAGTGCGGTGATGATACGGGCATATCGCCATGATACCATACAGGAGTTTGCGGCGAACTCCACCATCCCGGTCATCAACGGCCTGAGCGATCGTGAACATCCCTGCCAGGTGCTCGCCGACATACTCACCATCAGGGAACGGTACGGCACCACCGAGGGGATCCGGATGGCATGGATTGGAGACGGAAACAATGTCTGTAATTCCCTTATTCTGGCCACCGCCCTCACCGGCATCGACCTGGTGGTGGCATCTCCCCCCCGGTACCGTCCGCCCGAATCCATCGTCGCCCGGGCGCGCGAACTCGGAGGGCGCGTAGAGGTAACCGGCGATCCCCGAACGGCAGCCCGGGATGCCGATGTGCTCTACACCGACACCTGGATTTCCATGGGTGAAGAGGCGGAACAGGATGTGCGGCGCCGTATTCTCTCCGGGTACACCATCGATTCCTCTCTCCTCGGGGAGGCGGACAGCGAGGCGATCGTCATGCACTGCCTGCCGGCACACCGCGGAGAAGAGATCACCGATGCTGTCATGGAGGGGGCACAGAGCGCCATATGGGACCAGGCGGAGAACCGGCTCCATGTCCAGAAAGCGCTTCTCGTGGAGCTGATCACCGGATCTCCAGCATAAAAAAAGGAGAGGCGGATTTCAGTCTTCTCCGACAAACTCTTTCAGGCGCCGGAGGAGATCGTCCTGCACCTTTTCCAGCGTGTCACGGTCACCCCGGAAGGCAAGGAGCTCCCTGACCTCCCCGTCCATGGCACCAATCTGGACGGGTCGTTTGCGCTCCACCAGCTCGACGTCATAGTCCTCCATGATATCCATGATCATTCTGCGGGGCACCCCCGGGGGGATGAGCAGGTCGAATGTGTCTGTTTCAGTCATAGCTCGCACCTCATTTGCCTATCTTCTGACGCCTGCCAAGAATGCAGGGTCCCCCGCGCACGCCGCCGAGGGGATGTTTCGGTTTTCCAAGAGAGTTCATGCACCGGCCCATTAATGCTGCCCCCCGGGCGAGGCCATCGTCCACGAAGACCAGATGATCGTTGGGCTGATCGTATATACCGCGCTCTTCGATCCCTTCGAGTATGTAAGATGGTTTTCTCCCGGAGATCGCAGCCCTTCCGGTAAACCCGATGGACGATCTCGGGGGAACCATTCCCTGCTCCACCGCCACGTCCACCAGGCGGAGCGCCATGCGGGCACACACCCGGTCCACCACCTCGTTGAGCATGTCGAGACCGTCCTTTGTGTATATCTCCCGGCCGATCTCTTCAAGTGCATCGAAATCGCTTCCATCCTCTCCACAATCACAGCCGATGAGAGCGACACCGGATTCTTGAGCGATGTCCGCATACACCGGAACCCTGCCGAACCGGCGCCGGTCTCCGGGGACGATGCGGATATCGATATGTTCGTGGCATCGTTCCTCGTAGTCTGCCGCCCGGGCACTTTTCTTCCGTGACAGCCCGCCGATAGTGCTCCGGTCACCGAAGAGATCGAGGGCGGTTCCCTTCTCGTCCTCAACCAGCCCGGTCCCCCGCACGATCGCATCCGGGATTGCCCCGGCGAGCCCGCAGAAGTTCCCGATCGTCTTCGCAAAGGGGTTGAGGTCTTTCGGGTCCACATCGCTCGTGATCCTCCCGTCGAGGGTGGTGCCGAAGTCGATGGTGACGCACGGGTTCCTGAAATCGACCGGAGTCCACTGGGCGCCTTCCTTGATGCCCGCCATGGCGAGTTCCCCCTCCATCTCGTTGGCCACCATCTCCACCCCGGTGCTTCCAAGGGGGGGAACGACCCCGGCGACCGCGCCGACGAAGGTCACCCGGTCAGCGAGGCTGTACTTCCGGAGTTTCGGGGGCAGGTTCTCCTTGGACATGGGAGGAGTCATCTTGCGTGGGGGAACCCCGGCGGCGAGGCATCCATTGGCGAGAGCGATGACAAAATCCCCGACCTGGTCGGGCGAATCCATCGCCGCCACCACCCCGGTGCTCCGGACCACGAAGTCAAGATCCTCGGTGATACTCAATCCCGCATCCCGGTGACACTGCAGGAGCGTGTCGCGGACCAGGTCGGTGACCGATTCCCGGGTGATCCTGGTCCCGTCGAGTGTTTCCCCAAATACCGTCTCTCCCGGTCTTGGCTGCCGCACATCGCGGCTCATGCTCACGGTCTTGTTGATGATGTAGGTCCTGCCCTCCTCGAGATTGGTACCGGTGAGGATGCACTTGGTGGTGGTATTGCCCATCTCCACCGAGGCCACGATGAAGTAATCCTTGGTCCGGTACTCCGGGATGTTCATTCCCGCTCCATGCGATATGGACGGCGGTGGCGGACTCTCCACCACATGTGGCGCCGGCCTGAAGAAGCGGTTGAAGATACCGGGGGACATTATATCCGGTTTTCTGTCGTCAACCTTTATATGTTTCTATTTTCGCGGATCTCGCCAGCATCGGTGAAAGGAGATGCGAACAGGCGAACGTGGACCGGTACCGCTGACCGGAGGCAAAAAAAATCTTCGGGAAATGAGCTCTCCCGGTCATCCCTGTCGCCGGGCCAGGCGGGCCTGGAGACCATAGAACCGGGAGAAACCGATGGAATCCTTCTGATCCAGTGACTGGTCATCGAAGGACACCAGTTCATCGGAATAGAGACCGGATGTGGAACTCCGTCCTTCAACCGTGACGCATCCCTTGTACAGACAGATATCGACCGTCCCGGAGACCCGCTCCTGGGTGGTGTTTACAAACGCGTTGAGGGCGGAGAAGAGTGGTTCATGCACGAGACCGTGGTATCCGAGTTCCGACCACTGGTCGTCGACCCGGGCCTTGAACGCGAGTTCGCTCCGGGTCAGGACGAGGCGTTCGAGATCCCGGTGGGCGGCGAGGAGGACGGTCGCCGCCGGATGTTCATAGATCTCCCGCGCCTTGATGCCCAGGATACGGTCCTCGATCATGTCGTTTCGTCCGACACCGTTTCTCCCGGCGACCAGGTTGAGACGCCTGATGAGGGCGAGACCGGAGAGCAGCTCCCCATCGATCGCCACAGGTACCCCGCGGTCGAATTCTATCTGGAGTCGTTCCGGTGTGTCCGGTGCACTGGTGGGGGAGACCGTCCATGTGTAGATGTCCTCCGGCGGATGATGGGCAGGATTTTCCAGTATGCCGCCCTCGATGCTCCTGCTCCAGCAGTTCTCATCGATGCTGTAGGGACTGGCCTTTTTGGCCGAGACCGGGATGCCGTGTTCTTCGGCATACCGGATCTCCCATTCGCGGGTGAGGTTCATCTCCCGCATGGGGGCAATGATGGGGAATCCGGCATGCCGGAAGACGACGTCGAAGCGGAGCTGATCGTTCCCCCGTCCCGTGCACCCGTGCGCCACCGCGTCCGCCGATTCCTCCAGAGCCACCCTGACGATCTCCTCGGCGATGAGCGGGCGGGCGAGGGCCGTACCCATGGGATACCCTTCATACGATCCGTTCGCCCTGATGGACGGGAAGATGTACTCGGCCACGAACCGATCCCTGACCTCGATGGTGTGGTGCGCATCGGCGATCATCCTCCCTTTTTCAGTCGCCCGTTCGATGTCCTCTTCCGGCTGCCCCACATCCACAGCCACGGTGACCACACGGTCGTAGCCGTACTCCTCTCGAAGGAGCGGGACACAGATGGAGGTATCCAGTCCGCCGGAAAATGCAAGAACTACCGTTCCTTTTCCCATATTGCAGTCTCCTCTCTATTTTCAGGTAAAACCAGAGATTTCAGGTACTTTTTATCGGTGCGGGATAATGAGGTTTCGCATGGACGGAAACAATATCCCTCATCCATCAGCTGATACAGGGATGCTTGTCCGCTCTCGTCCCGATCGCTGCACCGGTCTTTTGGAAGGTACCGCACAGACATCGAACATTCATGAGGATCGGATCCCACCTCCCATTCGTGAGAGAGCTGAAAATTCCATGATTTCGGTTCTTTTGTTGATTCAAAAATGGATCTCTTCTCTATCCGGATGAACAATCATTATATGGGTGGATAAGTATACGTTCATCGACTGGTGTTTTCACGAATTTGACTGGTGTTGTTATGTCTGATAGCGAAGAAGACGAAATCAAGATCCGGGTGGAGAACCTGGCCAAGATATTCGGCCCCCACCCGGACGTTGCCATAGAAATGCTCGAAAAAGATCTCTCGAAACAGGAGATCTTCGAGAAGACGAGAAATACCGTCGGCCTGGCCCACATCTCATTTTCCGTCAAAAAGGGCGAGACGTTTGTCCTGATGGGGCTCTCCGGTTCGGGAAAGTCGACCCTTCTCCGGTGCCTCAACCGCCTCATCCAGCCCACCTCCGGTACGGTCTACATCGATGGGGAGGATGTCACCGCCCTCGACGACGAGCAGCTCCGCGAGATGCGACGACACAAAATGGGAATGGTCTTCCAGCGGTTTGCCCTCCTCCCGCACCGCAACGTGCGGGACAATGTCGCCTTCGGCCTTGAGATCCAGGGCGTGGCGGAAGAGGAGCGCTACAAAAAGGCAGAAGAAGCAATCGAGCTGGTGGGGCTCCCCGGACATGGGGACACGAGGGTCTCCGAACTCTCCGGCGGCATGCAGCAGCGGGTGGGCCTTGCCCGTGCGCTGGTCCATGACCCCGATATCCTCCTGATGGACGAACCCTTCTCTGCCCTCGATCCGCTCATCAGGCGCGAGATGCAGGACGAGCTGATCGATCTGCAGGAACGCCTCGCCAAGACCATCATCTTCGTCACCCACGACCTCGACGAAGCCCTGAAACTCGGTGATCGGATCGCGCTGATGAAGGACGGATTCATCGTCCAGCTCGGGACCGCCGAGGAGATCCTCACCAACCCGAAGACCGACTATGTCAAGCAGTTCGTGGCCGACGTGGACATGTCCAAGGTGCTGAACGCAAAAGATATCATGCGACGGCCCGAACCGCTCGTCTCCATCGATGCCGGGCCGAACGTGGCACTCCACCTGATGGAGGAGTTCGGTATCTCCACGGTCTTCGTGGTGGGTAAGAGTCGCAGGTTCCAGGGGATGGTTACCGTGGATGATGCCGTCCGCGCCAAGAGAGAGGGAAAGACCCTGGAAGACATCCTCAGAACGGAAGTCCACAAGGTGGAGGTGGAGACGCCCATATCCGAGATCATTCCCATGCTCGCCACCTGCCAGTATCCGGTCGCAGTGCTGGACGAGGGCGGAAAAATGAAGGGAATCATCATGCGGGCCTCGGTTCTTGCCGGCCTTTCCCGCAAGGAGGTGGATGAGTATGCCGTCAGCTAGTGTGATCGAACTCCCCAAGCTCCCGCTCGGCGCTGCCGTGGAGGCGGCAGTGGACTGGATCGACGCCAATCTCGGCTGGCTGCTCGATGGAATATCAGCCGTCCTCGGGTTCCTGGTGGACGGATTCTACGATGTACTGGTCGCCATTCCACCAGTCCTGCTGATCATCATCATCGGCGTGATCGCCTATTTCGTCACCCGGAGGAATTACACTATTCCCGCCATCGTGGTTCTTGGCCTGCTGCTGGTCTTCGATCTGCAGCTGTGGGATGCCTCCATGGAGACGCTTGCGCTGGTGATTGTGTCCACACTGGTCGCTCTGGTCATCGGTCTTCCCCTCGGAATACTGGCCGCGAACAATGATGTCGCCGAGATGATCATCCGTCCCATCCTCGACCTCATGCAGACCATGCCCTCCTTCGTGTACCTGATCCCTGCGGTCATCTTCTTCGGACTCGGGAACGTGCCGGGCATGATCGCGACCGTGGTCTTCTCCATGCCGCCCGCCATCCGGCTGACCAACCTGGGGATCCGGCAGATCTCCACGGAACTCATCGAGGTGGCAGATTCCTTTGGCACCACTGCCCGCCAGAAGCTGATCAAGGTCCAGCTTCCGGTGGCGCTTCCCACCATCATGGCCGGGATCAACCAGACCATCATGCTCGCACTGTCCATGGTGGTCATCGCTGCCATGATCGGTGCCGGCGGTCTCGGGTACCAGGTGCTCTGGGGGATCCAGCGGGTGGATATCGGTGGAGGATTCGAAGCCGGCCTCGGTATCGTCATCGTGGCGGTCATCCTGGACCGCATCACCCAGAACCTGGTCGAGTCCCCCTGACCGACCATAACTTTTTTATCGTGTCGACCCGACATACTACTCAGAGCCCTGATTCAGTTCTCTATACAGGGCGCAATTGAATTTTCAAAGGAGATACCATGTTTTCACAAAAGCGTTTCCTCCTGGTGGGAGTAGGTATTCTTCTCATCGGTCTCTGCCTGTCTATCGCAGGATGTGCCGAGGAAGGAGAGCAACCCGCAGCCCAGCAGGGTAAGATCATCGGCATCGAGCCCGGTGCCGGGATCATGCAGAACACGGAAAAAGCCATCGAAGAGTACAACCTTGATTTCAAACTTGTGGCCAGCAGCAGTGCCGGAATGGCCACCGAGCTGACCAAGGCGATCAACAACAACGACTGGATCGTGGTCACCGGATGGACCCCGCACTGGAAGTTCGCCCGGTTCGACCTGAAGTACCTCGAGGACCCCGAGGGCGTGTACGGCGGTGAGGAGTTCATCGGCACCATCGCACGGCCTGGACTGGAAGAGGACAAACCGGGTCTCTATGCAATCCTGGAGCGGTTCCACTGGAAGGCCGCTGACATGAACTCGGTCATGCTCGACATGGAAGGCGGCATGAAGCCGGAAGCGGCCGCACAGAAATGGATCGACGCCAACCAGGCGACGGTCGATGAATGGATCGGCGAGGTATCCGGAGAGGGTGTCTCGACGAAGATCGCCTACGTCACCTGGGACTCCGAGATCGCCAGCAACAATGTCCTGAAGATCGTCCTGGAAGAAGCGGGATTCGATGTGAACCTGGTCGCCACCGATGCCGGGCCCATGTACCAGGCAGTCGCCGAGGGTGACGCTGACTTCTCCGTGTCCGCATGGCTGCCCATCACCCAGGCAAACTACTGGGAAGAGTACAAGGATGATATCGTTCTCGTCCGCCACAACCTGGAACCGGCGAAGTGCGGCCTGGTGGTTCCTGCCTATGTCTACGAGGCAGGGTGCCAGTCTATAGCGGACCTGAACGAATTCACGGATAAATTCGCCTAAATCCCCTTTTTTCGAACCGGGCTCCAGTACCGGTTATCCTGGAAAGTGCTCCTGTGGTGACTCGAGGATCCGGAGCATCTCCCGGAGATCCGTGGTCGGGAGCTCGCAGGCACCGGTCCGGCACACATACGGTTTTCGATGAACTCGAGAACACGAGCACCGGACTCGACGAGCTCCTCGCGCCGCGTCGCCCAGGCCTCCCGGATCATCGGGATGAGGTCACGAAGACCGGTCATTCCGAACTGGTTCTCCTTCGGGATGTAGCTTGCGGCAAAGAACGGCCTTTTGTCCGGAGTCATCACGATGGTGAGTGGCCACCCGGCCCTGCCCCCCAGGAGGTGTGCGGCGGTCATATAGATCGCATCGATATCCGGGCGCTCCTCGCGGTCCACCTTGATGCAGATGAATACATCGTTGAGGAGTGCGGCGACCTCCGCATCCTCGAACGATTCGCGGGCCATGACATGACACCAGTGGCAGGTGGAGTACCCGATGGAGAGAAAGATCGGTCTGTCCTGCGCCCGTGCCGCACCGAAGGCGTCGTCCCCCCCACGGATACCAGTCCACGGGCTGATACGCGTGATCGAGCAGGCACCGGCTCTTTTTATGCACCAACCGGTTCGGAGATGAATTCCCGGCGATGCTGTCATCTCGATCCATCCGCATCACTGTCAGGAGCATGGACGGGCAGATACAAGTATGTGATGACACTGGATGTCAGGAGATTATGCCCGTCTCTGCCGGGAATCTCTTCGGTATACTACTGGAGGTCCTCGCGCTGGACGTACCAGACCCGGGCGAAGTGGTGCGGGTGGTAGCGAAGCTTCGCTTTCCGGAGGCCCTGCACTCCCAGATCCGATTCCCGGTTGCAGCAGGGATACCGGGGGGCAAGGAGCCGGGCGGCCTCCTGGTTGATAGCCTTGTAGGCACCGGGGCAATCCAGGAGGGCCTTTTCGAAATGGATGACCGCGGTCTCCGGGTTCTGCCGGGTGAAAAGCGACAGACCCCTGATGGCTCCGTCCACCCGGAGAACGAGCCCCTCAAGCCCGATATCATCGAAATGGTCGACGGCAAAGAGCACCGCGTCCTTTTCATAGTTGAGGAGGGGCTGCTCCTCGCAGTGCTTCCATTCGCACCACTCTTTCAGGAACTCGAGGACGTCCTCCGTGAGACCAGCGGTCATCGGCTCCGTGGAATGCCGGCATTCACGGTGGAATTTATTGATCTGCTTTCGGATGGTCAGGTACTCGCGGCCCGGAAGGGTGGCCAGCTCATCGGACGAATAGATGTAATCGAAGAAATCCCGATCCTCGAAGACCGGGATACGGGGGTACTGGCGGGAGAATTCCTGGACCGATGCCCGATCAAAGAAGAACAGGGGAGCACTCCCTCCCTCATCACGAGCCATACGGAGGAGATCGGGGAGGAGGGTAGATGGAGAGGGACCGATCGGATACCGAAACGACGTTTCACCATCGATGGTGGTTGAAAGGAGGAGATGTCGCCCCATACAGAGGTACCGGTAATCGGCATACTGGTTCCAGCAGATTATGGTGCTGAAGAGATTGTCACTGTGCGCCTGCGGAAACCGCCGGTACTGTCCGGCAAAGAGAGACCGGTCATCAAGAGTCACCGGTTGAAAGTCGTCACCGCTCAGTCTCATGCGCTCCTGTCCATACAAACGGTGTGTGGCCCGGCATCTCCCTGAATCCGGCCTTCCGGTAGATCCGGTCAGATCCGGGCTCTGCGATGACCCCGATCCACTCCAGCCTGAACACCGCATGAATTAGGGAATATACTTCCCATTCAGCGCACCGTTTTGACATCTCGCCATGCAGAAGGGAAAGATC
>JBNGCZ010000016.1:0-34412 GCA_049974905.1 Methanomicrobiales archaeon
GATTGTCATTGAAGTTGCTCGCAGAGTAGGTGTCGTCCCACCCCACGAGGGCGATGGCATGGCCGCCACTGGTCGCATACCCCGGATTGTAGTATCCGCAGGTGGCGCTGTTGTAGTAGAGCTCTTCATCCCAGTTCACCCCGATATACAGAGCCCCGTACTCCTGGATGAACTGCTTGATCTCGTCGTTGTCGGTGAAGGACGAGCGATCCGCGAGGAAGTAGACGTTCTGCACGTGCTTCTGGACGGTCAGTCCCGAAGGAGAGACCCCGGAGGTCGGGTTGTAGGGGTCGTCCGCCTCGTTCACCGGCCCGGTCCACCGGGCAAGATACGCGGTGGACATATACCGATCACCCCCGGCATCGAACGCCCGGTCATATCCCTGGGGATAGAGATTGGAACAGAGATCCTTCATGTTGTTCTCAGAGTAGTCCGTGCTCTCCCCGGGCAGGAGATACGATTCGAGCGATGCGAGGGTGGCAAACGTCCAGCAGCTCCCGGCAGTTCCCTGATCCTGGACCGCGGTCACCCGGCCCTGATCGCGGAGGTCGTAGGTCGCGGGATAGGAGGAGGTGGAAGCCTCCATCGTCGCCCGCGTCCCCGCATCGTCATCGAGATGCGAGAGATCCAGCGGAGACGGAATGAGCCCGGAGGTCACGGAGGCCTCACCGGCATATGCGGTCATGGTCGCCGGCATCTCCTGGTAGGCGACGAAGTCCGGGTTCAGCGGCGCCATCCGGAGATCTGCACCGGCTGCTGCCGGAACAAAGAGAAGGACGGCCACCACGGCAAGCACAAAGGCAATTCGGGAATCGATCATGCATGTCACCGATCTGATATGATATCAATCAGACCGTCCGGTAATAAAATCTCCCCGGCCTTTTAGAAAAAAAGAGGGTTACAATCCCGCGTCTCTATCGAGATGCGAGAGATCCAGCGGCGAAGGGGTGAGCCCGGGCGGGTGGCCTGCGTCACTGGCCGCCAGGGGGGCACGTGCCTCCTGGTAGGCGACGAAGTCCGGGTTCAGGGGGGCCATCTGGAGATCCGGGCCGGTTGCGGCAGAAATCCCGATGAGGGCGACCGCCAGCAGGAGTGCCAGGGCAATGCGGGAATCGATCATGGACATCACCGTTTCTCGGTACCTTTCAGTCTCCGTGCTCGTGCAGATAAACCTGTTGCCACGGTGCCCATTCATCCCATCCCGAAGTCGGCGAGGGTGGTGCGGGAGGGATCCACGTCGTCCCACTCCCACCCGAGCGCCTCGATGATGCGGGAGATGGGCTGTTTGATGGTCCGCTCCAGCATCAGCTCCCAGTCCACCTCGAACTCGGGCGGCACCTGGTCGGGGTACTCGAAACAGACCACGTCGGTGCGGGGATACGTTCCGGTCACCCGGCGGATATAGACCCGCTTCGGCTTGCTTCCCTTCTGGAAATCGGTCCCCAGGTGGGCGTTGGCATACTTTGCTCCCCGGATGTGGGCGTCATCGGTGGCGTAGGCGTCCAGGTGCTTGCCGATTCCCCCCGGGATGCCCACGTCATCGAGTGAGTAGTCCCCTTTTCGAAAGGCGATGATCACGTCCCGCAGATACGATTTCACCTCGTCGAACCCTTCACCCGTGATGATCTTCTCGATGACGGTTGCCTGCACCTCCTTGGTGATGTGCGGATAGTCGCTCCGGCGGATCTCGAAGCCCACCACATCGATGTCGTCCACCCGCTTCCCCTCCCTCCACACCAGGTGCCCGGCGTACCGCTTCTTCTTGCCCGCCTGGAAGAACCGCCGGTACACCTTCTCGAACTTGATGGAGAACCAGTGGCGATCGGCGTTCAGCACCTCCCGGGCGAATCGGTCATAGCTGGCATTCACCCGGTCCTCGATCTCCCCGGCCATCCGGATCTGGCGATCCAGATCATCGGCCGGGATCTGGACCATGCAGGAGTCGGTGTCGCCGTACAGGACGGTGTACCCCATGCCGGTGATCACCTCCCGGGTGTGCCGGATGATCGCCCGTCCCACCGAGGTGACCGCCGCCCCGATCTCCCGGTCGTACAGCCGGAACCGGGCGTACCCGCTGACCCCGTAATAGGAGTTCATGATCACCTTGATGACGTTCTGCTGCAGGTTGTACCGGACATACTCCGGCGACTGGAAGGGGTGACGGTCCCGGAGTTCTTTCTTTTCGCGCCGCTCCTCCAGCAGGTCGGAGATGATGGTCCGGGTCAGCCCGTCGGGCTGTTTCCGGAACCGGACCCCGTTTGGCGCCTGCAGTTCGCCCTCGGGGCTCTTCGTCTCCGGAGAGGCGTTGATGGTCATCATCGCCATGGGGTAGAGAGAGGTGAGATCCAGCACCACCACGTTCTCCCTGAGACCCCGGGAGGGTTCGAAGACCACCGCCCCCTCGAACTCCTCCCCTTCTGTATACCCGCGGGAGGGGAGGACGAACCGGCCGTGCGATCGCCGGAGGATGAGGACATCGATGAGCCGGGACGAACTCAGAGTGAGATCCAGCGGGCAGCCCACGTACCCGGCGATCTCCTGGTAGAACGGGATGATCATCTGTTTCCTGTCGATCTCGTGGCAGAGCTCCACGTCCTTGAAGTTGTACTCCACCAGCCGGTCCGGTTCCTTCTCCCAGAGATCGCTGACCGTGCCGGTGTAGCGCATCTTCCCCTCGCCGAGCTCCTCCTCGGCGATGGCGTCCAGCCGGTAGGACTCCTTCTGGCCCTGGTGCATGCGCTTGTAGGCGGGGAGGAGGTCAAAGAGCGCCCGTCCCCGCATGGGCGTGCGGGTGGACTGGCCGGGGAGCCGGGCAAGCGGCTCCATGGAGATCCCCAGCCGTTCCATCCGGCCCACAAGGTAGGGGATGTCGAACTCGAGCAGGTTCCAGCCGCTCAGCACATCGGGGTCACGGTCCCGGATATAGTCACACCATGCCCGGATCATGGAGGCCTCGTCCGGGTACACGCAGATGGTGTGGCTATCCTCGGTAAAACAGCCGTTTGGAAGACCGCCGGATTGCGTGCGGTTCTCCACCGATACAGGAGTTTCTCCGCCGGGAGTCCACAGGAACGTGGTGTAGCGCTCGTCGTAGGAATCGCGGCAGGTGATACAGATGACCGCGTCCCGGTTCGTGTCCGGGAATCCCCGCCTGTCCTCGCACTCGATGTCCATCATGCACACCCGGGAGGGGACCTGCACGGTAGCGGGCTCCAGGTCCCGGTAATCGACCGTCTCTGCCGCCGCCCGGACACCGGCCCGCAGGCCGGAATCGATCAGGAACCGGGTGGTGAAGGGGATATCGGCCTCGAAATGACCCGAGAAATGATCCCGGACATCCCGCACGTCCACGGGCCGCCGGGTATAGAGGCGGCGCACCTCGATCCCCCGGATGGTGCGGTACACCGCATCGTCCACCCCGGTGACCGCGTCGGGGAGCGGATGTCCGTCCACCTCGTCGACGGGTGCATACAGGTAGGGGCGAAATCCCGTCACCCGGATATGCACGGCCTGCCGGTCGGTGTCGCGGCCGAAGATATGGATGACCGTGCCGTCACCGGCGGCGGTGTACTCCACCTGGGTGATCACCGCCTCACGGATCTCAGACATCGAACCTCCCGCAGAGATCGCCGAGGAACGCCGCCGCCTCGTCCATGCGGGCCCGTTCCCATCCGTCAAGCTCCCATTCTTCCACGGAGAGCACCCCCTCGCTCCCGACCCGCGCCGGCACACCCATCGCGCACTCCGATAGGCCGTACTCGCCGTCGAGCACGCACGAGCAGGGGATCACCTCACGGCGATCAGTGGCCACCGCCTCGATCAGATCGGCGATATGGGCGGCGGGGCCAAAGACGGTGCCCCCCTTTCCGCGGATCACCTCCATGCTGCTGGTCCGGAGCTGGGCGAGCATGCGCTCCCGGAGCGGGATGTCGACCGTGGTCTCGAGCCGGTGGAAGAGGGGTACCTGGTGGTCGCCGTGCTCCCCGAGGACCACCCCGTTCTCCTCGATACCGGATCCGGCAAGGAGCAGGCTGAACCGTGCGCTGTCCAGCTGGCCGCCGAACCCGATCACCCGCGACCGCTCGCACCCGAGCATGCGGTGGAGGAGATGGGTATTCGCATCCACCGGGTTGGAGACCGCGATCACCACCCCGCGAAACCCGTCCAGCAGGTGAACGCAGGCCTTCATGGCGGGAAAGTTCGCCTCCAGGAGATCGGCCCGGCTCCTGATACCGGGGTTGCGGGGGGTCCCGGCGGCGACCACCGCGATATCGGAGGCGGGGATATCCGCACTGTCGGTGGATACATCGACCCCCGTGGCGGCGTGGCGCAGATCCAGTACCTGTGCGTGCAGAAACTCCTCGGCGATATCGTGCACCACCAGCTCGTCGGCGAGCCCCAGCAGTGCCGCCAGGTACGCCACTTCGCCGCCGATCCGGCCCATCCCCAGTACGCTCAGTCGGGTCATCGCTGTCACTAGCTATGGGTAGGCTCATAATAAGAGATCACCATATCTCTGGCCATGCTGCAACTGGCGCCCGGTCCCGTGCAGATCGGCGGACTGACGTTTTCCAACCACCTCCTCCTGGCTGCCGGCATACTGGGAACCACCGGCTCGTCACTGGCCCGGGTGCTCGCGCACGGTGCCGGCGGTGTGATCACCAAGTCGATCGGCCCGGAACCGTCCGTCGGCCACCCGGGGCCCTGCCTGGTGGTGCTCGAGGACGGCCTGCTCAACGCCATGGGACTCCCGAATCCGGGCCGGGAGTTTGCAGGCGAGCTGGAATCCCTTGCCGGGCGCCCGGTGCTGGTGAGCATCTACGGGGGAACCCCGGAGGAATGCGGAACGGTGGCCTCGTGGTTTGCCGGGAAGGCGGCGGGAGTGGAACTGAACCTCTCCTGTCCCCATGCGGAGGGTTACGGGGCGGCGGTGGGAAGCGATCCGGATCTCGTCGCGGAGTGCACCCGGGCGGTGGCCCGGCAGAACGTTCCCGTCTGGGTAAAACTCACTCCCAATGTCGCCGATATCGCGGCCATAGGACGAGCGGCGGAGCGTGGTGGTGCGGACGCGGTGGTGGCGGTCAATACGCTCAAGGCGATGCGGATCTCCACCGAGCTCCGGCGTCCGGTGCTCGGGAACCGGTGGGGCGGGCTCTCCGGCCCCGCCATCTTCCCGGTGGCGGTGCGATGCGTGTACGAGCTCTATGAGGCATGCTCCTGTCCCATCATCGGGTGCGGGGGGATCACCTCCGCCCGGGACGTGGTGGAGATGCTGATGGCCGGCGCCACAGCGGTGGAGATGGGAAGCGCCGTGTACAGCGGGGGGATCGAGGTCTTCGGGCAGATTGCCGGCGACCTGTATGCCGACGACGGCGCTGACCCGGCAGATATCGTGGGGTGTGCCCATGGATGAGGGGCTCCCGGAAGGGGTGGTGATCTCCCGGATCGTGCAGGAGTCCCCCACCGTGCGGTCGTTTTATGTCGACCGCTCCTATCTCTTCGAACCGGGGCAGTTCGTGATGGTCTGGGTGCCGGGGGTGGACGAGATCCCCATGGCGCTCTCCAGCAGCACCACCATCACCGTGCAGGAGGTGGGCGAGGCGACCACCGCGCTCTTCTCGCTCGGGGAAGGGGACCTGATCGGCATCCGGGGGCCGTTTGGAACCTGGTTCGATACGCCGGGCCGGACCCTCGCCGTGGGTGGGGGCGTGGGCGCGGCGCCGCTCCTCCCGCTCGCGGTGCGCGGGGGGATCGACACGTTCCTGCTCGGGGCCCGGACCGCCGGGGAGCTCCTCTTTGAGAACATGCTCGGCACCCACTGCCGGCTGGAGGTGGCCACCGACGACGGCACCGCCGGCCACCATGGACGGGTCACCGACCTCCTCGATTCCGCGCCGCCCGAGGACTACGACCACATCTGTGTCTGCGGCCCGGAGCCGATGATGGCGGCGATGCTCGCCATCCTCGAGGAGAAGGGGATTGCCGACCGCGGCCAGTTCGCGCTCCACCGGTACATGAAGTGCGGCGTGGGGGTCTGTGGATCGTGCGCCATCGATCCCGGGGGGCTTCGCGTCTGCCGGGACGGGCCGGTGTTTCGAGGAGATCTCCTGGTCGGGTCCGAGCTGGGTACATACCGGCGGGATGCCGCCGGACGAAGGCAGCCCATCTGACCGTCACCGGTTGGTGAACCGCTCCAGGTCGTGCGGGTGGTTGATGTTGGTGAAGGTATGGAGGACCGGGTCGAACCGGCGGATCTCCCCTATCGGGATATAGCGCGTGTGGAACCGGGAGATCATGCCCCGGAGAGAGAGCGAGGGGTCGGTCTCCAGGGCCTGCACCACCGCCTCCCGCCGGTAGATCGCGTGGAGGGGCTCGAGCATCTCCCGATTCCAGCAGGGAACGGCCGCGTCGTACCCCTCACAGCGCGAGAAGAGATATTCGATGACTGCGGGACTGATGCACGGCATATCGCAGGCCACCACGCACAGGAGCTCCCCCCGGGCGGAACGGGACGCGGCATGGATCCCCCCGATGGGACCGATTCCCCGCCTGATATCGGTGATGCACCGGGCGCCGGTCACCGCCTCACACCGGGCGCGCTGCTCCGAATCCCGGGAGACGACGATCACCTCATCGGTGGTCTCCCGGAGCGTATCGAGGAGATGGTCGAGGAACGTCCGTCCCTCATGCAGGATGGAATACTTCTCCCGCCCGCCCATCCGTCGCCCCTCGCCGCCGATGAGCACGACGCCCGTTCGCTGGATCATGCGCGATTCGTCCTGGGTTTTGTTCTCCCGCGTTGTTTCTGCTCCATGGTGAGCAGATCCCTCTTGATGGAGATATCCGGGGTGAACCCACCGAGACCGTCGGCCGCGACCACGCGGTGGCAGGGGACCACCAGCGGTGTCGGATTCCGGCGCATGGCCATGCCCACCGCCCGCGGGGAGGTGCCCAGTATCCGGGCGATCTCCCCGTAGGTGGCGGTGCAGCCCTTCGGGATGGACCGGACCTCGCGGTAGATCCGGGGAAACATCCCGTCGCCCCGGGCGGCCGGCGAGGTGAGGGTCGTGCAGTCAGCGGATCGTCCTGCGCAGTACCGGCTGATCTCGCGAGGGACCGGGCCGTCCACGCCGGAACGGGTGAACCGGACCCGGTGGACGGTGGTCCCCTCCCAGTCGACCTCCACGAACCAGAGCCCGAACCGGCACGATCCGCGGGTCATCGCCATGTGTTCACCTCCCGGCGAAACCGTTCGATATCGCAGGGGACCAGTTCCTCCTGCATCCAGGGGGGGAGACCGTCGTGGACCCGCGGCTCCAGGAACCGCCGGTCACCGAGGACCAGGATACCCCGGTCTTCGGGGGTCCGCACCACCCGGCCGATCGCCTGGGTGGCACGGTTGATGGCGGGGAGGGTGTAGCTGATGAACTCTCCCTCCTCTCCAAACTTCATCCGGAAGTAGCGGATGGCCAGCCGCCGGACCGGGGTGAACGGGGAGAGGGGAAGCCCGATGACCAGGGCCCCCGAGAGGAGTTCACCCCGGTAATCGAGTCCTTCGCTCCACTTTCCCCCGCACACGGCGAGCATCAGCCCGTACCTGCCCTTCGATGGGAGATCCAGAAATTCCGAGAGCGCCCGGGTCGCTTCGCGGGCGGTGCGGGGTTCTGCAAAGACGTCCTTGCCGTGGATGTGGGTCGGGAGCCGCTCTGCATAGGCGTTCAGCATCTCGTAGGAGGGGAAGTACACGGCGAGGTTCCCGGGCAGGGACGCATATGTGGAGATGTAGTCGAGGATCCGGGAGATGGTCTCCTGGTCGTTCCGGGTCCGCCAGGTGCTGGTGATGTCGGTCGTCGCCAGCAGGCGCCGGTTTTCACGCGGGAAGGCGTTTGGAAGCGCAATGGTGGCGACCGGGTTTGTATCGAAGTAGTACCGGCGGTACTGCTCGATGGGGGAGAGACTGCCGGAGATGAGCACGCAGGCCGCATGGGATCCGGCGATCTCCTGGATGGTGGGGCCGGGATCGATGCTCTGGACCTCCAGGGCCACCCCCTCCTCCTCCATCCGGTAGATGGTCAGAAACGCCGGGTCCTCCCCGGCCCGCAGCACCCGGTAGAAGAATTCGGTCAGCCGTTCTATGGCCGTCTCCCGGTAATCATGCTCTTTCGCCTGTTCTTCCCGGATCGATTCGGAGATGGTCAGGAGGTCCTCGACCACCCCCTCCATCGACCCGTACAGGGACTCGGCAAGCACCGTTCGCCCGAAGATCCGGGGATCGAACCAGTCCTCGCGTTCGGGTGCGTTGCGGAGCATATCCAGGAATATCCCGACGCGCCCGATGACAGCGGAGACCGATTCGGCCGCTCCTCGTTTCCGTGACCGCCGGTGGGAGAGTTCTGTTATCGCCTGCTCCACGTCGTGGCTCCGGATGGTGATGCTCTGGATGGACTGGATAACATCGCCGCAGTTGTGCGCCTCGTCGATGAGGAGCAGGGTGTCCGCTTCGTCGAGACCGAGGGAGGCGTAGAGCTGTTCGCGAATGGCCGGATCGAAGAGATGGTAGAAGTTGACCAGCACCACATCCGCCTCCCGCCCGGCGGCGAGCATCGTCTCGTAGGGACAGAGGTCTCCGCAGAACTGTTTCAGACCGTCCGGCTGGATCAGCCGGGAACCGAGCTGCGCCGCCCGGGAGAGGAGCGCGCCGGACGGCCCGATCCGCTGCGTGCCCTCACGGGACTCGGCATATGCCCGGCTGTATATGAAATATGGACAGATGAGCGGGTGTTCGGGATCCATTCGCTGTATCTGCCGGCGGATGATGGGATCGTTCGCTGGATGCGACGCCCCTCTCCGGGCTCTCTCCCGCATCAGCTCGGTGGAAAACGCCTTCACCCCCTCGCATCGGCGGTACACATCTCCCTCACCGCCGAGCGGACACATCGCACCCTTTCCGATGAGATAGGCAAATTTCAGGCCCTTCTGCTTCTCGCGGATCAGCGCGAGCTCCCGGAGGAACGTGTCGAGCTGGCTGATGGTGCGCACCGCCACCACCACCTTCCTGCCGCGGGCGGCGGCGAGGAGAGCCGCCACCGTGCTCGACTTCCCGCTGCCGGTGGGTGCATCGATCATCAGGATGCCACCCTCGCGGGCGGAGGTGAGGACTGCCTCCAGCATCTCCCGCTGGTGGGGGCGGTAGGCGGTGTAGGGGAACCACTCGTCAAGGGGGTCCATGGAGTACAGTCAGTTTGATCGGGCGCTGCCTTTGATGTTTGCCGGTCACCGAAAAAATAAAGCGGCGGTATCAGGGCCCCGACACGATCATCTGTCCGGCGCGCCAGGCACGCTCCATCAGGACCGGGTCCTTTGCCGCATCGCCCAGGTTCTGGAGCCCCGGGGCGATGAAGGAATCCACCACCGTGATACCGAAAAATTCCAGGGTGTCACTGAAGTGACCGGGTACCGCTGCGTAGACACCGGGATCCGTGTCCCCCTGGGGGAAGACCAGTGCACCCCTCTTGCCGGCCGGGAGCCGGGAGGAGAAGTCCGGGTTCATCAGTGCGAACCAGCGGTCCAGGAAGCACTTGGCGAGCCCCGACATCTGGCCGAAGTAGATGGGGGAGCCGATGACGATGCCGTCCGCCCTGTACAGGTCTCGGTACAGGTCCTGCATATCGTCGTCCAGCCGGCAGGAGTCATTGACCTTGCAGTACCGGCAGCCCTGGCAACAGCGAAACTCGAGATCGTTCAGGTAGTGGACTGCCGTCTCGGCCCCTTCCTCCCGGGCACCGTTCAGGATCTGCTGGACCAGGACGTCGGTGTTTCCCCCGTGACGGGGGCTTGCCACAAAACCACACACTCTCATGAGCACCGGGTGTGCACCGGCCACGTATGAAATGATCGCCGGTGCCACCTGATGCTCCGGCGGACGGTAGATCTGATCCATGATCCCTGCACCGGAGTGGGAATGGATCGCGGACCGGTTCGGGGGGATGCCCCAGGGCAGCCTGTATGTCATGGGGGGCGTGGATCGGGGCAAGACCTGCCTGTGCACCTTGATGCGGGACACCCTCCCGGAAACGGCACCCGTCGCCATGCTGGACTGCGATGTGGGGCAGTCCACCATCGGCCCGCCGGCCACCCTCGGCCTCTCCCGGTATCGTGACGGTCGGGCCAATCGATCCGCCGATCCTCCGTTTCGCAGGCGATATCTCGCCCCGCGGGATCTTCCTCCTGGCGGTCTGCGGTGCCCGGCGACTGGCCGATCGGGCATGGATGGCAGGGGCCACCCACCTGATCGTCGACTCGCCCGGATTCATCGGCGGGAGTGGGGGGCGCGAATTCCAGGTCCACCTGATCGATCTCCTCCGGCCGGATTGGGTCGTGGCCATCGAGGCCGGAGGTGAACTGGATCACATCCGTCCGATCATTCAGAAACGGAGAGAGATCGAGCTGTGCGTGATCCCTCCCTCACCGCACGTCCGGAAGCGCACACCGGCACAGCGCCGGACCGTCCGGGAACGCCGGTTCCGGGAGTACTTCGCCGGTGCACAAGAGACAGACCCTGGATATCGGCGGCATCGGCGTGCACGGGAAGGTCCCCGCTCTCCAGAAGCACTGGCCCGGCCGCCTGATCGCGTTCTGCGATGGTGAGGGCTTTGCCCGTGCAATCGGAATCGTGCAGGGGTGGGACGGAAAGGGCCGGCTCCGGTGCATCGCCCCGTCGTGTGACCAACGCGATCTCGCCTCGATCCAGGTGGGCATGAAGGTGGAGGCGTCCGCCCTCCCGCACGGTTTTTCATGACAGAGATCGATTGTAGAGGCATGGCGATCCATCCCATTGACTTCCGGTACGGCACTCCCGAGATGCGAGCGGTGTGGAGCGAGGAAAACAGGTTCACAGCCATCGTGGAGGTGGAAGTGGCGCTGGCCGAGGCGGAGGCACAATTCGGTCTCATCCCCGAGGAGGATGCCGTCGCCATCCGCGGGTCTGCCGGAGAGGCGACGCTTGCCCGGGCGAAGACGATCGAGGCGGAGATCAACCACGACATGATGGCGGTGGTGAAGGCGGTGGCGGAGGTCTGCGGGGATGCCGGGCGATGGATCCACTTTGGGGCCACATCGAACGATATCCTGGACACCGCCACCGCGCTCCAGCTCGCCCAGAGTCTCGATCTCGTCGGGGAGAAGCTCTGCCGGTTCCTTGCGGCCCTGCTCCGGCGGGCGGGCGAGACGAAACACCTGGTCACCGCGAGCAGGACCCACGGCCAGATCGGCATCCCCACCACCTGGGGCATGCGGTTCGCGGTCTGGGCGGACGAGGTGGGCCGGCATATCGAGCGGCTCCGCCAGCTCCGGCCCCGGCTCCTGGTGGGGCAGCTCACCGGGGCGGTGGGGACCCAGGCGTCGCTTGGAGACGTCGCCCCCGCCGTGCAGGAAGCGATGATGGAGCGCCTGGATCTCTCGGCGGTCAGCATCTCCAACCAGGTGGTCTCCCGTGACCGGTACGCCGAATATTTCATGTTCCTCGCCGGGGTGGCCACCACGCTGGACAAGATCGCGCTCGAGATCCGGCTGATGCAGCGCTCCGAGATCGGGGAAGTGGAGGAGGCCTTCGGCGAGCGGCAGGTGGGATCATCCACCATGCCCCACAAGCGAAACCCCATCAAGAGCGAGCAGGTGTGCGGCCTCGCCCGGATCGTCCGCGCCGCCGTGGAGCCGGCGCTCCAGAACAATCTCCTGTGGGACGAGCGCGATCTCACCAACTCCGCGCCCGAAAGGGTGCTCTTCCCGGAAGCGAGCGTGCTCTGCGACCACCTCCTCGCGGTGATGATCCGGGTCATCGACGGGCTCACCTTCGACGAAGACCGGATCCGGGAGAACCTGCACCTGTTGCGCGGCATCAACATGGCCGAGTCGGTGATGATCCTGCTGACCCGGAGGGGTATGGACCGCCAGGAGGCCCATGAACGCGTCCGCGTGGCAAGCATGCGGTCGCGTGCAGAGAACCGGGACTTCGGGGAGATCCTGGCCGGGGAC
Organism: Methanomicrobiales archaeon; assembly: GCA_049974905.1. Classification (GTDB taxonomy): domain Archaea; phylum Halobacteriota; class Methanomicrobia; order Methanomicrobiales; family Methanoculleaceae; genus JBNGCZ01. Next base: position 12,034 of record JBNGCZ010000016.1, read on the forward strand.
GAGGCGGTGGCCGCCCGGTGCTCGCGGGCGGAACTCGATGAGTTCCTCGATCCCGCGGGGTACCTGGGGACCGCCGTCCACCAGGTGGACCGGGTGATCGAGCGGCTCGACGCGCTCTGCGCGGAGCAATGACCGACGCCTTTTCCGGTACGGTGATGAGGGCGATGGAGCTCGTGGGGTGGATGGAGCTCGACGGAACGGTCCTCGGGCCGGACCAGCTCGCCGATCTCCTCACACACGCTCCAGAGCGGATCCGGCAGTGCGGCGGAGAATTCTTCCTCCGGTGGGACGGGTGCATGGCCCGTGATCCGATGGGCATCGTCCCGGGTCCGTGCCCGCCGGGGCGGGTCGTCTGTGATGGAGCTGACCGCGGCGCGATCTCCCCCGATCCGCCCCCCATGGAACTCCGTCATGCGCTTCAGACCGCGGTCCGTCTGCGCAGTGGAGATGGAGGCGTGGTTGCCTTCTCCGGCGGTGTGGATTCCGCCCTGATCGCGGCACTCTCCGGCTTCGACTGCGTGGTGGTGGGAGTGGAGGGATCGCACGATATCCGCCGGGCACAGGAGGCGGCGGGGCGGATCGGCTGCCCGCTGCATGTCCACACCATAACCGCGGCCGGGATCGCCGATGCACTGAGGCAGGTGGTCGCCGCGCTCCCGGACCCCACCCCCGTCGATGTCTCCATCGCCGCCACTCTCTGGTTTGCCGCGGAATGGGCGGCCGACCATGGATTCGTCCGCCTGCTCACCGGGCAGGGGGCCGACGAGCTCTTCGGAGGGTATGCCCGGTACCGGGAAAGCGCGGACCTGCCGGGCGACCTGGAGCGGGACCGGGCGGACCTGCCCCGCCAGATCGCCCGCGATCAGCGAGTGGCGGCCGCCCATGGCCTCCACCTCTCCCTCCCCTATACCGATCTCCGGGTGATGCGTGCCGCGTCCGCCATCCCGGCCGCTGATCTGGTGCGGGGTGACGTGGGAAAGATCCCCCTCCGTGAGTGTGCCGCCCGGTTCATCGGGCCGGAGATCGCCTGGCAGAGGAAGAAAGCGATGCAGTACGGCAGCGGTGTCTTCACGGTGATCCGGCGGCAGGCGCGTGAAAATGGTTATAAAAAATCCCTCCAACGGTACTTAATCCAGATGAAAGAGAGTGAGAGCGGATTGCATGGTTGACGAAACGGACGTCGAACATATCGCCGGGCTCGCGGATGTGGGCATCACCCCGGAGGAAGTCGAGGAGTTCACCTCCCAGTTCACCGGGATCCTGGATTATTTCGGGATCCTCGACGGGGTGGAGGAACGGGAGCGGGAACGAAGCGGACCGGTCAATGTCCTGCGGGAGGACACACCGGCACCGTCGCTCTCCCAGGACGAAGTCCTCGCGAATGCCGGTGCCAGCGAGGATGGATTCATAAAAGCACCCCGGGTGATGCAGTGACCACGGGCCGGTATGCGGGCGGGATCGACGACCGGCACAACGCCTTCATCACCCTCTCCCCGGAGGCGACCTGCAGGGAAGGAGGGCCGCTCTCCGGGGTTTTGGTGGCGGTCAAGGACAATATCTCCACTCGGGGGCTGGCCACCACTTGCGGGTCCCGGATCCTGGAGGGCTACATCCCCCCCTATGACGCCCATGTGGTCACGCTCCTGAAGGAGGCCGGGGCGGTCATCCCGGGCAAGACCAACATGGACGAGTTCGGGATGGGGACCACCACCGAGAACAGTGCGTTCGGGCCCACCACCAACCCGGTGGATCCCCGTCGCGTTCCCGGCGGCTCATCAGGAGGGAGCGCGGCGGCGGTGGCTGCCGGGATGGTGCCGCTCGCGCTGGGGACCGATACCGGCGGCTCCATCCGGTGCCCCGCCGCGTTCTGCGGGATCGTGGGGTTCAAACCCACCTACGGACGGGTCTCCCGGTACGGGCTCATCGCCTACGCCAACTCCCTCGAACAGATCGGACCCATGGGCCGGACGGTGGCGGAGGTATCCGGTCTTCTCGCGGCCATCACCGCCCGTCCCGATCCCCGTGATTCGACTGCGGCCGCCGGCCGCCCCTACACCCACCGCCCCACTCCCGACATCGACGGCCTGCGTATCGGGGTGCCCGCAGAGTTCTTCGGGGAAGGGGTGGACCCCGCGGTTGCCGACACGGTGTCGGCGTCGATCGACCGGCTGGGCGAGACCGGGGCGGAGATCGTTCCCTGTTCCCTCCCGAGCATGGCCTACGCCCTCGCATCCTACTACGTCATCTGCACCAGCGAAGCGAGTTCCAACCTGGCGCGGTTCGACGGGGTGCGGTACGGCCGCCCCGTCGACACCAGGAAGCCCTGGCACCAGGCCTACCGGGCGGTCCGGGGCGAGGGCTTCGGGCCGGAGGTCAGGCGCCGGATCATGCTGGGCACCTTCGCCCTCTCCGCCGGGTACTACGGGCGCTACTACCAGAAGGCACAGGACGCCCGGCAGAGCCTCCGGGACGAGATCACCCGGCTCTTTTCCGAGGTGGATCTCCTGGCCGGACCCACCATGCCCACCACCGCCTTCGGGCTGGGTGAGAAGACGGATCCGCTCTCCATGTACCTCTCCGACATACTCACCGTCCCCGCGAACCTGGCCGGTATTCCCGCGATATCGGTTCCCTGCGGCCGGGTGGACGGGCTCCCCGTGGGGCTCCAGATCCTGGGGCGCTGGGACGAGGACGAGCGGGTGATGGACGCCGCCTGTGCGTGCGAGGAGGTGCTCGCCGCATGATGACCGTCATCGGGCTGGAGATCCACTGCCAGCTGACCACCGCCACCAAGCTCTTCTGCGGATGCTCCACCGATTACCAGGACGACGAGCCGAACACGCATGTCTGCCCCATCTGCCTCGGGCTGCCCGGATCCCTCCCCCGGATCAACCAGAAGGCGGTGGAGTATGCCCTCCGGGTGGCGAAAGCACTCGACATGGATATTCCCGAGGAGTCCGAGTTCGCCCGGAAGAACTACTTCTACCCGGATCTGCCCAAGGGATTCCAGATCACCCAGTACGACCGGCCCCTGGCGGTCGGCGGATCCCTGCGGATCGAGGATGACCACGGCCGCGACAAGGACATCCGCATCACCCGCATCCACCTCGAGGAGGATCCCGGCCGCCTGGTTCACAGGGGAGGTGGCGGACGGCCGCAGTACGCCCTCGCCGACTACAACCGGAGCGGCACCCCGCTCATGGAGCTGGTCACCGAACCCGATCTCCGGTCGCCGAAGGAGGCGCGACGGTTCATCACCAAGCTGCGCACCGTGCTCGAGTACCTGGATGTCTTCGATGGTGAGCGGGAGGGCGGTCTTCGGGTGGATGCCAACATCTCGCTTGAAGGGAGCGAACGGGTGGAGATCAAGAACATATCATCGTACCGGGGAGTGGAGAAGGCCCTGATGTTCGAGATCACCCGCCAGAAGAACGTGCTGCGCCGCGGCGGGAGGGTGGTCCGGGAGACCCGCCACTTCCTGGAATCACGGGGGGTGACCACCTCGTCGCGGTCCAAGGAAGAGGAGCACGATTACCGCTACTTCCCGGAACCCGATCTGGTGCCGCTGCGGGTGCGGGACTGGCTTGGCGGGATCCAGCTCCCCGAACTCCCCGATGCCCGGCGGAAGCGGTTCGAGAGCCAGTACGGCCTCTCCCCGGACCATGCCCGCACCCTCACCGGCGACCCCGTGCTCGCCGATTTCTTCGAGGCGGTGGCCAGGGACGTGGACGCCGTGCATCATGCGGCGACCTGGGTCGCTGACACGCTGCTTGGCGAGCTCTCCTACCGGGACATGCCGGTCTCCGCCATCTCACCCGCTCTCTTCTCCGGACTGCTCTCCCTGTACGAAGACGACAGGATCACCGATACGGGGACGGTGGAGGTGCTCCGGCTGATGCTCGATGAGATCCGGGATCACGGGACGACCTCGCCCCCGTCCGAGATCGTCTCCCGGCTGGGGCTGGAGAAGACGTCGGGTGGTGCGTTCACCGACGTGGTCACCGCGGTGCTCCGGGCTCATCCGGCAGCGGTGGCGGACGTTCGCTCGGGAAAGGACGGGGCCATCAACTACCTGGTCGGCCAGGTGATGAAGGAGACCCGCGGTCGGGCGGATCCCCGGGAGCTCCGTGAACTCATCCGGGCCGCGATCGAATCAGGAGAGGTGTAGGGAACCGTGCACCTGATCGTTGCAGAGAAGAACCTGTCGGCACAGCGCATCGCCTCCATCCTCGCGGGCAGGGGGAAGGTGGAGGCCGAGAAGCGGGGCGGCGTGAACATCTACCAGTTCGATCACACCGCCGCGATGGGTCTTCGTGGCCACGTGGTGGAGATCGATTTCGAAGAGGGATACGGAGACTGGAGACGGACGGATCGGCCACCGCGCTCGCTCATCGATGCGGGGACGGTCAAGCGGGTCACCGAGAAGAACATCGTGAGGCTCCTCTCGAAGAGTGCCCGCGGCGCCGACCGGGTGACCATCGCCACCGACTTCGACACCGAGGGGGAGCTGATCGGAAAAGAGGCCTTTGAGATCGTCCGGGCGGCCAACCCGTCCGTGCCGGTCCAGAGGGCCCGTTTCTCGGCGATCACCTCCGAGGAGATCCACGAGGCGTTCAGTGACCCGGCGGATCTCGACTTTGATCTCGCGGCCGCGGGAGAGGCGCGCCAGATCATCGATCTCATCTGGGGCGCGTCCCTGACCCGGTTCATCACCATCGCCGCCCGTCGCGGGGGGGCGAACATCCTCTCGGTGGGCCGGGTCCAGAGCCCCACGCTGGCGATGATTGTGGACCGGGAGAAGGAGATCGAGGCCTTCGTCCCCGAACCCTACTGGGTCCTCTCCCTGGACACCGAGAAGGGGGGAGAGCCGTTCACGGCCCGGCATGAGCAGGGGCGGTTCACCGATGGTGATGCCGCCGTCCGTGCCCGGGAACGCACCCGGGCTCCGGTGACGGTGGCGAAGGCGAAGGAGGGGACCAAGAAGGACCGGGCGCCCCCGCCATTCGACACCACCTCGTTTCTGGTGGCGGCCGCCCGGGTGGGTGTCTCGGCCTCCAACGCGATGCGCATCGCAGAGGACCTGTACGTGAACGGATTCATCTCCTACCCGCGGACAGACAACACGGTCTATCCCTCATCGCTCGATCTCGACCGGATCCTCACTGAACTCACCCGGTCCGACCTGTCCCGGGAGGCCGCCTGGGTCCGGAAACACCGCCGGAGCACCCCCACGCGGGGGCGCCGGAGTTCCACGGACCATCCCCCGATCCACCCCACCGCCGCGGCCACCCGGGCGGCACTGGGCGAACAGCGGTGGCGGATATACGATCTGGTGACCCGGAGGTTCCTGGCCACCCTGTGCCCGGACGCGGAATGGGCGACCTCGAAGTATCACCTGGATGCCGGCGGGGAGACCTACATCGCCACCGGTGCCCGGGTGACCTTTCCCGGATGGCGGGAGGTCTATCCCTACACGGGAGGCACGGAACGCTACGTGCCCCACTGCGAGGTGGGCGACCGCCTGCCGCTCCTGGGGGTCTCGCTCGAGGAGAAGGAGACCCAGCCCCCCGGGCGGTACTCGCAGAGCAGCCTGATCAAGAAGATGGAGGAGCTCGGGCTCGGGACCAAGAGCACCCGCCACGATGTGATCGCCAAGCTCATCTCGAGGCGATACGTCACCGACAACCCGCTGCGGCCCACCCTGGTCGGCCGGGCGGTGATCGACGCACTGGAGCACCATGCCGACACCATCACCCGGCCGGACATGACCCGCCAGCTGGAGGAGCACATGCAGCAGATCCGCGAGCGAAAGATCCGGCGGGACGAGGTGATCGAGGAATCGCGGGAGATGCTCCACCAGGTATTCGACCAGCTGGAGACCCACGAAGAGGAGATCGGCGAGGAGATCCGGGAACGGACCGCCGAAGAACGGACGGTCGGATCATGCCCGGTCTGCGGAAACGAGCTCCGCATCCGGTTTGCCGGGGGGTCGCAGTTCATCGGGTGCTCCGGGTACCCGGACTGTACCTTCAACATCAGCCTCCCCGGATCCATGTGGGGCCGCGCGGTGCGCACCGACGCCATCTGCACAGTGCATGGCCTGCGCCATGTCCGCCTGGTGAAACGGGGGAGCAGGCCCTGGGACCTGGGCTGCCCGCTCTGCAACCATATCCAGTCGAACCGGGAGGCCCTGTTGATGATCCCCGGGATCGACGAGGAGGATCTCCCCCGGCTGTACAACCATCACCGGTACTCGGCGCAGGACATCGCCCGCGCCGATCCCAAAACGCTTGCATCGGAGCTCGGGGTGGAGAGGGCACGGGCGGAGGAGCTGATCGAGGGAGCCGAGGGGGCACTCGCCCGGCTCCGGAGACGGAGCGAGATGCGCAAGTTCATTCGGGCACGCATCCCTCCGCGAAAAGGGCGGAGCCCGGCAAAGGTGGCACGGAGCCTGATGGACCAGGGCATCGAGGATATCGACGCCCTTGCCGCTGCCGATGCCGGGCGGCTCAAAAAAGCGAACCTGGGCCCCCAGGAGCGCGAAACTCTCCTCGCTGACGCACGGGCGCTGTGCAACGAACGGATCCTCCGGGACGCCGGAGTACCGGCGGTGAGCCTGAAGAAGTACCGGGAGGCGGGGATCACCGGGCCGGAGCAGTTCGCCACCCTCCCCCTCCCCTACCTCGCGGAAGTGACCGGTATCAACCCCGAGACAGTCCACCGGCACGCATCGCTGGTCTGCGACCATCTCGGACGCACACCCCCGGAGAAGGTGACCCGACGGCAGTTTGAGAACGGGAGGAGCGAACTGCTGGAGATACCCGGCGTGGGGGAGGCGATCCTTCGCCACCTCCTCTCTGCCGGTATCCTGAACGGAGCCGACCTGGCCGCGGCCGATCCCGCGACGCTTGCCCGGGCAAGCGGGATCCCGGGTGAAAAGATCCGCGAATTCCAGCGCATCGCCCGGGGAGGAGACTGAGATGATGAGCAACTGGCGGAAATGGAGACATGTGACCAAGCTCGACCCGGATCGGCCGATCACTCCTTCCATGGTGGAGGAGGTCGCCGTCAGCGGCACCGACGCACTGATGCTTTCGGGTACCCTGAACGTGACGGAGAAGAACATCACCGAACTGCGCGACATGGTGGCCGCCTACGGGCTGCCCCTGGTGGTGGAGCCCGCGGATCCGTCGGGCGCCATATTCGAGGGCATTGAGTATCTCTTTGTCCCGAGCGTGGTGAATGCATCATCGCTCGAATGGGTGATCGGCAAACACGTGGACTGGATCCGGCGCGGGGGCATCGACTGGACACGGGTGGTCCCCGAGGCCTACATCGTCCTGAACCCGGACTCAGCGGTGGGACAGGTGACCGGCGCCGACTGCACGCTCACCGCTGCCGATGTCGGCGTGTACGTCACGGTGGCCGACCGGTACTTCCGGTTCCCGATCGTGTATATCGAATACTCCGGGATGTACGGCAATCCGCAGGTGGTGCAGACCGCCGCGGACATGCTCCGGCACGCCCGCCTGTACTATGGCGGAGGGATCGACTCCCTGGGACGGGCCGCAGAGATGGCCCAGTGGGCCGATACCATCGTGGTCGGAAACGCCGTGTACGAAGCGGGAACCGAGGCACTGAAGGCAACGGTCCGCGCGGTCATGTGAACCGCCCCGCGCATGCCGGATATCGACATCGTGCTGGTCGCTCCCCTGTACGAGGGGAATGTGGGGTTCGCCGCCCGGGTGATGAAGAATTTCGGGTTCGAGCGCCTGGTGCTGGTGGATCCCTGCCCTCTCGGGGACGACGCGTTCGCCCGGGCGGGCCATGCCCGCGACGTCCTGGAGAATGCGGAGCGCTGCAGCATGGAGGAGGTCTTCTCCCGCAGCCACCTCGCGGTGGCGACCACCGGGGAGGTCAGCAAGTCGGTCAACACCGCCATGCGGATGCCGTTTTACACTCCCGCCGAACTGAGAGATATCATCAAAGACGCCCGTGGCCGGGTCTCCATCCTCTTTGGCCGGGAGAACTGGGGGCTTTCCAACCCGGAGGTGCAGCGCTGCGGTATCGTCTGCACCATCCCCACCGATCCCGCCTACCCCATCCTGAACATCTCCCATGCGGTGGGAATCGCGTGCTACGAACTCGCGGGGATCCCCCGGGGGACCTACCCCCTCGCCTCGCCAAAGGAGATGGAGTGTCTGGAACGGCACATCGAGCGCTTCCTGGACCGCATCGATCACCCCGACTTCAAGCGGGAGAACACCATGATCCTGCTTCGCCGGCTCATCCAGCGGACCATGCCCACCATCCGGGAGGTCAGCGTGCTGCACGGACTAATGCGGCGGGCGGAATGGCATATGAAAAAGTAAACGTCCTCCGGGGACAATGGGGTGAGTGAATGATCCTGGTGGACTGGCAGATCCACGACCGTATCGGGAGGGGGTTTCTGGGGGTGGAGCCGTTCGATTCGGCCCTGGTCCAGCCCAACTCCCTGGACATCCGGCTTGGCGACCACTTTGTCTGGTACGAACCCGGCGACGAGATCATCGACCCCCACGACCGGGAGAGCATCGCCTGCCGGGTGGGCGAGGCGCACTGCGACAGCATCGATCTGCCCCCGGGCATGTTCCTGCTGGCAGAGACCATGGAGCGCATCGCGCTTCCCGACAACATCGTGGCCACCATCGAGGGTAAAAGCAGCATCGCGCGCCTGGGCATTGCGCTGCACCAGACCGGCGGATGGATCGATGCCGGGTTCCGCGGCACGATCACGCTGGAGATCTCCAATGCCAACCGGCGGCCGGTCCGCCTCTATGCGGGGATGCCCATCGGGCAGCTGGTCTTCTACACCACGGAGCGGGCGGAGCGCCCCTACCATGTGAAGGGAGATGCGAAGTACCTGGATCAGCGGCAGGCGACGCTCTCCCGGTACCACCAGAACCCCCGGTCCTGAGGCGGTGGCATAAAGTCGTAACAGGCCACACAGCTACAGGACACACCGGACACATGGGAGCACGACCATGCGACTTCTCCTGATCCATTCCGACCTGATATCCTACGAGGCGCGGGAAAAGACCCCGGTCGCCGAAGAGCGGGCGCATCTTTCAGATGCCATGGAAGACGCCCTGACCGCCTTTTGCGCCGTCGAATCTGCAGACGAGCCCCAGCTCGACGAGACCATCGCCCGGGCGGCAGACGAGATCGCCCGCACGGCATCACGCCTGGGGACGACGCGCATCATGCTCTACCCCTATGCCCACCTCTCCAGCGACCTCTCTTCTCCCGCCAGTGCGGTCCGGGCTCTGGAGGGGATCGAAGAGGCGCTCTCAGCGTCCGGTGAGTTGGTGGTCCGCCGGGCACCGTTCGGCTGGTACAAGGCGTTTACCCTCAGCTGCAAGGGCCACCCGCTCTCCGAGCTCTCCCGGACGATCGTCCCCGGAGAGGGGGTGTATGTGGAAAAACCGGTCATCGGGCGGGAGTTCTTCGTCCTGACCCCGGACGGGGACCGGCTCGATCCCCGGTCCTGCATGGACGACACCCCCTTCGGCCGCCTGGTCCAGCGCGAAACCGGGAGCGACGGGGCCGGTGGGGCGGGGATCGAGCCGATCCATGTCGCCCTGATGCAGGAGAAGGAACTGGTGGGCTACGAACCCCGGAGCGATGTCGGGCACCACCGGTGGCTCCCCCGTGGAAAGATCATCCGCGACCTGCTCTCGGACTATGTGCTCCAGGCGGTTCTCGACTATGGCGGTATGCCGGTGGAGACCCCGGTGATGTATGATCTCGGCGACCGGGCGGTGCAGGAGCACGCCGACAAGTTCGGCGAGCGGCAGTACCGGTTCAGGAGCGGGACCCGGAACATGATGCTCCGGTTTGCCGCCTGTTTCGGCATGTTCTCCATCATGCACGACATGTTCATCTCCCCCCACACGCTCCCCCTCAAGTTGTACGAGCTCTCCACCTACTCGTTCCGGCACGAACAGCGGGGAGAGTGCATCGGGCTCAAGCGCCTCCGGGCCTTCACCATGCCGGACATGCACACCCTCTGCCGGGACATGGACGAGGCGCTCACCTGCTTCGAGGAGCAGCTCGACATGGGATGGCAGACCGGCCGCGACCTGGAGACCACCCTGGTGGGGGTCTTCCGGTGCACCCGCGATTTCTACGGGGAGCACGCCCCCTGGGTCCAGCGCCTGGTCCGGGCGGCGGGGACACCGATGCTTGTCGAGCTCCTCGATGAACGGGTCCACTACTGGATCGCCAAGGCGGATCTCGCGGCGATCGACAGCCAGGGACGCCCCATCGAGAACCCCACGGTCCAGATCGACGTGGAGAGTGCGGAACGGTTCGACATATCCTACCAGATGGAGCACGAGACGGTCCACCCCCCGATCCTCCACTGCTCCCCCACCGGGTCGATCGAGCGGGTGATCTGCGCTCTCCTGGAGAACACCGCCACCCAGGAGGTGCCCACGCTGCCCACCTGGCTCTCGCCCACCCAGGTCCGCCTGATCCCGGTGGCCGATCGCCACCTCCCCTTCGCCGACGAGGTCGCCACCCGCCTGGCCGATGCCGGGATCCGGGTCGATATCGACGATCGCGAGGAGCGCATGAACCGGAAGGTCCGGGAGGCAGGGCGGGAGTGGATCCCCTATGTGGCGGTCATCGGCGACCGGGAGGTCGAGGACGCATCGCTCACCGTGACCATCCGACGCCGCTCCTCCGCCAAAAATCCCCACCGCGAGAGCCTCCCCCCTGACGACCTGGCGGCCATGGTGCGGGCCGATACGGGTTCCATGCCCTTCCGCCCGCTCTACACGCCGCGGTACCTCACCCGCCGTCCCCGGTTCATCTGAACCCGGGGACGTTTCCGGTGAGCTTTTTCTCTCCCCACCCCTACTCGTTGACGGGATGGAGGTTATTCTCGGGATCGTGGCCATCCTTATCTGCGCCAAGCTGCTCGGCGAGGTGGCGGAGCGGGCGGGGATCCCGGCCATGGTGGGTGAGATCGGGGCGGGCATACTCCTGGGCCCCGCGCTCCTGGATCTCGTGGAATTCAACGATATCATTGCGGTCTTCTCGGATATCGGGGTGATCACCCTCCTGTTCATCAGCGGCGTGGAGATGAACGTCCGCGCCTTCACCCGCAACCGGAATGCCGCGGCATCCACCGCGATCGCCGGGGTGGTCATCCCGTTTCTCCTGGGAATGGCGGCGGGCCATCTCTTCGGTCTCCCCTTCATCGAATCCCTGTTCGTGGCCACGGTGCTCTCCATCACGTCCATCGGGGTGACCATCGGTGCCCTGATCGAGATCCGGGCGCTCAACACCCGGGCCGGTGCGATCATCGTGGGGGCGGCGGTGATCGATGACCTCATCGGGATCATCCTCCTTGCGGTCCTGCTCTCGGCGGCACTCACGGGTATGTTCAGCCCGGCCACTCTGCTCCTGACCCTGGCCCTCACCGGGATCTTTCTGATCGTCCTGATGACCGTGGGAAAGCGGGTGCTGGACTGGATATTCGACCGGATACATCGGGCACGGACTCACGAGATCCCCTATTCCGCCGCCATCATCACCGCGCTCCTGCTGGCAGGAATCGCCGCATCAATCGGGCTCCACTATGGAATCGGGGCGTTCATTGCCGGCATCCTCCTCGGTGATCACATCCGGAAGGACCGGGTGCTCTTCGACAGCCTGATGGATATCTCGTTTGGATTCTTCGTATCCTTCTTCTTTGCCTCCATCGGGCTTTTGTTCGTGCCGGATATGGCGGTGTTCTCCGCCATCCCGCTGGTGCTGATCGCGCTTGCCTTCATCGGGAAGACGGTGGGCGGTTTCGTGGGGTCCTATCCCTTCCTGCGGGAGACGGGACCGGCGCTGATGGTGGGAATCGGGCTCTGTCCCCGTGGCGAGATCAGTCTGGTGGTCTCACAGGCGGCGTTCGCCGCCGCGTTCATCTCTCCGCTCATCTTCCAGGCAGTCACCGTGATGGTCATCGTGATGGTCCTGGTCCCGCCGGTGATGCTGACCTATCTCTCCCGCCTGACGGGAGGGACTACAGCGCCTCCCGCTCCTCCAGATACGCAATGATGTCGCAGAGGGTCACCACGCCCACCACCATGCGGCGGTCATCCAGGACCACGGCATGCGGTTTTCGGAACCGGGCCATGTGGTGGAGCGCGTCTTCGAGAGTCGTCTCCCCGGTGATGGTGGGGTGATCCCGGGTCATCAGCTCCTCCGCGGCCTCTGCGGAGCTCTTCACCAGGCAGTCCACGCAGGCGCCCTTCCGCCGGCTCTTCAGACCGATGGCGGGTGCAACGGTGGCCAGGAGATCCATGGGGGTGATGACCCCGAGATACAGGCCCTCATCGTCGGTGATGATGATGTCCTCGCAGCCGGGAACGGCATACCGCTGGAATATGGAGGAGAGCGGGGATGTGTGCCGGATCACCTCGACATCCGTCTCCATGATCTCTGCGATGGGTGTGCCGGCGATATCATCTTGGTTCATGTCACCGGACAGGGATCATCGTTGGGGGGAATAATGGTTCCTCATATGAGTGAGATCTCCCGGATACCCGCCTCGATCAGCCGGTAGACATCCTCCGGGTCTCTCTCCTCCCGGATCGCCTTCATCACCACGACGGAGACGGCCTTGACCTCCACCAGGATCTGCTTGGTGATGCGCACCTCCTCCAGGTACTTCTTCCACCCCCAGCACCTGATCCGGGGGATGATGTAGAACCGATCCAGGGTGACCTTGAGGAGAGCGATGATGCCGGTGAACAGGAGAATGAGGACCACCGAGTCAAAGAGCGTGTTTCCGAAGTGAGCGACCTCGGATATGATCACGATCAGGACAACGGATATAACGATGTCGATGAGCGAGACGAGATCCGAGAACGTGGAGAAGTACATCGTCTTCCGGTTGATGGCCGCGCTCTTCCTGCGGGCGGTGAGATCCATCCTCGACGTGAGGGCGGTCAGCCGCAGGCGATTCTCACGGGAGTAATGCTGGCGGAGACACTGGTCGATGCCCGCCTCGGAGAGATCCATCAGGCGCCTGAACACCTCTTCTGCCTCGTGGAAGGCCCAGTGGAGATCGTACCGCTCGCGGTGCGCATAGATCTCATCCAGCCACCGGAACATCTCTTCGAACTGCTGTATCCGGTGGCGGTTGGGATCCACCAGCTCCAGGCTGAACTCGTCCGGATACACGCGCTCGATGAACCGGGTCATCCGCTGGCTGAATTCGCCTTTGCTCTCTTCTGGTGTCACTCCGTCCCTCCGGGAGAGGAGGTCGTTTCCGGTCCTCTCTCTCGCCGTGTCCACTATGACTCCCCTTCGCCCGGCGAAGAAGGTTGTCCCTGACCGTTCCCGGTGATCTCCCCGGCCTTCCGGAGCGCGATCTTCGAGCAGGTGGGCCCGATCAGTTCGTGGATGATCACCGCCCCCATGATGGTGGCGAGGATGATCTGCGCAATCCCCCCGAACGCGGGCCGGTCCGTCACCATCAGGGCCAGCCCCACCACGATCCCCCCTGCGGGATCAGCCCGAAGGCGGTGAAATGCCGGACTTCCCCGGGTGCGTGGGCGAGTGTCGCTCCCACCCGGGTGCCGGCGTATTTTCCAAGAAACCTGAGCGGGATATAGACGAAGATGAGGCTGATGGTGGCGGTGAGCACCGAATAATCGAGGAACATGCCGCTCAGGGTAAAGAAGATGAGGAAGATGAGTTCGTCGATGTATCGGTAACGCAACGAAAGTTCTGTAAAAGTTGACTTGGCCCTTAATCCAACCTGAATTGGACAAAGGAGAAACAGGGCCATGGATCCCTTATCGTTAATCGAAGATTATCTTTCCGATCAGGAGAACGGCATGAAGACCCTCATCACTTGGTTCTTTACCCAGGCTATGCTATTTTTCAACCGGGTACTCCCCGCACCATTTACCGTTCACTACTGTTCACCCTGAAAATGGAACAGTAACCCCCTTACCGTTACATTTTTTTACGGCAATGATGCAACAGTAACGATCCTTCTGCGACCGGTGGACTTCATGGTGTCGATCGCCGCGTAGACATCGCCGATGCTGCAGGTGCGGTAGGGCCGGGTGAGAAACCGGCGCCAGTTGACCAGGACATACTGGTTCATCAGGGCCCGGCCCTCGGAGAGATTCCAGTGGGTCCGGGCTTCGGTGAGGTACTCGCGGATAAGGTCGGCGTCGTCCTTGGTGATGCGGCCCTTGGCCAATCCTTTCTCGATGCTCCGGTCCCCGTACACCCGACGGACGTTGGCGTGGAACGTATGGTACCGTGTCTACCATCCAAAAATGCGTCAGAAAAGAGTCTGTAGTAACATTTGGGGGGTTCGAACACAAAAAGAGGCATACCCCCGGGCGGATTCGAACCGCCGTTACCGGCTCCAAAGGCCGGTATGATTGACCACTACACCACGGGGGTCTGCGGGAATTGGGCCGATACTCTCAGGGAGAGAGAACGGACAATTCGCCACAGATCATGGGGTGCCGGTGTGCATAAAACATCACCCCTGGCGGGGAGGGGGATCCCGTGGCGATCTGATAACTCCCGATCGTTCATCACCGGCATATTGATGCCCGCACACGCCCACCACGTGCCATGTCTGCACAGATCCTGGTCGCCTACGCCACCCGGAACGGATCCACCGCCGAGATCGCCGCGGCCATCAGAGGGGAGCTCGAATCCGCCGGACACACCGTCACCGTGACTCCGATGAAAGAGGCCAGCGGGCTCGAGGGCGTCGATGCGGTCGTCATCGGTGCTCCGGTGTACATGGGAAAGCCCGTCGGGGTGAAGAAATTCGTGGGAACGCACCGGACGGCCATCCTTGACCGCCCCGTTGCCGCATTCGCGGTGGGCATGGCCCCGGTGGGTGAAGATGTCGAGGGTGTCCGTGAGGAGATGAAACGGTTCCATGACGCGCTTGACCCGGTGCGTCCGGCCGCATCCATAATGTTCGCCGGCAGACTGGACCCGGAGCGGCTCTCATTCATCCAGCAAAAGATCATCGAGAAGGTGAACGCCCCCACCGGCGATCACCGCGACTGGCAGGCGATCGCCGACTGGGCCCGGATGCTCCCCGGGACGCTTCTGGAGTGAGGATCTCTGTTGCAGGAGGAGTCGATACGTCGGGATTCTGATGGAGGCCGGACGCGTACGCGATCAGCCCTCTGCGGCATGGCGGGTCGATATACCCCTATCTCCATGGAAGTGGTCAAAACCCCACCGGAGATCCCGCCCGGTCTCCGGGGAGAGAGTGGATGCACCCGGCGGGCCGGTGGAGGGGTGCGCCCCGAGTGCGAACCGGCGGTTGAGGGGCAGGCGATATGCAGGTGGTCGATGCCCCGGGGCGCGCGTCGATCGTTCTCTTTTGCCCGGTGACCGGCCGTCACCTCTCCGGGAGGGGTATGAAACCCCCCCTGTCCTGGAACAGGTCAGGGTTCCTTTTCCCTCACCGTCACCGGTATTCCGGGTTCGGATGATCGAACCTGCAGCCCGCCTCCCACCTGCTCCGCTGGTTTCCGTGCGCCGGGATCCCACCGGCGTCTTTGAGCATCCGTGCCAGATGCATCAGGTTCCAGGTCATGAAGGTGGTGTTCCGGTTGGTGAAGTCGTTCTCCGGGCCGCCCGACCCGGGATCGAGGTAGGATGGGCCGGGTCCGACCTCCCCGATCCACCCGGCATCCGCCTGGGGCGGGATGACAAAGCCCAGGTGCTGGAGGGAGTACAGGATCCCCATGCCGCAGTGTTTCACCCCGTCTTCATTCCCGGTGATCAGGCACCCGCCAGCCCTCCCGTAGTACGCGTACTGGCCCTCCTCGTTCAGCTCACCGGACTGCCCGTACAGCCGTTCGATCACCTTCTGGCAGACCGATGATTTCTCCCCGAGCCAGATCGGGGAGCAAAGAACCAGGATATCCGCATCGAGCACTTTGTGGAATATCTGCGGCCAGTCATCCGTCTCCCAGCCGTGCTCGGTCATGTCGTCATAGACACCGGCCGCGATATCATAATCCACTGCCCTGATCAGCTCGACGCCAACCCGGTTCTTCTCCATGATCGCCTGAGAGACCCGGATCAGTCCTTCCGTGTGCGAGAGCTCCGGGGATTTTTTCAGGGTGCAGTTGATAAACAGCGCCTTCAGATCGGAAAAATCCCACCTGCTGGTCTCACAGAGCTCGATCTGGTATTCGTTCAGCAGGGCATCCCTGCTCTTCTCTCCTCCCGTGGTTCGCATGCACCTCATTCAGTGGAACGTCCCGAAAAAGGTTCCGCCCGGTGATCCACACATTTTATGGCAGATGATGAGAAGATTGTGCTCTGCCCGGAGGGTCATGTGGATGAAGATTACCGTAGAACCCAGGATAGATACCATCACCATGCCGGAGAATGTGCGGATCGGGCTCTTGGTCCGCGAGCAGCGTGAGGCATGTGCTCTGAACGGGTGCGATGAGGAGTTCTTCCAGTTCGCATTAGGCCAGTCCCCCTTCCCCGTGCCGGAACCGATCTCCGATGCACTGGCAGCCAGCGCCACACAGGCTCACTATGTCGATGGAGCCGGTATCAGGGAGACCCGGGACGCGATCGCCGGATTTTACCGGCGGCATTTCGGTATTGAGACCGATGCAGAGCGGGTCATCGTGGGCAACGGGTCAAGTGAACTGATGTTTCTGATCTTCTCCATGATCAGCGGGTCGGTGATTCTTCCCGCCCCGTCCTGGACCGGGTATGCCCCGCAGCTGCGGTTCCTTGGAAAACCGTACCACATGCTGCCCACCCGCCCGGAGAACGGGTACAAGATCGACCCGGCCGATCTGGAGGCGCTGCTCGAAGAGATCGTCCCCGGGCAGCACATCCTCGTCCTCAACAACCCCAATAACCCGACAGGAGCCCTGTACAGTCGCGGCGAACTGGAGCGGATCGCGGAGGTGTGCCGGCGGACGGGGACGCTGGTCCTCGCCGACGAGATCTACGGGCTCATCACCTATGATATCGCGGACTTCGTCTCCATGGGAACGATCTATCCGGAAGGGACGCTGGTCACCGGGGGGCTCTCCAAGGACCGGTCTGCAGGGGGGTACCGGTTCGGGACGTGCGTTCTCCCGTCCGATTGCTCCGAGAAGATCCTCGCGGATTTCACCAAGGTTGCTGCAACGCTCTATACCAGTATCAGCACACCGGTGCAGTGTGCGGCGATCACCGCGTACTCGCCGGATCCGGCGATCGAGGAGTACTTCGAGGTCACCCGGGATATCCACCGGATGATGGGGGAGTACTTCTCGAAGGCCTTCTCCTCCATCGACGGGGTCACCACCACCACCCCTCAGGGGGCGTTTTACTTCCTCATGGACATGAATGCGCTGAAACCTGATCTGCAGCGGAGGGGTATCCAGACGTCCACCGATCTTGAAACAGCCCTCATCGCCCATCCTCACCACGTGGCGACGGTGACCGGGGACACGATCATGATGCCCGGGGACCACTTCTCCGCCCGGATCGCCTTCGTCGATTACGACGGTGCCCGGGCACTGGAGCTGTACAGGGCCGCCCCTCCGACCACGCGGGAGAAAGAGGCCCAGTTTGTGGAGAGCGCCGCACCGCGGATGGTCGACGGCGTGGAGGCGGTCAGGACGTTCGTGGACGGGTTGTGAGGGGAGATCCGGCGACGGGGACCCCTCTTTCACTCCGAATTGTGGACGGATTCTGCCATGGTCGTGTGCCGGGATGGATTGTGGCCAGGGACCAGAGGGTTCGATTGTGAGAAACGAAATGTTTCCATTCTATCGCCATGGAGGTGATTGAACGGAGAGTGAAAGCGCCATAGACATCACTCTCTTCTGTTACCAGCCGATTCGACGTGAGGTCTTCCCGGGTTCGGTGCGGTGATGTCACAGGCAGGCACCCAGGAAGGAGAACAGAAAAACAGTGTGGATATGCTGCCATGGGGCTCACCAACAGAAGGTTCGGATCCCAATCTCTAAATATAGGGATGCCGAGTGATCACTATATATGCCGCGTGGTGTTCGGGAAGGTCGGGCCTTCCACAAGTCAGAAGAGACATACATTGAGTACACTCGGAAACATCTCTCCAAATCGGTGGAAGAAGGGAAGGTGACCCCCGAAGATGCTCGCCTTATTCGTGAATACCTCTCTGAGATATCGGCGGAGAGCGGCATTTCTGCGAGCCGCAGATATAAAATTGCTATCCAGTTGGTCGGGCTGCGACGTTTCCTTCCCCCGTTTTCCCAAGCCACTGCTCCCGATCTCTTCGAAGCGATCGAGTCGATCAAAATGGCAAAGAAAGAGGATGGGAGTCCGCAATTCAAGAGGAACACCATCGCCGATATGATCCGGTTCCTCAAGCGCTTCTACCTGTGGCTCATCGAAAACAATTACAGCACCGTCCCCGAAGCAAAGGTGCGAAAAAAGATCCAGGCGCCCGCTTACGAGCGGATGACCAAGACCGCCGAGCAGCTCCTGGGGGAAGACGAAGTCCTGGCTCTGATCCAGGCCTCCCGCACATCCCGGGACCGGGCGCTCATCTCGGTACTCTACGAATCCGGCTGCCGCATCGGCGAACTGGCCGCTCTGACATGGGACGACGTCCGGTTCACCGAGAACCAGACCGCCGCGATCAACACCGCTGGAAAGACGGGACGTCCGCGGTACATTCCGCTGGTCACCTCGCGCTCGTATCTGGCGGGATGGAAAGCAGACTATCCGGGCAATCCCTCGGGGGCATCACTGGTCTTTGTCACCACCACGACCCATGGGCCGCTCCAGTATGCCGGGGTGGTCAAGCAGCTGCGTGCGATCGCTGCACGGGCCGGGATCGAGAAACACATCACCCCCCATCTGTTTCGGCATTCCCGGATTACCCACCTGCTCCGCAAAGGTGTCCCCGAGCCGGTGATCAAGAAACTGATGTGGGGTCACATCAATACCGGGATGCTCCAGACGTATGGGCACCTCGTCGATCGGGATATCGACGATGCCATCCGTCAGCTCTACGGCGTGGTGACCGGGGACCGGGAGGTCGATGACGCGCTCGAGCCGCGGCAGTGCATGCGGTGCTACGCGGTGTGGGGGCCGACCCTGCAGCACTGTGGGACGTGCGGCGCTCCACTGACACAGGAAGCCGGGGCGATCGAGCAAGGGATGCACCGGGACATCTCAGCCGATCCCCGGTCGCTTCAGCAGCTCACCGAGGAACGGTTGCGGGCAGGGCCGGGAGGCACCACTCCCTGATTCGTCTCTTTTATCTCTTCCCGTTACGGGTAAATACTGCCTCTATTTTCAGTTTCAACGCTTGCTCATTCGATTCATGACCCTCCCCACCTACCTGATATGCGAGGGTCCTCGAGAAGAAGGGGCCCGGGTGCACCACCACCCAGACCCGGAACTCACCACAGTCAGACGACTGCGGCGCATAGTAGTGCCCGGTCATTCCTGAAAAAGGATCCCCCTTCTCTCCCGCGGCCCGGGAGTTGACTGAGATGCAGTTCGACAGCACGAACATGGACACCATCGACCGCGAAATTCTGTTGCTCGCGGAAGATTCCGGTGTCATCGGACGGGGCGAGGCCTACCGCACGCTCCGGCCCCCCCTCTCCTACCAGGGGTTCGTCCACCGGGTGGAGCGACTGAAGAAGCACGGTCTCGTGAAGACCGGCGTGATCATGGGCCGGTACTATATCGAACCGGCGGAGGTGGAGCATGCAGATTGAGCGATTCTCGCAACCGGCCACCCGTGATTCTCCCCGGTACCTGACCTGGGAACATATCGACGCCTTCGAGAAGGCGAACCCGTCTCTTGCGGGGATCGGCCGGATCATGGTGGAGAGAGGGGTCTGGGTGGTGGTCGACGACCTGTCGGAGATGACCACCTGAAAGAGGGGAGGGTGTGAAACAATGGGTGGTTCTTCACCAGATCACACAGGCGTTGCCATCGGGCCCCCTCCCCTCTCCCCGGTGACCGCATGACCGGCCCCGGCCGGACGGTGCAGCCGGCGGACCGCTACATCCCGCTCCCCTTCGTCCGCGATGTGCCGTGCCATGTCTGCGGGACGGCCGGGTGCAGCATGATGCTCAAAGGCGGTACCGGCGAGCATCTCTGCGAGGCGTGCTTCCGGGAGGCCTACCCGGAACGGGCACCGGGCGGACCAAAACGGGTGCCGCCGGTCTCGTTTGTGGCGGTCGCCGTCCGGTACACCGACCGCCGGTGGTTTTCGCTCCTCCACCGGCTCCAGCGGGCCACGTCGCCCTTTCCCCGGCGGCGCGAGGTCCTGGTCGCGCTCGGGGAGGCCTCGGGCCGGGGAGTCGTGGACGACGACGGTGTCCAGTGGCTCCCGTTTGCCACCAGCAGCCGCCGCCGTGCAGGCGAGGTGGTCCGGCTCGACGATATCTCCCCGGAGAGCGACCCGCCGGAGAAGATCCGCACGCTCCTCGGGTCCAGACCGCTCCCCGACACCCCGGCGATCAGCGTCGCAGACCTCGACCGGTTCGTCGCCGCCTACCGGGAGACCGAAGCGGAACCGGCACATTCGGCAGAATCCGAATCTGGAGCCGATACCCCTTCCCTTCCCGTGGAGACCGATGGCGATGACTCCGGCCGGGAAGAGACCCCCGCCCCCCCGGAGCGCGGACCGGCCACCACCACCGGACCGGTACCGCTCATCGCCGATCTCTCCATCGAGATCGCCAGCGAGCGCGAGGGGTGGCGGACCGTCGTCAGCCGGGACGGATCGGTCATCGCCGAGGATACCCGGCCCGCCGAGCCCTGGACCATCCGCACGGTGCCGGGCAGGCTCGCCGGACTGGTCCGGGAGGCGGTCCCCGCCTACGACCGGAACGCGGTCCGGGACGCGATCACCGAGTTCTTCGAGACCGTCGGGTCGTCTGCCGACGGTGAGCGTCTCGTCTCCGGGCCGGTGGCCCGGGCGCAGGCCGCCACTGTCCGGGCGCTCATCGAGACCTCCGACCCGCCCACCTACCTGGTCCGAACCGACCGGGGCGACCTGATCTTCTCGGCCCGGGAGATCGCCGCCGCCCAGCCGGTCGCCCTCAACACCAAGTGGCTCACCCTCTTTCGTGCGGAACCGCTGAAGGCCCGGAAGAAAGATTTCGAGGCTCTCATCGATTACTGGCTCGCCATCGCCGAGGAGATCGAGCCGGCGGGGACCGTCTCCCCCTGGGAACTGGTCGCCGAACGGCTCCAGGCCCGGATCAGTACCCTGCAGGTGGGATTCGACCGCGAGGACCTGGTGCGGACGGGTGCGGGGATCTACCAGGAAGACGACGGCCCGCTCTGGGTCTCCGCCCAGGTGGTCTGCCAGGTCCTGCGGGATTCGAACCGCAACGAGAACGACCCGGGGTTTGCCAACTACCTGGAACGCCTCGGGGTGCTCGTGGAACGGTCCCGGTCCATCCGGGTGGGGTCGATGTTCGTGCGGGCGTGGGGGTTTTCCCCGGAGTTTCGGCCGGCGGACCTGCCGGTGACCGGGTATGAGCCCCTGACCGGCGACGGGGAGGAGGACCGGCCGTGACCCGCGGGAGCCGGTGTCGGGTACCGCGCGCGAGGGATGCACGATTGACTGTTTTTCACACCTGCACAATGACCCGTCACACCCGTCACGCCGTCACACCTCGGGTATCGGTGCGGACAGTGCGGCTGAATCCCCCGCATCGCCGATATTTGCGTGACGGGTCGCGTCCACTCCACCCGTCACCACCTGTCACGGGGCATCCAAGGCGGTCGCGACCCGATCGGATCGTGGCAGAGATTGATCGGCGCAGCCTCGCGTGCGTATACGGGAGGCGGTGCCGGTGACCGCCCGGGTGGTCCGGTGGTCCGGGGGGCCGGGTGCGGGCAAGACCCGGCAGCTCCTCGCCTACTGCGAGCGGGAGGCGGAGCAGGGAGCGACCGTCCGCGACCTGGCGGTGATGAGTTTCTCCCGGGCCCAGACCGCCGATCTCGCCGACCGCCTGCGGGTGGTCTTTCCCGGCGAGACGAGGCGGGCCATCCGGGCCCGGTGCACCACCATCCATGCCGCCGCCCTCGCCGCCTGCCGCGACGCTGGTCTTGTCGGGGACCCCCGGACCCAGGTGATCACCCCGGACGGCCGGGGGGCGGTCCACTACCGGGAGTTCGCGGAGGCGGAAGGTCTCCCCTACGACCCGGCGGTGGGGACCGACGAGGACGACCGCCCCCGGGCGGCGCTCCCTTTCGGCAACCAGATCGTGGGTCTCGACGCCTACCTCACCGCGACGCTCGGCGAGCCCGGGGGGTGGCGGCCCGCCGCCCAGGCGCTCGGGTTCTCCGTCCCCGCCGGGGG
>JBNGCZ010000017.1:0-33191 GCA_049974905.1 Methanomicrobiales archaeon
CTGATGGACAAAAACGAGGAGTGGGTCACCGGCAGAAGGTATGTGTCCATGGAGGTGGAATGATCAGACAAGGAGACAGGGCTCACCACTTTTACAGACAATGTGAGACGTTACCAGGAATGATCGAGCGATTCTTTGGAGAGGTGGAACGAAGAACCCAAAAATTCGGATCGGTTGAAGCTGTAGTTCACTGGCATAACGAGATCAAGCCGCATCGCAGTCTCAATTTTGATGAACCATTCCATGCCTTCTTCTCCAGATTACCGCCAGGCTAGAGAAATCTTGAAATATGAATAATACCTTTCATGGATGTTATGGTAAAGAGGACAATGAACATTGATCCATTCGAGATCGTTCAGACAGTGCACGAACCGCTTGTGGCACTGGGTGAGGGTTTCAATGTGTTATTCGCAAACGCGGCGTTTGACAGGAAATTCAACACAACTCGGGAAATGACTGAGAACCGGAGTATCTTTGAGATCAATGACGGGATGTTTGATACCGCCGAGTTCCGTGATAAACTGGAGGACGTCCTCTCCAAAGGGACAATCCTTGAAGATTATGAGATCGAGCACACATTCAGGGACATCGGGTACAGGATCTTCGTGATAAGTGCCAAGATTGTGAAACCGCGTGGCGAGGTGAAAACGAGAGAGAGACAGATACTTGTGGGAATTAATGACATCACTGAGATGAGACTGGCGGCAGACGAACTGAAGGCAAAGGCAAAGGACCTGCTGGATCTTTCAACTCCGGTAACACAGATTTGGGACGGGTTGCTGGTGCTGCCGATCATCGGCACCATGGATTCGGCGCGGACGGCGATGATGATGGAGCAGGTGCTGGTGAAGATCAGGGATACCAGTGCAAAGTACGTCATTATGGACACGACCGGTGTGGCAGTCATCGATACCGCGGTTGCGGCAAACCTGTTCAAAGCCGCCAGTGCAGTGAAACTCCTCGGCGCCGAGATGATCCTCACGGGACTCAGACCAGAGGTGGCGATGACGATGGTGCATCTCGGTGTTGACATGGGATCTGTAACCACCCGGGCGACTCTCAAGGACGGGATCGCTTACGCATTTGCGAGAATGGGGCTGGCAATCGGAGGGAAGCAGGAGAAGAACCAGAAGGAACGAAAGGAGACGCATGGATAAAGTTCCGATCCTCAAACTGTATGGCTATCTCCTTATCTCCATCCAGACAGACATACATGACCTGACCATACAGGCGCTCCAGGAGGATATCCTCACCACGATCAGGAATACCGGTGCACGGGGCGTGCTGATAGATATATCCGCCCTTGACATCGTGGACTCGTTCATGGCGCGCACGCTTCGCGATACGGTGCTGATGGCGCGTCTTCTCGGAGCATATGTGGTGATCACCGGCATACAGCCAGCGGTCGCCATCACCCTCGTGGATCTCGGTCTCAATCCAGAATACCTGTACACCGCTACAGACGTCAATGCAGGCTTTGAACTCCTGCATGACCTCGTCGCTGACGAGGACAGCCGCAGGTATGAGGAGGAGGTGCCCGGCTATGACGACCAGCAGGATTGAGATCAGGGAGGAGGGCGATATCGTGGAGGCGCGCCGGGCGGTGAGGGACTTCACAAAAGAGATGGGGTTTGGCATCGTCGACCAGACAAAGGTGGCAACCGCCGCGTCAGAACTGGCAAGGAATATCTACAGATATGCAAAAACCGGTGAAGTGATCATGGAGGAGGTCGAGCACCCCAGAGGGGTGAAGGTCACATTCAGGGACAGGGGTCCGGGGATCACGGATATCGGGCGCGCACTGGGTGAGGGCTACTCCACGACCGCAGGCAGCCTCGGTATGGGGCTTCCGGGTGCGAAACGACTGATGGACGAGATGACAGTGGAGTCAGAGCCAGGAAAAGGCACCACCGTAACAATCCTCAAGCACCTGAGCTGACATGAAATCCGGTTACCATGAAGTGCCTGTGACTAGGGAGAGCCAGGTGGCGTGGGCGCGGCGGGCGGTGAGGGAAGCCTGCACCCGCGACTGCACCCCCCCGCACATCCTCGCCGAGATCGACCTGATCACCACCGAGCTCGCGAGCAACCTGGTCAGGCACCATGCAAAAGACGGCAGGATACGCTACCGCATCATAAAAGATCAGAATCAGGGGCATTGCGTGGAGATCATATCATATGACAGGGGTCCGGGGATCAGGGACCCTGAACTGGCGGTGCAGGACGGTTACTCCTCGGTGGAGGGAGGTCTTGGCGTAGGTCTCGGCACCGTGAAAAGGCACAGCGACGACTTCCAGATATCGTCCACGCCATCTGGGACGGTATTCACTGCCATAAAACACCTCTGCCCGGCAGAACACCGTACCAACAGTGGCGTGACACGGGTCGCGGTGGTCTCCCGCACGCACCCCCTGGAGACGGTCTGCGGGGACGGGTACTTCACCAGGAAAACAGATACTGGTGCGTTTCTCGCCGTCATCGACGGTCTCGGGCACGGGGAGGACGCACGCAGGGCTGCAGCAGCGGCAGAGGGCTACCTGGAGACGCACTGGAACGGGCAGAGCCTGACAGAACTCTTCAGTGGTCTCGGTGATGTACTCAGACCGACGAGGGGTGCAGTGGTGAGCATTGCGGTGATCGATGAAGACCGCGGCGAGGTGAAATGTGCGGGCGTGGGCGATGCCCCTGTCAGGATACTGCCTGAGGCGAAAACCGGGTCACGCCCGATCAATACGCCGGGAGTGCTCGGGATGATCAGACCGAAGGTGCGGCTCTTCACATATCCATGGACACCCGTGCGCAGCCTGCTGATCATGCATACCGACGGGATCAGCGTGAAGTGGACAGCCGGTGACTTCATGGCAGGGGATGACCCGGTACGGATTGCAAACCACCTGATGAAGGAGTACTGGCGCAGGAACGATGATGCAACGATTATTGTAGCGGGATGATGAAATGGCGGCAACAGTTGGTGAACTCAGGAAAGAGCTGGATAAAAAAACAACAGAGGTCTATAACCTCACAAAGGAGCTTGAGGCGACGAATGAGGGCTTGATCGCCCTCTATATGGAACTCGACGACTCAAACAAAAAACTCGCCGAAACGAATAAAAAACTGAAAGAGCAGGAGAAGAAGCTGATCACGTACCTCTTTGAGACCGTGAACAAGACAAGAAACCCGGTGGCGACCATATCACGGAATGTCAAGATCATTGAGGATATGCTGGTGAGCGGGGACCTCGATGCCGATGAAGTAAAACTTCTCCTTGATGTGATAAAGACCAATGCGAGGGTGATCAATGAAAACATCGTCGAGCTGAACAAGATCGCGATTGAGGGATCTGACCGCGTACTCGACTCGTACCGTGAGTTTCTGACAGGAGCCTGAGGGCGCCGCCATTACCGGACAGGTAACCGGATGGTATCCATAGCAGAAGAACTGGAAGAGAGCGAGATGCTACTGGCGGTGACGCCACCTGAATATACGCATGCATTCGGCATCAGCACAATCAGGGAACTCGCAGGGCACGGGTGTCCGGGCATCGTCGTCAGTTTCAATGAACCATATGCCATCTTAAACAAAGCCCTCGTGAAGGAGGGTGTAGATACTTCCATGATCTATTTCATCGACTGCATCACAGCATTTGCCAGCACTATGCCGCAAGAAGTGCCGAACTGCGCCTTTGTGAAAAATCCGGGTGACCTGACAGGGCTCGGCATCGCGGTTGCAAAAGCCCTGCCATTCGTGTCTGGTGCAGAGCGGTCGTACATGCTGGTAGACTCCATCAGCACCGTGCTGGTCTATGCACCGGTAGATAGTGTGATAAAATTTACCCATATGCTCATCAATAAACTGAAAATAAACTCCATATGCGGCTTGTTTATTTCCTCCACCAACAACATCGACCCGGTGGCGGCATCGCAGATCACCTCATTCGTGAGGAAGCGGCTGGATATCAGCCCGCCGGAGGAGTGAGAGTGACTGGATCACCGGGCTTCCACAGCGCAGGTATATCCTGAATCCAGGGCTTCTTCAGCCTCACAATGCGCCATGAGATACTGCCCCGCAGTTGCTGCCGTCGGGAGTGAGTGCAGTGGGGGTCCTGTTTCTTTCTGCGGTGTAGGTGGGGTTCACAGGTGTGATCCTGACTGCAAAGATGCCGGGATCAAAATGCCTGAGTAGTGTCCCCGGATGAACAGGCATCCCATCAGCCAGTGCAAAATTGAGAGTGATCTTTCTGTCGCCCCTCCTGTAACCCAAGTTTCAAATCTTATTTTGCCTTATTTTGCCCGTGAACCCCTTTGCGAGCATGCCTGCAGAGCGGTGGATTGAACGGATACCTGCCCAGATAAATATCCCATCCCCCACGAAAAAGAAATTCAATCCCTGCGCCACGCACCCGGCGGCACAGTAATCTCGAAACGTGCGCCTTTCCCTTCTTCGCCGCACTCCCTGATCGACATCCCGGTGATCGCAAGGATCTCCTGTATCAGGAAGAGACCGTAACCGGTATGTCTCCCGAAACCCTTCATGAAGATCTGCTCTTTCATCTCTGCCGGCACACCCACACCATCGTCCTCGACAGCGACGACCACGTTCCCGCCCTCATCCTCGCGGCAGGTGACACTGATCTCTGTCACGTGCTCACCGTGCCTGATGGCATTGTCAAAGAGGTTAAAGAAGACCTTCTCCAGCATCGGGTCAGCAAAGATTTCCAGAGCACCGGTATCGGTGCTGACAGGGATGTCGATACCAGATGCCGCCCGCTGCGCTACATCACCCACACGCTGCCACCGGGACGGCTGCATGCCGAGTTGCTCGTAGTCGCGGGTGAATGTGATCTGTCTCTCAACGGCAGAGGTCGCTTTCGTGATCCCGTCAATGTAGTCCTGCATCTCAGGATCGTCAGGCAGCACACCGCCGAGGAGGTCGGTGTAGCCTGCCAGGGCATTGACCTGATTGAGGATGTCGTGGCGCGTGATGCCGGAGAGGATCTGGAGTTTTTTGTTTGCGACTTCCAGCGCACGCTCAGCCGCTTTCCGGTCGGTGATTTCCTGCAGGAGTTGTTCATTGGTCGCTGTCAGCTCGGCAGTGCGCTCTGCCACCAGGTCCTGAAGGTGATCACGGTGTTTCTTCAGCTCCTTCTCTGCTTGCTTCAGATCAGTAATGTCCTTGAAATCCTCCACGATACCGATCACTTCGCCGTCAGGAGCCCGGAACGGTGTTGCCGTGGCGATGCATGGGACTCTGCTGCCGTCGCTGCGTTCCTTCTCCACCTCTCCCTCTACACGCTCCTCACCACCGAGAATCCGGGTCAGCGGGCAACCATCAGTGTGGCACAGGGGACCAGAGAATGTTTTATAGCACTTCATGCCCAGTGCTTCGTCCTCCCTTATATCCCCCATATCCAAAAGTGTGTTATTAACACGGAGTACATTGAAATCCCTGTCAACCACACGCATCCCGTCAGCTGCAGTCTGGAATATCTGATCGAGCTCTGAATATGCCTCCCGGGTCTTCTCCTCCGCACGCCTGAGCCTGTTGACAATGTTCTGGGCATAAACGCTGAATATGATGATGATAGCAAAGGTGAGTGTGCGCATCCAGAGTTCGTGCGGATCCGGGGAGAACAATTGCTGGACGAAAGTGCCCTCATGGAACACAACGACATGTAGGGCAGATTCAAGAATCCACCAGATCACTGCGAGAACGGCTCCAGCCAGGATAACACGATATTTATCCGGTATTATTTGCATCTCGCCCCTCCTTCGGCTGTCCGCCTTTCTGGAGATAAAAATCAGCACCTGCGTTCAGCGCCTCGATGACCACATCCTCCCTGCCCCTCCCGGTGAAGATGATAAACGGTAGATCCGAACCACTGCCACGGACGGTCTTCAAAAACCCGATACCATCCATCTCCGGCATCTCGTAATCAGAGATGATGGCATCATACGTGGTGGTCTCCATCATCTCAAGGGCTTCGCGTGCAGATGCGGCAGTATCAACAGTAAAACCCCCGGTCTTTTCGAGATACGTTTTTGTGAGATCCAGAAGGAGGGGTTCATCATCGACTATCAATATTGTACCATCCATCTATCAGTGTACAATTGTGATACAACACAAAATATTTGTGTAAGGTAATTATGTAAGATCGACCCCTGCTTATAACTGCACCACCATGTAGTCGATGATCAGATCATCCCCCCGGCCGTCCAAAGGCCAAGAATAGCCGTAACCAGATAGAACCCAAACTGCAAGATCAGATGCCGATCCCCAGCAGCCCGGCCCACACAGAGCCAGCAGCTATTCCCCACCACCCAGGCAGCGAACCCGGCCGCCCGGATCTGAGGATATGCAGACGTTACCAGGACGACCCCTGCCATACCCAGGACAACAGCTGCATCTTTCACACGATCAGCAAGGGAGATCTCCATCAGGGAGGATCACAGGATAGCTAGGCAGGCCGGATCATCTCCACCCATCACCCAGGAAGATCACCGGCCCGGATGCTTACAGGGAGGATCTCAGGATAGCCAGACCGGACGGATAAATCCTCAAGGACACCCCCGATTTATCAGATGGTCCTCTTATGACTATGTACGCACATGTACGTACATGTACGCACAGGAGAAATAGAGATGAAATCAAAGGCTAAATCGGAAAATTGCCCTTTACCGGAGAGATTCAGGAAAAGGATCACTCTCACGATCGATCCTGATCATCACACCTTCATCAAGAATGAAGGCTTTAATGCATCCCGAATCTTAGACGGAGCGATAAATGCACTTAGAACGAATATCAACTATGCTCCGATACTAATAACGGCCGTAATGAGCCCGAATCTTCAAACGGACGGTGCAAAAGGAGAAAGCCGCTGGAGGGATTCGAACCCCCGACCTGCTGATTACGAATCAGCCGCTATACCACTAAGCCACAGCGGCAGCCTGGACTCCAGTAGTGTTGGAGCCGGGAAATAATGAAGATAGTGCCTGGTCTCCGGGCACCATCCCGTTCAGTGATACCCCCGGATGGTGACGTTGCCGCCCTCCTGCGGGCCCTCGGGCGGGGTGACCTCCCCGAACTTCTTCTCGTATTCGGCCATGGACCGGGAGAGGACCTCCACCAGGTTCTTGGCATGCTTGGGGCTGATGCTCACGATCGCCTTGGCACGGGCCTGGTTGGCGCCCGGGATCTCGTGGAGGAAGACAAAGGTCCATTCATCCTCGCGGTAGGCGATCTGGATGCGGTTGGAATAGACCGGGTCCAGGGTCTGGGGGATCTGGACCTGGATCTCATGTGCGCTCATACCGATCAGCTCGGACGTGAGGGGTCATAACAGTACGGTGGCCCGACCAGTATATACATCGTCTCTCGCGACAATATATCTATAGATGAATCGGGCAGATCCTCCCACCGGGGACCGGTGGCGCATGGACATGCATGTGCACTCCCGCTACTCGGTCGATGCCGTCACCGACCCCCGGACCATCGTTCGGTGCTGGCAGAAGAGTGGTGTTCTCCCGCTGGTCTGCGACCATGATACCGTCGCCGGTTCACGTGCGGTCTTCGGGTCCATCCGGTCGAAAGACCCCGATATCCCCGAGATCCTGGCCGCGGAGATCTCCACCGCCCGGGGCGAGATCATCGGGGCGTTCCTCACCGAGGATATTCCGGCCGGGCTCTCTCCCTCAGAGACCGTGGACCGCATCCATGGCCAGGGCGGTATCGCCATCATCCCCCATCCGTTCTGCTCATTCCGGAAAAGCGCACTCGATCCCGAGGCGCTCCATGAGATCATCGATCGAATAGACGCCGTGGAAGGATATAACGGGCGTATTTCTCTTGAATCTGACAACACTCGGGCCCGTGAATACGGGACACGCCACGGTCGGTGCATCACCGTCGGATCGGACGCACATACACCCCTGGAGCTGGGCCGGACCCTGGTGGAGATGAGCCCCTTCGATGATCCCCGCGGGTTCATCCGTGCGCTGCGTTCGGGTACGGTCAGGTGCCGGGCGGCCCCGCCGGGGGTCCGCTCCCTGTCCCGGACGGTCCGGAGGGTGCGCACCCTCCCGGTACCGCTGAACAAATAGGGGGGGTCAGGCGGCCGCTGCCGCCTTCATCTGGGCGCTGCGGACATAGAAAGCGAGGATGATCGCGATGACCCCCCAGACCACCGCGAAGATCCCGAGCCAGACGGCGACCATCACCACCGCCCCGAGGAGCGGGAAGAAGAGGAAGATGGCGCCGAGGATCACGGCAAGCGCCCCGGCAATGATCTGGAGCGCCCGGGCGCCGGCGGTCGTGTGACCGAAGACGGCGGCCGCGATATCCGAGAACCCGAGGAAGAGCAGGAGCACCGCGATGATGATGGTCAGGGCGCCGGCGATCATCCACGGCCAGATGAGTGCGGCGATGCCGATGATGAAGGCGATCACCCCGAGGGCGAGCCCGACCGTTGAGCGGGTGTCGCCCGCACCGTATCCCATCCCCCGAACCAGACAAGCCGCCCCCTCGATCAGGACCAGGATCCCGAAGAGGACGACGAGCACCTCCACCGCGAAATCCGTGAACATCAGGACCAGGATCCCGATAATGAGGGCGACGATACCGCGAATCAGAAACGAGGTCCACTTCACGGGAGCCCATTCCTCGATAATATAGGTTTCTTCCATACACACCACCCGTTCGTGATTGTTCCTTTCCTCATCCGCCCTATTATATTAATACTCCCATCCCCCCCGCGTGCGTTCCCGATTCGCTCACCCCACCGATATTCGGCCCCGGTCATCCCCGGAGGTCACCTCACGGTACAGGGCGACCAGGAATGCCGCGATGATGGGGCCGATGAGGAGGCCGAATAGCCCCATCGATACCGCCCCGGCCAGGAACCCCACGAAGAGCACCACCGGGTTAAGCCGGGTGCGGCCCACCCGGAGGCGGGGGCGGAGGTACCCGTCACAGATGCCGGAGAGGAAGGGAAAGATCACCGCCCCACCGCCCCGATCAGGACCGCCTGCCACAGATCGCCCCGGGCGAGTACCTACAGCGCGACGAGGAGCATGACCACCGCCGCCCCCACCACCGGAACCAGCATGAAGATGGCGGTCAGGAGGGAGAAGAGGAGGACATGGCCGTAGCCCAGCAGGAAAAAGAGGGAGATGACCAGGACAAAGGCCACGAGGGCGGTCGCGACATTGACGATGTACAGGGAATGGAGGGTGTCGGCCATCGCCCGCTCGATCCGCCCCCGTGCCGGTTCGAATGGTTCCGGGAGGATACCCCGCAGGTCGGTCTCCAGGCGCTCTCCCCGGAAGAGGAAGAGGTAGAGCGAGAGGAAGAGGACGAACACCTGGACGAGGAAGAGCGGAATGCCGGGGAGGAGTCCATCGACCACCTCGACAAGGCCGCCCCCGGTGACGGGGGGAACCGGGAGCCATCCGGTGACGGTGTCGATCATATCCAGGAGGAACCCGGTACTGGCGGCCAGCACGGCGGCCGCGATGGCGACGATCGCGATCACCCCGGCCATCACCCCCACGGTGAGGAGGGTGGCCGAATGGGTGATTCCCACCCGGGCGGAGAGGCGCCGGTGGGCGGGGATCAGCACCACTGCCAGGGACGCCCCGATGATGACGGGGGGCAGGAGCTCGCGAAAGGCGATCACGGTCACTGCCGCGATCCCGCAGCACAGGAGGAGGGTCAGGCGATCGCAGGTGGGCGCCACCGGGAGGACGTTGCCCGGGACGGCAAAAAATCTTCGTGTGCCCGGGGAGGAGCCGTTTTATGCCCGGCCGTCCCATCATGACAGTATGGCCCGGACGGTCAGCGTCTCCGGGGTGACCACCGCCGCTCTCTGTTCCCGGATGTACTACTTCGGCCGCACCGACGAGCAGGATGAATCACCTCGCTATACCGTCTGCCACCAGATCGGGCTCCATCTCGGCGATGAACTCGACCCGGGGACGATCTGGAATGAGTGTGCCCTCATCCTGGAGGAGCCCGACCGGGAGATCCGGATCTTCTTCGACGACTGCCTCGCCTGCTGCCGGGAGAGCTTCTGGCCGGCGGCCACCGAGACGGAGGTGCCCGTCTCCTCAAAACGCCTGGGCATCCGCGGTCGGGTGGACCGCATCTTCGAGGAGGAGCGGACGTTTGCCATCGTGCGATCGTCCCCGGCCCCGGAAGCGGGGGTCTACCGCCGGGATCGCCTCCGGATCGCCTGCTACGTGGCCTGCGTGCAGGAGACACTCGGCTGGGAGGTCGACGGCGGGTACGTGGAGTACGTCCCGAGCGGTGTCAGGCGGTTCGTCCGCCCTGGTCCCCGGGAACGGCGGGAGCTGCTCCGCGCCCTCAAAATCGCCCGGCGGGTGGATGCCGGGTATATCCCGCCGGTTCCCACCGGCGCTCCCTGCGAGGGGTGCCGGTACCATGAACGCTGCCGCCCCATTCCCCGCCGCCTCGCCGACAGGCTCCGGTGAATCAGCCCGCGGCGTCGAGGAGGGTCTTGGAGACGATGTATTCTCCGCGGGCTTCCCGGGTGGTCCCCACCACCAGCCAGAGGCCGTCGGGGTGCCGCTCCAGGACTCCCCGCGCTTCCACGGTCTCCCCGGCACGGGCCTGCCCGCTGTAGGTATGGGAGAATGAGAGGATCCGGCGGATATCGGGATGGTCCAGCTCAAAGACCGCCGGGTTGTCGAAGGCGAGGTCGGCATCGGTGACCACCGCCTCCACCGTGGCCCTCCCCTCCGGTTCACCGGATCCCGCCGGCAGGGCATTCAGGCGCCCGTAGGGCCGGGTATACAGGAGATCGAAGTAGGTCCCCCCGATCTCGCCGCGGTTCCATTTCCGTGATTCATGGATCACGAACGTCTCGAAATCGATCTCCGGGATCCGTTTCTCATAGACCCGGCGCCACATCTCCGGTGAAAGGGGATCCACGAGCCCTGCGGCCACCCCTTCTTCGAGCCGCCTGCGCGCGGTATGGAACGCATCCCCGTACACCACCAGGTCGATATCCGATGACGCGGTCTCCAGGCCGCAGAGGAGCGAGCCCGTGCATCCCACCGATCCCGCCGGGAGGGAGAACGTGGAGAGGAGGCGGCGGACCAGGGGGTGCCGGTTCGCAACGATGCCCACCTCTTCCTCGGGTTTGTACACGCGGGCGATATCTGTGTGCGGGACCCGGTGGAGCGTGTCCAGGTAGGCCGGTTTGTGGGTCCGTATCCATTCGAATGCCGGTTCGAAATCGAGTTTGCGAAAATGTCTGCCGTCGGGATCGATCCGTTCACCCCCGGGATCGGGGATGTACCGCAGCACACCGCCCACCCGCTCGTCGTTGTCGTAGGCGGCCACCGCATACAGGCATCCGTCCCGATCCTCGATGAAGTCCCGCAACCGGATCGGTTTCACCGGCCGGCCTCCCGGAGAAACGCGGCCACTTCCGCCGCCCGGGCGCCTTCCCGCAGGACCCGGCGGCCCGGCAGATCCACCACCGTGCTGGGGGTCCCCGGCAGGGCACCGCCATCGATGGCGCAGTCGCAGGGGATCCTGATCTCGTCCAGCCGGGTGGGGGGTCGATCCCCGGCGATGTTGGCACTGGTGGCAGTGATGGGCGCGTCCAGCTCCTCGATCAGGCGCAGAGCGATGGGATGATCGGGCATGCGGATCCCGATGGTGTCCCCGCCTCCGGTGAGCATCCGGGGGAGGCAGGACGTTGCCGGCAGGACGACCGTGACCGGTCCGGGGAGGAAGGCCTCCACGAACCGGTCGGCCAGCTCGTCCAGTTTCGCAATGGCATGGAGCATGTCGCGATCCGAGACCGCCACGGACATCGGCTGTGAAAAGAGGCGGCGCTTGACCTCGTAGACCTTCCGGACGGCATCCTCGGAGAGGGCGTCTCCTCCCAGCCCGTATATCGTCTCCGTGGGATACACGACCAGACCGTCCCGCCGGAGGACGGTGACCGCTTCCCCGATGGTCCCGCTCAGAACGATCGCCCCCGCACCCGCCGGATATCGAAGATCGCCCGCTGTGAGACATGCATGACCGCAAAGACCCCGGCCTGGATCGGGTCGGTGACCACCAGGTCGGCGTGATCCGGCACGCTCCCGGCCATGCGGAGCGCGATCACCGGGATGTCGGCCGCCCTGACCCGGTCCACGGCCTCGGAGATCTCCCCGCCCATCAGTGACCCGGCCAGCACCAGCATCGCCGCCCGGGGGAGCCGGGCCACGGCATCCACCGCCCGGGCGATGGCGTCCTCACCCACCAGGGGGATGGTGTCGACCGAGATCCGCTCGCCCCGGATATTGTGTCGGTCCGCCTCGTTGACCGCCCCAAGCGCCACCTGGGCCACCTGGGCCCCGCCCCCGATGATGATGATCCGGGATCCGAAGATGTCGGAGAAAGGCTGGTAGACCTGGATCTGCTTCACCGAGTCCAGGTGTGAGAGATCGGTGATCAGCGCCTGCCAGTCTCCGCAGCCCTCGAGCTCGAAATACGCGGTGGACAGCCCCTCCTGGTCCCCGACGGAGACGATGGACTGCTGTATCATCACGATATTTGCCTGGTGCGTCGCCATCACCGTGGATACGTCCCTGAGGACCCCCGAGCGATTGTCGCTCAGGATGCCCAGGGCGCAGACCTGTGGTTCGGTCATGGTCCGGTGGGCCGTGCGGGAGTCGGCCGTTTCTGCAGAAGGAAGATCGCACCGCTGAGGGTATAGGTTTTCGGTCCCCTCCGGTGCACGGCTCCAGAGGAACTGTTATCGCCCCCGCTCCCCCACCCGGGTAGGAGGATACTGCCATGAAGGTCATCGCATTCAACGGAAGTCCGCGAAAGGACGGGAACACAGCGCATCTCCTCGGACATGTCTGTTCGGTCCTGCAACAGCGCGGGATCGAGACCGAGATCGTGCAGGTGGGTGGCCTCCCCCTCCGCGGGTGCACCGCCTGCATGACATGCCGGGAGAACCGCGACCTCCGGTGCGTCATCGACGACGACATCGTCAACTCCTGCATCGAGAAGATGGTGGAGGCCGACGGGATCATCTTCGGGTCCCCCACCTACTTCGCCGATGTCACTCCCGAGATCAAGGCCCTCATCGACCGGGCGGGTTTCGCGGGCCGGGGAGCCGGCAACGTCTATGCCCGGAAGCTGGGGGCGGCGGTCATCGCCATGCGCCGATCCGGCGGAATGCATGCGTTCGATACCATCAACCACTTCTTCGGCATCTCGCAGATGATCACGGTGGGCTCCTCCTACTGGAATATCGGCCTCGGGGGCGATCCCGGCGAGGTGGAGGACGACGAGGAAGGGGTCCGCACCATGCAGATGCTCGGGGAGACCATGGCCTGGCTCCTCCGGTGCATCGAGGCGGGACCGGCGCCGGAATAGACCACCATTCTTTTTCACTCCATTCGCCGGGGGAGGGTCCGCCGGTGGAGGACCATCGCGGCGGTGGTGAACACCAGAGCGAACCCGGCCAGAATCGCGATATCCCCGGCCACCGGGAAGAAATGGGTACCGGTGAAGGAGTACCGCACCAGGTCGGCGAAATAGGTGAGCGGTGATAAGACCGCGAGCCCGAGCCCCCATGCCGGCAGCTCTTCCAGCGGGATGAAGATCCCGGAGATGAAGACGAGGGGGAACTTCAGCAGTGACGAGAGCATCATGATGTTCGAGGGGACGCTGGTGGGGGGGACAGAGAGGAGCATCCCCAGCGCCGAGAAGGTGCCGGCGGCAAGGAGGATGGCCGCACCCAGCACCAGAGCGTGCAGGGGCATCAGCCCGACCGCGAGGGCGATGGCCAGCGTGACCATGGTGACCGCGATCCCAAAGAGGGTGGAGGCGATCATATCCCCGAGCACGATGGTCTCGATCCGCACCGGGGAGGCGGCGAGGCGCTCGAGCGTCCGTGCCTGCCCCTCCCAGGGGAAGATGGCGGGAGAGATGGCGGTGGCGGTGAAAAAGAGCGTCATGCCCATGAGGCCGGAGACGAGGAAGGCGATCGGGAGCTCCCGCCCTCCCATGAAGAAGGCCAGGAAGAGAAAGACCGGCATGAATATCCCGAAGATGAGGACCGGGCCCTTGTTGTAGTAGATGCGGATGTCCTTTTCGGCGATCGCCCATGCCCGGCGCAGCTGGGAGGGGAGTCCGGCGACGTTCATGCGCCCTCCTCCCCGGTCAGCCGGAGGAATGCCTCGTCGAGCGAGGGGGCGAGGGTCTGGAGGGTGAGGATCGATGCACCCTGCCGCTCGCTCATCGCCACCAGGGACCGGATGGCCCGGTCCCGGTCCCCGACTGTCAGCCGCCACTTGTCACCGGTCCGCTCCGCGGCGATGATCCCGTCCAGAGGGAGAAGCCCGGCCTTGGGGATGGGCGAATCGAAACTCACCTCGATCCGGTGCACCTGCTCAATGGCGGCCTTCAGCCTCTCTGGTGCGTCGATGGCCGCCATCCTGCCGTGATGGATGATGCCCACCCGGTCGCAGAGGCGGTTGGCCTCCTCCATGTTGTGGGTGGTGAGGAAGATGGTGGTCCCGTCCTCATTGAGCCGGCGGAGCATCCCGAGGATCATCTGCGTGCTCTGGACATCGAGGCCGCTGGTCGGTTCGTCGAGAAAGAGGAGCCCGGGTTCGTGGATGAGGGCCATCGCCAGGATGAGGCGCTGGCGCATGCCCTTCGAGTAGCCCTGCACCTTCTGGTCCCTCCTCTCCAGGAGGCCGAGTGTGTCGAGCAGGTCGCGCGAACGCCGCTTGGCCCGGCTCCGCCCGACCCCGTAGAGATCCGCCATCAGCATGAGATTCTGCCATGCGGTGAGGTCGACATAGGCGTTCGTGGTCTCGGGCACGATGCCGAACCGCTCCTTCACCCGGACCGGTTCCCTGCCGAGATCGTGGCCGAAGAGCCGGACCGTGCCCCGGTCCATGGGGATGACGCCGGTGAGCATCCGGGTGGTGGTGGTTTTTCCCGCGCCGTTTGGGCCAAGGAAGCCGAATATCTCCCCTTCCCGGACCTCGAAGGAGATATCGTCCACCGCGGTGATGGACCCGAAGGTCCTGGTCAGGTTCGAGACCGCGATCACCGGGCCCATCGCCGTTCACCTCCGGTCATACCATCCACACGTGACAGGGTACTGGGACGGCCCGACTGATGAGGCCACCGGCAGATATGCCCCGTCAGCAGCACCCACACCGCTTCGGCAGCGGCCGGAGCCTGTCCTTCTCCCGCTCACGGCACGCCTCGCAGAGGAGCACGATCCCGTATCTCTCGTGAATCACCCGGGAAAATCGTGTGCCGGGCGTCCCGCACATGTCGCAGTTCACCGCCGGATCTCCTCCATCACCACCCGGGCCAGGCGTTCGATCTCATCGAACCGGGGCTCGGCCATCCCGTTCTTCTTGATGTCGCATTCGGTGGCGATGATGTGGGTATGCGGTTCGACTCCGAGTGCCCAAAGCCGCTTCTTCCCGCAGCAGTCGGCGCACCCGTCGAGGATGAGTATCTTCCCGGCTCGTTGGATCTCTTCCTCCACCACGACGGTCGGGCGGGTCGCCGAAATGCAGGCGTCTATCCGGTCCCCGCAGCGGTGGAGGAGCAGCGTTCCCACCTGCGTGGTCAGCTTCCCGGTGTTCGAGACGCCCGAGCAGGTGATGATGGTATAGGCCATTCACTTCGCTCCACATGCCATATCGATCCAGGCACAGATCTCGTCCCGGACCTGCCGGAATCCGTCCATGATCTCCTCGTCGGTACCGGTGAACCCGG
This sequence comes from Methanomicrobiales archaeon, assembly GCA_049974905.1. Taxonomy (GTDB): domain Archaea; phylum Halobacteriota; class Methanomicrobia; order Methanomicrobiales; family Methanoculleaceae; genus JBNGCZ01. The sequence continues at coordinate 15,775 of JBNGCZ010000017.1, forward strand.
ACGGGTCCGGGAACTCCTGGTGGATTATCTCCTTCGCCCAGGGGAAGACGGGGCAGCGGCCCCCCTCGCAGACGGTGACCAGCAGGTCCATCTCCCGGCCCTCGAACTCGTCGAGGGACTTCGACCGGTGCCCGGAGATATCGATCCCCATCTCGGCCATCGCCCGGACCGCATGGGAGCTCAGGCGACCGGGGACGAGCCCGGCGGAATGCGCCCGAATTCGGTCGCCGTACCGGGCGTTGGCGTACCCCTCCGCCATCTGGGATCGGGCGGCGTTGGCGACGCAGACGAAGAGCACTCTCTTCTTCATGGTATCAGACCCCTCTTCAGAGCGACGAGCAGGAACCCTGCTCGGTGGCACTCCGCTGTTTCGTGAGCGCGGCAAGGGCATGTTTTCCTCGGGAATGCGGCAGCGCCTTTTTATTCAGATACTCGAGGTGCCGGACGATATCGGGGAGGTAGTGCACCGGGAACCCGAGGATCGCCTCGCCCGGCCCCATATCGGTCGCGTCCCGGCAGCCGTAGCAGCCGAACCCGTAGTTGAGCCGGTCCTCGACGTAAGGGATAATCGTCGCGTCCACGCAGGTCGCCTGCAGGACGGCGGTCGAGCCGGAAACCCGTTTCCCGCCCTGTGCGTGCATGTAGGCGAGGACGATCCACATCAGTCTCTCGACCTCGTCCTCCACGACCACGATATCGGGTTCACTTTCGGCGGCATCCAGCGGGGAGACGTCGAGCTGGACGATCTCGCCCGGCTCAAAGATCGTCATCCCGGCGAACATCTGCTGCCCGACCGACTCTTCTGCGGTGATCCCGAAGCCGATCAGACCCTTCCCCGACTTCAGCGGTTCAGGCAGCGGTTTGAACCCGAAGGCACGGGCGGCCGCGGGGCATGCGATCGTCTCGGCGGTCACGACGACATGGTCGCCGCGCCTCCCCCGCATCAGCGCCTGGCAGAACCGGTGCCCACCGGCGGCTTCGGCCTCTGCGATCTCATCGCCCCGCTTCACGATCCGTACGCCAACGGGCGAGCCGGAGAGTTCGAGGATCTCCTTCATCGTCGTTCCCATTGTTTGAATGTCTTCGATTGTTGTCATCGTTATCACGTTATTCCGCTGTTGTCTCTATATCGAGCGCTTTCAGCGCCGCCCGGGCGATCAGTTCTGCGGGGATCGCCTCGTACCGGTCGCCATCCACCTCCACCGCCCGGCACTCCACCCCATCCTGCCCGGTGATGCAGGCGCAGGATGCACAGGGGGTGGCCGTCACCTCCATCCCGGCGATGAGATCCTCCAGCGGGACGTCGTTGAAGAGGATGGTGTTTGATTCCGCGACCCGCTCGTCCGGCAGTTCCGTCTCCAGAACCCGGAGAGCGATGCCCCGCTCCGCACACACCGGGCGCAGCTCCTCGACCACCCGGTGCAGGGCCGTGCCCGTCTCCCCGCACCGCTCGCAGGTGGTATCCACGTCCCCGCCGATGTGCCGCCATTCGATGGTCAGGGCAGGGGTGCCGTCCGTGATGCCGGGCCCCTGGTCCTCTCCGGGACCGGTCTTCCCGGCCCCTTCCCACGCCGCCGAGACGACCGTCTCGATATCGTCGTCGGTATAGGACCGTGACGGCCCTTTGGCGATACCGAGGTCGGTGACGACCAGGTGCTGTGCCACCGGCACGCCCTCTGCCTCTGCGATCTTCTGTGCGCACTGCATCGGACACCCGTCGATGACCACGACCTCATCGGCGTGTTTCGCACCGGCGACCAGCCCTTCGGAGCCGGTGGCAAGGAGCGCCACGCAGGCGATGCTCCCGTAGCCCTCCTCGGTCAGCTGGATGGCGGCGAGGTTGGTGATCTGCCCGGTGTTCGCCTGCCCGGCGCACGGAAAGATGATCCGGGCGGGCTCGTTCTGTCCGCAGGTGCAGGCCGGCTGGCCCGCCATCTCCTCACCCCTGCAGGATCTCCTTCAGCTCCTTCACATCGGCCACCCGCCCGGAGACGGCCAGCTCTCCGTCGACGGTGAGGGCAGGGGTGAGCATGATCCCCCGATCCATGAGGACACCGATATCATCCACCTTCTCGATCTCGGCATCGATGCCCAGATCGGCGACCGCTTTTTCGACATTTTTCAAAAGCCGCCTGCACTTGGCGCAGCCGGTTCCCAGGACTTCAATCTTCACCATGATTCTCACCTATTTCTATATTCGTTCAGTATCGCCTCTGCATAGGCATCCGCGGCGGTGCGGGGGATGTAGTTGTATATCCTGACTCTCTTCAGCAATTCCTGCTTAAGCCGGTCGTCCGGGAGAGGGCCAAGCGTGTCCACCTCCTCAAAGATGGCATCGAGCATGGCCAGCCCCACGCTCACCCCGTCCACGTCCACGGTACGGATCTCCTGCATGGCATCCGCAGCACAGCAGGGGATGGTATCTTTCTTCCCGGTTTCACTCATCAGGCACCACATCCCGGAATGCCGGGGGCGAGGACGTTCCCGAAGATGAATCCCGCCACCGTGGAGAAGATGACCACGAGGGCGACATATACCGCCGTCTTCTTCGCTCCCATCACCCGCAGGAGGACCAGCACGCTCGGCAGGCTGATGGTCGGTCCCGCGAGGAGGAGGGCGAGCGCGGGGCCGGCGCCCATGATGCCCTGCGTATACCCGAAGGTGCCGCCGATGATGGGCACCTCCAGCAGGGTGGGCATGTACAGGATACCGCCGATGATCGCCCCCATGAAGCAGGCGAAGGGCGAGCTGTCTCCAAAGAGGGGGATGAAGGTCTCCGGGGGGAGGAAGAAGGCGATGATGCCCACCAGGAAGGTGCCGGCGATGAGGACGGGAAAGATCTTTTTGGTCAGGTCCCAGATCTCGTAGCCCCAGTCGGTCACCTCATCGGGCTCATAGAAGTAGACGAGGAGCAGGGCCACGGCGATGGTGAGCAGGTACACGATGCCGAGCCGGAGAGTGAGGTCGAGTGAAGAGGCCCCGATGACCAGGATGAGGACCAGCGCCCCGAAGAACGAGAGGGTGGCCCAGCGGGGGCGCTCGTCCTCCCCGCCGCCGGCCATCATCGGCCCGCCCGCGGTCCGTGCCTCATCGTCATGGCTCCGGAAGACGACCGACATCACCAGTCCGATGAGGATGGCCAGGATAACGGCAAAGACCGCCCGGGCGAGGCCGATGTCGAACCCGAGCACGCTCGCCGTGTAAATAATGGCGAGGATGTTGATGGCCGGTCCTGCATACAGGAAGGTGGTCGCCGGCCCGATGCCGCTTCCCTTCTTCAGGATCCCCGCAAACATCGGCAGGATGGTGCAGGAGCAGACCGCAAGCACGATCCCGGAGACCGACGCAATGCCGTAGGAGACCGATTTTTTCGCCTGCGGGCTGAAGTACTTCAGGATCGCATCCTTTTTGACGAACGCGGCGATGGCGCCGGCGATGAAGAACGCGGGGACCAGGCAGGTGATGGTATGCGCCGCCAGGTACTCGATGACCGCATCGAGCCCTGAGGCGAGTGCGCCGGCGACGATGCCGATCATCGGTGCCTCTCCGGCGATGCGAATCTCTCTCTCATGATCACGTCCCCATCATTTCAATTGTGTTTGAAATGTTCTGGGCGTGGAACAGTTAAATGTTTGTGTTTCCGCAAAATGTGACATATTCCCCGGAGATGCCCCAAATCTTATCCCCCCGAACATTTCATATTACTTTGAAATGTCCGCCGCCGACCCGGGCAGATCGGTTCCCCCCACCATCCCCGACGAGATCGCCTGCTCTCTCGAATCATGCGGCGGTATCGCCGGACTCAGGGAGCAGCTTCCCGCAGAAGGTGACCTGGAGCAACGCAGTCGAGAGCTCCGGGCCTGCGCCGATCCCATCCGCCTGAAGATCCTCGCCATGCTATTCCGTGGGCCCCTCTGCGTCTGCGTGATCCGGGCGGTCCTCGATATCGCGGACTCGAAGCTCTCGTACCACCTCTCCGTTCTCAAAAAGGTCGGATTCATCACCGGAGAACAGCAGGGCAACTGGATCATCTACCGGCTCACGGACCGGGGGCGGGAGCGTGCGTCGGTGATTTTCTCAGGATCGTGATCCCGGCCCTGCTGAAGATTCGTTTATGGAGGGATGCACATACTTTCCTGTGGCAGCGGAGGCATTCGTCCCCGGGATCATCGTCCATCCGCCCATCCCCATCTTCTGCGGAGCGGACACCATCAGCGTCGCGGTGCCGTCCGGACACCAGGCACTGGCCGGGAACGATCTCATCGCCACCGCGTCATATGGGCACCGATCATCGCCTGCACCTGCCCCTGGATGGCAGGCAGGGGCCCGGGATGCCGGTGCGCATCGTCGGCATCATCCTCACCGGCATCACCGTGGAGACGGTCTGTGAAGGGCGGGAGGGATGCGTCCGACACTCCCCGGTGAGCGGGGTGTGCAAACCACTATATATCCCGCCAACGAGATGTACGACATCGGAGTTGAGAAACTGGCCAATAAAGCATCACGAAGAAGGAAGGCAAACAGCAAATCAAAGGGCACCACACCGACAGAAGGTGTCGTGCGGGTCAAACTTCCGAACAAACGGAAAAATGAGATGTTCGGACGGGCGGATTCCATGCTCGGTGCCAACCATGTCCGGGTCCGCTGTTTTGATGGCGTGACCCGGGTCGGCCGGATCAAGGGAAAGATCAAGAAACGGGTCTGGATCCGGGAGGGGGATCTGCTGATCGTGGTCCCCTGGAGTGTCCAGGACGATAAGTGCGATATCTTCTATCGATACGTCCGCCCCCAGGTAGAGTGGCTGGGGAGAAACGGCTTTCTCTGAGAGCCGGCTGATTTTTTTTTTCACGTCACCCGGGCGGGCTGTCCCGCCCCCCGTTCTTTTCCGGGAGGACGCTTCCCATTTCCCGTGCGATTTCGCGTAGCCGCCGCAGTGCCGCCCGGGCGTCGCTTCCCTTCAGGTCGACGGCGTGCTCCGTGGCGAACGACAGGAACCGGTCCGCGGTATCCTTTCCGGTCACCGGTTCTGCCAGAGCAACGACCGATTCAAAGGTCCGATCCGCATAGAAGAGCCCCCGTCCCGCATCGCAGATCGCCCGGGCGGCATCGCCGTCGATGACCCCCTCCCTGACCGCCCGGCGGAGCGTGGCCCGGATGTTGACCATCGGCTCGGAGAGGGGGGTGCCGGTCTCCGGATCGAAGACCAGCGCCACTTCATCATCGGCCACCAGCCTCCCGTCCCGGAAGCAGCGGTAGCACTCACCCACCCCCTCCATGCCGAAGGTGTCGAGCTCGGCGGCCCGGAGCGCCCCCATGCTGGAGGCTCCCACCACCCGCACCCCGGCCCGGAGCACGGCCAGGATCTCCCGGTGGGCCACGGCACTCTGTTGATGGAAGACACCGTCGATCAGCCCGATGATCCGGGCGCCGTCGGTTGCCGCCCGCTGGACATCGCCCCGGGCAGCAGGGGGGCGATAGTCCGCCGCGAGAATCTCCCGGGCACTCTCCCGGTCAAGGCTCGGTCCGAGGAAGACGACGATCTCCATCACACACCGGATATCGACCCGGGAGGTGTTCAATATGCCGGGCTCACCCCACCGGCGTCCCGAAGAGGAGGAGGATGAAGAGGACGTACCCCCCGACAAGCGCCGCCGCCACCACCCGGCTCAGGCGTTCGGGCCCCCAGAAGAGGGGCACCACCGCCAGGGTGAAGAGCCCCATGACCACGGAGTTGGAATAGTCCGGGACCTCGATGGGTCGGATCAGCCCCCCGCAGCCGAGCACCAGCAGGAGATTGAAGATGTTGCTCCCCAGGAGGTTTCCAACTGAGATGCCCGTGTTCTTCTTCCAGATGGCCATCACCGAGGTGGCCAGTTCGGGAAGCGAGGTGCCCACCGCCACCAGGGAGAGGCCGATGATGTAGGTGGAGATCCCGAGCGTTTCCGCGATGGCGATGGCGCCATCGAGGGTGACCTGTGAGCCGATGATCACGGCGGCAAGACCCCCCACGGTGTATACATAGTCCATCCTGCCGTGGACGGGGACCGGCGGCTCTCCTGCCTTCTTCCCGGTCCGCCACAGTGACCGGAGGATGAAGACAAACACGAGGAGGAAGAGGATGCCCACCGCGAGATCGATGACCCCGTGGAGGATGAGAATCCCATATACCACGGTCGCGGCGAAGAGGAGGATGACCTGGTGGCGGAGCTCACCCGGCACCGCCTCATGGCGGACCGCCATCGGCCGGAGGAGTGCACAGACGGCCAGGACGAGGCCGATGTTCGCGATGTTGCTCCCCAGCACGTTTCCAAGCGCGATGGTCTGGTCACCGGTGACGATCGCGTTGATGCTCACCACGAACTCAGGCAGCGATGTCCCGAAGGCGACCACGGTGATGCCGATGGTGGTGGGAGAGACCCCGTGGCGGGCGGCAAGGCCCCCGGCGCCCTCCACGAAATAGTCCGCCCCCCTGACCAGAAGGGCGATGCCGAGGCAGAAGAGGAGGAGGGTTGCGATCATCGCGGCTCACATCGATTCTCCCAGGAATCACCCGGCGGAATGAAAAGAATTGCTGTTTGGTCGGTGGCGGGGAGTGGTGCCACCGCTGACCGCATGAAGACGGCCCCGTGATCCGTCGAATCGATTGGTCCGGTCCGGTTCAAACGGTGCTCGGCATCCTTATAATCACCCCGATCCCATGATCCTCTCCATGTCCGATGCCGGGACGTTCGTCACCACCATCGAGTTCCAGATGAGCCTGCTTCTCTTTGTGGCGCTGGCAGGCTACCTCCTCGCGTCCCGAATCAACCAGTCCGCCGTCATCGGGGAGATCCTGGTGGGGGTGATCGTGGGCCCCAGCGTGCTGGGCCTCATCACCTACACCGACTTCGTCCAGTCGTTTGCCACCCTCGGGGCCATCGTCATCCTCTTCGTCATCGGGTTCGAGATCAACATCCAGGACATCCTGGACTGGAAGTATGGCTTCATCGGTATCGTGGGGGTGATCGTCCCCTGGATCGGCGGCTACCTGCTCGCCCTCCCCTTCGAATACGGGATGGACGGCGCGATCTTCATCGGCACGGCGATGACCGCCACCAGCATTGCCATCACCGCCAACGTCCTCCGGGAGCTGGATCTGCTCGACACCGACGTGGCCAAGGCCATCATCGGCACCGCCATCATCGACGATATCCTCTCCCTGATCGCCCTCGCCATTGCCACCGACGTCGTCGCGGGGGCGTTTTCGGTCGGCGGGATGGTCTTCACCATCGCCAAATCGCTGATATTCATCGTGGTCGCCGGGGCGGTGGGCCTCCTGTATGTCTCCCGGCTCATCAGATGGATGGACCACACCCGGATCGCCAAAAAATACCCTGAATTTGTGTTCATCTTCGCGATCATGTTCGCCTTCTTCTATGCCGCCTGCGCCGAGCTGGTGGGTATCTCCGCCATCGTGGGCGCATTCATCGCCGGGGTCAGCTTCCGGGGGATCGATCTCGAGCACAGCTTCGATATCAAGGAGGGGGCGGAGTATCTCTACATCATCTTTGCATCGGTCTTCTTCGTCAGCCTGGGCATCCTCGCCGACTTCTCCGCCCTGACCCTCATGGGGATCGTCTTCCTCCTCGTCCTCACCCTCGTGGCGGTGCTGACCAAGGTGGCCGGGTGCGGTCTCCCCGCGTGGCTCACCGGCATGTCCTTTAGGGACTCGATGATCCTCGGGTTCGGGATGTCCCCCCCGCGGCGAGGTGGCCATGATCGTGGCCCTCCTCGCGCTCGATACCGGGTACCTGGGCCAGGACGCCTTCGTGGCCATCGTGCTCATGAGCCTGCTCACCACGATCATCACGCCGCTGGTCTACCGGAACTGGTTTTTCAGGGGAACCTACCAGTCGGAGCTCGAGTTCGGGGAGTAGGCGTCCGCCCGCCGGTATACCGGAACTGGATCGGCTCCCGGGCACCGGCCGGGATGCGGTGTCCATCCGACTGCGCATCGACCCCGGTTCCGATCAAAAACAGCTCCAGTACTCCGAATGTACTCCCCTCACGCCATCGATCACTTTCCGGGCTGCGGGGAGCGCCGTGTCACTGAGTGCCTCCCGGAGCATGGGCTCATACGATGCGGGCTCCCTGATGGCATCCAGATCGAGGCCGCCCAGGGCGGCGATGATCCCGAGGTTGACATAGGGAAGAGCGGTCTCCACCCCGTATCCTCCTTCGAGTACTGCCACCAGGCGCCTTTCGCACAGCTCACCGGAGAGCGCTGAAATCCGGGACATCATGTCCGCATACCCCCGGGCGGTCATGGCGAGATCCGTCCGGTGATCGGTGAAATGGTTGTCCTGGCCTGCCGACACGGCGATGAAATCGGGCCGGAATTCCCGGGCGGCCGGGATGACGATCTCCTCGGTCAGCAACCGGTACACGTCATCCGAGCTTCCCGACGGAATCGGGAGGTTGATGGTCCGGCCCGTGCCCTCGCCCTCACCGATCTCGTCGACACTGCCGGAACCCGGAAAAATGCCCTCCTGGTGGACGGATACGAACAGCACATCCGGATCCCCGTAGAATATGTCCTGGGTGCCGTCACCGTGATGGGCATCCCAGTCGATGATCATGACCCGCTCCAGTCCGGCCCTCTGGATCGCCCGGGACATGACCGCCACATTGTTGATATAGCAGAAACCTCCGGAGAAGTTCCGTCCCGCATGATGGCCGGGGGGCCGGATCAGCGCAAACGCGTTTTTGACCGCCCCGGAGAGAACCGACTCCGCAGCCGAGAGGGCGCCTCCGGCAGAAAGGAGCGCCGATTTAAAAAAACCAGGTGGCGCACAGGTGTTCATATCCAGGACTCCTCCCTTCTGGTCCAGGGATCGCAGGTACTCGATGTATCCCCGGCTGTGCACGGCGAGAACGTCCTCCTCAGTGGCATACCGTGGCTCGATCATCCAGAAGACACCCTCGGATCCGATCTCCTCCTCATCAAAAAGATCCATGGTGTAGGCGATCCGCTCCCGCCGCTCCGGGTGCGTCGGACTCTGTTCGTGCACGAGATAATGTGTATGCGTCACGATTCCGGTTATCATGGGGCCTCCGATGAGATCCCGGGGGGTATCGAGATGCAGAGATCGATGATCCGACCCGTCCTCCTGCCGTTGCGGATGACGTCGAACGCCCGGAAGCTGGTGAGAACCGTCTCTGCACAGTCCTCTTCGGGGCTGCCCATCTGAAGAGCCGTCCGGATCAGCTCGTCCCTGCAGTCCTCGATCAGCTCTCCATCGGTCACTGTCCCCTTCAGATCCCTGACCTTTCCGTTGACGGTCATCCTGCGTTTTTCGCTGTCATAATGCACATCGAAGGAGAGACTGATCCGGGAGACTGCCGCCCCGACTGCGTTTGCCGAGGCGGCGTGATCGGGGATGAGCGCCTTCACTCCGGCCGCACCGGCGATCTCGGGGACGAGATACGGGGCCAGGTAGCCCGTCCCGATGACCAGCGCCGGGGAGAAGGCAGATATGGCCTCTGATACACGCCTGAAATACTCACGGACCGCGGTTTCTGCCGTCGCCCTGTCAAAATCGACCGGCGCTGAACCGTTCCCTGTCTCATGGCCGCATGCCTGCAGAGCATCGGTCAGGGTGGGAGTCTTTCCGCCAAAGATCCGCGGCTTCCCCATCCTGAGCGGCAGAAGTGCGTCCCTGACCACAGAATCACTCCCAAACGGCAGGGACAGCGAACGAATCCCCCGGATACCTTTGTGCCGCTCCCCAAACGTCAGGACGTCGTCGACCGCACGCCCGTTTTCCATGGGGATGAAATCGGTGGTCGTCCCCCCGATATCGATCACCAGGGCGCTCTGTACTCCCGTCAGGTAATGTGCTCCGAGCACCACCGCCGCCTGGCTGGAATTGTACAGCTTCGATGGATCATTGATGATCATCTCCGGGGACGAGAGCCCGCCGTCGCCTTTCATGAAATAAAGGTCCCCGTGTCTCCCGGCGATAGAATAGAGCTCCACCACGAGCTCCTTGATCTGGGCATTGATCCCTGCCGCGGCCTTCCTCCGGAGAAACCCGATCTCACCGACGGGCCAGCTCAGGGCAATCCGCTCCTCGGGAAAGAATTCGAGGGCGATATCTTTTGCTTTCTCTTCAAGTGCAGGGTTTCGGACGGAAAATTTCCCGGCAATCGCCAGATAGTCCGCATCGACCCTGCGCAGCACCGTCCTGATCTCTTCGGGGTCGATATCCTCGGCCACGTCCCCCCGGATGGTGACCGCACCCTTCACCGCCCCGGGGTGGACCAGACCGGGACCCGGTATGGTCAGGGTATACAGCCGTCCCCGTCTCTCGGCAACCAGCCGGTTCACGGGCCGTGAGGTGCTCAGGGCACGAGGGGTGGCCGTGCCCGCCTCTTCGAGGATTCTGGTTATTCCTGCCTCGTTTGGGACTTTTATTGTCTCAATGCAGCCGTTTTTCAGGAATGCGATATCGGTGTTCGTGCCGCCGATATCAATGCCGGTGAACATCGTTCACAGACCAGATTGGCAGGAATGGTTATCAAATTGTGTCACTGCTCCCCCACGCCATGAAGACCGGAATCCTTCACCGGTCATCTTCGGCGTCTCCGCGCGGGATGGAGTGGGTGTGCATCCGGGCCATCGCCTCGACTCCCGCCCCGCCCAGGTTCCCCAATGCCCAGACGTACCGCTCACGGACTTTTTCGGGGAGGTCCTTTTCCGGGACCACACGAAATCCAAACCGCCGGTAAAAATCCCGGAGATGGCGTAGAGAGTACATGTACAGATCCTCGTTGTGGCATGCCTCCACCAGCGCACCGACCACGAGCGATGCGTACCCCCGGCCCCGGTGACGATCCGGGGTGAACACGCCGTCCACCTCGAAACTGTCGGGGTGCCGCCTGCATCTGGCCACTGATACCGCCTCGAACCCGCAGAATACACAGAATATCCTGTCGGTGCCGGGGTTTCCCTTCAGTTCATGGTAATCTTTCCAGATCTCCTCTGCGATAGGGAATTCCTCGCTTCTCAGCTCAATAACGACCGGATCCTGCACCTCCTTCAGGAATGGACGGACCGCGAATACCTGTTTTTCTTCATTCCCCGATACCCCCTCTTCACCGGCCACCCGGTAACTCTCCAGCGGCACCCGAATCTCAAATCGTGCTCCCCGGCCGACGACCCCGGCCTCCCTGAGGGTCATACCCGTAAGTGAAAGGATTTCATTCGCCACATACAGCCCCCGGGAAGACTCTTTTCCCTCACTCTTTTCCAGAAGGTGCTCCTTGTCCCGGGGTGAAATACCGGGCCCGTCATCCTCGACGACCACGATACACCAGTCTTCACGTATCTGGTAGGTCACCAGGATGCTGCTGACTTTTCCGGTATTCAGCGAATTTTCGAAGAGATGGTAGAATACGCAGTGGAGATTCGAATCGGCAAAGATCTCGAGCCGTTCTGTCCACGACCTGAAACGGACACCCTCCAGGGGAAGCATCGCGACCGCCGCGTTGCTGTCGATGATCACCCTTCTCCAGGACGGTGGCTGTGCCCCGATATCGCGAAACTCTCTCGTTCTCGTGACCAGCTTCTGGATACCCCGGGCGATCTCACGCACATCTTCGATAAACGAGACGATGTCGGGCCGATCGAGGGTCATTTCAGCGTGATCCAGAGTCTCATTCAGACCAGAGAGCCTGTCGGAGAGCCCGGCGAGGACCATTCCCGTGATCGTGTTGAGTTTTGCGGTCGTCTTCGAGAGGGCGGACCCGGTAATAACCTCATCCGTAATATCCCTGATGGTCTCGACGCCGCCCGTCACCCTTCCGAGGTGATCCCGCAGGGGAGCGGCCCTGAACTGCAGGTACGCGCTTTTTCCCTCTTTCAGGCGCTCTATCCTGATTTCGGCCTCGAATGCGTCTCCGCCACGGGAGATCGTTCCATACCAGTCGCCGGGAGAATGGTCGGCACTCATTGCCATATCAACCAGAACGGGGCGTCTCTCCCCGAAGAACGGCAGGGCATATTCATAATTGTCCCTGCCGATGATCTCTGATCGGTCGACTCCAGTCAGGTCCTCCATCGCCCGGTTCCATACGACAACGACGCCCCTGCTGTCTATCGCGAATGCGGCATCAGGCAGAAACTCGATAACATCATAGAGCTGCTGCTCTGAATCCTTCAGCCGGTAGGAGAGGAACGACACCACAAACCCAACGAGCGTGAAAGTCGCCCCCCGCAGCGCCGTTACGATGATAATTTCGGGATCCAGCGGATGATACCCCCCTACCACCATGGCTCCGTACAGCAGGCCCATCGCGATCAGGTACGGGTAGCAGCGCCTAGGGTACCAGTACGCCGTCAGTATGACCGGAAAATAGAACAGATGGGAGAGGATCGCGGTGTACCCGGAGAGAATTCCGGCGAGATTCACCAGTACCGCCACGGCGGCCAGGAGGAACAGCAGGACGATTCGCGGTTGCCGTATCCGATCCAGGAGGGGGACCGCGTGAGCGGGCATAATATCAGGAAGTGTTCAGAGAGACGAGAAAATACGTTGTGGCCGTGCAGAGCGAAAAGGGACCTCTCCGGAGGGGGCAGTTCATCCAAACGCCTGGGGATACTGGGTGACGAACTCATGCCAGACATGGCCGACCTGGAAGATGAGGGCGATGGTATAGACGATCAGCAGAAAGATGAGCACCCCGGCGAGGACCTTCTGTCCGGCGGCGATGCCGACCCGGATATCCCGGCTGATGGGATAGGCGGGGATGAGGACGAAGACCAGGACGAAGATCACCAGCATGGTCAGGAAGACCACGGTGATGTTCGCCTCGGGGAGACCGGCCCGCACCAGTTCAAAAAGGTCCAGATGATCTGGCGATAGGAGAGGATGGTGGCGATCAGGAGGAAACCGAAAAAAGAGGCGTAGGATCCCATGATGCCCACCTCGCCGGGGGCGAACAGGGGTGTGGGGGCCGTGGACCCGGATCGTTTCCCGGTCATCGACGATCACACCCGCACCTGCGGGGGCAGGATACGTCCACCATCAGTCTCCTCCCCCCTCATCCCCATCGACCTTCCATGCACCGGGCGGCAGATGCATCTCGAACCGGGCCCCCTCTCCGTATTCGCCGGTCTCCTCGATGGTGATCCCGGTGATGGAGAGCACTTCCCGGATCATGAAGAGGCCAAGCCCGGTGTTCACCCCCACCCCGCGTTCGAAGATCCGTTCTTTCTCCTCCGGCGGGATGCCGCCGCCGTCGTCCTCCCATAGGAGAGTCAGTCCGCCGCCCTCGTCGCGGTGGAACCGGACACGCACCATGGTGGCGGATTCTCCGTGCCGGAGGGTGTTGTCCAGCAGGTTTGAAAAGACCTTCTTCACCAGGGGATCCGCATACACCCGCAGGCCGTCTGTCTCGTCGATGAGCCGGATCGGGGGGTTCTCCGGAAGCATGGCACCCACTCGCTCCCAGCCAGGTACATGGACGCCCATCTCTTGGTAGTCCCGGGTGAACTCGATCTGGTCCCGGATCACCGACGATGACCGGGCGATCCGGGAGAGATACCGGGATGCCTCTTCATCCTCCATCCGTTCCTGCGCGAGTTCGACGTATCCGTTCAGGATGTGCAGCTGGTTCAGGATGTCATGGCGGATGATGCTGTTCATCAGGGTGAGCCTCTCGTTTGCCACCCGGAGATCCCGGGTGCGTTCGTCGACCTGGTCCTGCAGGTTCCGGGAGTACTCCCTGAGCCGTGCCTCTGACTCTTCGGTCCGCTGGATCTGCTCCTTCAGGGCGGCCACCATGGTGGTGATGCTCTCCACCAGGCGCCGGGTCTCCGCTCCCGGTGCCTGCCTGATGGTGTGATCCAGGTCCCCCCGGGCGATCCGGTCGATGTCGGCCACGATCCCCTTCAACGGGCGGTAGATCTTCCGTTCGAAGACGAACCCGACCCCTCCGATGAGCAGGAAGGCAATGCCAGCGATCAGGATGTGGGTGGACCACAGGGAGTCGAGCCGGTCGGTGAGCGCGGTGGTGTTGTAGGTGACCTCCGCGATCAGGCTCATGTCCGAGGGATAGTCCGGATCGGAGAGGTTGACATAGATGTACCGGGTCTTCCACCCCTCCGGGATATCCGGGATATCCACCGGCTCGTGGGTGGTGCGCACCTGATCGAGCGCGTCGGCCAGGTGACCGTTCCGGAGGGGCGAATCCGGGCCGAGGGAACGTCCCCATTCCGGCGGGGGCAGGTCGCCGACGGGGCCCCCCGTGATGTCGAAGAGTCGGACCGAGGAGAGGGACGGGTTCTCATCGACCAGTTCCCGGACCGTGTTCGTGTATGAGAGGCCGAGGCGCTGTTCCCCGAACACCTCGTAGTCGAGGCCCAGTTCGAGGAGGTAGCGGTGGTCGGGAGTGGGCATGTAGGCGAACTTTTTCAGCGAACCGGTGCTCAGCTCCCGCACCACCCGGTCGGAGACGAACGAATCCCCTTCACGGATATCGGTGATGTAGGAATAGAACCGGGGATACTTCCTGAAATCGAGCCCGATCTCTGATTCCTCGGTGCTCCTGATGATCACCCCGTGCTCGTCGATGATGTAGAGATCCATGTTCGACCCGATCTCCTCCCGGACTGCCGTCAGATCCATCCGGGACGGGTCGTTCCCGGATCGGGCATATTCAGCCAGAAACAGGTCGAAGCCGTCCTGCATCCGGTAGTTGAGAGTCTCGTCGAAGAGCTTGAGTCCCCGGTCCACCAGGGAGAGGGACTGGACGATCTCCGCCTCGGTCATATCCTCCATGTCCCCGGCATTCCGGACCAGGTCCTCCCGTGACTCGAGATAGGAGAAGGTGGTCAGGGTGGCGATGAGAACGGCCCCGAGGAGGAGGAGCGAGATCAGTACATAGTGGCGGAGCTCCACGCCGCGGTGGTGAGTGGTGGGTCGGTCCCTCATGGATGCAGCACCGGCCCGGATGGTCGACACGGCCGGCCGAATGATCCGGGCAGGGTATCACCAGCTACATGAACCGGAGGTCGAATGAAGATGTCGATCGATCGCCCGGGCAGGTATCGCGGGGCACGCCATATCGCCGGAAGTCGCCGATCCACCTCCGGCGCGGTGCCTGATCGGTGGGGACTGGCCCAAATCAGTGGTTGTTCTCCAGCTCGAAGAGCACCGGGGCAATCGTCCCCGAGTGGATGCACCGCTTGATGATCCCGGCGATTCGCTTGTTGTGACGGATGTGTGCCATCTGGAATCCGGACAGAAACCCGAAACAGAGCGACACGATCCCCAGAGCAATAAATCCTGCAGCCTCCATGGTATTCCCTCACGCCAGCTCGCGCATTTCGTCAATCAGCGGTTCGAAAGATTCGTCCTCCTGGCATTTCTCCGCCGCGGTGAAAAACCGCCTGTTGAAGTAGATGGACATGATGTAATACCCCGCAATGATGCCGATGACAAAGTAGAGGATCACTGCGATTAGCCCCACAAAGATGTCGTTCACGGTGCCTCCTCCCCGTTTTCAGACGATCTGTCTGTACCCCTACACTATTAAAAACCATACATTGGCACCCACCAGGATCACCATGAGATACCCGGGGATCTTCATTGCATATCAACCGGAGAAGGACTTCGTCCCCATCCTATTTGTAGGGCGCCGCTTTGACAATCGGTCGAATCGGAGACGGCCGGACCCGGACCCGCCCGATGCCCGGTCCTGTCGTCGGCCCGTGGGCGGTGGCGGTGCCGATGACGGTCCCGGCATCGACCGCTGTGGTGAGGTACGGGATGATACACCCGACCCGGGCCTTCACGAGCGGGGAGTCCGGAAACGCCGCCCTGGTGACACCCCCCGGACCACCGGAAAAGGAGCGACCGGTCGGGTTCGTACCGGCCATCGGCCACACGCTGATCCGGGTCTCCCCCGACGAGGCGGGGATCCTCCCCCGGGTGGCCGCGGAGATCGAGCGGATGAGGGAAGGGCGATGAGGGGGGCGCGAGGACACTCCATCGACCGGGTGGATGCCGTCCGGTCTTTTATCGAGCATGCTCCTGCACTTATCGAGGATAGTCTGTGCATCAGTCCCGGCCAGGACGCCTCGATCCCAGGTCGAGAGTCTCCGCCCGCTCGGTGTTCTCGCGGAGGGTGACGCAGGGGACACCGAGGACAGGGAGTGATACTTTCTTAAATTAGGAATAGCATAGATACGAGTGAGATGTTCATGGACCCGGAAATTATCTTTGTTGTCGAGGAATCGCCTGAAGGAGGATATACAGCCCATGCACTCGGCCACTCCATCTACACCCAGGCAGATGAATATGAGGATCTCAAGACCATGGTGCATGATGCGGTCTTCTGCCATTTTGAAGAGGATGAACGCCCCAGGATTATCAGGCTTCACCAGGTAAAAGAAGAACTCATTCCCGTATGAAACTCCCGCGCAACATCAATGGCGAGGAGCTGGTAAAACGACTATCCAGGAAAGGTTATGCCCCTGTTCATCAGACGGGGAGCCATGTAAAACTCAAAGCAGTTATCGATGGAAAAACTCATACAATCACTATCCCACTGCATAAACCGCTTCGAGTGGGGACATTCCATCAAATTCTCAAAGATGTGGCAGAACACCTTCACCTTCCCCTTGATCAACTCGTGAGGGAATTATTCGATAATTAATCTGACAATAAAACTGTAGTAATCGGGATCTGCGATGATCATCTCCGGGTCATCACTGCATATGTGTCGGGTGAGGAACAATCCCACATTCCGCAGGTCCTCCGTTGTGGTATCCTGCATTCATTTTACTTATATCAAGATTCCGCATACCACCTCTG
The DNA here is from genome assembly GCA_049974905.1 of Methanomicrobiales archaeon. Classification (GTDB taxonomy): domain Archaea; phylum Halobacteriota; class Methanomicrobia; order Methanomicrobiales; family Methanoculleaceae; genus JBNGCZ01. The sequence continues at coordinate 32,634 of JBNGCZ010000017.1, forward strand.
TGCATAGCCCCAGAAAGTTTATCACCGGTGACCCGGAGATACCCCCATGGTATCCCGGATACCATGCGGTATCGCACTGGTAATCCTCCTCTTTCTCATCACCCCGGTACTCGGGGCCGGTGACGGCTATGACTTCCTGACCGAGTGGGGCTCTTCCGGGACCGGCGAGGGCCAGTTCGACTATCCGCGGGGGATCGCGATCGATGACGCCGGGTATGTGTACGTCACCGATTCCTGGAACAACCGGGTCCAGAAATTCACATCCGATGGCGATTTCGTCACCCGGTGGGGTTCGGCCGGGAGCGAATCAGGGGAATTCAGCGATCCCGGAGGGATCGCCGCTGATGGAGACGGGTACGTCTGCGTGGCCGATACCGGGAACCACCGGATCCAGAGATTCACCGACGACGGATCGTTTGTCAGCGCATGGGGGGAGCGGGGTGACGGCGCGGGAGAGTTCGAGCTCCCCCAGTATGTGGCGATAGACAGCGCGGGATACATCTATCCCATCATCCGCACTTGATTTTTCCACACAGCGAATAATCGGACCGCAAGATC
>JBNGCZ010000018.1:0-32743 GCA_049974905.1 Methanomicrobiales archaeon
AATAGTCTTTTGATGCGGGAGGAGGCTGTCCAAAGAGGGTCAAGACTCGTTGGACAGATCCCCACAGGGGCCGCACTCCCCGGGCTTCCCGGCGCCACCGAAGAGACGACCAGATACCCTGAGACGCGCACGACCGGAGATACCGTGAAGAAATGGACTCAGTCTGAACAAAATGGAAGACGAGGAGAACGCATCCGCTCACCAGGTCGACAGGATCTTTCAGGGTGAAGTCCTGTTCAGAAATACTGGGCGAGGTGTTGGACCGGCCTGATCCCGTTCTGGAGATGCCCCAGGAGCAGGATATAATGACTGTTTCTGTCAAACCGCTGATCCGATCTGCAGGATGGCGGATGCCGGGTGAGGAACGACTCTGAAAAGAAGATATCGGGGTGGAAAGAGATTATCTCTTCTTTTTCTTTCGATCCTTGGACATTGAGATGATATCGAGCGCGTATTTCTCTTCGTTTCCGATTCTGACAACACGTTCGTCGCTTTCCACCAGTTTCTCGATATTCAGTTCGTACGACCCGGGACCGACGATGCGAACACTCTCGATCCGATCATACATCTCCACCGGGGCCTTCTTCTCCTCCACGGGCTCGATGACGTGCTCTTCACGGTCACGGGCAAACTCCTCGAGGGGCTTTTCATCGAGGACATCCTGGTGGCGGTCCTCCTCCCGCACATACAGGAACTTCTTGCCCCCGCAGCTCGGGCACCCCTTGAGGATGGCGGTGCTCCCGTCGTCGAATTCCCTGCCGCATTTCGTGCACTTGTGTGGCATCCGTGTTCACCGCGAGGAGACCCACGCACTGAGAAGATCCTGCTCCTTTTTGATCATCTTCAGCTGGTTGGCCGGCCCGATGACCGTCAGGCGGCGCTGTGATCCCTTCCTGCCGAAGAGGCGCCGGAACACACCGCCATCACCTTCCCGGGCGGGATAAGTCTCCATCTCGATCCCGGAAAAACCGTCCGGGGCGATCTCCATCATGGTCACCTCGATGAGGCGGCTCTGCTCCTCGGGGGCGAGCCCCTCCTCCAGCACCACGATGTTTCCCTCCATCACATTGTCGAGGATCAGCCGGATCTTCTCCATGCTGGTCATGTGCTGGAGCCGTTCTTTTGAGATCAGGTCAATCTGCACGCCCTGTATCATGTGGATCACCCGAAGTGCTCCGTCATGCGTTCATAGAGGTCTTCCACGTTGTCTCCCTGAAGACCGGAGATGGCGACCACCGGGTGCTGGGGGAACGCGCTCTTGAGCCGGCCGGGCGCGGCATCCGGGAGGTCGATCTTGTTGGCCACGATCAGCACCGGCAGGTTGCGGCTCTCGATGATCCCCACCATCATGATATTGACCTGCAGGAACGGGTCCTGGGTGGCGTCCAGCATGTAGATGACCCCGTCGATATCCTCGCGGAGCCAGTGCATCGCTTCGGCCACACCCTCTGTTGCTTCACGGGCCCGTTTGACCGCTTCGTCCTTCTCCAGGCCGAATTCCAGGAACTCGTGGTAATCGATCTTGGTGGTGACCCCCGGCGTGTCCACGATATCGATGTTCAACGAATGGCCGTTCATCCCGGTGATGGTGATCCCCTCCCGCCGGCGGGCCCGGCGGGTCTCGTGGGGGATCTCGCTCACCGGTCCGAGCGCATCACCCGTCCAGTCACGCAGGATCCGGTTTGCGAGCGTCGTTTTTCCGGCGTTCGGTGGTCCATATATCCCGATTTTCGCCGATTTCTTCCGAAAGAACACGCGGAAAAACCTGGAGAGTCTCTCCCGGGATTTGTTGAAGAAGCTCATATGTCTCTCCCGATATATCGATATAGTTCTCTCCCCTCCAAATTAATATATTTCCCGGTTGTATCTTTTCGAACACATCAAAATACTCACGAATTTTCATCATTCCGAATATCCGCCAGAAGAATTCTTTTATACTGCCACCTCTAAAGGTAGAGGTGGTCGAACCCACGGACATCACAAACAGAAGAGAGTGATCTCAATGGCACAAAATAACGAGACCTTGCGCATGGAAACCCGCGTTTCACTCAAAGAGGTGATGCGGTATCACCCCACCACCATTGACTCGGAGACGTCGGTTTCCCAGGCAGCGGCAACGATGTGCAGAGACAGTGTCGGCAGTTGCATCGTGCTCCGGCACAACATCCCGGTCGGCATCATCACGGAGGCGGATATCAACTGCAAGGTGGTCGCCAAGAACCTGCAGCCGGGTGAGGTGCATGTACGGGAGGTCATGAGCACGCCGCTGATCACCATCGATGCAGAGAAGACGGTCGGCGATGCGGCGCATATGATGGTCACTCAGCGCGTCCGCCGGCTTCCGGTGGTCGAAGACCACACGGTCATTGGGATCGTCACGGTTCGCGACATACTCACGGTGTCCACGGAGATAAACGAGATCATGGGAGATCTCATCGAAATCAACAGGGGAGGTGATGAGGAGGAAAACGTGGTGGGGGTCTGCGACCGCTGCGGCCGCATGTCCGATCAGCTGATCGCCATCGACACGACCCTGATCTGCCCACAGTGCCGCGAGGAGGAACGGATATGAAAACGGTCGCCGACCTGATGACCACGGCACCGTTTGTGGAGGAGCAGGGATATGTCACCCGGCTCCGGCAGATCCTCCGGGACGGCCGGTACCGGGAGGTCTATGCGGTCGACGACGGCGGCCGGGTGGTGGGCTTCGTGGATATCGCCGACGCCCTCCGGGTCACCGATACCAAGTCCAACGTCACCGTGGAGGGATTCCTGAAGGAAGCGGCCACGGTCCGCCGGGACGATACGCTCGAGGCGGCGGGAACGGCGATCAAACATCACCGGACCGACAGCACCGCGGTCGTCGATGAGGCCGGCCGCGGCGTGGGAGTGGTGCTTCTCGCCGATCTCCTGCCGGTGCTCCTCACCCGCCACCCCCTCCGGGGGGATGCGGCGGCCATCATGAGCCAGCGGGTGGTCACCTGCCGGCCCGATGACAGCCTCAAAAAGATACACAGCAAGATCCTGGAATCCGGGTTCACCGCTTTTCCGGTGGCGAAGAACAAAGAGATCATCGGGATCATCTCCCGGACCGATATCATCCGGGCGGGATCCGTGCGGCATGCCCTCCGGGGAGACTCCGATACCACCGTGGAGCGGATTATGTCCACGCCGGTGATCACGCTCTCCCCCGATGATCCCCTCTCCCGGGTCGCCGAGACATTCATGCACCATGATATCGGCATGGTGCCGGTGACCGTGGACGGCCGGGTGGCCGGAGTGATCGATCGACACGACCTGCTGAACACCATATACGAGGGGATGTGAAACCAGATGGAGAGAAATCACCGAAATACCAACGCGAAATCAGATAAACTCATGAGAATGCCGGGGAAGTTTGACCGGGGCCCGGTCGAGTTCAAGAGCCATATACCGCGAGAAAAAGGCGACGTGATGCGCATCGCCACCACGGACGTTGTCTCCATTCCGCCCTCCACGGCCATTATCGAGGCGGCGGAACGGATGCAGGCCCGCGGATTCCGGCGGCTGCCGGTGACCAATCCGGGAACGCACAAGCTGGAAGGAGTCATCACCGGGGGAGACATCATCGACTTCATGGGCGGCGGTACGCGGTACAACCTGGTCAAGGTCAAGCACCACGGCAATTTCCTGGCCGCGGTCAACGATCGGATCCGGGAGATCATGACCTTTGATGTCGCCTGCGTGCAGGATACCGCAGGTCTGGACGAGGTCGTGGATATCATCGTGACCCGCAAGATCGGCGGCATCCCGGTGGTCGACGGGGATCATGTGCTGCGGGGTCTGGTGACGGAGCGGGACGTGATGAAGGCGATCCACCGCGACGACATCCCCCTCTCAGCAGAGGACGTCATGAGCACCTCGCTTCGCGTCATCCACCCGGACAGCCCCGTGGGGACGGCCACCCAGGAGATGGTCCGCCACCGCTTCCGCCGCCTTCCCATCGTCGCCGACGATATCCTCTGCGGCATCATCACCACCTCCGATATCATCCGGTACCTGGGGGGCGGCCGTGTCTTCGAGCAGCTGGTGACCGGCGACGTGGCCGAGGTGATGAGTCTCCCGGTGCGCGAGCTCCAGTCCACCTCTCTGCACAGCATCTCTCCCGATATGCCCGTGGGCCGCATCGCCGAGACGATGCAGGAGACGGACGTGGGCGCGCTGCCGGTCATCGAGGACGGCCGCCTTGTGGGAATGGTCACGGAATACGACCTGGTTCGGGCATTCGGAACGGAGTGAGAGCCCATGCAGGCATCTGACATCATGACGTCACCGGTCTATGCGGTGGCACCCGATGAGAATGTGGGGCATGCGCGAAACCTGATGCTCCGGAACCGGATCTCCCGGGTCCTGGTGATGCGCGGGGAGGATCTCTGCGGCATCCTGACCAAGAAGGACATCGGGTACCGGCTCCGCCAGAGCGAACCAAAGTGGCGCCGCCGCCCCATCGATCGTATCCCCGTCCAGCTGCTGATGACCGCTGACCCGATCACCGTGGATCCCGGGACCACCACCGCGGAAATCGCCCGGATCATGGTGGAGCATGACATCAGCGGTCTGCCGGTTGTTGGGGGGGGTGCAGTCATCGGTATGGTGACCAAGTCGGACCTCATGCGATCCGCACAGGTGCGGTCCCTGGAACGGCAGGCGGGAGATGTCATGGGGGACGTGGTCACCATCGGCCGGTACCACTCGCTGGATCATATCATCGATACGATGCGGGAGCGGGACGCCAAGCTGGTGGTGGTCAATGACAGCGGCACTCTCGCCGGCATCATCACCGAGACGAACCTTGCCTTCTACGAGTACATGGAAGAGGACGGATCGCTTCCGGGAAAAGATGTCACCCTCCTTCGCCGCGACTCCGCCGGGGGCCGCAAGCAGTACCGGTACGTCTTCGAGATCTCGGCGGTGGGAGAGGATCTCATGACGCGGCCGGTCGTCACCACCCCCCCGGAGACGCCGCTTTCCGGGGTGATCGACCTGATGAAGGAGCACCGGATCAACAGCGTGGTGGTCACCGGTGAGCGGGATGATGTGCAGGGTATTGTGACCCGGGACGACATCCTGAGGGAGGTAGCACAATGATCGACCGAATACGTATCAGTGACGTGATGTCCAGACCGGTGAGCATCGCCAAATCGGCACGGGTCACCGAGGCGCTCGACCGTCTCATCGAGGAAGAGACCGACCCTTTGATCGTGACCAACAACGGTTCGGTGGTGGGTATCGTCTCCCGCATATCCATCGCCGACACCCTGGGCAGCCGCAAAAACGCCGCCCTCTCTCCCACCCAGATCCATGTGGCCAACACCGTGGAGGAGGATTTCACCTCCGCGTATGCCGACGAGGACCTGGACGTGGTCATCCCGCTCCTCCAGCACCACAAGCTGGTGGTGGTGCTGGACGGGGATCACCACCTGGTGGGGAAGGTCGACCGGTCCGACCTGCTCCGGGTCCTCAAACCCGCAGAACCGCTCGAAGCGCTCATGCGCCCGACCCCGTCGATCCAGGCCGAGGAACGGGTGGTCCACATGCGCCGGCGGATGCTCGACGAGGGGCTCTCCCGTTTCCTGGTGGAGGAAGACGGGGTCATCGTGGGCATGGTGACCGAGACAGATGTCGCGGTGGCCATGCGGTCCCTCCGTGAACTGGTCGAGGGGCGCCACCAGGATCACCGCATCCGCAACCTGCTGGTCAAGGACATCATGAGCGCACCGCTCATCACGGTCTCCCCGGAGACTCCCGTGGAGACGGTGATCGACCTGATGCTGGATCGGAATATCGGGTCGGTGGCGATCTCGGGTGGCGAGCGTGTGCTCGGGGTGGTCACCCGGGACTCCTGCGTGCAGGCCCTCTGAACCGCCCCTCCTTTTTTTCCGGTGAGCAGATGAAACCGACACAACCCGTGGCCCCCGAACGCGAGGTGGACCGGCTCCTTGCTCGCATGAGCCAGGGAGGTTTCCAGGGCCGGACACTCGGCGAATCGGTGGACATCTGGGCCCGGATGATCGAGGACGGGAGCTGCACCATCTTCCTCGGCCTCGCCGGGGCGATGGTCCCGGCCGGGATGCAGGCGTGCCTGATCGAACTCGTTGACCGCGGGTATGTGGACGTGATCGTCTCCACCGGTGCAAACCTCTTCCACGACGCCTGCGAACACCTGGGGATCCGGCACTACCAGGGTGCGCATCATGCCGATGATGCCGCTCTCTATCGTGACGGCATCGACCGGATATACGACGTGTATGCGTACGAATCCGAGTTCCGGGATGTCGACCGTGCACTGGCCGACTTCGCAGCCGAAATCGAACCGTTTTCCGGTTCATCGCGGGAATTCTTCGATCGGCTCGCCCCCTGGCTCGACCGACGGGCACCGGCGGGCAGATCGGTCCTGTCGGCGTGCAGCCGGCGCGGAGTGCCGGTGTTCGCCCCCGCCCTCGCCGATTCGTCCATCGGTATCGGCCTGGTCCTCGCCCGCCACCGGGGGATCCCGGTGCACGTCGACCAGATCGCCGACGCAGTGGAACTCACCGATCTGGTGGGTGAGCGGGAGCGGACGGGAGTGGTGTATATCGGCGGCGGGGTGCCCAAGAACTTCATCCAGCAGACCCAGGTGATCGCCTCGCTTCTGGGCAGCGAGGGAGAGGGGCATGACTATGCCGTCCAGTACACCACCGACGCCCCGCACTTTGGCGGACTCTCCGGATGCTCCTTTGAAGAGGCGATCAGCTGGGGCAAGGAACGGCCGGATTCCCCGCATGTCCAGTGTTTCTGCGACGCCACCATCGCCCTCCCGCTCGCTGTCTCCGCCCTCGTCGGGAAGGGAGTGCGCCGGGCGGGGGAACCCTTATAATCCCTCACATCCATTCTATAACGCACAACCTCCACCATTCATGGAGTGACCCGAAACGGGTTGCGAGTGTCGATGAGATGCGACGGCTAACAGATCATTGATCTGTTCATTGCATGTGCTGTTGAGGTAGCCAAGCCTGGTATGGCGCGGGTTTGCTAAACCCGTGTCCCTCTGGGACTCGAGGGTTCAAATCCCTCCCTCAGCGCTCTCGTATACCACGAGGAGATCGAATGGAAGACGACGAAATTCAGTACTTCGTACGGATCAGAAGCACCGACCTTGACGGGACGAAGTCAGTGTATATCGCACTGACCGGGATCCCGGGGGTCGGTCTCCACACATCCCGGATCATATCCCGCCTCGCCGGGGTGGATCACCGGGCCACGCTCGGCAGGCTCGACGAGGAGTCCATCGCACGCCTTGCAGAGGCCGTTGATTCATACGAATCGCATGTCCCGCAGTGGATGCTGAACAGGCCGGTGGATGTGTACACCGGCGAGGGGAAACAGCTCCTGGGTGCGGACCTCGCCTTCGCCAAGGAGGATGACGTCAACCGCATGAGGAAGATCCGCTGCTACCGGGGCATTCGCCACGAGACCGGCCAGAAGGTCCGGGGCCAGCGCACCAAGTCCACCGGCCGCACCGGCATCACGGTGGGCGTCAAGAGGAAGAAGACCTGATCGGTGAACAGCATGGGATATCCGGGAAAGAATCGCAAGCGATACGAAACGCCCAAGAGGCGCTTTGAAAAGACCCGCATCGACACGGAGAAGCAGTTGGTCATCGATTACGGGCTTCGGAACAAGCGTGAGGTGTGGAAGGCGCAGAGTGCGCTGCGCCGGTACCGCCGCGGAGCCCGAAACCTCCTCGCTCTGATGTCCGCTGAGACGGAGCCGGAACTGGTCGAGCGCAAGGAGCAGGAACTGATCGGTCACCTCCAGCGCATCGGGCTGCTCGGCCCCGACGCCGATATCGACGACGTGCTGTCGATGAAGATTCAGCAGCACCTGGAGAGGCGCCTGCAGACCATCGTGTACCGTAAGGGCCTCGCCCGGTCACCGAAACAGGCCCGGCAGCTGATCACCCACGGCCACATCGCGGTGAACGGCCGGCGGGTGAACATCCCCGGGTACCTCGTCACCCGGGAGGACGAGGAGTCGGTGACTTATGTGCCCCGCTCCCCGCTCACCAACGAGGTGCACGCCGAACGTTCACGCATTCTCAAGGGAGGCCGATGACCATGGCAGAAGAGAAGGAGAAGTGGGGTATCGCCCACATATTCGCCTCGTTCAACAACACCATCATCACGGTGACCGACCTCACCGGGGCGGAGACGGTGACCAAGAGCAGCGGTGGCATGGTGGTCAAGCAGGCGCGAAACGAGAGTTCCCCCTACGCCGCCATGCAGATGGCCATCAATGTCGCCCAGCTCGCCCGTGAGAAGGGGATCACCGGCGTCCATGTCCGTGTCCGTGCGCCCGGGCGCGGCAAACAGCGCAGCCCCGGACCGGGAGCGCAGGCCGCCATTCGGGCACTCGCCCGGGCGGGTATGCGAATCGGCCGAATCGAGGACGTCACCCCGGTTCCCCACGACGGCATCCGGGCCAAAGGCGGACGGCGGGGCAGGAGAGTCTGATGGATATCAGTTTCACCCGATGCACCGAGGATGAAGCGCGCTTCACCCTCAACAACGCCACGGCGGCGTTTGCCAACGCCCTGCGGAGAGCGATGATCGCCGAGGTGCCCTCGCTTGCCATCGAGGATGTGCGCATCTATGACAACACCAGCACGCTCTTCGACGAGATGCTCGCTCATCGCATCGGTCTCCTGCCGTTGAAGACCGATCTCTCGGTGATGGTGCCCCGGGACGAGTGTTCCTGCGGCGGTGTGGGCTGTCCTGCCTGCACGGTCTCCTACACCCTCAGCGTGGAGGGACCCCGCATGGTCTACTCCCGGGATCTCATTCCCGACGACCCCCGGGCCGCTGCCGCCTCCGAGAACATCCCGGTCGTCAAGCTCCACGCGGGCCATAAGGTGGTCCTGGAGGCGACGGCGGTGGTGGGCCGGGGTCGGGAGCATGCGAAATGGCAGCCGTCGGTGGCCTCCGGGTACAAGGAGTTCCCGGTCATCACCATCGGGGAGCAGTGCGACGGGTGCGGCATGTGCACCGACGAATGTCCCCGGAACGTCCTGGAGATACAGGGCGGTCGTGTCGCGGTTGTCGACGGCCGGCTGGAGGAGTGTTCCCTGTGCAGGCTCTGCGAGAGGGCCTGTCTTGCAGGCGGTATCGGAACGGAATCCGCCATCCAGGTCTCGGTGGACCCCACCCGGTTCATCTTCACCCTGGAGGGGGACGGTTCCATGCCGGTCAGGGACATCATCGGGTACGCTCTGCAGTATGTCCGGCAGACATCGATGGACCTGGTTGAGATACTGAGCGAGATATCGGGAGGGATCGCGCATGAAGAACGTGTGTAAAAAGACGAACCCACGCCTCTCAAGCCTCATCGCCACCCTGAAGACGGCGTCCAGAGAGAACGAAGCACGAATCTGGAGGGAGATCGCGCGACGGTTGGAGTCCCCCACCAGAAACTATGCGGAAGTCAATATCAGCAAGATCAGCAGGTACGCCGGTGATGGCGAGACGATCCTCGTCCCCGGCAAGGTACTGGGGAGCGGGATCCTGGATCGCCGGGTGACGGTGGCCGCCCTGACATTCAGCGAGAGCGCACGCACGAAGATCACCGGGGCAGAGGGTGTCTGCCTGAGCATCGAGGAACTGGTGGCGAACAACCCCACCGGCAGCCGGGTGCGGATCCTGAGGTGACTCGAATGGTGACAGTCATCGATGCAGACGGTCTCCTGCTGGGACGGATGGCGAGCCTGATCGCCAGACGCCTCCTTGACGGAGAAGAGATCGCCATCGTCAATGCGGAAGGGGCGATCGTGTCAGGCAACCGGGCCATGGTGCTATCCCGGTACGAACGGAAACGGAAGCGCGGGTCCCGCGAGGGCGGACCGCACTATCCCCGGCGGCCGGAGCAGATCGTGAAGCGGACCATCCGCGGCATGGTCCCCTACCGATCCACGCGGGGGCGTGACGCCTTCCGCCGGGTCCGGGTGTATGTCGGTGTGCCCGACGAGCTGAACGATGCGCCCCGTGAACACCTCCAGGACGCGGACATGGCCCGCCTCAACAACCCCCAGTATGTCACGGTGGGCGCCATCAGCACCTTCCTGGGTGCAAAATTCTGAGGACGAGACAATGGTAAAAGTGGTGAACACCAGCGGGAAGCGAAAGACAGCGATCGCCCGGGCGACGCTGAAGAAGGGGACCGGGCGGGTGCGGATCAACTCCGTCCCCCTGGAGATATACGGGACCGAGATGATCCGGATGAAGATCGCCGAACCCCTCACCCTGGTGCCGGCTGCCCTCGAGGGTATCGATGCGATCATCGATGTCCATGGCGGGGGCATTATGGGCCAGGCAGAGGCCGCCCGGACTGCCCTTGCCCGGGGCATCCTCGCGTGGCACAACGATCCCCAGATCAAGGATCTCTACCTGTCCTACGACAGGACGCTCCTGGTCAACGATTCCCGGCAGAAAGAGATGAAGAAACCGCAGGGACCGGGCGCACGGGCGAAGTTCCAAAAGTCTTATCGGTAAACTGTGGCAATGTATACAGAAGGATCGAGCACATGATACCTGTGCGATGTTTCACCTGCGGAAAGGTCGTCTCCGCAGCATGGGAAGAGTATGCCCGGCGCCGGGATGCAGGAGAGAATCGGGGAGAGATCCTCGATGATCTCGGCATCACCCGGTATTGCTGCAGGCGGATGCTGCTGACGCACAAGGAGCTCGTGGACGTGCTCAACCCGTACCAGTGAGGGGTCGTGGGGTAGCCTGGACCATCCTATGGCGTTCGGGATGCTGTGACCTGAGTTCGAATCTCAGCGACCCCATTTTCCTTTGTAGTTAACATGATGGACAATTTTGAGGATACATGATGGAATCGTTTACCCGGTATGAGAGGGCGCGGATCATCGGCGCCCGCGCATTGCAGATCTCCATGGGTGCACCGATCCTGGTCCAGACGACCTGCGTCGATCCCCTGGAGATTGCGATGGAAGAGTTCTCTCGCGATGTGATTCCCATCACGGTCAAACGGAGATAGTGGCTCTGTATGGTACGAATTGAACAGATCCTTGTACGAAAGATCCTGGACAGCCGGGGCAATGCCACGGTGGAGGCGGAGGTCATCACCGGTCTGGGATCGGGCCGGGCGGCGGCACCGGGCGGTGCATCCACCGGCACGCACGAGGCGGTGGTGGTGGATCCCGACACCGCCATCGTCACCGCCCGGGAACGGGTCATTCCGGCACTGACCGGCACCGACGCCGACGATCAGCTGACCTTCGACGCCATTCTCCGGGATGTGGACGGAACAGAGAACTTCGCCTCCATCGGGGCGAACGTGGCGGTGGCGCTCTCGCTTGCCAATGCCCGGGCGGCCGCCGATTCGGTGGGAGTCCCCCTCTTCCGCCACCTGGGCGGCATCTTTGCGACCATCACGCCCTACCCGCTGGGAAACATCATCGGTGGGGGGGCCCATGCATCGCACGCCACCGATATCCAGGAATTCCTGGTGGTCCCCACGGGTGCCCTCTCCGCAGATGAGGGAGTGTTTGCCAACGCCGCCGTGCACCGGCGGGTGAAGGAGATCCTGATCGACCGCGGGCAGGCCTGCGGGAAGGGAGACGAAGGTGCCTGGGCGCCCCGGATATCCGACCAGGAAGCCTTCGAGATCGTGAGTGAGGCGGTGGGCACCATCTCCGATGAACTCGGCCTCGACATCAGGATGGGCATCGACGTGGCCGCCACCGAGCTCTGGGACGGTGAGCAGTACCGGTACGGTACCGCCGATCGATCCCCGGAGGATCAGGTCGCCTATCTCGCGGAGATGGCCGACCGGTTCAATCTCCTGTACATCGAGGACCCCTTCCACGAGGAGGCCTACGAGGACTTCGCCCGGCTCACCGAGGAGATCGGGGATCGGTGCCTCGTCTGCGGGGACGATCTCTTTGTCACCAACCCGGGACGTATCGTGGAGGGCATCGAGAACGGTGCGGCGAACTGCGCCCTCATCAAGCCGAACCAGATCGGCACGCTCACCGATACCCACGAAGCGGTCAGCCTTGCCAGGAGCGGCGGAATGGAGACTGTGATGAGCCACCGCTCCGGGGAGACGACCGACGAAACCATCGCACATCTCGCCACCGCATTCGATTCCATTTTTCTCAAGACCGGTGTGGTCGGCGGGGAACGCATCGCCAAATTGAACGAACTGATTCGCATTGAAGAGATGATCTAAGTGTCAGGGAACGAAATGGAACTTGAATTGACCGAACCGCTCATCCCGGTGGAGGAGTACCTGGCCGCCGGTGTGCACATCGGGACCCAGCAGAAGACCCAGGATATGAAGAAATTCATCTACCGGGTCCGTGGCGACGGGCTGTACATCCTGGATATCCGGTCAACCGACGAACGCATCAAGACCGCGGCGAAGTTTCTCGCGCAGTTTGATCCGCCCAGAATAATGGTGGTCACGTCGCGGCAGTACGGCCAGTATCCGGCGAAGAAGTTCGCCGAATCCATCGGTGGGAAGGCAATCACCGGGCGGTTTATCCCCGGAACGATGACCAATCAGAACCTCTCCGGGTATAGTGAACCGGACGTGCTGATGGTCACCGACCCGGTGGGCGACAAGCAGGCCATCGATGAGGCGGTCCAGGCCGGAATCCCGGTCGTGGCGCTCTGTGATACGAATAACATGACCAGTTATGTCGACCTGGTCATCCCCACCAACAACAAGGGGCGAAAGGCCCTCTCCATGGCGTACTATCTGCTCACCAGCGAGGTGCTCCGGCACCGGGGCATCGCCACCTCCCTTACGCCCGAGGACTTTGAGACAGAACTATAAACCCCGGGCGGCCAGAGACAGGTGATGGATATGCGCAGGTGCACCGTGGCGGGGATGTTCTACCCCGGGGAACCGGCCCATCTGGAGCAGCTGCTCCAGGCGTTCTTCTCACGGCGCCGGCAGGAAGAGGAGGCGACGGGTATCGTCTCCCCGCACGCAGGGATCACCCTGTCGGGCGAGACCGCAGCCCATGCCTACAGCGCCATTTCCTCCGACTTCGACGGCACGTTCGTGATCATCGGTCCGAGTCATCGCGGGTTTCAGACCTGCACCTCGGCCATGTCCTGGGAGACGCCGCTCGGGGTGATCGATGCGGACGAGGACCTGGTGGATCTCCTCGATCTCCCCGTCGATGACGTCTCCGTGGCCGAGCCCGAGAACTCGCTCGAGGTCCAGATGCCGTTTGTCAAGTTCCGGTTCCCCCGGGCCCGCATCGCTCCCATCCTGATGGGCGACCAGCGCCCGGAGAGTGCCCGGCTCATCGGCGGGAAGGTCCTCGAGGCCTGGCGAAACTCCTCCCGGGATATCCGGGTGGTGGCCTCAAGCGACTTCTCGCACTATATCCCGGAGTCCCGGGCCCGGGCCGATGACCGCTACGTCATCGAGGCGCTTGGGGATCTGGACGTGGATGAGTTCTACCGGCGCCTCCGCGAGCGGAACCTGTCTGCCTGCGGGTACGGACCGATCGCGGCCATGTGCATCGCCTGCCGCGGACAGGGAGCCCGGAAGGGGATGCTCCTGCACTACACCACCAGCGGAGAGACGACCGGGGACCATGATCAGGTGGTGGGGTATGCAGCGATCGCGGTGATCTAGGTGGCAACCTGGAGTGCGCCCGGCAAGGTGTTCTTGTTCGGGGAGCACGCGGTGGTGTACGGAAAGCCCGGGGTGGCCATGGCCATCCGTCCCCGGGTCTTCGTGACGGTGCGCAGGGCGAAGCGGGCCACGAAGCCGAAATCGCCCTACATCGAACGCTGCTTCCACGAACTGGGCGTTCGGGGGAGCGTGTATGTCCGGTCCCAGCTGCCGAGTTCGTCTGGACTGGGGTCGTCTGCCGCGGTGACGGTGGCCACCCTCTGCGCCGCCAACGATGAATTCGGGCTCGGCCACGAGCGGGAAGATATCGCCCAGATGGCGTACAATATCGAGAAATGGGTCCAGAAGGGACGGGCCAGCCGGACGGATACCTACGTGACCACGTTCGGCGGGCTGGTGATGATCACCGGCGATTCCAAGCGTCGCCTCCCTCCTGCCTCCCTCCAGGTGGTGGTGGGAAACTCCCAGGTCTCCCACAGTACCGCCCGGATGGTCCGGCGGGTGGGGGCGCTTCGGGATGCCCACCCGGACGTGATCAACCCGATCATGGACGCGATCGAGGCGGTCACGCTCAATGCGCTGCGATCCATCAACACGCCGCGGGAAGTCGGACGGTACATGGACATCAACCATGCCCTGCTGGACGCCCTCGGGGTGGGCCACGATCAGCTCACCCGGCTGGTCATGGCGGCACGGGCGGCAGGAGCCTATGGGGCGAAGATCACCGGTGCGGGCGGTGGAGGGTGCATGATCGCACTCTGCTCGAAACGCATGAAGAGCCGGGTCGCCGGTGCATTGGAGGCGTGCGACGCCCGCCCCATCATGACCTCTCTCGATACCGAGGGAGCACGCAAAGAGAAGAATGGATGACAGAACTCTTATCAAACTCGGTGGCAGCGTGATCACCGACAAGTCAGGCGAGGGCGTGGTGGACCGGGAGCGGCTCGCTACTGCCGCCCGGGAGATCGGAAGCCGACCCGGGCGGGCCGCTGTGCTGGTCCATGGTGCGGGTTCCTGTGGCCACCCCCAGGCACAGGCGGCCGGCCTCGACCGCGGGCTCGATCCGGGCCGGATCCACGGGATTCACCACACTCACCGGGCGGTCTCTCTCCTGAACGACGCGGTGGTGGCGGCGCTTCGCCGGGAGGGGGTGGAGGCGATCGGGATCCACCCGTTCGGCATGTGCACCGCACAAGACGGACGGATCGCCTCCTGCGAGACCGACCAGATCGATCTGATGATCGACCACGGCATCCTCCCCGTCCTCCATGGGGATGTGGTGATGGACCGGGTCCGGGGCGCGACCATCGTCTCCGGGGACCAGCTGGCCGGGTACCTCGCGCTGGAACTGGATCTCTTTCGGATCGGGATGGCCACCGATGTGTCCGGGGTGATGGACGGCGACCGGGTGATCCCGCGTTTGGACCGATCCACTGCCCGGGAGCTCACCGTGGGCGGATCGGGCCATGCCGATGTCACCGGGGGGATGGAGGGCAAGATCACCGAGCTCCTCCTCCTGGCGGACCGGGGATGCGAGCCCCACATCTTCCATGTGTCCCGGCTGGGTGCGTTCCTGGACGGGGCCGATCATGGGGGCACGGTGGTGACGGGATCATGACTGGCGGAGAGCAGACTTCGTCGAGGAAACTGGAACACCTGCGCATCTGTTGCGAGAGCGTGGTGGAGGCGGGAGACCCGCTCCTTGGGGAGGTGCACCTGGTCCACTGCGCCCTCCCGGAATGCGACATGGATGGAATCGATCTCCGGTGCCGGTTCCTGGACCGGGTGCTCGGATCCCCGCTGTTCATCGCTGCCATGACCGGCGGCCACCCGGGAACCACCGAGGTCAACCGGCGCCTGGGCCGGGCCGCGGAGCGATTCGGACTGGGGATGGGAGTCGGATCACAGCGTGCCGCGCTGGAAGATCCCCGCCTCGAGGAGAGTTTTCGCGTGGTCCGGGAGGAGGCGCCCCACGCCTTCCTGGTCGCGAACCTGGGCGTGGTCCAGCTCCGGGATCACGGCATCGAATGGGCGGAGCGGGCCGTGGAGATGATCGATGCCCAGGCGATCGCCATTCACCTCAATTTCCTGCAGGAGGCGATCCAGCACGAAGGAGATCATGACGCCACCGGGTGCCTGGACGCGGTCCGGGACCTGGTCCGGGAGATCCGCACACCGGTCATCGTCAAGGAGACGGGCTGCGGCATCTCGAAAGAGATCGCCCGCACACTCGCCGGAGCGGGTGTGGCCGCCATCGATGTCGGCGGTGCGGGAGGGACCTCGTGGGCGGCGGTTGAACGGAACCGGACCGATGACCCCGCTCTCACCACGCTCGGGGACCGTTTCGCACAGTGGGGGATACCCACCGCGGTGAGCCTGATGGAGGTGGCCAGAACCGGCATCCCGTCCATCGCCACCGGCGGTCTCCGAAGCGGCATCGACATCGCCCGGTGCATTGCACTGGGCGCCACTGCCGGAGGTATGGCGCTCCCCCTCCTCACACCGGCGATGGAGAGCCAGGACGCACTGGACGGAATTATCAGACAGATTCACCGGGAATTACAGGCAGCCATGTTTCTGACCGGCTGCCCCGACATGGCCCGGCTCCGGGCGGCCCCGGTGTACACCACCGGCGCGCTTGGGGAATACACACGAGACGAACAGGAGTTTTGATATGGATATTGAAATCATTACAGTGGGCGGATTCAGCGAAGTCGGAAGAAATATGACCGCCGTCCGCTGCGGAAAGGAGGTCGTCATCTTCGACATGGGGCTTCGCCTCGATCAGATCATGATCCACGAGGATGCCGACATCGAGAATATGCACTCGCTGGATCTCATCCAGATGAAGGCGATCCCCGATGACACCATCATGAACGCCGCGGACGGGACGGTCAAGGCGATCGTCTGCACCCACGGCCACCTGGACCACATCGGGGCGATCCCCAAGCTGGCCCACCGGTACAACGCCCCCATCATCGCCACCCCCTACACCACGGAGCTGATACGCCAGCAGATCGAGGGGGAGCAGAAGTTCGGGGTGAACAACAAGCTCTTCGCCCTCAAGAGCGGGGGAAAGTACACGGTGTCACAGCACCTCACCATCGAGTTCATCCGCACCCAGCACAGCATCATCGATGCGGTCATCGCGGTGCTGCACACGCCCCACGGGGCGATCGTGTACGCCAACGATTTCAAGCTGGACCGCACCCCGGTCATCGGGGAGCCGCCCAATTTCGGGCGGATGCGCCAGATCGGCAAGGAAGGGGTGCTCGCCATGATCACCGAGTCGGTGAACGTGTCTGACCGGGGGCGGTGCCCGAGCGAGCGGATCGCCCGTGACCTGGTCCGCGACACCATGACCAGTTACGAGGATGACAAGCACGCACTCATCGTGAGCACGTTTTCCTCGCACATCGCACGGATCAAGACCATTGCGGAATGCGCCCACGAGATGGGGAGAAAACCGGTCCTCCTCGGACGGTCGATGGAGAAATATTCGTCCACTGCCGAGCAGATGAAGCTGGTGGGGTTCCCCAAGTCCCTCTCCATCTACGGCAACCGGCGGACGGTGGACCGGACGCTGCGCCGTATCGTCAAGGAGGGTCCGCACAAGTTCCTGCCCATCGTCACCGGCCACCAGGGAGAACCCGGCGCCATCCTCACCCGGATGGTGATGGGGGACACGCCCTTCAAGCTGGAGAACGGGGACAAGCTCCTCTTCTCCGCCAAGGTCATCCCCAACCCCATGAATGTGGGCCAGCGGTACCTGGTGGAGACCCGGGCGCGGATGTGCGGAGCCCGTATCTTCGACGAGCTCCACGTGAGCGGGCACGCCTACCAGGAGGATCACTACGAGATGATCCAGCTGCTGAACCCCCAGCATATCATCCCCTCCCACGGGGATATCGACATGACCGGAGCCTACGCCCGGTTCGCCGAGGGCTGCGGATACACGGTGGGCAATGATATCCACATCATGCGCAACGGGGGACGGCTGAAAGTTCATTGAGGTGACCGTCATGGATCTGGAGGAATACATCGAGCGGAATGCGGAGTACATCAACACGGTCATCGACCGGTACTTTGGGGCCCGGTCCACGGACCTCTCCCGGGCGAGCGCCCACCTGCTCGCGGCCGGGGGGAAGCGTCTCCGGCCCGCGGTGCTCCTCCTCGCCGGGGAGACGGTGCGAAAAGGGTCGACTCCCGACCTGGTGATGGCCGCCCTCGCCCTGGAGCTGACCCACACGTTCACCCTGATCCATGACGATATCATGGACGGAGACCAGGAACGCCGGGGCGTGACCACCGTCCATACGCTGTGGGACGAGGCGACGGCGATCCTCGCTGGGGATGTCCTGTATGCCCAGGCGTTCACATTCCTCTGCCGGTCCCGCGCCGACGAGACCGCCCGGCTGCGGGCGGTGGAGGTGCTCGCCCGGACGTGTGCCGAGATCTGCGAGGGACAGTCGGCCGATATGTCGTTTGAGGATCGAAGCGACGTCTCTGAACCGGAGTACCTGGACATGGTCCGGAAGAAGACCGGGTCCCTGTATGCCGCCGCCGCGGGGATCGGCGGTCTTCTGGCCGGGGCGAACCGCATCCAGTATGATGCCCTCACCGCATACGGTAAGAACGCCGGTATCGCCTTCCAGATCCAGGATGATCTCATCGATCTGCTCGTCCCCCCCACGGCGAGCGGCAAGGACCAGGGATCGGACATCCGGGAGGGGAAGCAGACGCTGCTCGCCATCACCGCCCGCCAGTACGGGGTGGATCTCTCCCCCTACCGGGAAAAACTCAGCCCCGCCGATATCCCCTCCCTGATCGATGAGCTCGAAGCGTGCGGCGCCCTGGAGTACGTGCGCGAACGGGCGAGGTCGTACCTGGGCGCCGCCCGGAAATCTCTCGACATCCTCCCCGAATCCGAGGAGCGCCGACTCCTCGGGGAGATGGCCGACTTCTTCGTGACCCGGAGGTTGTGACCCGTGGGGGACCCGGAGGAGCTCCTCTTTTTATACGCCCTGCAGAATGCGGTCCGGCACGGGAGCGCCCCGCAGGTGGGCACGGTCATCGGGGCGGTGATGGGCAGCCACCCGGAGCTGCGCACCCGTGCCCGGGAGGTGGCATCGGCCGCCCCCGCGGTGGTGGCGGAGGTGGCGGCGATGGAACCCGGGGAGCGGGAGGCCCGTCTCCGGGCACTGGCCCCCGAGCTCATGGAGGAGATTTCCGGGGGGCCGGAGAAGCGGGAGGGGCTGCCGGACCTGGACGGCGCCGAAGACGGCGTGGTGATGCGGTTTGCCCCAAACCCCTCCGGTCCGCTCCATCTCGGCCATGCCCGGGCGGCGATCCTGAACGACGAGTACGTGCGCCGGTACGGCGGCGAGTTCGTCCTCCGGATCGAGGACACCGATCCCCGCCGGGTGGACCCGGACGCCTACGGGATGCTCTGGGAGGATGTCGAGTGGCTCGGGCTCGGGGTCACCCGGACGGTGTACCAGAGCGACCGGATGGAGGTGTACCATGAGCATGCCCGCCGTCTCATCGACCTGGGGGCGGCGTATGTCTGCACCTGCCTCTCCGAGCGGTTCCGGGAGCTGAAACTCGAGCGGCGAGCCTGCCCCTGCCGCAACAGGAGCGTGGACGAGAACATCACGCTCTGGGAACGGATGCATGCGGGCGAGTTTCCCGAAGGCGGGGCCACGCTCCGGCTGAAGACCGATCTCGCCCATCCTGATCCGGCGATGCGGGACTTCTCGCTCTTTCGCATCGTCACCTCCGTGTACCACCCCCGCATCGAGGCGACGGTCTATCCGCTGATGAACTTCTCGGTGGCCGTCGACGACCACCTGCTCGGGATCACCCACGTCATCCGGGGCAAGGACCATATCGCCAACACCCGCCGGCAGCAGTTCATCTTCGAGTACTTCGGGTGGCCGCTTCCCGTCTATATCCATTACGGGCGGATGTCCATCTCGGGCCTTGTCCTCTCCACCTCGGCGATGCGTGAGGGGATCGCCCGGGGCGAGTACGACGGGTGGGATGATGTCCGGCTCGGCACGCTGCGGGCCATCGGCCGACGGGGCATCCGGCCCGGGGCGGTCCGGGAGGCGATGGTCGATATCGGGACGGGGGAGACGGATATCTCCTTCTCGTGGGAGAACCTCTACGCCAGGAACCGCACCCTGGTGGACCCGGAGGCGAACCGCTACTTCTTTGTCCCCGATCCGGTGGAGCTCGAGGTCCGGGATGCCCCCCGGCAGGTCGCCCGGGCCCCCCTCTATCCCCGGGATCCCGACCGGGGATACCGCACCCTGGTCTGCGAGGGGCGGGTGATGGTCCCGGCGGCGGAGCTGGAGGGCCACGACCTGGTCCGGTTGAAAGATCTCTACAATGTCCGGATCAGCCGGGAGGAGGACACACCCGTCCTGACCTACGCGGGCGATGCGCTGGACGATGCCCGTCGGGAGAAGGCGCCCATCATCCAGTGGCTCCCCCCCGGCCAGGCGTCACCCTGCACCCTCCGCCACCCCGACGGGGAGATGGAGGGTCTCTGTGAAGCCCGGGTGGCCGACGAGCTCGACCAGGTCATCCAGTTCGAGCGGGTGGGATTTTGCCGGGTGGATGCGGTCGATTCCGACGGGATCGTGGTGTACTGGGCGCACCGGTAGCCGGTGTATCCTTTTTTTCGGACGGAATCCTGCGGGTGGCCGGATACACCCCGGTCCCGGGTGATCAGCGTCCGGACAACGACGTCACCGCAGGCGGCTGACCGGGTGAAGGAGGGGGACGGGATACATCAATCTTCAAACATCTGCCCGGCGCAAGGTACCATGAGTCGGACTGATATGCCGGAGCGGAGTGCAGACTGGATGGACCAGGTGCGGCGGGATCTTGTCATGGCCAGGCAGGCCCGTGATAACGGATTTTTCGAGTGGGCCTGTTTCATCTCCCAGCAGGCTGCTTTAAAAGCGATAAAATCTGTCTATCAGAGGCACGGAGCGGTCGCGTGGGGTCATTCCGTCATGGATCTCCTCAGTGGCCTCCAGCAGCGGCACAACGTGCCGCAACCCCTCTTCGAGATCGCACGCAGTCTCGATCGCTCCTATGTGCCTGCTCGCTACCCCGACGGTTTTCCCCGCGGAAAGCCGGCAGATTATTTCGGTCAGGAGGAAGCAAACGATGCAGTCAGTGGCTCAGAAAGAATCCTTCAATTCTGTGACGGTCTTCTGGCTTGATACGGATCTCGTACTCGAACGGATCCGGGCGGCGGTCAGCAGACTTGCCCCGGATCCACACGTCCTCCGGGTCGTCCTCTTTGGATCGTTTGCGGAGGGAAGAGCAGTTCCCGGGAGCGATGTTGACATCATGATCGCCCTCGAAACCGACGATCGCCCCTTCCCCGACCGGATCGCCGCACATCCCACCTGCTTCTCCGATCTCGGGATCGGCGTCGATCTCTTCCCCTATACCGTCAGCGAGATGGAGAACCCACTCGCCCGCCGGGCATCGGATACCGGCATCGTGCTCTTCTCCCGGTGAGGGCACCCTCCGACATCCCCGGCCCACGGAGCCATACTCTCTTCTCCTCCCGCACGAAACAGATCAGGGAACACGCGAGAGTGAACCCCCATCAAAGCGGCCGATCGGGACGTGGGGGGTTACATACGTGCGTTCTCCTTTTCCGGCACCGTAAAAGCGGACCATCAGAACACCAAAGGCACCTGATCATGGAAGAAGAGCCCCGACAATTCGACGAGGAGATCACCCACGGGGTGAAAATCCTGCGCGGAGACCCGCGGGTGGCCCTCCGGACGCTCGCCGGGCCGATGATCGTGGCCATGCTCCTGATGGCGATCTACCAGATGGCCGACGCGATCTGGGTGGCGGGGATCGGTCCCGACGCCCTCGCGGCGATCGGGTTTGTGACCCCGGTCTTCATGATCCTGATCGGTCTTGCCAACGGGCTCGGGGCCGGGGCGACCTCGGCGGTCTCCCGGCGGATCGGGGCCCGGGACCGTCCCGGTGCGGACAATGCCGCGCTGCACGCGATCCTCCTGGGTATCCTGATCTCGGCCACGATCACCGTGCCGTTGCTCCTGTTCATCGATGAGATCGCCCTCCTGCTCGGGGCCGGGTCGGTCGCCGGTCTCTCTGCGGAGTACGGCCGTATCGTCTTCGGCGGGCTCATCTTCATCCTCTTCGTCCAGACCGCCTACGCCATCCTCCGGGCGGAGGGCGATACAAAGCGGACCATGTACGCGATGGGCGCCTCTGCGATCGCCAACATCGTCCTCGACCCCATCCTCATCTATGGGGCGGGAATGGGGGTGACCGGTGCCGCCTGGGCCACCGTCATCTCCATCGCCTCCGTCTCGGTGGTGCTTGGGTACTGGTTCTGGGTGCGGCAGGACACCTTCGTGCGGCTCCGGGTCCGGGAATTCTCGTTCCATCCCGAAACGATGCGGGATATCCTCTCCGTGGGGCTCCCCGCCGGACTCGAATTCGTCCTCATGTCCGCGGTGGTCATCGTCAACAACGCCCTGCTGGTCACCGTCTCCGGGACCGATGCAGTGGCCGTCTATGCCTCCGGGTGGCGGGTGGTGATGTTTGCGATCGTCCCCCTGGTGGGCATCGGCACCTCGCTGGTGGCGGTGACGGGCGCCGCCTACGGGTCCCGGGAGTTTGAGAAGATCCGCACCGCCCATCGGTACGCGATCACACTGGGAGTGGCCATCGCCGGTTTCGTGAGCGTCGTCACCTGGCTCTTCGCCCCCCAGATCACCGGCCTCTTCACCTACTCGCCGGAGAGCGCCGCCCTGGCTCCCGGCTTCATCCTCTTCTTCCACACCATGGTCTTCTTCTACCCCTTCGTCCCCGCCGCCATGTTCTCCTGCTCGGTCTTCCAGGGGGTGGGCAGAGGGATGATCTCGCTGGTGATCAACGTCTTCCGGAACCTGGTCTTCATCGCGGTCTTCGCCTCGCTCTTCGCCCTCGTCCTCGGGTTGGGCGTGCTCGGAGTATACCTGGGGATCGTCGCCGGCAACATCCTGGGTGCGGTGGTGGGCGTCACCTGGGCCCACCTGTTCATCTCGCGGTTGCTCACCCGTTGAAACCGGTTCGCGGTGGTTGCCCTTACCCTCCCTGTCTGTTGCGGATGGACACCGGATCCGATCATCGCCCTCCCCTCAAACCGGTGACCGCGATCCGGCAGGATGTTTCCCGTATCATCTCTGAAAAATGGGTTGATCCTCCGCCCCTTTTCCCCGCAATAAAACGATGCATGGATATACGACCGGATTGAACATACACACAGGATGATCGGGTATGTTCGGTGAAGAGGACGGAAAACACATATTCGGCACCGTGAAGGTGGGTGACGGGGGGCAGGTGACCCTGCCGAAGAAGGCGCGTGAAGTCTTCGATATCACGACTGGGGATACCCTCCTGGTGCTCGGTGACGAACGCCGCGGGATCGTCATCGTCAAGGGGGAGCAGCTCAAGCAGATGGCGATGGATATGCTCGGTTTC
The DNA here is from genome assembly GCA_049974905.1 of Methanomicrobiales archaeon. Lineage (GTDB taxonomy): Archaea > Halobacteriota > Methanomicrobia > Methanomicrobiales > Methanoculleaceae > JBNGCZ01. The sequence continues at coordinate 23,224 of JBNGCZ010000018.1, forward strand.
TCCGAAAAGTGAGACGCTTTCCTGTACCGATTTACTCCTGCAGTGATCCGGCCAGTCTGCCGATCCAGACCGTGGCCAGCACGGCGATGATCGTCACCAGCACCGCGTAGCCGACCATCGCGGATACCTGGTCCGCGGTACCGAAATACTGCTGGAAAATCTTTTGAATGGCACTGTTCCAGGCGAGAGCGGCCACCAGCCCGAAGGCGACGGTGATCAGGGCCGTCAACTTCTCCACGATCTCCTGCCGGTATCCCATGGTACTGGTGGAGGATGCCTTATGGGATGAACATTTCGGCCCTGGTTCAGCCCGCGGGAGGGAGGAGATCCCCGAGCAGGACAGTTACCGCCTCCCCGCCGATCTCCACCCGGTCACCGGCGGTGTTCACCTGCACATATCCTCCCCGCCGGGACGCCTGGTAGCCCACGAGGTCGATCCTGCCGAGCCGGTCGGTCCAGAACGGGCCCAGGGCGCAGTGGGCCGACCCCGTGACCGGGTCCTCGTCGATCCCCTCGGCGGGGGCGAAGACCCGGGAGACGAAGTCGGCGTCTTCCCGGTCAGACGGGGCGGTGACGATGACGCTCCCCGGGAACGCGGCAAGTGCCCGGATGTCGGGGGCCAGTTCACGGACATCCGCCTCCCGGGCGACCTCCACCAGCAGATCGGACCGGCACCGGTGCACCGAAAGCGGCTCCACCCCGAGCATCGCCGGCAGATCGGCGGGCACCTCCGCGGGAAGCGGCGGGTTGGCGGGCAGGTCCAGCCAGACGGTCTTCCCGTCCCGGTACGCCATCAGGATGCCGGCCCGGGTGTAGAACCGGATCGGGTCCATCGGCGGGACGATGTCCCGCTCCCAGAGGAGGTGGGCGGCGGCCAGCGTGGCATGCCCGCAGAGCTCGACCTCGGTCGCGGGAGTGAACCACCGGAGGTTGAAGTGCCGGCCCTGGGGGGCGACGAAGGCGGTCTCGGAGAGGTTCATCTCGGCGGCCACCTGCTCCATCCAGGAGTCATCGACCGGCCCCGGCAGGATGCAGACGCCCGCGGGGTTCCCCCGGAAGGGTGTGGCGGTGAATGCATCCACGGTGGCGATGAGCACCATGATATCTGCGGGTCAACCCGGTCATTGATAAGGGCGATCATTTTAACTGGAAGGCCCCCCCTCCGCTCTGCAGGTGAGCGCAGATGGAGCTCTATGTGGGAACCTCGGGATGGTCGTACGACTGGAACAAGGGTAGAAGCCTGGGCTGGTTCGCAGACCAGTCCGGGCTCAACGCGGTCGAATTGAACGGGAGTTTCTACCGGTTTCCATCGGAATCGACGGTCAGCGGGTGGAGAGAGACGGGGGCCGCACTCCGGTGGAGTGTGAAGGTGCACGGGGGGGTGGGCCACCACCACCTCTTCGATGAGGAGGCGTTTTCGATCTGGGAGCGGTTCCATGAGCGGTTCAGCGCCCTGGATGACCGGGCGGCCTTCTATCTCTTCCAGGCCCCGCCGTCGTATGCGGATGCCGATCGGCTCGCCGAGTTCGCGGACCGGGCGGACATCGGGAAGCGGTGTGCCCTCGAAATCCGGGACCCGGAAACGCTCGGGGACGACGAGGCCTGCCGCATGCTCCAGTCCCATGTCACACTGGTCTCGGTGGACTCCCCGGACTTCCGGATGCGAATCTTTCCGGGAGAGACCATCTATCTCCGCATGCACGGGCGGGGTGACCGGTGGTACGAGTATCGGTACTCCGATGATGAACTGCACAGCATCCTGCAGGTGCTGGAATCGGCGGGTCCGGAGGAGGCATATGTCTTCTTCAACAATGACCATGCCATGCTGGAGAATGCCCGGCGCCTGCTCGACCTGCGGGGAGAGGGGTGATGGCGATGCGGGTGGGGATCTGTGCGGACACCCATGACCGCCTCCCGTACATCCGGCGGGCCATCGACCGTCTGAATGCCGGGGGCGTGGAGATCGTGCTCCATGCCGGTGACTGGATATCGCCGTTCACCATACCGCTCTTCGACGGGCTTTCGGCCCCGGTGGTGGGAGTGTTTGGCAACAACGACGGTGACCGCCCCCTGCTTCGCCGGTTCGCCCGGGAGCGGGAGGGGCTGGAGATCCGTGAGGATTTCGCCGTCGTGGACCTGGACGGAGTGGCCTGCGCGCTCCTCCACGGCCACCAGCAGGCGTTCCTGGAGGAGGTGATCGGGTCCGGTCAGTACCCGGTGGTGGTCCGCGGCCATACCCACCACCCCGCGATCGAGGAGCATGACGGAGTCCTGGTCATCAACCCGGGCGAAGTGTGCGGTTATCTCACCGGCCGCTCCACCATCGCGGTGCTGGAGACCGGGACCATGGACACGGAGATCCGGGAACTCTGATCGGTGTGCACCAACCTTGAAGGATCGTGAGGGGAACATGCGATGGGTATGACACGCCCGTGGCAGGAGAGAGTTACGGTGGTCAGAGGGGATATCACCCGGCAGCGAGTGGATGCCATCGTCAACGCCGCCAATACCACCCTGCTCGGCGGGGGAGGAGTCGACGGTGCCATCCATCTTGCCGCGGGCCCCGGCCTCCTGGAGGAATGCCGGGGTCTCGGAGGGTGCTCGACGGGTGATGCGAAGATCACCGGTGCATACCACCTCCCCGCCGAGTTCGTCATCCATGCGGTGGGGCCGGTCTGGCAGGGTGGTGATGCCGGGGAGGACGAGCTGCTCGCGAGCGCGTACACGAACGCTCTCCGGCGTGCCGTGGAGAACGGGGTCTCCACCATCGCGTTTCCGGCCATAAGCGCCGGTGCATACGGTTTTCCCATGGAGCGTGCGGCGCGAATCGCCGTCCGGGCGGTCCGTGACTTTCTGGAGACCGATGACACCATCGATCGGGTCGTCTTCGTCTGCCGGGGCGAGGATGCCTGCCGGGCCTTCACGGCGGCGGTGGAGAGATCGAGCTGAGGCGATGACCCTGGTACCCGATCCCGTGCTGCTGGTCAACATCCTCCTCTGCCTCACCATCTTCATTCTGGGGCTGGAGGGATACCGGCGGACGGGATCGGACCTGCCATTCCTGGTGGCGATCGCCTTTGGCCTCTTTGCTCTCTCTCACCTGGTGGCCCTGCTCGGATTCGGGGCGGCGCTCGAGACGGTCCTCATCGCGGTCAGGACGCTTGCCTATGTGCTGATCATCTTCATGCTCGTGGTTCTCCTCTACCGTATGTCCTGACCGGTCACATACCGCACCTGCGGCGGCAGATCTCCCCGAGCGCCGCCGTGGCCACCACCAGCACCCCACCGATGAGCAGGGCCGTTGGGTCCATGTGGAAGAGGAAGAAGAGACAGGAGACGATCCCGAGGATGGGGACCAGGGGGACATTCCGGATCGTCCCCGGGACGGTGAACGGGCGAGGGGTCTGTGGGGCGGTGATCCGGAGCATGATCACCGCGGCGTTGATGACGGTGAAGGTGACATAGAGGGTGAAGTTGGCCACCTGGGCCACGTCCCGGATGTCGCCGAGGCCGAGGAAGAGGATCGATACCCCCATCACCAGCAGGATGGCGTACACCGGCGTCTGTCGGCCGGGATGGACATACCCGAGGATACCGGGGATGATCCGGGAGCGGGCCATGCCGTACAGGATCCGGGAGGAGGAGAGGAGCATCAGCAGCACGGTGTTGGCGGTGGCAAAGAGGGCGATGAACGTGAACGCGGCGAATCCGCCCTCACCGAGAGCGGCCCCGGCGATCTCGGCGAACGGGTTCTGTGACCCGGCGATGGCCTGCCATCCGTCGATGCTCACCGCGGAGAGGGCCACCAGCACGTACATGACGATGGTGAAGGCGAGCGCGATGAGAAGGCCTGCGGGAATGGTCTTTTCGGGGTCGACCGTCTCCTCGGAGAGCTTGGCGATCTCCTCGAAACCCTGGTAGGCGAAGAAGAGGAGGGCGGACGCCTGGAAGACGCCCACCCACCCCTGCGGCATGACCAGGTAGTCCACGGACCCGAGATGGGGCAGACCGATGGCGATGATCCCCACCAGTCCGCCGGCCTCGATGAGGGTGAAGACGATGACCAGCGCCGCCGACTGCCGGATGCCGTACAGGATCACCCCGGAGAGAATGATGATCAGCAGCACGGCGGTGGGAATGAAGGGGAAGGTGATGAACCGGGTGAAGTACCCGGCGAACCCGAGGGCGACGGTGGATCCCCCCACCACCCCGGAGAGGGTGACCATCATGCCCACCACGAAGGCGAGGGTGGGGCCGAACGATCGGGTGGTGTACTCGTACTCCGCACCGGCAACCGGGAACATGCTGGAGAGCTCCGCGTAGGAGAGACCGGTGAAGGCGGCGATGGCCGCCGAAAAGAGGAACGCGAGCCAGAGGGCGTTTCCGGACGTGGCCGCCGCCTCTCCGATGAGGGCGTAGATGCCGGCCCCGAGGATCACCCCCACCCCGGAGAGCGCCACCGGCCAGATGGTCAGCGTCCGTTTCAGCCTGGTCGTCCCGGTCATGGCCGTTCCCGTTCACTGTAGCTGGGTGGCGGGCGGCAAAAACATATCCGCCGCCTCTCAGGGATACCATCCGGCGAGATCAAAGAATGCAAGCCAGACGGTGAACACCACCAGCAGGATGGTGACCGCGGTATAGTGGAGCCGGTGGAGGAGCGGCCAGATCCGGTACCACCACAGGAGTCCTGAATAGGCGATCGCCCCCACTGTGGCGATGACCGCGATCCGGGACAGGAGCAGGAGCACAAACAGGAACGCCCCCTCACCTCCCGTTGCCAGCGATGCACCCGGATCGCCGGCCTGGAGGGAGGCACCGGCGATCACCGCCAGGTACAGGACACTCGCCCCCCCGGCACACCACCGGGCACCACGGAGGGGAATTCCCGCCGGGATGTTCTCATCGGTCTGTCCACGACGGGCGCGTGCCGGCCAGATCAGGGTGGAGAGGAACCCGGCCACACAGAACACGGTGAGAACGGTACCGGCGAGGGTTGTGGTCACCGGTGATTGGGATGAACGATAAAGGGATCGGAGCATCGCCCGGGCGGAGCTCATAAATAGGAGCATGATGCCAGTGTCACCCATGAGGTTTACATGGGGAATGTGTATCAGCCTCCTGGTGATGGCCGGGGCCTGTCTGGTGGCCGGGTGCGCTGCGCCCGACGATTCCGGAGAGGTCTCCACCATCGTCATCGGGGGAAAACCCTTCAATGAACAGTACATCCTCGACCAGATGATCGCGATCCTCCTCGAGGAGCAGGGATTCACCACCGAGATCAAGTCCGGCATGAACGACGCGACCCTGTTTGAGGGGATGAAGAAGGGCCAGGTCGACGTGTACGTGGAATACACGGGGACCGCCTACTCCCAGCTGTTGAAACTGCCGCCGCTGGAGACGTGGGAGCCCGATGTGGTCTATGAACGGGTCCGCGAGGGGCTCGAAGACGAGGGTATCACCCCGCTTTTTAAGATCGGGTTCCGGGATGACTATGCCATCGCCGTCCGGGAGGACTGGGCCCAAAAGACCGGTGTCTCCACCATCGAGGACCTGGTGCCCTACGCCCCGGAGATGGTCCTTGGAAGCGATCTCGTCTTCCATGAGCGGGAGGACGGACTGCCGAGGCTCCGGGAGGTGTACGGGATCTCGTTTGCGGACGTGAAACCGATGTCCCCCACCCTGATGTACGAGGCGATCGACAAGGGGCAGGTGGACGCCATCCCGCCCTATACCACGGATTCACGGGTCGACCTGTACAACCTGGAGATCCTGGAGGACAACAAAGCGGCGATGCCTCCCTACGAGACCATGCTCCTGATCAGGAGCCCGCTTGCAGAAAACGACGCGATCACATCCGCGCTGGCCCCGCTCGAGGAGCGGATCGATACCGACACCATGCGGGCACTGAACGCGGAGTTCGATATCGAAAAGAGAGAAGCACGGGATATCGCGATGGACTACCTGGTATCAGAGGGGCTGGTGCCGGCGGCGTGATCCGCCGGGGGCGCATCCACCCCCGCTCTTTCGCTGAGCGGCAGCCGGTGGAGTCCCCGGTTCGCAGGACTCGTGACACCCACACGCCTCTTTGACTCGATCGATACGATCGAGATCCGCCATCTCTCGAAGCGGTACGGCGACGTCCGTGCGGTTGACGACCTGAACCTGGACATCGCCGGCGGGGAGCTCCTGATCCTGATCGGGGGGTCGGGGTCGGGGAAGACGACCACGCTGCGGATGATCAACCGTCTCATCACCCCCGACACCGGGACGATCACCATCAACGGCCAGGATGTATCCGGTCTGGATCCCGTCCGGCTCCGGCGGAATATCGGCTACGTCATCCAGCAGATCGGCCTCTTTCCGCACATGACGGTCCGGGAGAATATCGGGCTCGTCCCCCGGATCGAGGGATGGTCACGGGACGCGATCACCGCCCGGGTCCGGGACCTCCTCGCGCTCGTGGATCTGCCCCCCGACTCCTACATCGATCGCTACCCCCGCGAACTCTCCGGGGGCCAGCAGCAGCGCATCGGGCTCGCCCGGGCGATGGTGATGGATCCCCCGCTCCTGCTGATGGACGAGCCCTTCGGGGCGCTCGATCCCATCCTCCGAAAGCAGCTCCAGGACGAATTCCTGGAGATAAAAAAGACCATCGGGCGGACCATCATCTTCGTCACCCACGACATCAACGAGGCGGTCAAGCTCGGGGACCGGATCGCCATCATGCATGACGCCCGCCTCATCCAGACGGGAACGCCGGAGGACCTCATCCTGAACCCGGAGGACGCCATCGTCTCCAACCTGGTGGAGGCGGACCGGAAGTTCCGGTACATCGAGACGCTGGAGGTGCAGAATCTCATGTCCACGGTTCCCAGGAGATCTCTCTATGACGCGGAGACGGGCGCCGGCCAGGCGCTCGAGTCCATGATTGCACAGGACGTGGGGTGCGCGATCGTGATGGAGGACGGCCGTCTCCGGGGCACCGTGACGGTGCGGGATCTGTTCCCGGTCCGGCATGACCGGGTGGTCCTTGGCGATCTCGCTGAAACACCGCCCTTATTCTCCATGAATGATTCCGTGCTGTCCGCTCTCGAGAAGATGAAGGCGACCGGTGCGTCTTTTGCCCTGGTCACCGACGGGGATGATCTCCGGGGCGTCTTCATCCCCGACGACGTGATGCTCCGGCTGATCTGAGGGGGGGTGGGGGATGTTTGCAGAGATCACCGCAACCTGGGACGCCTACAACCTGACCCGGCGGACGATCGAGCACCTGTCCATGTTCTCGGTGGCTCTCGTGGCCGCGGTGGTGATCGGAATCGTCGTGGGAGTGATCATCTACCGGTACCGGAGGCTCGCCTCCCCCACCCTCAACGGGCTCAATGTGGTGGAGACCTTCCCGGACATCGCGCTCCTGATCCTCCTCCTCCCCCTGGTGGGTATCGGTGCGGTGCCCACCATCATCGCCTGCGTGATCTACTCGATCCTGCCCGTCGCCCGCAACGTGTACACCGGGCTCGTCCACGTGGATGCCGGGCTCCTGGAAGTGGGAGAGGCGATCGGTCTCCAGGAGAGAGACATCCTGCGAAAGATCCGGTTTCCGCTCGCCCTGCCCATGATCGCCGGCGGTATCCGCATCGCCATCGTCTTCTGCATGGGTATCGTGACGCTCGGCGGGATCTTCGGGGCAGGCGGACTGGGAGCGCCATTGCAGACCGGGATCAACCTGATGCGCCCGGATATCATCTACGTGTCCGGGATCTGGGTGGGGGTCCTCGCGGTCATCCTGGACGGGATCGCCGGTGGGGTGGAGCGGGGCCTGAAGTGGAGGTACGGCGCATGGCAGTCGCAGGAGTGATCGGGGAAGCGGTGATCCAGCAGATCGTGCTGGTGTACTCCGCACTCGCGGCCGCCATCGCCATCGGCATCCCGCTCGCCGTGATCTCGCTCTTCAGCCGGTTCCTGGAGAAGACCGTGATGGCCATGGCGAACCTGGTCCAGGCGGTCCCCACCTTCGCAGTGGTGGCCATCGTGGTGCCCCTCATCGGCATCGGGTTCTGGCCGGCGATATTCGCGATCCTGCTCAGGGCGCTGCTTCCCATCGTGAAAAATGCCTGGATCGGGCTCGCTGATGTCGATGGGTCGGCCATCGATTCCGGGCGGGGTATTGGCCTCACCGAGTGGCAGATCGTCCGCTACATCCGGTTCCCGAATGCCTGGCCGGCACTATTCGCGGGAATCAAGTTCGCGGCGATCCTCGCAAACAGCGTGGCCGTGCTGACCGCCATCATCGGCAGCGGAGGCCTGGGCTCGCTGATCTTCGAGGGGCTGGCCGGTGTCAACATGCCCACCATGATGGCCGGGGCGGTGCCCGCCATCCTCATCGCCCTCTTCCTGGATCTCTCGTTCTCCTGGATGGAGCGGCGGTTGACTTCTCCGGGGTTGAGCGGGGAGAGGACATGAGCGAGATCGCGAGGTGTCACCGGGAATGGATACGGGTAAGGAATACTATCAGGTGTGCACATCGCGGGTAGCCTCAGTGGGATACCGGGGCTTCGCTCGAAAGAATCAAGATGAAAATGAAAGGAATGGTAATAGCAGCGAACCGTGCTTCCCGGGAGCTCGCGCATCGCAGTACAACACGGCACGTGAACGGGCTTAACTGCCGGGTTCGGAATGGGTCCGGGTGTTTCCCCGTTGCTATGGCCGCTATTACCAACCCGAGCGGGACATTCCCGCTCGAAAGCCAAGGTCCGGATTTGAACCGGAGTGTAGCTGATCTGCAGTCAGCCGCGTAGCCGCTCCGCCACCTTGGCAGGCCGTGATATTACCTCATAAAATGGTATTTCATGGGTAATAAAGGTGCACACTCTGGATTTCGTCTGAGTTCGGCGAACAGTGTATCGGACGTTAGTACCCGCGGACTGAACACGTCGTTGCCTTCGTGCGTACATCCCGGGCCTATCAAACGGATCTTGTATCCATGTCCTCAGGCGAGGTCTCGTTTCAGGTCAGGTTTCAAGCTTAGATGCATTCAGCCTTTACCCCTTATCGCGTAGCTGCTCGGCAATGCCCTGTCGGACAACCGATCGACCAGTGGCGACGAGGGAAAGTTCCTCTCGTACTATTTCCCTCTTACCCTCAGACCTCAAACACTCCAGATAGATAGTAACCGACCTGTCTCACGACGGTCTAAACCCAGCTCACGATCCCCTTTAATAGGCGAACAACCTCACCCTTGGCCGCTGCTGCACGGCCAGGATGGAAAGAACCGACATCGAGGTAGCAAGCCGCCGGGTCGATATGTGCTCTTGCCGGCGACGACTCTGTTATCCCCGGGGTAGCTTTTCTGTCGTCAATAGCACTCATCAAAAGCGCGTATTGGTTCGTTAGACCCGAGTTTCCTCTCGCGATCACTTGCTTTGCGTGATCACGTCAGGCCAACTTTTGCTCTTGACACTCTCCTGTGAGTTTCTGACTCACATGAGTTGACCTTGGGGCACCCTTGATATCTTTTCGAGGG
>JBNGCZ010000019.1:0-32165 GCA_049974905.1 Methanomicrobiales archaeon
TGCTGCCATGGGGATTCGAACCCCAGTCGTCGGCTCGAAAGGCCGACATGATTGGCCGGGCTACACTATGGCAGCATTGGTTTGGATACCTCTACTACGTGGGCCGGAAAGGAATAAATAGGTTATGTCACACCCTCACCACGGAAACCGCGGGAGACGGGGTGGAGTGAGGGAGCGCCCCCTCCCTCCCGTCACGAGATCGGGGTCCCCTCGCTCTCGGTGAGGGCCCGGAACCCGTCCATCAGCTGCCGGGTGACGGGCCCCGGACGGCCGGATCCGATGGATCGTCCGTCGATGGTGGTGATGGGCGCCACCTCGGCGGCCGTGCCGGTCACGATCACCTCGTCGGCAGTGTAGAGATCGAAGTAGCCGAGGTTCTGTTCCCTCACCGGGATGCCCTGCTGTTCGGCGAGGTCGATGACCGCCGCACGGGTGATCCCGCGGAGATTGTTGAGGGTGGGCGGGGTGGTGATCACCCCGTTCTTGACCACGAAGATATTGTCCCCCGATCCCTCGGAGATATACCCGTTGGTATCGAACATGATCGCCTCGTCACCGCCCTTGCAGTTGGCCTCGATCTTGGCAAGGATGTTGTTCAGGTAGTTGAGGCTCTTGATGCTGGGCGGCAGCGACTCGGCTGCGTTCCGTCGCACAGAGACAGTGACCGCGGTGAGCCCCGTCTCGTAGAGGTCGCCGTACATCGCGCCCCACTCGATGGCGATACAGATGACCGTCGGTTTCGGGCATTTCCGGGGATCGAGGCCCATGGTGCCCGCACCCCGGGTGACGATGGGCCGGATGTATGCGTTCGTGAGCCCGTTTTTCCGCAGCGTCTCCCTGATTACCCCGGCGAATTCCTCCCGGGACAGCGGGACGGTGAGATCGATGGCCTTTGCCGAGTCAAACAGGCGGTCGATGTGCTCGGCAAGACGAAATATCCTGCCGTTGTACGCCCTGATACCTTCAAAGACCCCGTCGCCATAGAGAAGTCCGTGGTCGAAGACAGAGACGGCCGCCTCTTCTTCGGGGACATAGCTGCCGTCGAGGTATACCAGCATGCCTTAGGGATTGGTGGGAAGATTAGAATAGTTTCTGATCTGTGCGAAACAGGTCAGACACCTGCCTGCATGCGGCAGGATGCCACGAACCCGGAAAAGATCTCTCGGCTGGTGACCGGGTGGAGATGGATGTAGCTTGCCAGCGTCTGTCCCGAGATCGCACCATCGAGCGACCCCCGGATACCGCTGCCCCGCGAGAGCCGGTAGGCGAACCGGGTATCGTCGGGCAGATCGACATCGGAGTAATGGAATTCATGGCCCCTGAACGCTCCGCCAGCGAACGGGTGGTCCACGGTGCACTCCCCCGCCACGTATCCCAGCACCCGGCGGGAGGGCATGCGGGTGGTGCCGTCAAAGACCCCGCACATCTCGAAGCTGCGGGCCTCGTCGATACCCCCGAAACCGGCGGCCAGTTCGATGCGGCCGGTCAGGTAGGCGAGCCCGCCGCACTCCGCGTACACTGGAACCCGGCTTTCTGCCGTCTCCCGTATCGCCTCCCGCATCTCTCCATTGGCCTCCAGTGCCCCGGCATGCATCTCCGGGTATCCGCCGCCGAGGATGTAGCCGTCGGCCGGGGGAAGGCGGTCGTGGATGGGGCTGAAGGCGACCGGTTCCGCCCCGGCGGACCGGAGCACATCAAAGAGATCCGCGTAGTAAAAATTGAATGCCTCGTCGCAGGCAACCCCGATCCGAATATCCGGATCGGGCTGGTGGTCCAGGAAACTCTCCCTCACGGGCGGGCCCCGGTCTGCGGCGATGTCGAGGAGGAGATCGAGATCAAGGTGCTCCCCGATGATCTTCGGGATCGCATCGATCCGCTGGCGGAAGGCGGTCCCCTGCTCTCCCTCCCGAAACGGGACCAGCCCCAGGTGGCGCATGGCCAGCGCCATCTCGTCGCTCCGGGGGATGGCGCCCACCACCGGTATACCGCAGGCATGCTCCACCGCCCGCACCGCCTTGTCACGGTGACGGTCCCCGGCGATGTTGTTGAGGATGACCCCGGCGATATCCACCTCCGGGTCGAATGCGGCAAAGCCCTTCACCATCGCCGCCGCACTGCGGGTGATGCTCCGGGCATTGATGACCAGCACCACGGGGAGGTGGAGCGCCTTGGCGACCGATGCCGTGCTCCCCGCGTCGGTGAGCGGTTCGGCCCCCTCGTACAGGCCGCGGACCCCCTCCACGAGCGCCACGTCCGCCCCCCGGCGGGCATGGTCGAAGATCATGGAGAGATCGTCCGGGTCCATGACGAAGCTGTCCAGGTTCCTGCACCACCGCCCCGTCACTCCCGTCAGGTAGGAGGGATCGATGTAGTCCATCCCCACCTTGTAAGTCTGGACCTCCCGATCCCGGGAGAGGAGCGATGCGATGGCGAGCGTGATGCTCGTCTTCCCGCTCCCGGAGCGGTCGCCCCCGATGAGGAGCGACTTCATGCGAGGCTCCGGAGCACGTCGCCGAACTCGGCGGGGACCAGCGCCCGGACCCCGAGCGTACGGGGGTGGAGATCCACCTCCACCACCACGTGCCCGTGGCCGATCCATCGCAACGGTTCCACCTGACGGGGACCGTTGGTGATGGAGAAGACCTCGATCCCGTCCGTGTATTCCGGGGGCACCGCGTGAGGAACCCCGGCGAGGAGGACGAAGTCCGGTCCGATCTCCTGTATGCGCTCACCGATGGCAGGTCCGTTCGCTCCGTACTCGTCAAGCGCCCCCACCAGCTCCGGGTCGACCCCCTGCTCCCGCATGCCTGCGAGAATGCGCGCGGCGTCCGCCCGGGTCTTGGGCAGCCCCCGGTCCTCCAGGTTGGCGATGTAGGTGATGTCCGCGTCCGGGGCGGTCTGGGCGAGGGCCACCAGTTCGTCGCCGAACATGTAGGCGGTCTCTTTCTTGGCGTTGAGGATGGCACACCCGCTCTTTCCCTTCCGGACCAGCTCGAGCAGACGGGTGGCCGCCTCGTGCTTGAGGTCGCCCCGGGACGGCTCGATATACTCCCGGCAGGCGGCGCCCCGCAGCCGTTCCACCTCGTTCGCCTTCTCCAGCAGGTACCGCTGGCGGTCGAGCTCCCCGGTGCTGATCCATCCGGCAGCGGCCGCGGGCTCCAGGGTGGCGAGGACTCCCTCGATGTTCTCGCGGAAGCCGGCATGGATATTCACCGCGATGGTGGGGACCGCGGTAACTGATCCGGCGATGGCCGCGTCCAGGTCTTCCCCGATGATCATGGCCACGCAGGTGCCCACCACCGCCATCCGCCGGGGTGAGAAGTGCGACTCTGCATAATGGATGGCCCGCTCAAGGACGTCCTGGCCGCCGAAGATGAATTCATTGTCGGCAAGCGACGTGGTCAGCACCCGCATACCGTCCTCCTCCAGCAGCCGGGCGTGTTTGAACGAGCAGCCGGACGGACCATGGAGGATGGACACTTCCACCTCGAGATCGCGGGCGGTGTACAGTGCTGCGACGATGGAACTGGGTCGTGGCTGGACGTAGTGCATGGTCATCTCCAGGTCTTGACTGACAGGACGATACATCCTTTCGTTGTGGTTTCACGGGCGATACGCGCCCCTTCCGCAAAGGAGGAGGCCGGAAGGACGGGGACCGGCAGGGTCGGGCGTTCGGGCCCGACCAGCACCACCTGATCGGGGTGGATCCGATCCACTGCGGCGGCAATATCGCCGGCGGAAAAGCCCTCGCAGACGGTGGGGGCATCCGCCCCGATGACCAGTGTCAGCGGTCCGCTGAATCCAGTGTTCCTGGCCACGGTGGCGGCTTCCATCGCGGTCGATGCGCAGGCACCGCTGTTTGCGTTGTCCACCACCAGCACACCCTCATCATGGTGAACGGAGAGCCTGCCCGGCAGGGCCCTGAACCCGGAGAGCGGTGTGGGATCGAGGCCGAGCATGCATGCCGCGCCGGCCGCGAACATCAACGGCAGGCGGTAGGCATCCTGCAGGAAAAGCGGGTTTTCGATGAGGTATTCATGGTCCCATGCGCAGGTGCACGTCGAACCATCCACTGCGGCCACCTGATCGATGGTCACCGCTCCCTGCACACCATCACATCCCGGTGGGGTGAGGATCCGGTCTGCATGACGGAGCGATTCCAGCTTGACATCGAGGGCACGGCGTTTTCCGCCCGCTATCGGATAGTCCCCGGTGGAGGTAAGGATCGCCAGATCCCCCGCCCCGGTCACCCCCAGAGATTCCTCCGCGATGCACCACCACCCCCGTTCGCTCGCGCAGATGGCGGCATCGATGAGGGACGCGGGGGTGATGCTCCGGTGCCAGAGCACGGTGCCATCGGGGACATGCCGGGTGCCCTGCGAGGTGTGCAGAACCCCCTCCCCCGGCATGAGGTGGGCGAGGGCATGGGCGGTGGTGGTCTTTCCCCGGGCGCCGGTGATCTCCACCAGCGGTGAGGGGGTGCGTCCCTCCAGGACCCAGCGCACCGCGTCATGGTGGCTGATCACCCGCGGCCCCTGACGGATGAGCGGGTAGGTGGGAACCAGATGCACCGGTGCGATGACGAGGTCGTAGCTCCTCGCCCGGGCCTCTGCAGGCGTCACCTCGGACCGGCACCGGTACACATCGACCGCGTCCACCCGATCCGCGAATGGCCGGAGTGCTCTGGCCAGTTCGTCACCGCCGTGGATGGTGTCCAGCACCAGGATGTTCATGTAGTCAGAGATTCTCGTCGATGACCTGATGGGCGTTTTTGAGCATCAGATCCGCAAGGAGCGGGTCGCTTCCGATGGGGCTGGCATACAGCAGGGGGATGTTTTTCCCGTTGAGGGCGAACTCACCCAGCTTCTCCCCCTCCTCGAGCCCCAGAATCGCGGGGATGTCCCGGTTGATGTGCATTCCCCGGGCAAGGAAGAGAGGTACCACCACCAGGAGGTCGATATCCTCCTTGCGAAACTCCTCCAGCTGCTCCTCGATGGAGGGGCTGTTCAGGCTCATGAATCCAGTTTTGACAACAAATTCACTGGACTTATTGCGGATCATATCGGCGGTCGCCTCGATCAGCTCCTTGTTGTGGGGGAGCTTGCTGCCATGGCCGACCAGTAACATTCCTTTCTTAGTCATGTACTACTGGGTACTACAACTGGATCACATAATCGTTATCGATTGATCTTCATATGGTCCCTTTCATGTGGGGTGGTGGGCACTGCGGGGTGGCCGAATCATCGATGGACCCGATCGGTTCCCGAAAGAGCGCGACAATTCAGGGATGACCCGGGTCATCCCTCTGAGGGCATACCCTCTCCCCCGGGCAGTCTCCAGCACATCCTGCCCTCTCCTGCCGGTCTCGGGGCAGGGCGTTTTCGCCTGAATGGATCGCGTGCGTGTCGTCACATGGGGAGTGCGGGGGAAGAGCGGACTGGGGAGCGTCCGGCCGCCAGCTTGATAGGTGTGGAGGTGAAAATTATACAGAGTCCCCGCCACGGCACCGGGTGCATTCCCCCTGTCAGGACCATTATATTTCCACGGGAACTGATCGAGAATATTCCACCACGAAGGAGTCCCTGTTTGCCGCATGACCCTGATGGATGCTTACGATAGATTTGAACTGCTTCTCAATGACCAGATAGTGCGCACCCCCATCGCCATCGCCTCCATGGCGGGAGTCGTGGACGCCGACTACGTTCTCTCGCGCGCAGACCATATCGGGGCCGCATTTCTCGGGGGGTATTCTCTGGACGATGCGGCGATCCGGGCGGCCGGGGAGATGGTCCGGCAGGGGCGATCGGAGTTCCTGCCCGATGATCCGGTGAACGAGATCGCCCACCAGGTGGAGAAGCTCCGGGGTTCCAACGTGGTGACGGGTGTCAACCTCCGTGCCGCGAATTCCTCGGCGTATGCGGGACTGATCGACGCCACCGGTGATGCGATCGTCTATGAGATCGATGCCCACTGCCGGCAGCAGCCCATGATAGACGCCGGCTGCGGTGAATATCTTCTCACTCATCCGGATCGCCTCGAGGAGCACATCAGGGCTCTGAAAGCGGAAGACGTGACCGTGTCGGTCAAGATTCGCGTCGGTATCGCCGACGATGACCGGCAGCTCGCA
This sequence comes from Methanomicrobiales archaeon, assembly GCA_049974905.1. Classification (GTDB taxonomy): domain Archaea; phylum Halobacteriota; class Methanomicrobia; order Methanomicrobiales; family Methanoculleaceae; genus JBNGCZ01. Next base: position 6,128 of record JBNGCZ010000019.1, read on the forward strand.
CGGAGAATCCGGGAGGCCGGTGCCGATATTCTCCACATCGATCTGATGGACACCGGCAGCGCCAGGGTCCGGCAGATCCGCAACGCATGCCCGCTCTTTATCATCGCCAACAACGGGATCACCAGCTACGAGCGGATGATGGACATGTTCTCACACGGGGCCGACATGGTCTCGCTGGCCCGCCGGTCGGATACCCGGACACTTGCGGGGATGGATGCCGCCATCGCCCGGTACGCCGACGAAACCGGCTGGTACAACGCTCCGAAACAGCTCTGCCGGGGAGGGGATGTGCGTGCCCTGACGTTCTGCTGTCTCCCGGTGAAACAGTGCCCGCTTTTGAAGATGCTCGAGAAGGCCGGGCTCTCCCGCCAGGAGTTCGCGGACCTGAAACTGGAGGCGGTGGCCAACACCCCGCTTGCAGAGGGTCGAAACACCTGTTTTGGAAGCCTTGCATGGTGCTGCAAGCTGAGTTCCCCGTGCATGTTCCGGAACATGACACTCCAGGACCTCGGCCTGTCCGGACAGGACTACATGCGCTACAAGCACCGCCTCTCGGATATAATCGTGCGCAGGATATTCGATGAAGGGCCGGACCTATGTGAGGGCTGACCGGGCTCAGCTCGCCATGATGCTGGAGGTCGTCGCCTCCCCGAAACCGGGCAACGTCGACCGGTGCCATGATTATGCCACCACCCGGCTGGAGCATTTCCTCGCCTCCATGATCTCCGCCCGGGGTGCACTGGAGTGCGCCGAAGAGCAGGACGGCCGATTGGGAGAGATTTTCCACCGGATCGTGGCCGACACCGCCTGGCATGGAGGAGGAAACACCCATTTCGGGGCGTTCATTCTCCTGGTGCCGCTGGTCATGGGAGGCGATGTCGAGGGTGCCTGCCGGGTAATACGGGAGACCACCGTCGATGACGCCGTGGATTTCTACCGGGCCTTCGCCCTCACCCGTGTCCGGATGTTCGATTCAGATGAACTGGACGTCAACGCACCCGGCGCCATCGAGGACCTCCGCTCCCGGGGGATGACCCTTCTGGACGTGATGCGCCACTCCGCCCCCCGGGACATGGTCGCCCGCGAGTGGACGGACGGGTTCCCGCTCACCCGGCGCGCTGCGGACCTGCTCCACCGCTACGGTCCCGGGCGGGAGGCGATCGTCGCGATGTTCTGCGATCTCCTCGCCGACGAGCCGGACACATTCATCATCAAGAAACACGGCGTCGCCATTGCCGGGGAGACACGCCGGCGTGCACGAGAAGTCCTCGCCGGACGCATGACCCTCGAGGATCTCGATGAGTGGTGCATTGAACAGGAGATCAATCCGGGATCGCTTGCGGATATTGCCATTGCTGGTATCTACCTGGCCTTGACCGGGGGGTGGAGATGGGACTTCTCCGTGCAGGCATCAACGAAGTGATCGCCACCACCCGGTGGAATGCGGCCCCCATCGGGGTCATCTGCCGGGACGCACTCCCGAAGATGGTCCTCTTCTATGGCAGCCACACCGCCCGAAACATCGAGGCGGACGGATGGGTGGTGGCGAACTTCATCTTCGATCCGCGGGTCTATGTCGCGTCCGCCTTCTCCGATCTTCCCCGGGATGCCTTCGTGGAGACGGAGGTGGAGGGGGTCACCATGCACCGGCTGGCCGGAGCCGAGGCCTGGATCGGTTTCCGGGCACAGATTGTGCACCGCGGACGGGAGGCGATGGTAATCGAGCTCACCCCGCTCTGTGAAGTGGTGGACTCTGTCGCACTCCACCCGGTCAACCGGGGATTCACCGGCATCATCGAGGCAACCGTCCACGCCACCCGGTACCGGCGGGACCGGGATCCCTGGCTCCGGACTCAGATAGAGCATCATGCACGCCTGATCAGGAAATGCGGCGGGCCCCGGGAGCACGAGGCGCTGGAGCTCCTCCTCTCGTATATCGACGGCGATGGGGATCGTTCCGGGTGAGGGGATCTCAGCCGTACCGGTCATCGAATCCGCAGATATCACAGTCATCGGGATACAGCAGGTCGGTCACCACCGCACCGTCGGGGAGGATGTCGCCGATTCGCAGGTTCTCGTCGACCGGATAATCCCGATCCTCCGAGGATCCATCTGGACATGTTACCTGCACCCACATCTCTGATACCCGCGTATTTCACCGGGAGTACATATATGCTGTGGTCACCATGGGGCACAGGAGACGCAAGAGAGAAAGAGTATCGCCCACAAAACCGATCACCGGTATATGGCCTCTGCCCACGCACTCACCCTCCGACGCGCACGGATGACGGACATCGACAGTATCACGGCCCACAACATGGCGATGGCCTCGGAGACGGAAGATCGGGCTCTCGATGCGGACACGGTCCGAAAGGGCGTTGCCGCGGTCATCGACCACCCGGAGCGGGGATTCTACCTCTGTGCTGAAGTGGACGGTCGGGTGGTGGGCCAGTGTCTGGTGACCCGGGAATGGAGCGACTGGCGAAACGGTGATTTCTGGTGGATCCAGAGCGTCTATGTCCGGGAGGAATACCGGGGATCCGGGGTCTTCACCCGCCTCTTTCACGCGCTTGAAACAGAAGCCCGGTCACAGGAAGACGTGGTCGGACTCAGGCTCTACGTGGAGGAATCAAACAGCGGCGCACAGCGGACCTACGAGAGGCTGGGGATGCTGGCCACCCGCTATCTCATTTTTGAACGCGAGTTCGACTGACTGTCTCGCTCAGTGTTCATGCCGGTGGTGGATGTCCGGATGGTGGGGGTGCTCGTGGGTGTGCGCTTCGTGTGCATGCGGGTGTGAATGGTATCCCCACCGGTCGATGGGGGGTTCCGTACCGGGATGGGTGTGGTCATGGTGCCCGTCGTCGTGACGGTGCCGGTGCTCATGGACCTGTCCCAGATGGGTATGGGAGTGGCGGTGCTCCTCGGTGACCAGAAGCCAGATCCCGAGCACCATCAGGGGGACCGCGGCAAAAAAAAGCATGTTCGGGATATCCTGAAAGATGGCGAATGATATGACCACCCCGAAGAGGGGATTGGTCCCAAAGAGCGATCCCGCACGGGCCGCACCAAGACCCCGCAGGGCACGCAGGAAACAGATCGCCATCAGGCCGCCGAAACAGACGAAACCGATCACCATCGCCGCCATCGCGGCCGGGACAGCTGGTGCGGGTTCCCCTGCACCGATGGCCAGGGCGAGCATGATGAGTCCGGCGCTCCACCCCTTCAGAACCACCACCCCCACGGGATCCTTCACCGAGAGCACCCGGTTGACATTGTTGCCAAGCCCCCAGCATACCGTGGCGGCGAGGACCCCAAGGGCCCCGATGGAGAATCCGTACAGGGATCCGGGTTCCCAGGAAAGTGCAATGCAGCCGCCGACGATGAGGACGAGGGCGGACCAGAATTTCCTTCCGACCGGTTCACGGAACAGGGCGATGGCGATGAGCGTGGTGGCCACCGCCTCGAAGCTCATCAGGAGCGATGCGGTGGTGGCGGGCGTCACCCGGAGACTGAACATCAGGATGATGGTCGCCGCGACCGATCCCGAGAGGACCGAAGCGGCGAGCCAGGGGAGGTCGGACCGGGTGAGGGGCGACTCCATCTTCCGGCGGCGGCTGCCGGCCATCCACCCCGCACCCCAGTAGATGGTCATCCCGATGCCGGCTCCGAGGTATATGAGGGCGGCTAGAGATATCGGCTCGATACCCTCGAGAAGGAGTTTGGAGAGCGGAGGCGCACTCCCAAAAAGGAACGCTGCAGAGAGCGCGAAGACTATCGGAATGGCTGCCTGGCGGGACATGCGGTACGAGAAAAAGGGGGGGTGGGGACAAAATACCGGCGGGTCCGGGTCAGCCGGAGTGCGGGTTTCCGACGTCCCCTCGCTCCATCGCCCTACCGGACCAGCCTATTTTTCTGTGGATGGAGGCTCTGGTCCGTTTACCACCGGAATTTTTCCTGGCGCTCTTTCCATTCTTCCTCGGGCAGCAGTTCGTACCCGTGGATGTGCCCATCGTCATCGAGCGTGATCACCAGGAAGAGCCGGGACATGTGATGTACCATCTCCACCACTGCCGGGTCTGCGCCGTGTTCTTCGAAACCGAGTGACCGCAGTTCCTCGTCAATCTCGTCGAGCCGGGTTCTTCCGGCACGATCGAAGAGATCCTCGGTTTCGATCATGATCCTGGTCCGTTCCGTCTCTGATGTCATCTGGACATGCTTTTCCTTCCCTGGATAAAAATGTCGCGGCCGGGTTCCGGCTCAGTCCCGCATGCACCCCTCCCGGACAATGCACTCCGTGACGGCGGTGGCCACCTGTACGGTGACCTTCCTGGTGAGGATGCTTGGTAGTATCCGGTCCTTCCTGAGGGCCGTCACCGGGTCTGCGAGCGCCCGTGCGGCAGCGATCTTTGCACCGTCGGTGACACGCGTGGCCCGGGCATCCAGTGCACCCCGGAACATACCCGGAAAGGCAAGGACGTAATTGCACCGGTGGGGGAAGGTGTTTTTACCGGTGGCGAAGATCCCCGCGCCCGCCCGGATGGCGTCTGCCGGTTCGATCTCCGGTTCGGGGTTTGCCAGGGCGAAGACAATCGGGTCCCTGCCCATGGACCGGACCATCTCCCCCCAGACGATCCCCGGAGCGGCCGCCCCGATGAACGCGTCGGCGCCGGCCAGCGCGTCCCCGGGATATCCCTGCCGGTTCTCAGCATTGGTCTCGTGGGCGAGGAGGTACTTGTGGGGGGCGTCGAAGGTGTCGGGCCGTCCCCGGTGGATGATGCCTTTGTGATCGCAGACGATCAGGTCGGCGACCGGGCTGCAGATATCCGACTCCATGCCCACACATTTCAGGATTCGCGCAATGGCCGTTCCCGACGCCCCTGAACTGGCAATTACCACCTGCAGGTCGGCGAAACGTTTCCCCGTCACCCTGCAGGCGTTGATGAGCGCCACAAGGACCACCACCGCTGTTGCGTGCTGATCACTGTGCAGCACGGGGATCCCGAGATCGCGGAGTTCATCCTCCAGGGCAAAACAGCGGGGCACTGCGATATCCTCCAGGTCGATCGCACCGAACACGCGGGCGATCCGGGAGATGGGTCGGGGAAGAGTGGTTTTCCTTCCGTCGAGACAGATGGGGATGGCATCGATCCCGGCGAACTCCTTGTACAGGAGGGCTTTTCCTTCCATGACCGGGATTGCCGGATACGGACCGAGATCCCCCATTCCCAGAATCGCGGATCCGTCGGTGACGATGGCCACCGTATTGGCCTTCATGGTACAGGTAAAGGCAGATTCGCGGCTGTCCCGGATCCGCCGGCAGATCTCAGCCACGCCGGGAGTGCAGACCAGGCTCAGGTCGTGCCGGGTTTTGACCTGGGTCTTGGTGTGCGTTTCCAGGACGCCGTGCTCTTTCTGATAACAGTCCACCGACTCATGGTCGGGTCGGGTCATGGATGGGTCGCTTTTTCAGCGGCAAAGAACCCCCAGCATACTTTGCCGGACCGGGACTTGTCCACCCACATCTCCATTCCGTCAATGGCGTTTTTGATGGTGTCTCCGGGTATCCGGGATGTGAGAACGGTATATTTATCGAGGAGCACATCGCGGACACGGGCGTAATGGGTGGTCAGGTCCGGCGTGCGGTTCTGGATGGTGAGAATCCGGAATCCCGCTTTCTGCAACAGGGTGTGGTAATACAGGAACGTCGCCATGTCGGTCAGGCGAATGCGTCGGTAGATCTCCTGTTGTTCTTTTTCCGGGATGTTTTCATCACCGAGAAGGATGTCGAAGAAGGCGAGCCGGCCACCGGGTGAGAGGATCCGGCATGCCTCGCGGATCACCCGGGGCTTTGATGGACTGTGCACCAGTGCATCCTGGCTGACGATGGCGTCGAACTCACCGTCCCCAAACGGGGGATCCTGGAAGGTTCCCTGCTGGATGTCGATCAGGTGATCGAGTCCTTCGGACCGGTTTTTCTGAATCGCCCGGCGGTTCTGCCGCTCGCTGATGTTCAGTCCGGTTACCCGGCATCCATATCTCCGCGCCAGGTATCTGCACAGGCCCCCGTACCCGGAACCGAGATCCAGAACCCGTGCATCGCTGCCCAGGTCCAGGTGGTCGGCAAGGAACCGGTTCGTCTCCATGCTCGCCTGTCTGACATCATCGGTGCGCTCATAGATGCCGCAATGGATATTCTCTCCGCCCCAGGTGCTCTGGTATATGGCATCCACATCGCTGTCATAATAACTCTTCGCGTTTTCTTCCGACACTGGATCACCCGCTGGTGACTGTATAATGTATGTGCAATAATAATTGGGGTGATTCTAATTCCGTTAATATCACTCAAATATCGTTTTTATGCCCTCATGCGCACCTGCCTGGAGGGTCCCTGCCCGTCTCCGGTGCAGCACCGGATACACCGCCATTATCCGGGTCGGTCCAGTATCGCCACGTCCATCCCGCGTGTATCACATTCACGACCGGTCAGCAGGCGCACGGGATATAACGGCGGCCATGCCGGAAACGATATGCGCACTCTTCCCGCATGATGGGCCCCCTTCTCCTCACCCGCGGCGATACCCTCGTATCTCGCTTCAGGCGGTCGTATCCTGCGTATCTCTGGTTCCATCCCCGGTCGTCTCATCTGGAACCGTGTGCGCTCCTTCGGGTGATCGGCATGCTTTTCTGATATCGTGGAAAAAACCACATCACTGAGGCGTAATCATGATTGTCCGACAGGTATCCGAGGTTCCGGTGAGCGAGAACCCCCACGGGGTCGATGCACGGCAGGTGTACGACTCCGAGCACGCAGTTGCGGTGGTGATCACGCTCCAGCCGGGAGAATCATTGAAAAAGCACATCACGCCAGTGGATGTCTTCTTCTACACCCTCGAGGGGACCGGCACCGTGGAGATCGGTGGCGAACGGGAGACGGTGGGTTCCGGGGTGCTGGTGGAGAGCCCGGCAGGGATCCCTCACCGATGGATGAATGATGCAGAGGGAGTGTTCCGCGTGCTGGTGGTGAAGGTACCCAAGCCCACTACCCGGACCACGCTGCTCTGATACGGGGTCGGTATGCCTGGAATACCTGCACAGGCCATCGGGGGGTTCTATGCGATCGCAGGAATCGCCATCCTTGCCCTCCTCTGGCACCGGCATATCCTGACCCGCGGGAGGGGGATCGCGGTACTGGTGCTCACCACCGTCATCGGGTTTGCGATCTTTGCCCCGATGCTGCCCTACCAGGTGCAGCTGCTGATACTCGATATCGCCGACGGGCTGCCCGTCGAGGTGGTGCCCGCCGTCGGGCTCGCCGCCGTCTTCGTCCTCACATTTCTCTTCGGGCGTGTACTCTGCGGGCACCTCTGTCCCATCGGCGCCGTCCAGGAGTTGCTATCCGTGGTAATTCCCCGCACCATCGCGGTCCCCGACTGGCGGATTCCACCCCTCGTGCGGGTGGCGGTGCTCTGTGTGATGATCGTCCTTGCCCTTCCGGCCGTCAACCTCCTCCGGGTGACCGGGGTGAGTGCATTCTTCCACCTGACCATCCAGTCCCCGCTGATCTGGGTATTTATCGGCATCCTCGCCCTCTCCCTGGTCGTGTACCGACCGTTCTGCCGGTTCGTCTGTCCCTACGGCGTCTTCCTGTATGTCACCGGCATGACCAGCAGGTTTGGCTTTTTCCGGACGGATGCCTGCATCGACTGCAAAAAATGCGAGCGTGCCTGTCCCACCGGCGAGGCCGGGAGGGGTTCATCGAAGGCGGAGTGCTACATGTGCGGGAGGTGCGTGGAGGTCTGCCCGGTGGAGGGAGCGCTTGAATATCGCCGGCGGAACCGGTGACGGGTGTGTTCATTCACTGATCCGGAACCGATCGGGAGGGACGGTGATCTCGAACCGGGCACCGGAACCGGGAGTACCCGTCTCCCGGATATCGAGCCCGGTGATGGAGAGGATCTCCCTGACCAGGAAGAGACCGTGCCCGTGCCGCCTCCTGTAGGTTGGTTCAAATATCCGTGATTTCTCCGATTCAGAAATCCCCGCCCCGTTGTCCTCGAAGACGATCACCATCTCCCCATCCGGCCGGGCGATGGAGAAGATTCTCAGGCGGGACGGTCCTTCGGCATGCTGCCCTGCGTTCCGGATGATGTTGCAGAACACCTTCTCCAGCATGGGGTCTGCATATACCTCGAGGGTGCGGGGCATATCCACCCCGACAGTGATCTCCTCGTCGGGCTGGTTCTTTTCAAGGCATGAATAGACCAGCGGCACCACCGCCTGCCATTCGGGCGGGGCCGTGCCCATCTCCTGGTAATCACGGGTGAATTCGATCTCCCGCTGGATCCCCCTGATGGCGGATTCCAGGTTCTGCAGGTAGCGGGGGACATCGGGGTGGGAGGGATCCATCTGGATGAGCTAGCTGGAGGTATCCGGAGGCGCCGGTGACCAGATTGAGAATGTCGTGGCGGGTGATGCTGTTCAGGAGCGCGATGTGAGTACGGGCGATCTCCATTCCCTGCTCCGCTTCCTTTCGGGGAGTGATGTCCTGGATGATCAGGATGGCTCCCCGGTCCCTGTTCCTGTGGCCGGGCAGCGGAGTACGGACGACCGTGTAATATCGCAGAGTACCCTCCCGGTGGCAGGGGATATCAACCCGGTGATCTGAAGGCTCGCTCTCCAGGAATTCCTGCAATTCCGGCCATCCCGAGATCGCTTCTGTCGCCGGCAGGCCGAGCACGGTGGAGGCGTCGATGCCGAGAATCATTTCTGCCGCAGGATTCGTATCCACGATCCGCGACCGGTCGTCGATGAAGATCACTCCCGCCGGGATGGCGCGAAAGAGCGCCTCCCGGGCAACGGGGGAGATCTCCAGCAACCGGTATCGGAAGAGAGCCCAGGTGGCGATGAGTCCCGCGAAGATGAACGCAAACGGCAGCAGGTCAAAGTGGTAAGTGGTGATGATCCATTCCAGATACACCAGGAGCAGCATGAATGGGACACTGGCAGCAAGGACCACCAGCAGGACCTGTCGGTGAAACAGCGGTTGTGAATTCAGGTACAGCCGGCCGAGCAGTGCAGTCCCGATGACAAAAGCCGCCGCGGTGTACAGGATATGGAGCCAGTAGAGGGGCCGGGCCGGATGGAGAGGTGAACGAGTGAGCCGGTCGGCACCGCCGCTGCCTCCGCATAGAAGAGATCGTGGGCGGGCATGGTGAGAGCGGCGATGAGGGTGATCGCCGGGATGATCCAGATCGCAGCCATCACTGCCCGGGTCAGCCATCGCTGGTGACCGGTATACATGATGCTGAACAGAAGCCAGAGGGGAGCGACCAGGGCGATCCCGAGATATTCAACCCGGATTGCCATCAGCATCCCCTCAAGGGTGGTCATGGTCAGTTCAATCCCGTATCCGACCATGTAGATCCCGATGGCAGTGAAAAGACCGCAGAATAGCCAGGTACCCGGCGTATGCCGGCGGCGGCACACAAAGAACGCAACCCCCCACATCAGCACACCGCAGAGAATGAATATGACGGTGAACGGGTTTGTCTGCATGTCAATCCTCCCTGGCCGGCCCTCCCGGGCTGAGTTGCGTCATTATACGGGGAATGAATCATCTATATATTCATTGTGTCTTTCGCAATGGGGCAGCACCCCGTCAACAACAGGTCCTTCAGGAATCCATGGTCCCGGACCCTGAATTCAGCAGAAAGAATCCGATGGCATGCTCATCTCCCTTCAGAGAAGAATACCGGTCCGTGCCGGTGAATCCGATGAGTGCATCACGGCATGTTCATCGGTGGACCAGGGGTCCGGCGGTTTTCTGATACCCGCTCCCTCTCCCCCGCATCGTTGAAGGAGACAGTGCAGTGCCGAATCGTGATATGCGGTTGGAACACCGCCCACCTGGATCGGGCCGATCCGTCCATCAGAGCGCCGGAGACCGGCCGTGGCTCCATCGAGACCGAAAGAAAAGTTTATGCCCTGCAAGAGGGAACGCACCGTAGATACTGACTGGCGTGCGGTCGGTGAGCCGGAGCGATCCTCATGACTGAAAGATCTGTCTCTTCCTGGATATCCCCCCCGGTGTACATCCTGGCCGTCGGCACCGCCGCTCTGTTCATCGCATCGGCGGTGATCCTGTGGCTGGCCATCCCCTGGCTCCAGTCCGGGCAGTCGGCGCTTTCCGGATGGGTGATGGATGCGACCATCTTCTTCATCGTGATCGAGGGAGTGGTCATCATCGGGGCGATGGGGGTCATCGCCGCCCGACGGTGGCGGGTCGCGGAAAAGGAGATCACTCTCCGGAAGGAGATCGAGGGGCAGCTGGCCGCCCGGGAGGAGCAGTTCCGGTACCTCACCGAGGCCACTCCCGACACGCACTTTCGCCTCGATCCCGAGGGTGTGGTGACCTACCTGAGCCCCCAGATCCGGCAGTACGGCCGGGATCCCGATGACCTGGTGGGACACCACCTGACCGATATCATCCTCGAAGAGGACCGTGATCTGGTCGTCGCCCAGTTCAGGGAATTCCTGCGCAGCGGGACCAGTACTTCCATTCAGTTCAGGGTCGCCGACCGGGGGACGGTGTACTGGCTTGAAGAACACAGCACGGTGCTTCGCGACGAGAAGGGGCAGGTGACTGGCATATATGGGATCCTGCGGGACATGACCGAGCGCAAACGCGCAGAAGAGGCGCGGGAGGAGATGAACCGGAAACTGCACCTCCTCTCCCAGATCACCCGTCACGATATTCTCAACCGGGTGATGGCCGCCGAGTGCTACCTCCGACTTGCCCGGGATACGGCAACCGAGGAGGGAGACCGGTACCTCTCGAAACTGGAGCGGGCGGTCGACGATATCGAGCGGTACCTGGCCTTCACCCGGGATTACCAGGAGCTCGGGGCAGGACCACCCATCTGGCAGGATCTCTTTGCGGCGGTTACCTCTAGCATCGAGGCCTCGGATCTCCCCGAAGAGGTGGTGGTATCGGTAGAACTCCCCCAGGTGGAGGTCTGGGCGGATCCCATGCTCGAGCGTGCCCTGTTCAATCTGATCCAGAACTCGGTCAACCATGCGCTGGGAATGACGCGGTTGACCGTCATATCCGTGATCGATGAGAGCACCCTCCGGGTCATTGTGCAGGACAACGGTCCCGGAATCCCCAGAGACGACAAGGTGGCGATATTCAGACAGACCTGGCAGCGGCGGCACGGCCACGGCCTCTTTCTGGTCCGAGAAATCCTGGATCTCACCGGTATCACCATCACGGAGACGGGTGTTCCCGGTGAGGGGGCCCGCTTCGAGATCATCGTGCCCGCCGGGGCATGGCGATATGCACCCGGCGAGGCGGAGCCCTCCTGAACGTCGCTTCTCTGTCACGTCCGTTATCAGGTGGTAATCTGGCAGTATCCTGTTCATGCGCACCCGGTGCCGGAGAGGACGGGGTGTATACAGCATCCCGGCCGCCACCGCCCGGATGTGCTCCTCCGGCCGCAGGCATGACGTCCCCCGGGGAAGTGTCCATCGATCGATATCATCAAGAGACCTCCCGCCAACACATAATAGTTAGACCCTTCTTTATTCATACGGGAAGGAGTTCATCCGCGATTCAGGAGAAGATTCGATACCAGCCGACGGATCCCATGCATCGATGAGCGCTGACCACACCCCCGGGACCATACAGGCCGATGGAGACGGAGGTGCACCACTCCTCGGTACGCTCCTCCTTGATGATACCGGGACCATCCGGTGGGCGAACCGGTCCGTATCCCGGGGTCTCGGGTACCGCGAGGGCGAGCTGATCGGGCTTCGTGTGTGGGAGATCGATGGACAGATCGGCCGAGGTCAGTGGCCCGTCGTGTGGGAGGAACTTCTCTCCCTCTCCCACTCGACCTTCCAGACAGAATACGTGACCAAGGATGGACGGTCGATTCCCGTCCAGGTGACTGTCCAGGCACTCCCCTATCGGGGTGAGACGATGCTTGCCGCCTGTGCCATGGACCTCACCCGGCTCGTGGAATCCGAGAGGGCACGCCAGCAGAACGAGGAGCTGTACCGGGTCCTGGCGGAGAACTCCGATGATGTCATCCTGGTGCTGGGAGAGGATCTCCGTATCCGGTATACGAATGCCACCGGTGCCCGGTATCTCCAGTGCGCACAATCGGAGATGATCGGACAGCACCTCTCCTCGGTGTTGCCGCCCGAATGCACCGATCGGTACGACGAACTCTCCTCCCGCGTGTTCTCCACCGGTAAGACGCAGTCGGCTGATCTCCCCACCCCGCTTCCGGATGGCCCAAGATGGTTCAATGTCCGGATGGCACCCCTGTTGGAGGATGGATCCGTCTCGTCAGTGCTGGTATCGGCGACAGATATCACCCGCAGATGTGACCGGGAGCAGGCACTGAAGGTCGCCAACCAGAAACTGAACATGCTCTCGAGTGTCCTTCGGCATGACGCGCTCAATTATCTCTTCGCTCTCCGGGGCTATCATGACCTGATGGATCGGCCGGATACGGAATCGGAGGAAGCCGCCGGCTACCTGAAGGGCATCGATAAAAGCATCACCGACCTTGAGCGGGTGCTCACGTTCTCCCGGGAATACCAGGATCTGGGGGTGAATGAGCCGCGATGGCAGAGTGTCAAGGCAATCGTGGACACGTTTGCCGTGGATGATGAATTCCAGGGGGTTCCTGTCGAGTTCAGAGGCGAAGATGTCCATATCTATGCCGATCCCCTGCTCAATCGTGTCCTCTTCAATCTGCTGGAGAACGCGGTCCGTCACGCCGATGGTCTGACATGCATCCGCGTGCAGATTGACCGGGACGGGGAGTCATGCTCCATATCGATCTCCGATGACGGCAGCGGTATTCCCGATGAGGAGAAGGAACGCATCTTCGACCGCAAGTTCGGGAAGCATACCGGATTCGGGTTGTACCTGGCGCGGGAGATCCTTGCCATCACCGGGATCGGGATCAGCGAGACGGGGCGGCACGGGGTGGGGGCTCGATTCGTGATATCCGTTCCCCCCGGGACGTGGCGGGCGGGCCCCCGGCCCTCCGACCGTCTCTCCACCGGCGATTGGGGGTATTATCCGGGCGCCCGGGCGAAGATCTCCGAGAATATCCGGGAAGGATAGGACTGCCTGCCGGGCATCGATCCCGGCCACGTGCGGGAAACGGATACCGTCCATGGGGTGCAGAACCCTCTTTTTGTTGGCCGTGGAGGAGGGGTGTGAAGCCCGGGTCAGGGAGTGTATGGCAGAGGGTCTGAACGCCGACGTGGACAACCACGGGCGCTCTCCGACAGAACGCAATCTCGCCGGCAGTGCTGACCGCCGCTGCCCCCAGGGATATTGCCGGGAAATGACGGGGGTGTCCACCGGTGCACCACCTGTCCGCATCCGGAGGGATGGTCATCCGGGGACAACATTCACGCCCCTGTCCCGCCCTGTCTGTCATTGACGAATGTGGAGGGCCGGTTCCCGGGATGTCCTGTTCAGGGAAAAATTCGCGCAGTGTTCCGTTTCCAAAACCGTTCAGGGACCGGAAAATAGCGTCAGAGCGCCCCGGCTGGGATTCGAACCCAGGTCGAAAGCTCCGGAGGCTTCCAGGATATCCACTACCCTATCGGGGCTCCTCTATCTCTTGGGCGCGGAAAATATAAAAACTACCGACCCCGCCCCTCGTAGAGGTGCCAGATCCGGCACGCTCCTTCATGGCTGACCATGCAGGGGCCCACCGGCCGGTGCGGGGTGCAGGCGGTCCCAAAGAGCCGACAATCGGTGGGCCGGGCGATTCCCCGAAGCACCCGGTCGCAGATGCAGGCTGATGACTTCTCCACGTGCCGGATCTCCAGATCGAACCGTGCCTGGGCATCGTATTCGCTGAACGCATCCCGGAGCCCGAGCCCTGATTTCGGGATGACCGGAAATCCGCGCCACTCGATATCGCGGGGTTCGAAGACGCGGTTCATCAAATCCTGCGCTTTCTGGTTCCCTTCCCTGCTGACCGCCCGCGGATAGGCATTCTTCACGCCGGTTGCTCCCTGCTGGTTCATCTCCGCGAGCATGGTCAGTCCGAGAAGGATATCCTCCGGTTCGAACCCGGCCACCACCTGCGGCACCGGGAACGCTTCGTACTCCCAGTACCCCATCACCGTGCAGACATGCCCGGGGAGGATGAAGCCATCGAGTGCCGCCTCCCCCTGCTCGAGGAGCCACTGCATCGCCGGGGGGACCAGCCGATGGCACGAGAGGATGGAGAAATTCTCCGGTGGCTTTCCCAGCAGTGCGGCGGCCACCGTGGGGGCGGTGGTCTCGAATCCCACGGAGATGAAGATCACCTCGTTGTCGGTCCGCTCGGCGATCTCCACCGCCTTGTGGACCCCCTGGACCACCTGGATATCCCCGCCACAGGACTCGAGTGATCCGGTCGACCCGGGCACCCGCAGGAGATCTCCATAGGTGGCGATCTTGTAGCCCCGCCCGGCGAGCTCCAGCGCGGCATCGATCTCCCCCTGCGGCGTGATACAGACCGGACACCCCGGCCCCATCACGATGGACAGGTCCGGTGGGAGGACGCTTCTCAGCCCTGAACGGGCGATGGCCGCCTCGTGAGTGCCGCAGATATGCATCAGGGTCATCTTTCGATCGACCAGACGGTGGAGGGTCCTGGTCATCGCAGCTCCGTCGTTCATGTATACACAGGTGTTCGACACGATGGTCGATTAAGGGCACTGGTCCTGGCAGCGGTCCGTCAGCTGAAACCCGGGAGATGATCAGGACAGCGCTGGTTTCAGTCATGAACTCATCCGGTACCCCGGGCCGTATGCCATGTCTGCGACGGTGCTGGCCGGAGCAGTATCATCTGCAGGACGCATCCCTTCATCCGGTCATTGTTCTTCCTTCCATCGGCCGGTGGCCTGATCTCTCTTTCCAGGCCACATGTCACGATCCGCGGGGCTCCTCCGGGCAGGAACCGGGTGACCGGATTTTTGGTTTCGTGACCCCGCGCCCTGACCATCCCCCGGGTGACCATTCACACCGGCAGCACACCGAGCACCCGGAGCGCGATGAAGATCATCATGACGGCGAAGACCGCCCGCAACTGCTCCCGCGGGAGACGGTGCGCAATCCGGACACCGATCCGGGCCATGGGCACCGCCCCGGCGGCAAGCGCGATGAAGGCCAGCAAATCGATGTACCCCAGATGCGGGAAGGGGACGATCCCGGGGGGCGGGGCATGCACGATATAGGAGAGGATCCCCCCGGTGGCGGCGAGCACGATGAACGCGGTGGAGGTGCCCACCGCCCGGTGCATCGGATACCGGCATACGAGCACCAGGAGCGGCACCAGCACAAACCCTCCGCCCACCCCGAAGAGGCCGGAGAGGAACCCGGTGAAAAGCCCCATCACCACCAGCAGGACGTCGTGCACATCCCGTGTGTCCCCCCGCATGGTGGAGAGCGTCCCGCGGAGGTACAGCCCGGCCGCCCCGGAGAGGAGGAGAAGGGCAAAGAGCGGCCGGAGGACGTCTGCGGAAAGGATTCCGGCGACCGATCCCCCGACAAACCCGGCGATCATTCCGCTGATCCCGAGGATCACCGCTGCACGAAGATCCACCGCCCCTCTCCTGAAATGCCCGGCGGCACCGGAGATGGAGAGGGGGAGTGCCACCGCAAGTCCCGTGGCGAACGCGATCCGGGTGGCGATGGAGGGATCGTCGATCACCCCGTCCAGCAACCAGAACTGGACCGGGTTCATCAAAAACCCGCCGCCGACACCGAGCATGCCGCCGAAGGTGCCCGCCCCCACCCCGGTGATGACGAGGACGAGCTCGCGGATGATGTCGATCACAGCTGTACCATGGTCCCCGGGCGGGGAATAAGGGTGACGCAATGGTCTTTGTAGAGGAAACGACCAACCGTTGGGTATGTCGCGTTTCCTCCCCGGCGATGTCGTCCTGGCGCCGGTCAGACTGGGGCAGCGTTTGGATAGGAAAACCCGGCCGGTGGTGGTGCTGGGCATGGCAGACGACCACGGTCTCCTCGAGGTCCTTCCGGTGACCCGCACACACCCGGGATCCGATCCGCATCTCCCCCTCGACCTGGCGGACTTTGCCGAGGGAGGCCTCGATCTCTTCGAAACACGGTATATCCTGATCACCGAAGTCTGCACCATTTCCGGGAGTATGATCCGGGGAAAGAAGGGACGGCTGACGGATGAATGTCTGTCGACCATCGGGAGGCATGTGGTGCGTGATTGAACAGAAGATGCCTGCGCAAGGGGATACAACTATGTACCGCCCGGGACCACGGTATTTCAGGGCCATGGGGGGCCGGACATCCGGCTCCGTGCAGTGATGGGAATGTTCCAGTCAGTGTTGTATCCGGTGTCACGCAACGAGAAGAAGCGCACCATTCTGGAGTCTGTTTCGCTGCTCCGGACGCTCGGCGTGGAGTCAATCCACCTCCTCCATGTGGCCGAACCGGGACCGGACAGGATCGCGTGGCTGCAGTCGATGGAGAAGGCGATGACCGGTGCATGCCCGTGCACCGTGGACCACGAGATCGAAAGCGGCCATGTCGCCACCGTCATCAGTTCCCTGGCCGAGGAGAAGAAGGTGGACTTCATCTACATGGAGGGACACCGGCGGAGTTTTCTGTTTACCGCATTCCTCGGGAGCACCACCCGGGACGTGATCCGCCTGACCCGCATCCCCGCCTTTGTCCGGCGATCCCGTCCCGAACTTCCGCCTCCCGGCTCCGATGCCTGCCTCTTCGCCTCGGTCCTGGTGGCCACCGATTTCGGGGAGGCGGCACAGCGGGCCATCCCCTACGCCCGCCAGCTTGCCCGGCAGGGGTGCCGGATACACCTCCTCCATGTGCACCAGCGGGCCGCCGATCCCCACACCAATGCCCGGCGCTTCGAGAGGGGGGAGCGCCGCCTGAAGGAACTGGCCGATGACCTGCGGTCGGAGGCACCCTCGGTGGAGACCCATCACATCACCGGAAACGCCGATCAGGTCATCCTCAGATTCGCTGAAACGCAGGCCACCGACCTGATCGTGATCGGGAGATTCAACGCACCTCCGGGATGGAATATCACGGGATCCACCGCCGAACGGGTGGTCGATCAGGCGCAGTCGTCTCTCCTGCTGGTCCCCTGAGGTGAATCTGATGATCGGTGAACGAATCAGCCGGCACACCGTGTTCCTGCTCTCAATCATCGTAATCGGCATCTTCATCGGCCTTGGTATCGTCGATCCCGTCCTGCTCGGCCGGGTCTCGTCGTTTCTCTACGACCATATCATCGAGTACTTCGGGTGGTGGTTCCTCCTCGCTGCCTTCTTCCTTCTGATCTTCAGCATTGCCCTCGCCTTCAGCCGGTATGGCGATATCAGGCTGGGACGGGACGATGAAAAACCCCAGTACAGTTATTTTGGCTGGATCAGCATGCTTTTTGCCGCCGGGATGGGCATCGGGCTGATATTCTGGGGGGTATCAGAACCCCTGGTCCATTACATTGACCCGCCGCAGTTCCTGACCCCTGAAACTGCGGAAGCGGCGGCATTCTCCATGCGGTACAGTTTCTTCCACTGGGGTCTCCATCCCTGGGCGGTCTATATTGTGATGGGTCTTTCCATTGCGTACTTCTCCTTTCGGCGCGGGATGGCGCCTCTCATCAGCTCCTGCTTCTACCCGCTGCTCGGGGACCGCATATTCGGAGCGGCGGGTCACCTGATCGACATTCTGGCAGTCTTTGCCACCATATTCGGGATCGCCACCTCGCTTGGACTCGGTGCCCTCCAGATCCACAGTGGCCTGTCGACTCTGTACGGTATTCCGGGGACCATCGAATGGACCATCGGGATCATTGGGATCGCCACGGTCTTCTTCATGGCCTCGTCCATTGTCGGGCTTGACCGGGGGATCCAGACCCTGAGCAAACTCAACATCATCATCGCCACCCTGCTCCTCCTCTTCATCCTGGTCCTCGGCCCGACCGCGTATATCCTGAACGTCTTCACCTCCACCATAGGCACCTACGCAAACAGCATCCTGGAACTGAGCCTCCAGTCCTACCCGTTCTCAGGGTACACCTGGATCCGGACATGGACGCTCTTCTACTGGGCATGGTGGATCTCCTGGTCCCCGTTTGTGGGACTCTTCATCGCCCGGATATCCCGCGGACGGACCATCCGGGAATTCGTGCTCGGTGTCCTGGCCCTCCCCACCGTATTCACCTTTCTCTGGTTCAGCGTCTTCGGGGGGTCCGCCTTCCACCTCCAGTTCCAGGAGGGGATCGATATCGCCGCGGGGGTGGCCGCCGATCCATCGATCGCGCTCTTCACCCTCTTTGAACATTATCCACTGGCACCCCTCCTCTCTTTCATCGCGATCCTGCTCCTTTTCGTCTTCTTTGTGACATCCGCGGATTCGGCGACATTTATTTTGGGATCCCTCACCTACGGGGGGCGGGAACTGGTACCGGTCTCCCGGAAGCTGCTGTGGGGGGCGATCCAGTCCACCACCGCGATCATCCTGCTGGTGACCGGGGGGCTCCTGGCA
Source organism: Methanomicrobiales archaeon (assembly GCA_049974905.1). Classification (GTDB taxonomy): domain Archaea; phylum Halobacteriota; class Methanomicrobia; order Methanomicrobiales; family Methanoculleaceae; genus JBNGCZ01. The sequence goes on from JBNGCZ010000019.1 coordinate 24,705, forward strand.
CTCCAGCAGATGGCGATCACCGCCGCCCTTCCCTTCACCGGCGTGCTCATTCTGCTCTGCGTTAATCTCCTGCGGGGACTCAGCGAGGAAGAGTTCGATAAGGATGCGGAGAGCTGATCACGAACGATATGCGTCCAGGAATGCACGGGCCCTGCATGGATCATCGGTGGCGAAACCATCGACCCCGAGATCCCGTGCCCGCCGCCATTCCTCCACCGAATTCAGGGTCCAGGGAATGAGCTCGAGTCCATGCCGGTGCGCCTCCCCGACGAGTGGCTCCGTGAGCAGCCCGCACTTCGGCAGGATGACGGTGGCTCCAAGCCCCCGGGCGCATCCCACCGGGTCCGGAGGGGGCCGGGAGTAGATCCACCCGGCGGCAACGCCGGGCAGCAGCTCCTGCACCTTCTCCACACTGTCCGGGTGGAACGAGACGATGTACAGCGGGTCCGGCCTCTGACTGCGGAGCATACCGCAGATCGCCGCTTCTGATCCGGGTTCCTTGATCTCCACCACCAGACCGCTTCTCCCGGAGACCGCCTCCAGTACCTGTGAAAGGGTGGGGATGGTCTCTCCTCCGCCGGCATCGAGTGCCTGCAGATCCCTCACCGTAAACTCGTTCACCCCGCCCGTGCCGTCGGTGGTCCGGTCCACCGTCGGATCATGGATGACCACCGGGATCCCGTCGGCCGAGAGCCGGACGTCGACCTCCACCAGGTCCGCACATGCCAAGCCCGTCTCGATCCCCGGGAGCGTGTTCTCCGGGGCACGCGCACGGGCTCCCCGGTGACCGATGATCTTCATTTCCCACCGCCTGACGGCAGCCTCCCGGTTGAATCAGAGAAATGTCTCCAGGGGTCATCGACCTGTCCCAGGCGGCGAAAGATGTTTTCCGTGGTATAGGTCTGTGAATGGAGATCCGCATCCTCCAGCTCGTCCCATCGGAGCGGAGTGGCCACCGGTGCGCCCGGACGGGTCCGCACCGCGTAGGGGGTGACCGAGGTCTGCCCGTATGCGTTCCGGAGGGTGTCCAGGAAGAGGCGGCCTTTCCGCCTGTTCTTTCGCACCTCTGCAGTCAGGGTATCGGGATGCTCCCGGGAGAGGTCGCGGGCGATGTCCCCGGCGAACTCCCGCACGGTATCGAACCTGTAGCGGCGTTCGATGGGGGCGACCACGTGGAGTCCCCGTGACCCGGTGGTCATCACATGTGGCGCGAGCGATGCATCCTCGAGACGCTCGTGAAGGAGAGATACCGCCTCCCGGACCACCTCGAACCCGCCATCCGGCGGGTCGAGATCGAAGATGATCTTGTCCGGGTACTCCAGACGGTCTGCGCGGGAGAGCCAGATGTGGGGCGTGATACATCCCTGGTCGGCCAGGTAGACCAGGGTGGCCGCATCGTTGCAGACCACCTGTTCCTGTGTTTCGGCCTCCTTCACATTCACCGTTGCCCGGCGGATCCAGTCCGGGAAGTAGTCGGGGACCTTCTTCTGGTAGAACCCCTCATTGGCGATGCCATCCGGATAGCGCTCCATGGAGATGGGCCTGTCGGCCGCGTGGGGGAGGAGTGTGTCGGCGATCCGGTCATAATACTCGAAGAGATCCCCCTTGGTCACCCCGGCATCAGGGAAGAGCACCTTGTCCCGATGGGAGACCGGGATCTCCCGGCCATCGACGGTGTATGCATCCATCCGGATCATCCATCCGGCCGTTCCCGGACCACCTCTTCAGGTGGTTTATCGCGGCGAAGCCCCTCGAAGCGCGGATGACGAAGTTTTCCCTGTTCTGTCCATTCGGTGAACCCCAATTCCCCCACCAGTTCCGGCGCCACGAAATGGACGCCCTCTCCTCCCGCTTCATTCCCGGCAAAGGGCGATCTGTCCTGTTCGAGCGATTGCAGCCGTTCTGAAAGTGATGTCAGTGTTTCATCGTCAAAGCCGGTCCCCACCCGCCCGGCATAGACGAGCTCGTCGCCCTCATAGTACCCGAGCAGGAGTGCTCCGAACCCGATCCGCGAGCCTTCTGGTTCGGTATACCCGCCGATGACGAATTCCTGGCGATGGACACACTTGAACTTCAGCCATTTTTTGGACCGGGAGTGGATGTACCTCCCCCGGGCATACTTGGCGATGATCCCCTCCCACCCCTTCTCGCAGGCCTCGTGGTAATATGCCTCGCCGTCGGCATTCCGATGCATGGTGTACCGGAGCGGATCCGAAAACGTGATTGCCTCCTTCAGGAGCGATTTCCGGGAGCGGAGCGGCACGGCGGTGGTATCGTATCCCTCCAGGTACAGGAGGTCAAACACGTAGTAGAACACCTCCACCCCGCTTTTCTGCGCCCTGGCACGGTCACGGATCTGTATGCGGTCCTGGAGGCGCGAGAAGCTGGTCACCGAATCCTCGAAGGCGACGATCTCCCCGTCCACGACGATGGTGTCCGGTCCGATCGCCCGGAGGGCCTCTTCTATCTCCGGATAGGTGTCATTGAGGGCAATCCTGTTCCGCGAACAGAGCCGGACGCGATCGCCGCATCTGTAGGCGATGCATCGTTCGCCGTCCAGCTTCCGCTCGAATATCCAGTCATCGTCCGAAAACCGGCGATCCGTGAGGGTGGCAAGCATCGGATCCATCCAGGAGGGCATCTCCCTCTCCCGGAGGGCCTTTTTTTCTTCCGATGACAGAACCTGCAGGATTTCCGTCACATGGCGTCCTCCGTGTCCGGAGATGTGACAGGCGGGAATATAATCATACCGGAGAGGGATGGTTTAATCCTCTGCGATACCGATGGTGATCAGATGCCCGAGCTCCCTGACGTCGAGGTCTTCCGGCGGTATATCGACGGCACCTCCCTCCACCAGCAGATCGATGATGTGATCGTGCACACCGACGAGGTGCTCAGGGACAGCACCCGGGACACGCTCGCCGCCGCCCTGCGAAACACCTCCTTTACCGCCACCGGACGCCACGGAAAATACCTGTTCATCCGTCGGGGAGACGGAAAGCCCGTCGTGGTGATGCATTTCGGGATGTCCGGGTGGCTGACGTATTTCCAGGATCGGGAGGATGAACCGGAGTACAGCCGTGTGCTGTTCTCGTTTCACACTGGCTGGCACCTGTCATACTGCTCGAAGCGCAAGCTCGGGTGGGTGGGACTCAGTGACACAGTGGCGGGGTTCATCGAGGCCCAGGGTCTGGGCCCGGACGCCCTGTCGATATCACGGGAGGAGTTTGTCGATCGGTTCATCGACCGCCGGGCGATGATCAAGACGGCGCTGATGGACCAGGAGTTCATTGCCGGGGTGGGAAACATCTACTCCGACGAGATCCTCTTTCAGGCCGGTATCCACCCGACAATCCGGGCGAGCGACGTGTCCAGGAAGAGACTGGGCGAGGTGTACGACATCATGCAGGAGGTGCTGGAGACCGCCATCGAGGCGGGGGCGGATCCGGGAGACTTCCCGGATTCCTGGATCATCCCCCACCGACGGAAGGGGGGGACCTGCCCGGCATGTGGAACCGCTCTCGAACATCTCACCGTCGGTGGACGGTCCGCGTATGTCTGCCCCCGAGATCAGCCCCCGCCGTGAGCGCCTGGAGGCGATCCACGGCGAGATCGCGGGGTGCACCGCCTGCCCGCTCGCCCTCTCCCGCACCCATCCCGTCCCCGGCGAGGGACCGCCGGATGCCCGGGTAATGTTCGTGGGTGAAGCCCCCGGTCGGCAGGAAGACGAACAGGGGCGCCCCTTTGTGGGACGGGCCGGGGCGCTCCTCGACGAGCTGCTGGACGAAGCGGGCTTCGACCGGTCGGAGGTGTTCATCACCAATATCGTGAAATGCCGCCCCTCCGGGAACCGCGATCCGCGTCGGGCCGAGATCGGGACATGCCTCCCGTTCCTCAGGCGGCAGATCGGGGTCATCGGCCCCCGGGTCATCGCTCCCCTGGGACGAGTGGCGGCAGAGACGGTACTGTCGCTTTTCGATCTCCCGGTTTTGCGGATCGGAGAATGCCATGGACGGATCTTTCGGACCGGTACAGGGGTGGCGATCGTCCCCCTCTACCACCCGGCGGCGGCCTCCTACAACCGGTCACTGCTGCCGGGGATGTTTGAAGATATCAGGGCGGTTCGGCAGGAAGAGAAGTGATGGGGGGGCCTCACCCCTCCTCTTTTTGGATCTCATCCAGGCTTCGCCCCGTGAGCGCCGAATCCGGGCGGGCGTCGAGGATGTCCCCGGATCGATCGGCATGCTCATCGTCCATCTTGATCAGGAGCCATCGGGCGTTGTCACCGCTTCCGGTCCGGATGAACGCCCATCCACCCTCGAGCTTCTCTCCCCAGAGCCGGACCTCCACCTTTCCGTCCGAGAGCGCCTCTTCCATGGACATGTCGTCTCTCAGATTCTCATAGGTGCCCCGGTCCCAGACCATGACCGTGCCCGCACCGTACTCCCCCTCGGGGATCACCCCTTCGAACCCGGCATACTCGAGCGGATGGTCCTCGGTGGGCATCGCCAGCCGTTTCACCTTTGGATTCAGTGACGGACCCTTGGGGACTGCCCAGGACACCAGCACCCCGTTGATCTCGAGCCGGATGTCATAGTGAAGATTCGAGGCGTCATGCTTCTGGACCACGAATCCGGGTTCCTCACCGGACTCGCTTCCTTCTCCGGACGGTTCAGTGGTCCGCGAAAAATCGCGTTTCCTGCGGTACTCTTCGAGGTGTGGCATCTCAATCGACCTTCGATTCAACTCCATGAGGGATGTTCTTTCTCATCAAATGAGCATTGTGATCAAAACGGCTCGCTCCCTCCGGAGGGGAGTGCGGTTATTCGCCTGAATCCTCCTGGTCGAGTCCGAAATCATCCAGTCCCCGTTCGGTGACCGAGCGGATGATCGCATGGCGCGTCTTCCAGCTCATCCGCATCTCCCGGGGGAAGCACCGATGGGCCCGGTAGTACCCGGTGAGGAATGCGGTCGTCTTCCGGTCCGGGTATCCGGACCCGATATCGCAGTCGTATGTGCAAGCGATCTGCGTGATCGCATGGTCCCGCTCGACCTTGGCCAGGATCGATGCGGCCGCGACGAGGGGGTACCGCTCGTCGGCCCGGTTCTCTGCGATGATACGGACCCCGGATCTCACGAGCTGCTGGATGACCCGGCGGAAGTTGCCGGGTGCGAGCTGGTGATCGGGAAGGCCCGGCGGGATGCGACCCGGTGCATCGATATACGCCGTGTCCGTGTCGGTGCGGTTGATGAGGAAGGCCATCACCTTCGCCTCCAGCCGGTTGAGCTGGTGCAGGGGTACCGCCCGATCGATAAGAGCGGGCGGGACGGCCACGATGCCGACGTCCTTCGCACAGCGACGGATCTCCACGGCCAGTTCTTCCCGCTCTGACGGAGAATAGTTCTTCGAGTCCCCGATATCCAGATCCCAGAGGATCTCCCGGGTACCGGTATCCCCTGTCACACCGCAGATGACCAGGGGGCCGAGGACTGCCCCCCGTCCTGCTTCATCGATACCGATCACCAGTTCCATGGACTCTGTTTTTTGTGCCTCTGTCAGACGGGCACGTCAGTGCGGTTCTTCTTCCGGCGGCACCGGAGAACCGGGGTGGCGATACAATGCGTGTCCCCGTATCAGGACCATCATGAAGACTGTTTCAGTCTCGTCCGCCATTCTTCCCGTCTCTCTGCAAGTCGCCTGCTTTCCGCACGGAGACGATCGAACTCTTCGGTCACCTCCCCGGAGAGCCCCGCCTCGCCGAGACGGTACAGCTCCCACACATCCTCGATCAGTTGTTCGAAGGCATGCGACCGTCTGCAGAACACCATGTATCGATGCGCCTCATCCCCGTTTGGGGCTTCCTTTCCCTGCTCCCGGCAGGTGCGCTCAATCTCCCAGAAATGGTCGATCTTCTTGCGGAGGTCGCCGGGCAGGATCGGTTTGAGGAGGTACCCCTCGATCTCCGGCCCGAACCGCCAGATATCTTCGGGAAGCGGAGCTTTCCCGGTGAGCATGATGACAGGCGTATCAGCGGTGTGAGGGTTCTTCCGGATGAGGGCGAGCGTCTCCCATCCATCCATATCTCCCATCATGACATCCAGGATGATCAGGTCGGGCCGGGCATTCTCGAGGTACGCAACGCTCTCTGCTCCGCTGGTGGCCGTGCTGACATCATAGCCCGCCTTCTCCAGCACCAGGCCGAAGATCTCGATGACCGCTTCGTTGTCATCCACCACCAGGATGGATCGGCGTTCTTCGCTTCCTCCACCAGCTTCGACACCGCCCATCACCATCACACCGCTGTTCTTTCAAGAAGGATGAACTGGCGGCGAAAAAAGGTTTTCCACTGGTCGGGAGGTCACCGTGGGATCTGGTGCCGGTCCAGCCGGTGGCGGGCCAGGCGGCAGTAATCCGGATCAAGTTCAAACCCGATGAAATCGATCCCGAGCGCCCGGCAGGCGACGGCGGTGTTCCCGATACCCATGAACGGATCAAGCACCACCGTGCCCGGTCCATACCCCTGGAGGCGGATGCACATCTCCGGGAGCTTCTCCGGGAAGACGGTGGGGTGGGGGCGGCGGGTCCGAATGGTTGTATAGGGGATGAACCAGGTGTTTCCCCGGTCCCGCAGATCGGCGGTGGCGCTCTTCCACCGACCGATGTTGCTCTTGTCCTGGTAGGGAACCCCCACCTCCAGCTTGCGAAGCGGTGTCGTCCCGTGCGTGGTGAAATGGAAGACATATTCATGACACTGGGAGAGGTACCGCTCGCTGTTGACCGGCTGGACATGGCCCACCGCCACGTCCCGGGTGATGGCATCGTACCCCCCCACCGCGTCCTTCTCGATGGCGATCGACTTGATCCAGTGGATCACATTCTGGAGGACGAAGTGGCGTCGAAAACGCTGGGCGACGTCGAGCGGAATCCATGGATCAGACGGTTTTCCGCCGACATTCAAAAAAAACGACCCGTTCTCCCGGATGACCCGCCGCGACTCGCAGGCCACCGATTCCAGCCAGTCGAGGTACTCCTCCCGGGGGCGATCGTCCCGGTACCGGCGGTACTCCTTCCCGATGTTGTACGGGGGCGAGGTGATCACCGCATCGACCGATCCGGGTGAAAGCGCTCGCAGTCCGTCCAGACAGTCCATCCGATGTATCTCGTTCAGGAAGGCCCCGGTACCCGAATTCTCCGCACTCCCGGTCATGCTCAATCCGTAGTAGTATTCGACGCACGGATATTTCCACTCACCGGTGGGGCGGTGAACCCAAGATATAATTAGGGTGACGAACAGTCCCGGTATACGGAACCGCGAGAGGTGATGAAGATAGCAGAGGAGAAGAGATCACACCTGGTCGGGGAGCGGGTCGAGGCCTGCGAGATCGATCGCGCACGGATGTCACTGGAGAATCCCGAACTGATCCTCGAACCTGAACACCGCATGAATTAGGGAACATACT
>JBNGCZ010000020.1:0-30189 GCA_049974905.1 Methanomicrobiales archaeon
CCTCCATGGACACATACCTTCTGCCGGTGACCCACTCCTCGTTTTTGTCCATCAGGATAGATCCGATCAACCGGAGGAGGGATTCCTCGTTGGAAAATACCCCGGCCATCCTCGTCCTCCGTTTCAGTTCCCTGTTGACCAAATCCAACATATTTGTGGTTCGGAGCCGCTCTTTCCCCACTCGATCTTTCCCGAAGCCCGGTCGGTGGTGGTCATCGGGCTCCCCGTCCCGCTGCCGGTGCTGGATACCGCGCCCTCCATCTGGTACCGGTCGCTGTACAACACGATCAACACCCTCCTCGACCAGTACACCTACCGCCTCTCGGTCTTTCTCAACGAGGCGGGGTATCCGTCCGTGTTCGTGCCCCGGGACGGGTGGGGGGACATGGAGGCGCTCAGGAAGAATCCGGTCGTCTTCTTCTCGCACCGGCACGCCGCCCTCCTCGCGGGGCTCGGGAATTTCGGGTTGAACAACACCCTCCTCACCCCCGGGTACGGCCTCCGGGTGCGGTTCGGATTGGTCCTCACCGCCGCCCTGCTCCCGCCCGATCCCCTGATGGACACAGAGCTCTGCAACCGCTGCATGGCATGCGTGCGGCACTGTCCGGCGGGGGCGCTGGATAAGGAGGACTACCCGGCGGGGCTCACCGATCGGTCCGCCTGCATCGCACACAGCGACGCCCTGGACGCACGGTATCTCTCCCCCTGCGGCATCTGCATCAAGGTCTGCCCGATCGGCGATGACCGCCGGCACTACCAGAGAGAGGATATGTCGGTGTACAGGGAGGGACAGGCACCCCCCGCATGGGAGCATGTGCGCCGCTACGGGTCGCTGTGACCATCCCCCTCCCCGAGCGAGTCCGCCATTCGCCGGTAATGGTCCCGGAGGCGGTCACAAAAAGCCACCCGGTCGATGCAGGTCACCCGGTGGCCGTCGAGGGCGAGGATCCGGTCCGCCCGGGCCGCGAGATAGTCCATCGTGCCCGAGGCCGCCACCACCGCCGTCCCTCCCAGGAGATGGCGGTGCCGGGCGATGATATCGGCAAGCGGGGTCACCCCCGTAATCTGCGTTGCGCAGGGCACCAGCAGGTTGGTCGCGGCGGAATCCTCGTCGATGAGGAGGAGCGGACATTTCCGGCCGATCAGATCCTGTATCCGGGCGGCCATGACCATGGACCCGCTCCCCCGACCCGAGACGCATGACGGTGCCCCCCCGATCCCGGGTGGAAGCGAGGAGAAGAACAGGCTGATATCCTGACCCCGCATCTCTTCCGCCCCGGTCTGGGCCTGGCACGCGCCCCGGACCGTGACCAGGCGCTCCTGGCCGTCGCCGGGGGCATGGTCGTCCTCGCCTGCGATGATCGCCTGGAGGAGGGTCGATTTTCCCTCCGCGTTCGACCCGGTGACCGCGAGCACCTCGCCCTGCCGAATGCCGAGCCCGGTCACGGTCTCGTTGCTGCAGGGGAGATCGACCTCGATGGGAGCGGCATCCGAGGGGCAGGTGAACGGGACATGGACGCCCTGCTTCGGCCCGGCCACCCGATGATACGGGCGGTACCGGGTGTATTCCCGGGCCACCCGGGACCCGTCGGCGATGAAGCACATGAGCCCCCACCCCGGGAGACGGGAGCGGAGGTGTTTCTGGTCGGCGGATGCTATCTGGCCCTCCTCCATTCGTGACGGGGGTGTGGCGTCCACCGCATCCCCGATCCCAGTGAGGAGAGCAGAGAGTGTCCCGGCCACCATGCGGCGGGAACGGCCGTCGGGCGGTCCGGGATCCGGGATCGCCCCCCGGAGCTCGAGGCAAAGCCCGCCATCGTCGAAGAAATTGTTCTCACCGGGTGTCCAGAGCATCTGGCCGATCATCCGGGGGGAGTGGATGACGGTCACCGGTTCGATGACCGCAGCATACCGGGAGGCGAGTTGTGTATGGAACCCGGCGAGCGGCTGCAGGGCGGAGTCGTCCGCGACCCGGTCCTTGACGTGCTCGATGATCGCGTGGACGGCACCATCGATCCCTCCGGCAGGAAGGCCGCGGGTGGAGCCGGAGGGTCATGGACCATCACCGGCAGGCAGAACTGGAGTGCCCCGCCTGCAAGAGAGTGGACCAGATAGGCATTCACCCCCGGACGGATGCGGGGATGATCCACGGACGTCGGGCCGTCGGCGATCGAGGAGAGGATCTCCGGCATCTCGCCCATCCACCCTCTCCCGCTCATATCATCCCTCTCGCTGTCCGGGTGCATCACCATTTCGCCGGACCGGTATACCACCGATCATATTTAAGCCGGTGGCAGGACCAGACAGAATCCATGGGAGAGCGACGGACTGCCAGGGAGGTCCGGGCGGCGGCCGATGTCCTCGGGATCAGTGACCATGCGAGCCTGCACGAGATCCGCGCCCGGTACCGGGAGCTGATGAAGATCTGGCACCCGGACGTGGCCGAAAATGAGAGCGCACAGGCCCACCGGATGGCCGTCCGTCTCACCGAGTCGTACGAGGTTCTGGCGGAGTACTGCATGCACCACCGCGTCTCTCTTCGTCCCGAGGATATCCGCCGGGAGATGGATCAGTCACCGGTGGAGTACTGGATGAAGCGGTTCGGAGACGATCCCATCTGGGGGTGATCTGTCATGCACCCGTCGGCTCCTCCAGGGTTCTCATCACCCATATCAGACAGGGAAGCGAGAGGAGCTGCATGACGACGACGTATCCGGCGAGGAGAGGCAGCGACACCGAGTACATCCATCCGATGATGACGCTTCCCGCAAACCAGGCCATCCCGTACACGGTGTTGAAGATGCCGTAGGCCGTCCCCCGCTTTGAAACGTGGGTGTAATCGGCCACCGCCGCACGGAGAACGGTCTCCTGGATCCCGAGCACCGCACCCCAGAGGAAGGCGGAGATGAGTATGGCAGAAGAGCTGGAACTGAACGCGAACACGGGAATGACACCGGCAAGGAGGGGCATGCCGGCCATCACCACCAGGCCCCGCCTGTCGTATATCCGGCCGACGACAAGCGCCACCACGGCGTCCACTCCCATGGCGATGGCATAGAAGAGGGGGATCTGCGCATCGGGGACCACCCCCGTCGAACTCATATGGAAGGCGATGATGGGGAAGGCGACGAACCCGCCGACAGTACAGGCGGTAAAGAGACCGTAGGGGATCAGCGGTTTCAGCGAGGGGGGCGGGGGAGCGGACACGGGCCGGCTCTCGAAGGCGACCGGATCGGGCAGGTGCATCCGCACCAGGGCAAGAGTGAGGATCATCAGGACGAATGGAACGGTCATCAGCGCAAAGCCGGACCGGTAGTCGCCCCTGAACAGGAACGCCGCGGTAAAGATGATCGGTCCGATGATGGCGCCGATCTGATCCAGTGCCTCGTGGATGCCGAACCCCCACCCCCGCCCGATATCCACGGTGATGGTGGAGAGCACTGCGTCCTTGGCCGGGGCACGGATCCCCTTCCCCATCCGCTCGGTGATGAAGAGCAGGGCGGCCACCTCAAAACACCCTGCACACGCGAGCAGGGGCACGGCGATCAGCAGGCCATAACCCAGGAAGATCAATGCCCAGTAGTGCCGGGTGCTGTCGGCCACGAACCCGGAGACGAGCCGGAGGGCATATCCGAGGAATTCACCGGCGCCGGCAACGAATCCTACCATGACCGCAGTTCCGCCGAGGATGAACAGATACGGTCCGGTGACACTCCGGGCGCCTTCATAGATGACATCCCCAAACAGGGCGACGATCCCGAAGAGAAAGATGACCAGGTAGGCCCGGCTGATGCGGGCCGATCCCCCGAACCGGTCGAGGGGGTTCACTGCCGCATCCCTCCGGCACAGGTGGAGCGATCGCCGCCCGTCACCGCACCACCAGGGTGGATATGCTGCTCTGCTTCACCACGTGGGAGGAGACGCTCCCGAGCAGGAGCTCCGCCATCCCTCCGCGGCCCCGCGACCCAATCACGATCAGATCCGCCCCGATGGTCCGGGCGAGATCCAGGATCTCCTCCCGGGGATCCCCGATCCGGGTGCTGGTGCGCACCGGCACTGACACGTCCCGGGCGATGTCTGCGATCCGCTTCTCCATGCGGAGACCCTCATCCCGGTACATCCGTGAAACAGCCTGGATACCACCATCCGCCCCCCCGAAGCGCACCGACAGGGGGCCTACCCGGGGGATTCCCTTCCCCGGTTTGATCACGAAGACCGAATGGAGGCGGGCATTCAGGGCCCGGGCAATGACCAGTGCCGTTCTCAGGGCGCGTTCGCTCTGGTCCGACCCATCGAAAGCGACGAGGATGGTGGAGATATCCGGTACATCCTCCATGGATGACCATGGGCGGGGATGGTCAAGAACCTTCCCGCCACGGATGAAACACTATATGGGGGAACGGACACATCCATCAGCAGTGGATCATGGAGGCCCACCCCCTTCCGCCGGACGAGCTCCTCACGCGACTGGAGACGGAAGTCGGTGGACTGTTGGAGACTGAGGCATCGAGCCGCCTGGAGAAGCACGGCCGAAACATCATCGGCACCGTCCAGAAAAAGAACTACCTCCGGGAGTACGTCCTCAAATATACCCAGTTCTTTGCCGTCCTTCTGGAAGTGGCCGCCGTGCTCTCGTTCATCGCCCACCACTTCTCACCGGGAGAGGGCTACGACCTCCTGGGCTCTGCGATCATCGGGGCGGTGGTGGTCAATGCCACCTTCGCGTTCTGGCAGGAGTTCAGGGCCGATCGGACCGTGGAGGCACTGCTCAAACTGGTCCCCACCATGGTCCGGGTCCGCCGGGACGGGGAGATCCGGGAGATTGACGCCCGGGACGTGGTGCCCGGAGATATCCTGGTGGTGGAAGAGGGGGACCGGATCGCCGCGGACGCCGTCCTCCTCGAGGAGAACGCGCTCCATGTCGACAACGCCACCCTCACCGGGGAGACCTGGCCGGTCCGCCGGACGGCGGAGCCCGGGGGGGGACACACCGATCTTCGACGCGATGAATGTCATCTTCGCCGGGACCACCGTCGCGTCCGGAAACGGGGAGGCGGTGGTCTTTGCCACCGGCACGGACACGCAGTTTGGGGCGATCGCGGATCTCACCCGAAAGACCGTGGGCCGCCGGACCCCCATGCAGGGAGAGATCGGCCGGATCACCCGGCTTCTCACCATCGCCGCCCTCCTCATGGGTGCGGTCTTCTTCGTCCTCGGGATCGCCTCGGGGCAGGGTACCCTCATCGCCGCCATCTTCGCCCTCTCCCTGATCGTCGCCAACGTGCCGGAGGGGATGCTCCCCACCATCACCCTCTCGCTCTCCATCGCGAGCAGGAACATGGCCCGGCGGAAGGCGATCATCAAGAACCTGGACTCCGCCCAGACGCTGGGGAGCGCCACGGTCATCTGTGCGGATAAGACGGGGACCATCACGCGAAACGAGATGACCGTGCGGGAGATCTATCTGGCCGGCGGCGAGGAGATCACCGTCAGCGGAGAGGGGTACTTCCAGGCCGGAACATTCACCTTCGCCCACGAAGCCCCCGATTCCCGGGATCGCCTCACTGAATTCCTGCGGGCGGGGCTCCTCAACTGCCGGGCCCGGATCACCGATCACACCGTGGTGGGCGACCCCACCGAGCTCGCCATCATCGCCGCAGCCCGCAAGCTGGAGGTGGACGAAGAGGAATACGAGCGGACGCAGGAGATTCCCTTCACCAGCGAGCGGAAGATGATGTCCACCCTCTGCGAAGGAAACGGTGAGAGCACTCTGTTCTCCAAGGGGGCGGTGGAGGTGCTGGTGCCCCGGTGCGGGACGTACCTGGATGCCGGCGGAGAGGTGCTGGCGTTCGATGACCGGCGCCGGGAGGAGTTCGTGGACCGGGCCGAGGGTTACGAACGGCAGGGATACCGGGTGCTTGCCATCGCCCGGGGCGAGTCACCGGATGAGGAGGGCCTGGTCATGCTCGGGCTGGTGGCGATCATGGATCTCCCCCGGGACGAGGTCTACGATGCGGTCGCTACCTGCCAGCGGGCCGGGATCCGGGTGCTGATGCTCACCGGGGACAACCCGCTGACCGCCCGGGCCATCGCCGACGAGATCGGCCTCCTGGTGGACGTGGTGCTCACCGGCGATGATGTCGGGACCATGCTGGACGAGGAGCTCCGGGGCATCCTCAAGGAGAAGAACCCCCTCTTCGCCCGGCTGCAGTCCGCCCAGAAGCTCCGCATCGCCACCCTGCTCCAGGAGAACGGGGAAGTGGTGGCCATGACCGGGGATGGGGTGAACGACGCTCCCGCGCTTCGCCGTGCCGACATCGGGATCTCCATGGGGGTCAAGGGGACGGAGGTGGCCAAGGAGGCGGCGGATATGATCCTGCTGGACGACAACTTCGCCTCCATCGTGGCCGCGATCGAGGAGGGGCGGACGGTATTCTTCAACATCAAGAAGTTCGTCACCTACATCCTCTCCTCCAACATCCCCGAGATCGTGCCCTACATCTGTTTCTTCTTCCTGCCCATCCCGCTCCCGCTCTCGGTCATCCAGATCCTGACCATCGATCTCGGCTCGGATATGGTCCCCGGCCTGGCGCTCGGGAGCGAATCCGCCGAGCAGGGGATCATGGATCGGCCGCCGGTGGGCCGGGACGAACAGATACTGGACTGGGAAGTGTTCAAACGCGGGTACTTCTTCCTCGGGGCCATCGAGGGGACCGCGGCCATGTGCGCCTTTCTCGGGTTCCTCTTTCTGAACGGGTGGGTGTGGGGCGCACTTCCCATCGGAGACACCCTCCATCGCCAGGCGATGACCATGACCCTGCTTGGAGCCATCGCCTGCCAGCTCGCCAACGTGTGGACCCTGCGGAGCTGGAAGGGATCGGCATTCGGGCGCGGGATTTTCACCAACCGGCTGCTCATCGTGGCCATCATCCTCGAGGTTGCCTGGATCTACACCATCCTCCATATCGCGCCGGTGCAGCTGGTCTTCAATACCGCATATGTCCCGCCCGTCTTTCTCCTGCTGCTGGTCCCGTTCCCGGTGCTGCTCTTCGCCGCCCACGAGCTGTACAAATGGCGACTGCGCTGCTGACCGTTTCCGGGGCGTATATATATCTCTCAGCCCTGATGCATTACAGGGAGGATCGGGGCGGTCGCTGCCGCGCCGGCCGGGGTGACCATGGGTGTCGGGGCGCGGATCATTCTCATTCTGCTGTGCGTGTCGCTTGGAGCCCTGACCATCTCCGCGGTCTTTGCGTTTGCGTCCATGGACGAACTCGGCAGCTATGCCGTGGAGAGCTCGCGCAGTCTCGGGATGCAGGCGGTTGAGGACAGTTCCAGTGCTCTCCAGGATGCGGCCGAGGAATCGCTCATCCAGCTGGCGGTGGACCAGGCGGCCATCAGCAACCAGATCTTCGACCAGGTCCGGGCGGAGATCGATACCATGGCGATCTATGCGGGCGAGACCATGGTCGATCCCGCCCCTGCCCCGGTGGCGGGCAGGGCAGGGGGTGGGGAAGCAGACCCGGTGACCGTGGTCGCTCCCGGTGCCGCACCTTCGCCGGCCGAGCGAGCCGCCCTGGCCGCCATGGACCGCATCTTCGTCCCGGTCTACCGTGCCGATCCCCGGATCACGCTGGTGTATACCGGGTCATCCTCCGGGCTTGTCCGCCTCTATCCGGGATCGCAGCCGCCGGAAGGATATGATCCCCGAACCCGGAGCTGGTTCACCGATGCAGTGGCCGCCGACGGTGTGGTCTGGTCGGCCCCCTATATCGACGCACTCGGCCACGGGATGATGATCACCTGCGCCCGGGCGGTCACTGATCCCGCCGGGGACCGGGTCTGGGTGGTGGCCGCGGATGTCACCCTGCAGACCATCGACCAGCAGATCATCAACACCCAGGTGGGGACCACCGGGTACGCCTTCCTCATCGACGGAGAAGGAAACGTGATATCCGGGCCGGGAATGACCGCAGGAGATCTCCGGTATGATGTCCCGGTCGAGGGCCAGAACCTGTCCGAGAGTCCGCTCCGGCAGCTCCGCGAGACTGCCGGGAAGATGGTGGCCGGGGAGACCGGCATATCCCTGGTGGAGTTACGCGACGGCGCCCGGTTCATCGCGTATGCACCGGTGGAGAGCACCGGCTGGAGCGTCGGGATCGTGCTTCCCCAGAGCGAGGTGATCGCCCCCGCGGTGAGGACGCAGGAGAAGATAGCGGCCGCGTCGGAGGAGAGCATCCTGCATATCGCCGGGGAGATGGACCAGGCCCGGTTCATATTTGCCGGCGTTTTCGCTCTTCTGGCGGTGGCGGTGGTCATCGTCTCCCGGCCGATCACCCGCCTGATCACCGATCCCCTCGACCGGCTGAAGGAGGGGGCGGACGCCATCGGCCAGGGAGATCTCGGGTACCGGGTCCAGGTCACCTCCGGGGACGAGTTCGAGTCGCTCGCCCATTCTTTCAACACCATGGCCGGCGATCTGCGGTCCTACATGGAGGAGCTCCGGCGGACCACCGCGGAAGCGGAACGGATCGGCAGGGAACTGGAGATCGCCCACCAGATCCAGGAATCATTCCTTCCCGACCGCCCGCCCCGGCTGCCGGGACTGGATATCGCCGGCCGAAACATTCCCGCTCTGGAGGTGGGTGGCGACTTCTACGACTTCATCGAGCTCACCGGGAAGAAGCAGGGGCTGGTCATCGCCGACGTCTCCGGCAAGGGCGTCCCCGCCGCCCTGTTCATGGCCCTCTCCCGGACCCTGATCCGGGCGAGTGCCGAGAACCGCACCGACCCCCGGGTCGCCATCGAACTGGCGAACCGGCTCATCAGCCGCGATGCCCGGACCTCCATGTTCGTCACCGCCTTTTATGCGATCGTGGATCCCGGGGCCCGGGAGCTCACTTACGTGAACGCGGGCCACAACCCGCCCCTGCTCGTCCGGGGAGCATCAGGGTCAACCGAATGGCTGCAGGCGGACGGGATCGCCCTCGGGGTGCTGGAGGAGATGGTGTTTGAGTCGGTCCAGGTCGCGCTCTCGCCGGGCGATCTGGTGGTCATGTACACCGACGGGGTGACCGAGGCCCAGAACGAGGCGAACGAGGAGTTCGGCGAGGATCGCCTGGTCGAGATGGTCACCCGGTCCCGGTCCCTCGATGCCGAATCGGTGCTCGACGCGATCATCACGGCCATCACCGACCATGCCGGCACCCATCCCCAGCACGACGACATCACCCTGCTCGTGCTGAAGGTGGGGGGTCCGGATCAGGACGCCTGATATATCGGCCGGGGAAGAATAATCCGGGTGGAGAAGACTTCGAATCCGCTCGTAGTTTACGCTATCTATTTATTTTCCCGCCGCCTCTTCTTGTCTGATGCATATGAAGGGCATTGCAGTACTGACCGCGGCCCTCTGTATCCTCTGCGCCATGGGTGCGGTGGGTGCGGTGACCGCCCAGTCAGATGACAGCGCCGAACACGTCATCCGTGTTTCAGGCACCGGGACCGTGACCACCTCCCCCGACGAGGTGCGCATCTCGCTCGGGGTCCAGACCGAGCATTCGGATGTGCAGGTCGCCCAGGAGAAGAACGCCGAGATCATGGACGCCATCGTGAACGCGATCAAGGAGGCCGGGATCCCGTCCGATGACATCCAGACCACGGGATACCGTATCTATCACACGACCGATGACGAGAGGTCGTCCTCCTCCATCCTCCCCGGCGACAAAAAGACGACCTTCCATGTCTCGAACACCGTGGTGGTGACCCTCCACGACACCTCCCGGGCCGGGGAGATCATCGATCTCGCCGTGGAGAACGGGGCCAACACCGTCACCTCCATCCAGTTCACCCTCAGCGAGGAGAAACAGCAGGAACTGCGTGACGAGGCCCTCACCGCGGCAGTGACCAGTGCACGGTCCGATGCCGACACCGTGGCGGCAGCGCTTGGAAAACGCATCGTGGATGTGCAGGAGGTCAGCGTGGGCGGGAGTTACGCCCCGGTCGCCTACGCAGATAAGAGCATGTATGCAGGCGATGCGGCAGGCGGGCGTGTTCCCACCCCCATCGAGGCGGGCACACTCGACGTGACCGCGACGGTCTCCATCGCATACATCATCAATTAATCCCCCTTTTTTTCCGCACTCGTGGCGGGGGTGCGACCGGTGGCCGGTAGCGAATCAAACGATGCTCCTTCCCCGCTGGCCGTTCCCTCGAATCCGGTTCCGGCACCGGCCAGCATGCCGCGGCATCCGGGATCCCGCCGGGGCCGTTTCCGGGGCGTGGCCGAAGACCTGCCCGTCCTGCGTCCCCACCCTCGCCGCGATCTCCTTCTTCGACGATCCGGGTCGTGCATTCCGGACGATCCCGTCCCCGGCGGACGACTCACCGTCGGGGAGATCGAAGAGATCCGCGAGCCCGCCGGCCACCACCGGGATCACCCTTTCCTGCGCCACGCCACATGATCCGGAATGCGGGAGTCGCCCCACGGTGAAGGGATTCTCCATTTGCCGTGCCGGGAGATGAACCGTTATCGTCCGGGAGGTGCATCATCTGGTGATGGTCACGATCACGGAGGTCTTCAACAACACCCCGTGCCGCCGGGAGATGGTCACCTCCTTTGGCTTCTCCTGCTATCTCCACGAGGCCGGGATCCTCTTCGACACCGGCGGAGACGGGGCGGTGCTCCGGGCAAATCTCGACACCGCGGGAGTCGACGGTGACCGGATCCAGATGATCGTCCTCTCCCACGACGACTGGGACCACGTCGACGGGCTTCCTGCCGCCCTCGAGTTCACCCGGCACCCGGAGGTGGTGGTCCATGACCGGTTCTCCGGAGAGACGATGGATCGGGTCGGGGCCCGCGGGAACCTGCGCATCGTCCGGGGGTGGGAGGAGCTGGCCCCCGGCATCGCCACCACCGGGCCGCTCCCCGGCCCGCCCGCCGAACAGTCGCTGGTGGTCGATACGGACCGGGGAGCGGTGATCATCACCGGGTGCGCCCACCCCCACATCTCGCGGGTCATCGCCGCCGTCCGGGAGCGAACGGAGGTCCGGGGGACCATCGGTGGATTCCACGGCGTCAGTGACGACGACATCCGGGCACTCCGGGATCTGGAATTCTTCTCCGCCTCCCACTGCACACAGCGCATGGATGATCTCCGCACCCTTCCCCGGTTCGTTCCCGGCGGGGCGGGGGCGGTCCACCGGATCTGAGTCAGATCTCCGCGCCCTCTTCTCCGCCCATCCTCCGGGCCCGCAGCTCCTCGGGGAACCAGACCGTCCGCTGCGGGAACGGGATGCTGATGCCGTTCTCTTCCAGGGCCAGCTTGATCTTCCAGAGGAGCTCTGTCTTCACATCCCACCAGACCGACGACGGGGCCCAGATCCGCACGCTGATGATCACCGCGTTGTCCCCGAGGCTGTCCACGAAGACGGACGGAGCGGGCGAGTGGAGGGCGTAGGGGTGCATGTCGATGGTGTCCCTGATCACCCTGATGGCCAGGTCGGCGTCGTCCCGGTACCGGATCCCCACGCTGTACTCGAACCGCCGGGCCACGTGGGCGACATAGTTGGTGATGACCGTGGTGAAGACCTTCTCGTTGGGGATGCGCATGAAGATGCCGTCGTAGGTCTTGATGATGGTGGAGATGACGTGGATGTCCTCCACCGTGCCCATCACATCGGCGACGCTGACGTTGTCCCCGATCTTGATGGGTCGCTCGATGATGAGGAAGAGGCCGGATATCAGGTTGCTGAAGACCGACTGGCTCGCAAACCCGATGACGATACCGATCACTCCCCCCGCCACCAGCAGGCCGGTCAGATCCGCCACCGGCAGGTAGGGGAGGGCGGCCATCAGGCCGATGATGACGATGACGAAGTACACCACCTTGATGAAGAGTTCCAGGTCGTTCTTGGGCACCCGTTCATGGAACGCCTTGCGGAGATACAGAGCCGCGATCTTGGCGATGATCACCGCGACGATGAGGGTCGCGAGGAACATGACGATGTCCAGCACGATGACATCGCCGTACCCGATCTCGAAGAGCAGGAGGTTGGGGATGTTCACCATGTCACAAGCCCCCTCCCCATGTCAAAAACCCTCTTCACCACCGGGATCTGGCGGGCGGAGTAGAGCTCGATGGATTTCTTCATCCCGTCCCGAAGAGGCATATCATAAAACGCCGTCTCCGCGGATGTCCTGCTCTCGATCTTCATCCGTGCGAGCATGGACGCACCGGCATCATCGTAATAGATCTTCATGCCGTAACTCTCGAAGACCGCCCGGGAGACCCACGTCCATTCGGGGGTGGGGTTCCGGACGGTCAGTTCGAGGATGCCCTCACAGCAGGGGTCCACCTCCGGCGGCGAGGAGGAAGTCCTGCTCTGGTGGAACCGGGTGATCACCCCCTCGTTCGGTGTGCCGTACAGCGAATACTTGGGAGGGGTGAGCGAGAAGATATCCAGGATCTCCAGGTCCTGTTTGGAGTAGACGAAGACACCGATCTCGATGGGGAAGGTGAGGTATATGGTGGATTTGTGCTCCGGCTCGATCAACAGCGGGTCGAACCAGATCTCCAGGAAGGTGGTGATCTCCCCGGGGAGGTTGAGGGGTTCGATCGGGTTTATGGTCACCGTCCCTCCCTCGGCGGCGATCGCGACATCCCGCGTGCCGCCCGCACCCTCCCTGCGGTATCGCAGCTGCCCGTCCTCTTCGGAGATGCGGATGGAGAGATCACCCTCTCCCAGATCCATGTTGAACACGTAATCTCCAAAGAGCAGGCTCATATGCATGGGTGTTGCCGTTATATTCCTTAATTGTTTCCGGTCTGCCTTCTCGTTCGTTTCCACCCGTTGTGCCGGCAGAGGAAAAAAAATCCCAAATAGTACCTCGTCCCAGGGAGACTGCATGAATCCGGCATTTACCCTGATCGCTGCCATCATTGCCGAAGTCTTCGGCACGACCTGCCTCAAACTCTCGGATGGTTTCAGCAATCTGCTGCCGTCGCTGGGAGTGGTGGTGGGCTACGCCGTCTCGTTCTTCCTCCTCGCCATCGTGCTGAAAGAGGTGGATGTCGGTGTTGCCTACGCCGTCTGGGCAGGCCTCGGTATCACGCTGGTGGCGGTGATCGGCGTCATCCTGTTCAGGGAACAGATGAGCCTGCTGCGGGTCGGGTGGATCGCCCTGATCATCTTCGGGGTCATCGGACTGGAGCTCACCGGGCACGTCCGCTGACCTCCCCTCCATCGGGGCAGCAAAGAACAATTATTTATCCACCCGGACGAGATATTCAGACAGAGATGGCCGATGACGACAGGATGCCCGGGGTCGAGGACCTCCTTGCATTCGATATCCCCACCGGAATCAGGAATGTGACAGAGGCGCTCGACGAGATCGATTATCCGGCGTTCGCCCTCGATGCACGGGGCCAGGTCATCGCCTGGAACCGGCCGATCGAGGAACTGACCGGCGTCGATCGCCGGGCGATCCTTGGCGAGGGGGAGTATTCCCACGGCGCCGCCCTCTTCGTTGAACGCCGCCCCACCCTGGCCGATGCGGTCATCACCGGCGGCACCATGTACCCCTACCGGTGGTACGATGTTCGCGTGGTGGAGGACGGCCGGATCGTGGCCACGTCCCGGGTGCCTCTCCCGGGGGGTATGTCCGGCATCTCACTCGCCGCCCCGCTGTACGATGAAGGGGTCTGCGCGGGAAGCACCGAGATCATCATCCCGGGACCGCGGGGACTGCCCCTGTCCGACTCCCTCTCGGCGGCGCTCGCCCATTCCGATGACCTCATCTTCGTCCTGGAGGCGTCCGGGATCCTGTCACATTTCTCGTGGACGGAGGCCGACCGGTACGGGCTGGACGTGACGTCGATCCCCGGTCGTCGGGTGGCCGATGTGTTCAGTGTCGATGATGCCGCAACGCTCCTCAAAATGGCAGAGGAGGTCAGAGTGTCGGGGGAGACCTGTTCCTTTTACCGGACGCTCAGGTGCGGGTCCAGCCCCTGTGCATTCCGGATCATCATGACTCCCGCACTCCCCATCGGCGATCACCCCCGGGGGGTCATCGCCATCTGCCGCATGGACGTCTCCACCCCCCATGTGACAGACCAGGTCGAATATCTCCGTCGGACCGCTGATCTGCTCAATCGTCTCATCTCCACGGATCTCTACAACGGCAACATGGTCGCCGCCACCGCTGCGAGCATGCTGCAGGAGCGGATCGATGAGGAGGGGGCGGAAGTGCTTCGACGGCTCCAGAACGCGGTCGCCCAGAACAACCTGATCATCAAGAACGTGGAGCTCCTCCAGACCCTGGACCAGTTCCGGTTGCCTGTCGAACCCCTCGATCTGGATACCCAGATCGGGCAGGCGATCGAGGAGTTCCCGGGCGCATCGATCACCTACAACGGATCCCGCACGTGTGTCTGGGCGAACGAACTCCTGAAGACCGCCTTCACCAATCTGATCTCCAACAGCCTCCGCCATGGCGGTATGAAGGTCACCATCTCCATCACGGTGGAGGCGCAGGAAGAGAATGTCACCGTCACCGTGGCCGACACCGGGCGGGGCATCCCCGACGCCCAGAAACCGACCATTTTCAGTATCTTCTCACAGTCCGGGCCGGAGACGTCGGGAGGGCGGGGGCTCGGTCTCCATATCGTACGCACCCTGGTCACCAGCTGCGGCGGTCGGGTGTGGGCGGCGGACCGGATACCCGGACGACCGGGAGACGGGGCCGCCATCAAGATCCTGCTCCACCGGTGCTGAGGGAGACAACACACTGATATATCCTCCACCCCAATGGCAGATCGGATATATGGATATCATCACTGCAGAGAGGAATATCGGTTTCAAGGAGCGGCGATATATCGAGGAATTGCGTATTCTGACCGGGGCGGTGGCCCTCGACTGCATCATCGACGATCGCTTCGACCGGATCATCTATATCGTCCGGCCGGGGAACATGGGGCTGGCCATCGGCAAACACGGTGACAATATCAGGAAAATGCGCAAAGTGCTCGGCCGGAACGTGGAGATGGTCGAATACGCCGAGGATCCCCACGACCTGATCAGGAACCTCTTCAAACCGGCGGCCATCCACTCCGTGGAGGAGCTGCAGGGGTCATATCAGGTCCTGGTGGAGGATCGATCGGATCTGGGCATCGCCATCGGCCGCGGCGGGAGCACGGTGGAGAAGGCCCGCCTGATCGCCCGCCATCTCCTGGGCAGGGATATCGGAGACGTGGAGGTGTCCGGTGAGCGGCAGGACTGACCCCGCCATCCTCCGGGAGGTCTGGGAGATCATCGAAGAGCGGGCAGAGACCCGTCCCGCCGGTTCCTATGTCGCATCGGTGCTCGGCCACCGGAAGGGAATGGACAAGGCGCTGGAGAAACTCGGTGAAGAGAGCGTCGAATACATCATCGCCGCCAAAAACGGGGTCGACGAGCAGACCATCGGGGAAGCGGCCGATCTCCTCTTCCATTTCCTGCTCGCCCTGAAGGCGTCGGAGATCCCGCTTGATGCGGTCCTCGACGCCCTCGCCCGCCGGCGGGCCGGGGATCAGAAATAAGACTGCAGGTCGACCATCTCCGGGAGATCCTCCCACGGGTGGGCGGCCGACGATATCACGTCCTCATCGACGAGGATGGGTGCGTCCGAGCGGAGGGCGAGGGCGATACCGTCGCTCGGGCGGCAATCGACCACTCCATCGTGATCCCGGTTCTTCAGGTAGAGCTGTGCATAGTACACGCCATCCTCGATGGCATCGATCTGGAGCCGGGTGACCGTGATGTCGAACCGGGCGATGATCTCCCGCATCAGGTCATGAGTCATCGGCCGCGGCACCACCTTGCTGAAGAGCTGGTTGTAGATGGCCAGCGCCTCCCAGATGCCGATGTAGATGGGGATGGACCCCCGCTCCCCGGCATCGAGAACCACCGTGGGGGCGGCACCTGACTCGTTTACCGCCATGAAGACCCCCTTCACGGCGCAGGCGACAGCGGCCATACACTCTCCTTGGTGATCCGGGTGACCATAATGGTTGGGGTCAGGGTTCCTCCTCGATGCGCATATCGATCTCCCGGCGCATGATCACCATGCTCGCCAGAAGACCGATGATGATGTTGACATAGTAGAGGATGAACCGCCACAGGAGGACGAAGACACCCACGATCGAGGACGGGACGAAGAGGCTGTACAGGGATGTGGCGGAGACCTCCGCCACCCCCGATCCCCCGGGGGTCAGGGGAACGAGCATGATGATGGCGATGAGGAGCTGGACGACGAACGACTCGATGACGCTCGGGGGTTGTCCGAGCCCCATCAGGATGAGAGACGCGATGAGGAATTCCGAGCACCAGAATAGTGCCGAAAAGAGAGTTCCCCAGACCAGTCCCCGCTTGCTCTTGCTGGCGAACCGGATCATGGATTCATGGAAGTTGTTCACCTCCTCGTCGATCGATTCCAGCAGGTGTTCGAGCCGCGGCACCGTCCACCGGCGGTCGATCCAGCGGGAAAACCGCTTGAGCAGGTTTTTGACCGTATCCGGAGACCGCACGGCCAGCACGAGCATGATCACCCCGCCGGTCATGATGATCCATGAGAGGACGAGCAGGATGTGGAGCGCCATGTCGATGTTGGTGAGGTAACTGCCCATGATCGCAAGTGCAATCGCCCCGGAGACGCCGAGCACCAGCCCGTCGAGCACCCGCTCGGTCAGGACCACCGCCGTGGCATCGCCCAGTTTCACATCGGCCCGGTAGAGCTCATGGATGCGGACGGGTTCACCGCCCGCCTGGGACGGGGTGACTGCCGCCACCAGCATGTTGGCGAAGACCAGGTTGAGACAGTACCGGAAGGAGACGGAGTAGCCCAGCGACCGTGTCATCAGCATCACCCGCATCCCCCAGAACCCGAGGGCGACGAGGTGGAGGCAGAGGGCGGCGACGAGGTAGACGGGATCGAGCTCCGCGAGGTACTGGATGGTCTGCTCGTCGGTGGTGAGGTAGAGCACCGCGGCCAGCACCAGCACGCTGAAGGTGATCGATATCCAGAGCCACGTGCGCTGTGATTCTTTCATGGTCCGACGTCTCCTGCTCGCCCGGAGGGCATATACGCATCGATTCTCATCTGTTATACTCTTTGAGATGTCGGTGTCAGATGCAGAAGAGATCTCTTTGGTTTCCGGCGGAGAGCGCACCGATACGCACCGCGCAATCGAGCCAGCCGTACCCGTAGCTCAGGACGGCCAGAGCATGCGTGGCAGGATGTACGGCCCGTGCACGGCAGAGGCAGTGGGCCGCCACCCGGTACGCCGCGTCCCCCGCCGCCCGGGCGGGGGTGCCGGGCGGTGCGGTCTCCCCCACGGCGGCGAGCGCGGCACCGAGCATCCGTTCGTACCGCGCGCTCTTCTCCACCAGCCTGTCGGTCTCCCGGGAGGGCAGCCGGTCGGGGATGGTCACCGTCCCGGTGTGCGGGGGAGCGGCACGCACCAGTCCGATCCGAACCCCGCAGTCGAGCCATCCGTGGCCATAGGCGAACGAGGCGAGCCCGTTGACGCAGTCCCCGGTCCGGATGAAGTGGTCGCCGTCCCGGCAGTATGACTCCGCCATGGCCAGGATGTCCCGGGCGGCCCGGGCGAGGATGCCGGATGGCGGGATGGCGGGGGCGACCTCCCGGAGCGCGTCCTCCAGGCAGCGTCCCAGTGCATCGAGGGTCATGGTCCGGCGAAGAGCTCCAGGTACTCTTCCTCCACGGGGTGGAGGGAGGCCGGCACGATCAGCACATGGAGCGGCGGCCCGAAATCAACGGATCTGAGCCGGTCGCTGTCTCCGGCCACCACGCACGGGGTCCTCGACCCGGCCCGCCCGACCCCCACGTACATCATCGGGGGGTCTGCGTTCAATCGGGCGGCCATCTCCTCCAGGATGGCGATCCCCTCCCCCACCGTCATGCACCGCCGGTCCTGGATGTCCAGGAAGACCAGGGTATGGAGATCGGCCCGGAGATTCGCCGCCACCGTCTCGAACGGAGCGGTGGGAAACCACCCTTTCGCCGGAAAGGGGATCGAACAGGATTTCCCGAACCGGTAGTTCTGGAGCCCCGAAAGCCCGCAGACCGCGGTGACGATGGACGATCCGTGGATGATCCGGGTCCCGATCCCCCGGCGGGCGGCCCGGATCCGCAGGTCGGCGTGGGTGGTGGAGACCATGGGATCCCCGCCGGTCAGGAGGACCGTGTCCTTCTCGCCGGCGGCGTCGAGGATGACCTCGGGATGCTGCTCGATGCACGCCCGGTTCACCGGCTCGATCGGTCTGTGAAAGAGGGTCTCCATCTCCTGCAGGGTGGATCCCATCATCCGGGAGGTGTAGGTCTCCAGGAAGACCGCGTCCGCCTCCCGGACGAGGGAGAGCCCCTTGAGCGAGATATCAGAGACGTCGTACAGGCCCAGCCCGATGAAAGTCAGCACAGGATCGCCTCAGAAGGAGAATTCGAGGATGAACCCGATGAGGGTCTCCACCACGGTCCGGGTCTGTTCGCTGTCGAACGCGGTGATGAAATGGATGGGAACATCCTCACCGATCCCGATCATCTCCCGTATCTGCCCGTCGGTGATGGTGTAGGGGAGGTCCATCTTGTTCGCGGCCACCACCAGCGGAAGGCAGGACGCGTGGACCAGGTCCATCAGTTCCTTCGCCCGGGAGAAGAGGTCGGGTCGGGTCACGTCCAGGATCACGATCACCCCCATGGCGTACCGGGTCAGCTGGGGGATGATGGGATCGAACCGGACCTGGCCGGGAGTCCCGTACAGAGTGATGTCGAACCCGCCGCAGGTGAGGTGGCCGATGTCGAGGGCGACCGTGGTCAGCTGGCCTGTCATGCTCCCCCGGTCCACGGAGATCCCCGATTCGGAGGCGGACCGGACGAACGTCGATTTCCCGGCGTTCGGCGGTCCCGTCACCACGATCTTGGAGATGGTGGGGATGATCCGTGCCCCCTCCACCACGAAGGGAACCGATCGTATCGGTGTATGGGTCCACGAGACATGCTCGATGGTGAAGTAGTTCAGGAACGGCAGGTAGGTGAATCCCGCCCTGACCGAGATGACCACGTCGAAGTCACCGGATGCCACGATCTCCTCCTGGTGATCCCTGCCGATCATGTTGAGATACTCGATCACCACCGTGGGCCGCTTCTCCAGAGTCTCCAGCTCGAAGATGGAGCGGGCGGTTTCGAACCCGAATTCTCCCTCGAAGAGGTTGAAATACACGAAGATCGCATCCACCCCCCTCTCCTCGCAGATCGCCTCCACCCGGGCGGTCCATACCCGCGCCCCCTTCCCGGGGGTGTATGACAGGTCGCCATCGATGGCGTCCCAGTCGGCCGCGTCCAGGACCAACAGCTCGCCTCCCGCCTCGGTGCAGTCGGTACCGGTGAGGGAGAAGATCTCCTGGCGGAATATCTCCATGCGGGTGTGGGGGATGACCAGCAGGCAGGTCTGCCCCGCCGCGAGGGAGGAGAGGAACGTATTGATCAGAAAGAGCGTCCCCTCCACCCCGGGCTCCATGATGATGCACACGTCCGATCCGTCCCGGATCCCCCCGAGAGCATCGTCCACGGCATGGATGCCGGTGGTGATCATAGCCGGAGGACCTCCACCCGTCCGTCTTCGACACGGTAGGGATGCCACCGGGCGAAGGCGTCGTCGAGCCCGAGGATCCGGAAGTAGTGGCGGATCGTCCCCATCTCGTCCACCTTCTTCACCTCCACCACCACGTTCATCAGCTGCTGGACGGTGGAGATGGTCCGGTCATCGAACGACTCGCTGTTCAGCTGGAAGATCCCGATCCCCTCCAGCTTCTTTACCCGGGCGGTCATCACGTGGAGGAACCGGTACACCACTTCCAGGCGGGTGTACAGGAGGAGGGAGGTGAGGGAATTGATGCAGAACCGGATCGGCGGGGGGAGGGGGCCGGGAGGATCGCTGGTGACACTCTCGTTCCACAGCACCTCGACCAGCTTGGAGAACTTGATCCCGATGGAGGTCAGGTCCACGGGACTGACCACGAACTTCATCTTGGGAGTGTCGTCGATCGCGGGGACCGTGGACTTGGTGATGCAGTCGATGAGTCCCAGGCGGGACTTGGGGGTGTCCAGCTGTTTGAAAGAGTCCAGCACTTCGGCCGCCCGCTCATCGGTGGAGAGGATGATGGACCATTCGCCCGTATGGGGGCGCGCCAGTGTGTACGCGATGATCTCGGCGCTGGAGAGGGAGGGAGCGAGGATGAGGACGTTGGTCCCTGCCGGCAGCCCCTCAAACATGTCGTCGATGGCGTCGATGCCCGTCCGGTAGGTATACATGCGGTACAGGGATTATCGAAGGAGATGGGTAATAAGCGATCCGATTATGATACCCAGGGCCACGGTGTATCCGGAGATCAGCAGGGCGGCACGGCTCCCGTACTCCCGGACGAGCACCGCGACCGTGGAGATGCAGGGGATGAAGAGGACGGTCACGATGGCGAAGACATAGATCTGGAGACCGGAGAGGAACGCCCCGATGTCCGATGTCCCCCCGAGGATGGCCAGCGTCTCGATGGCCATCTCCTTTCGCAGGATCCCGAACAGAAGTGCCGCGGCTGCAAAACCGGGGAGGCCGAGCACGGCCTGGGAGATGGGGTCCACCACCTGTTCGAACGCCTCCACCAGCCCCGCATACTGGCAGAGCCCGAGGATGACGCTGCCGACGAGGAGGAAGGGCATGGCGATGAAGAAGAACTCCTTCAGCCGGAGCCATGACTTGGAGAGGACCATGCGGACCTGGGGCTTTCGCAGCGGCGCCATCTCCATGATCATGCCCACCTGCTCACCGGGCGCCACCCGGGAGAGGACGATGCCGGTGGCGAGAATGATGAGGACGACCACCCCGTAGATGGACAGCGCCGGAACCAGGCCCAGGTACGCACCCACCAGCCCGGCGATCACCACCGTCCGTGCTGAGCAGGGGACCATGGAGATCAGCCATGCGGCGATGAGCCGCTCCCGCCTGCTCCCCAGCACCCGGGCCCCCATCAGGGCGGGGACATTGCAGCCGAACCCGAGCATCATGGGGATGATGGCACCGCCGTGCATCCCCAGGCGGTGCATGACATCGTCGCTCAAAAACGCCGCCCGCGACATGTACCCGGTATCCTCCAGGATCGACAGGAGGATGAAGAAGATGAATATGAAGGGGAATGCGATGCCCATGCCCGCCTGGATGGCGACCAGGACCGCCCGCCCGATGGTCTCGGGGAGTGGAGAGAACCCCAGGGCGAGGAAGGGATCGATGACGTACATCTGCATCGCGGTGACGATCAAATCCTCGAGGAACGATCCCACCACGAAGACGAAGGTGAGCATCCCCAGGAGCACCGCGATGAGGAGGGGGATCCCGGGGATGGCGCGGGTGAGGTACCGGTCCGGGTCGGGCACCGGTGACCGGTCCTGCCGGGTGAGCACCGCCTCCGCCAGTCTCCGGGCATAATTGTGCCGGTTGGCCGCGATGATCTGGCCCACCGTCATCCGGTGCCGGCTCTCGATCTCTGTGGCGATGGTCGACGAGGCTTCCTGGAGATCGGACTGGTCACCGGGAGCCCCGGAGGAGGGGGCGGCCTGCCGGAGGGCGGCGAGACTCTCCTGCCGGGTGATGCCGAACATCTTCTGCAGGCTGCGCACCGCCGCCTCGAGATGATGGTCGTAGGGGACCTCGGCCCGGGGCACCTCCGCCCGGAGGACTGCCGGCAGCAGGAGATCCATGTTCCGGCCGTGGAGGGCCGCGGTGCAGATCACCTCCACGCCCAGCACCGACGCGAGCGCCTCCGGATCGACATCCAGGCCGGCCTGTTCGACCTCGTCGGTCATGTTCAGCACCACCACCAGGGGGAGGTGGTACTCGGCCACCTGGAGGAGGAGGTAGATGTTTCGCTCCAGCCGGGTGACGTCCAGGACCGCGACGATCACGTCGGTCTGCTCTTCTGCGAGGAACTCCCGGACCAGCACCTCCTCCTCGGACTCCCCCTCGAGGGAGTAGACGCCGGGGAGGTCCACCACCTCGATGCGGCTGCGTCCATGGCAGGAGGTGCCCCGGGAGAGCTCCACGGTGGTCCCCGGGTAGTTGCTCACCTCCACCCCGACCCCGGTCAGCTGCCGGAAGATGAGCGACTTGCCCACGGAAGGGTTCCCAATCAACGCGCATCTCATGCGTCTCTCTCCACGAACACCATCCGGGCGATCTCGGGGCTGATGGCCACTTCGCATCCCTTCACCCGCACCACCAGGGAACTGTTGCCGAGTTTTCTCTTCACGCAGATGCGCTCCCCGGGGAGGATGCCGAGGTCCATGAGGCGCTGGTGGCGGGCGGGACCGCGAAGCCCGGTCACCCGGACACACTCCTCCTCGGCGACATCCATGAGATCGGGGCGCTGGTGGCACCACCGTCCGCGTCGCCCTCGTTTTGCGGGCGGCACCGGCCGGTGGATATAGGTGTGGAGGCGCTCGATGGTCTCATCGGAGATCTCGTGCTCCAGCGTGCAGGCCTCCCGGGAAGCGCTATCGGCATCCATCCCGAGCATCTCGGAGAAGAAGGTCGCGAGCACCCGGTGTTTCCGTGCCACCCGGCGGGCGGCCGCCCCGCCCTCGCCGGTCAGGGTCACCCCCGCGTCATCGGACCTGCACAGTCCCTTCTCTACAAGCGAGGCCACCGCCTGTGCTACAGCCTGCTTGTCCACCCCGAGGTCTGCGGCGAGGTCACCGGGGGAGACGGAGGTCCCGGGTCCCCGGGTCAGGATCGCTTCCAGGCAGTCCTCCTCAAGGGTGGTATCCATGCCCTACGGTTCGCCGTAGGAAGAGTTATGAATTTGTGTCCCTGCAGGCGGGTCCCGAAAAACCCGTGCATCTTTATGCAGGGACCCGCCCCATGCATTGACGATGGATGTCTCCACCAGCGAGGTCGCCCGCCTGTTGCGGCTGATGGCCGATCTCGCCGAGATCAGGGCAGAGAGCGTCTTCCGGGTCCGGGCATTTGCGCGGGCCGCCCGGGTGATCCATGATCTCGACCGCCCGGTGGAGGAGATGGGCACCGGGGAGCTGCAGGCCCTGCCCGGGATCGGTGCCCGGATCGCGGGGATGGTCACCGAGATGGTGGAGACCGGGACGACCGGGGAGCTGGAGGAGATGCGGGCATCGGTTCCCCCGGGTCTTCCCGGGCTGCTGGATCTCGAGGGGGTGGGTCCGCAGACCGTCCGGTCGCTGTGGCAGCACCTGGGAGTCACCGATATATTCGACCTGGAGACGGCGGCCCGCGGCCACCGGATCCGTGCCCTGTCCGGGTTCGGCCCCAAAAAGGAGCGCATGATACTCCGGGCCATCGAGCGGCAGCGGCAGTCGCAGGACCGCATGACCCGCCCGGAGGCGGAATCGGTGATCGAGCTGGTGATGGAGGCCTTCTCTCCCGGCGGCACCCGGGTGGCGGGGAGCTTTCGCCGGGGGGCGGGCACGGTGGGCGATATCGATGTGGTCACCACCGATGGGCCGGACGAGGCGAACCGGCGGCTCTCCGGGATCGCCGACGAGGTGATCAGCAGGGGTCGCCGCCGGACCTCCATCCGGTGCCGGGGGAGGCGGGTGGATGTCCGGTACACCGAACCGGCGTTGGCGGGATCGATGCTCCTATACCTGACCGGATCGAAGGAGTTCAACATCTCCCTCCGGCGCCGGGCGCTTGCGGCCGGGTACCGGCTGAACGAGTACGGCCTCAGCGGCCGGGAGGGGGAAGCGCTGGAGACGTTCTCCACCGAGGAGGCGCTCTTCACCCGACTGGGCATGGACGCCATCCCCCCGGAGCTCCGGGAGAACCGGGGCGAGGTGGCGGCGGCGGCAGAGCACCGGCTGCCGGACCTGGTCGAAACCGGGGACCTCCGGGGCGATCTCCATACGCATACCCGGTGGAGCGACGGCCATGACGACCTGCCCGCGATGCTTGCCGCCGCGGAGGAGCGGGGTTACGAATACCTGCTGATCAGCGATCATGCCTCGCACCTGGGGGTGACCCGGTCCCTGGACGAGACGCGGGTCCGGTCGCAGGCGCAGGCCATCGAGCGGGCCAACCGGGAGAGTGAGTGCCGGGCGCTTGCCGGGGTGGAGGTGGATATCGATGCGAACGGATCGGCTACCCTCCCCTCGCGGGTGCTTGCGGACCTTGACCTGGTGATCGGGGCGGTGCACACCGGTCTCACCCAGGAGATGGACACCATCACCCGGCGGATCATCGGCGCCATCGAGGACGAGCACATCGACATCATCGCCCATCCCACGGGCAGGCTGCTTGGGACCCGGCGCCCGTCGGATGTGGATCTCGGCCGGATCATCGAGGCCGCGGCAGAGAACCGCACTGCGCTGGAGATCAATGCCTCGCCGCTCCGCCTGGATCTCGACGATCCCGCGGTGTACCGGGCCCGCGAGAAGGGTGTGTTGCTGTCCCTGGGGACCGATGCTCACCGGGCTGCGTTGATGGACCACATGCGCTACGGGGTCCTGGTCGCCCGGCGGGGGTGGTGCGAACCGGCTGATCTGCTCAATACCCTGTCCTGCACAGATCTCCTGGAGTGGGCCTCATCATGATCCACCGACTCTATGAACGACGACTCCGCCGATGCATTACCAGCGTTCCCGACCACCTCTGCATCATGCTCACCGAGGAGGAGCTTCGCGAGGCGCCCGACCAGCTCGTGCGGGTGGTGGAGTGGTGCGTGGAGCTGCAGATCCCCCAGGTCACCTTCCATGTGAGCACCGATGATCCCGGGCATCTCGGTGCGCTGATGGATGGGGTGCGTTCGGTGGCGTCGGTGGCCCGCCTGCGTATCTTCTGCGAGAGGGAGCTGTGGTACGAGGGGGGCCGGGGGATCGCCGTGGACGTGGCGGTGGGAACCAGCGGTCGGGAGGAGGTCACCCGGGCGATCCGGCGCATGGCCGCCGAGGGCATCCCGCCCGAAGAGATCACCGAGGAGACGATCGAGGACCACCTGACCTTCCCCTACGAGCCGGACCTGGTGATTAAGACGGGAGGGAGTTATCTGACCGACTTTCTCATCTGGCAGTCGGTGTACGCAGAGCTCCTCTTCCTGGATATCAACTGGCCCCTGCTGCGGAAGGTCGACTTCCTCCGGGCGTTGCGGGACTACCAGGACCGGTCCCGCCGGTTCGGCACCTGATCAGGCCCCTTCCTGTGCCCGGGCCCGCTGGTCGTACACCCGGACGGCGCGGAGGAGATCGATCTTGCGGAATTCCGGCCAGTAGGGCGCACAGAAGTAGACGGCGCATTCGTTCCCGTTGGCGAGCCAGGGAAGGAAGTTCGAGGTCCGGCGCTCGTTGCCGGTGCGGATGATGAGGTCGACGGGCGGGATGCACAGGCCGTGGGAGAGGTGGGCCTCCACCGTCCGGACATCGATCTCCTCCGGGTGGATGCTCCCCTGCTGCACCCGGGAGAGCACCTTCTTCGCGGCCACCAGGATCTCGTTTCGGCCGCCGTAGGCGAGCGCCACGTTGAGGAAATAGCGGTCGTAGCCCCGGGTGGCCTCCTCTGCCGCGTCGATGGCCTCGATGAGGTCGTCGGGGAGGAGGGCCCGGTCCCCCATCACCCGGACGCGGATCTTCTGCCGGTGGACCCGCTCGTCGACCACCACCCGGTTGAACGTCTCCCGGAAGAGCCCGAAGAGGCCCTGGACTTCCTCGCTCTCCCGGTGGAAGTTTTCGGTGGAGAAGCAGTACAGGGTGATGTGGCGGATGCCGAGATCGCAGGCCCAGTCCAGCACCCGCTCGGTGGTGTCGGCACCCATGCGGTGCCCCTCGGTCGTGGGCACTCCCTGGGTCCGCGCGAACCGGCGGTTCCCGTCCTGGATGATGGCGATGTGTTCGGGGAACCGCACGCACTGGCGCTGGAGGCGCCGGGCATAGGCCTCCTCCATCCACCCCCGGAGGCTCACAGCCGGTACACCTCCATGATCAGGCCCCGGTCAGGGTACCGCTCCACCACGCATCTCTCTCCCGGAAGCCCGGCCGCCCCGGAGGCGAGAACTTCCCAGTCCAGTTCAATATGATCCCCGCATCGTTCAAAATCTTCCGGGTCCCAGTCGGGGGGCACCGGGGTGCCCGGGGGCGGTGTCCAGACCCCGTAGACCACGGTCCCGTCATCGGTGATCTCGTCGAAGGGCCGGGCGGTGCGGGCGGCGATCCGCTGGAGCCGGCGGCGGAGCTGGACCGAGTCCTTGTATGCCGACGAGCACCAGTGCACCTTCTCTTCGGACAGCAGCGGCTCCGCCCAGTCCCGGGATCCCCGGACCGCGTTGTGGATGTCGTCGGTGGGCTCGTATCCCCGTTTTCGCATCTCCGCCGCACAGCTCTCCCCCCATTCGAGCTCGTTGATGTTCAGGAAGTCGAGGAGCGGCAGCATGGGCCGGAGGAGGTCCACGCCGGGGAGGCCGGGGACCTCGATCCCCACCGCGAACCCCCGTGTCCGGGCCGCCTCCACTGCGGTGGGGTAGGGCCCCTCCCGGATCCGGTCCCAGTCCTCCCGGGGCGGATGGATGCGGATCTCGTCCACCAGTCCCCGGAGCCGGTCGAGGTCATCGTCGGTGGGGATGGCGGCGGTGTACAGGTGGATGTGATGGTCAGATCCGCGTTCCTCTTTCAGGCGCCGGGCGTAGGTCGCCACCCGGTCCACCACCAGCAGCGGCTCCCCCCCGGTGATCCCGGTGGCAAGCGCGTCCATGGTCCGGGCCACCACCGCCGCCTCGTCGGGCGAGCGCACCTCCCGCTCGTTGGCATAGACCGCGTCGGCCCCCTTCCGGGCGGCGGAGAGCGGGCAGTACCAGCAGTCCCGCCCGCACCTGCCGGTGATGAAGAGGACCATGGTCGCGCCCTCGCGGCAGTGGATGCATCCGGTACTGAGCATGGCGGTCACCGGGCGAATCGCGGATTGATCCGGACCACCTGGTTGTCAGTACACATGTGAAAGAGCACGGGATAAGGGTATGGCCGGGAGGCGGTCGGGCACCGGGATCGGTGGACGATCGGGCCAGTCGCCCCGGACCGCCCGTGCCGGCGACGGTGAGATGGCCACCCGCCACCGCCACGTTCATCCTCTCCCGGGCCCGACGGTCAGGACGGACCGGGGCGGTCCGGCTCCCGGAATGCCCGACGGAAAGGGTTTAATAATCCCATCGTCAACCATCCCTGTATTCCATGCGTGTCGTTGACGAGCGGGCTCTCTCCGAAGTGATCGGCTTCATCCTGATACTCGCACTCCTGACGGTCTTCCTCTCCATGTACAATCTCTACGTGGTGCCCGCCCAGGGCCGGGAGGACGAGATCGACCATATGAACGATATCCGGGAGCGGTTCATCAACTACAAGATCTCGCTCGACAACCTGTGGATGAACAACATGTCCGGCAACCAGATGACCGGCATCACCCTGAGCACCGCCTTCGAGCTCTCCAACACGGGTAGCGCCACCGCCGGGGGTGGTTTCCTCATGCCGGTGATGTCCCCGGTCCCCTCGACCGGGGCGTTCATGGTGGGGACGCGGACGGACACTATATCATTTATCGCCGATGACGGGACAAACCCCTCGGAGGTCTACAACGAGACCATGGGTGACGTGCAGCTGGAGGTGGATAACAACTACTTCATCCCGCAGTCCTACTACTACCAGATGGGGGGCATCTTCCTGGAGCAGCAGGACGGGACGTCGGTGCGGGTGTCCCCCTCGCTCTCCATCTACCGGCTCATCAATCTCGATCCCGAAGTCGGGAACACCACCGTCGTCAACTGCGTGCCCATCCAGATGTATCGCGGGCCGAGCGCCTACACCTCCGGCCAGGGGGTGGTGCGGGTGGACACCCGGCTGCGCTACCCCATCGTCCAGGAGGACTTCCCGGGGAATGAATCGGTGACCATCACCGTCCAGGCCGAAGATGAAAAAAGCGCCGATGCCTGGCGAAATATCTTCCAGGATGCGGTCTGGCGTGCAGGATTCACGGCATCCGACGAGGGGACGTATTATGATATCACGAACGACACCCGCACAGATATCTCCCTCACGCTCAATGCGTATACCGACGAAGAACCGGCAATTCACCAGGTCGACCTCCACCTCATCGAGCCGAGCTACATCGCCACCCTCCAGACGGTGACCACCGCGGCATGAGGGAAAACCTTCTTATTGGTGCACTCCTCTCTTCTTCTGACGATGTCATTTATTCATTGACAGCGCGAAGGGAGAGGGATCCAGTGACATTCCTGACACGAAACTGGCGGGCGGTCTCGTCCACCATGGCGTCCGTCATGCTGGTGGGACTGGTGGGACTGGTGGCGATCGGTCTCTATGGCCGAGCCAGCGTGAAGATTAGTGATGAGTCCGGTGATAGATGGCTCTGAACCCGAGTGATCACCCCCCCTCTTTTCGGGGTCCATCCGCACGATATCACATAAATCACGACACCTCCGCCGTCTCCGAGCTGGTGGCCGTCATCCTGCTCGTCGCCATGCTGGTCATCGGGATGGGGGTGGTGGCGGTCACCATCTTCTCCCAGCCCGCTCCCGAGGAGATCCCCCGGGTGGACATCCTCATCTCCAACACCTCCACCGAGCTCCTCCTCGAGCACCACGGCGGCACCCCCCTCCGGAAGGAGACCACCGAGATCACCTTCGATGAGACGGCCATCGATCTGGACGCGGTGACCCTCCGCGGCGGAGACGGGGCCTGGCCCTGGACGGTGGGGGAGGCCATCGTCTGCAGCTGCGGGGTGCAGCCCCGAAACGTGCAGGTGTTCTATACCGGTCCGGGCGGCCCCGCCGTGCTCCGGTCCGTGTTCATGACCGGGGGAGGGACCGGGCCCGGCGGGGATGTGGGGCCGGGAGAAAAGCCCATCACCGTCACCTTCCCCGACCAGGAGGCGCTCGATGAATGGGTGGTGGACCAGTTCGTGGACCAGTTCGAGGGTCGGTCCCTGTACTTCAGCCGCACCGAGCGGGGATCGCAGGGATATCTGCAGGGGGAGATGACATTCGATATCACCGGGAGCGGTTCCTACGTGGTCATCGGGGACGACCCACCCACGCCGCTTTCCATCGGCGACGAGGTCCGCCTCTGGTTTAAGCAGGGCGGCACGCCGGATGTGATGATCTTCGCCCTTGGGGATCGGGGATGGACCATGCACGCCATCGGTGACGGAAGGGGTGATTTTGAGCTGTACATCAACGGCCCGCCGGACATCTCCGGCAACGACGATCTGACCGACTGCTGGATCACCGGCTTCGATAATTTCCAGTCCACGCTGACGCTCAGGGTCAAAGGAGGCACTGAACACACCCGGCTGATCATCAACAACGACACCTACATCGACGAGGACAACGGGGACACCTTCATATTCTCCGACATCCGGCCCGCAGAACCGACGCTCTTCGTGCTGGATTTCCCCCCCAACGTGGGCGCGGGCCAGTCAGTCCTCTTCGTGGGCAACGCCAGCGCGATCACCGACAACGGAGTCCCCATCTATCCATGACACTGAATGACCGGGCCGTCTCAGAAGAGGTCGCCTCCATCCTGCTCATCGCGGTGGTGGTGACGGTCATCGGGCTTTTCAGTGTGAATCTGTTCTCCGGGTTCCAGACCACACTACCGCCGGCGGTGGATCTGCGATATTCAAACACGTCCGATATGGTATACCTCTCTCATGCCGGGGGGGATCCAGTTGACCGTGATCATCTGCACATCTATGTCGACGGAGAGGAGGTGACCGAGGACATGGAGCTCATCTCCTCGGGTGCACCACCCCCGGACTGGACCACTTTGACGAACGGGATGACTCTACGGTATCAAACAGATAACCCTGAGGGTGTCATGGTGATCTACAGCGGGCCGGAGGTGGAGGAGGTCCTCTATACCGCCGGAGCGGTGTCGGGTCCAATCAGCGTTCCCACAGCGAGTCCGACAGCGACGACAACGGAAACCGAGACACCGACGCCGACCGCCACTACCGCGACACCGACGCCAACGGAAACCGCGACACCGGGTGCAGTACCCGTGGCCGACTTCACCGCGGATCCCACCAACGGCACGCGTCCACTCACCGTCCAGTTCAC
>JBNGCZ010000021.1:0-27393 GCA_049974905.1 Methanomicrobiales archaeon
ATTGGTAAACGTGCTCATTGAGATATGATCGATCCGGGATTATATAGTACTTTTGATAAGATGGGTTTTTCGAAATTCTCCATATTGTATCGTGCTCCATGTAAGATGCAATTTTCAGTATACTGATTCAATGTCGGATCATCCTGCCAATTGGGATCTTGGTTCATCGTTGTTTCGATGTAATTCAGGTATTGATTGGAGACTGCTGCAAGGTTGTCGGCGCTGTCACTTACATCAGTGATGTAATAATAATAATTGTCCTCAACGACATCCTGGAAATCTTGACCCGATGTCCATTGACTGCTTACATAGCTCTCATATTCTGCATGTAAAAGCAGAGCATAATACATGTAATGGAATGGCATCGACATATCGGTCATGAAATGCATGGAGTAAGCGAGATTGATGGCACCATTGGTCGTATCTCCCTCTTGGTAATATGTTTTTGCCAAATTTGCATAATATTCGGCCTCGCCTGGTGCACCAGTCATCTTGTAATGATTCCAAGAATACCCCCATGAATCGGGATCATCAGCATACGTTCCGAGTGTGGTGTTGTATTCATAATAACTGAGTCCCATCTTTTCACCGGCGATTTTTGCCATATCATTATGAATAAAACCTGCCCAGCGGATTCCTCCCTGGCACTCACCCAAATAGACAGTACCAATCTCGATCAACGTTTTTTCAAGTTCTTCTCTATCGATTTTTCTCTGGCTGCGGATGATTTTTTGTAACGATTCGATGAATTGTTCTTTTACCTGGGGATCAAGATCGCTCGATTTCAAGTCCTGAGTTAACTTCGTGATCATCTCTCTGAGCTCATCGTCAGACACATCAATGCCAACTGGTTCAGGCATAACGTGTGTTGCTCTTGCACTAACCGCCGGCACTATCACCATGCTCACCAGCATCATTGCCAGAAGCACGGAGAATGCCCGCATTCCGATTTTCTCTTTCATGCTAATTTCCTCCGTTTTCTTTCCCCGGAGGCATATATTGAAGCAGACAGAATGCGTACAGTTTCATTGCCTCCGGGCACGCGGGGCGCTGTCATCCGGGTGTCGACCGGGGATGGGCGGTCCGCGCACTTTTTCGGGTGCCGCACGGGACACCCAGTGGCTCTGACTCGTGAAAAGTGATAAATCCCGCAGTCATCGTTCGGTTTTTTCCGGATGATCAGGAAACATGTATGGGGAAAAGCCGGTGGGAACATCGCCGGAATACTGGTGTGGGGAATCTTCTGGGGGTGAGGGCATCCGACGAACTTTGTACACTCTCCCGTCATGAGTCACATCAACCCAGATACTCTCAAGGGGTTCATCGGTCGTCATATTGAAGCGGCTGATCCGAACCACATAGAATTCCCGGCGTGTTCCTTCACGCACATCCGGAACGCTGAGGGTTCCAACGGAGATGTGGAATGAGGTGTTTTCGATTTCTTCGGCAATACCCGGGTGTGCAAGGGCGACAATGACTGCATCCGTACGGGAGATGGGCACCGTAAGCGAATTGTTGATGCAGTCGGAGAGATTCATTGGTTGTTCCTCAACGCAACCAGAACAGCAGAAAAGAGCACAGGAGAGGATTACGAGCAACCCTCCGAGTGCTCCCGTCTCACGCAACCCACGTGTCGATCCTGTATGCATCTGACCACCAGGGTTTGTAGAAGTCGCCACACACTCCTTCGGTAACATTTTGGTCGAGATATGTTGGGTTTGCTAGTTGTGCATCCAGCTGCTCATTCCACCATACACCCTGTCCGTTGTAATAAACGTAGGAGTCCCAGACATACGAGGTCGACACATCAGAGAACGATCCGGGTTCATCTCTGATATATTCATGCACTTCGTTCAGATCACCTTCCGCAAAAGGAACGAAGCCGGTTCGAACAACCTGTCCTTCCCACGAGATCATATAGGGATACCCCTCCTGATATTCCACATCGCTGACGTAGATCTCAAAACCGTAATCCCTGCTGCCGTCGGTGAGGTCGTAGTGCGTGACCCACTCGTTTCCGATATCATTGTTATCATAGGTGAAAACGTAATAATGACTTGGATTCCAGTAGACCGTTTCTACTCCAATCTCGATCCAGTTGTCGGTCGAGCCAATCTTCTTCCCCAGATGAGTCGTGAGATACTGGTACTTGGTTCCGCTTGAGGAGCATTCCATCGGTCCGGGATATACCCTTCCGTTGACACCGGCAAAAACCGTATCAAACAGCCACATCCCGGATGAGAACATCCTGTCTTCTGAATCTCGGTTTTTCGCCATGGAATTTTCTTCGACGTGCATGGAATAATCCATCGCTTCCCTCTGCTGCTGAAATAGCGGAGATATTCGTTTGTCGTCCTCTTCAGTCCATCCGGAGATATATGAAATTCGGGGCAAATTTACAATTGCTTCAGCAATTTCTTCTTCAGAACAGCCCCTTTCCCGGAGATCATTAATGAATGGAGGAGTCCGTTCCCGGAGCGTTGCAGGATCTACAATGTCCAGGTTTGCATTCTCAGATGTTTCAGGTTCCACGGCCATCGCCGGCACCATCACCATGCCCATCAGCAGCATTGCCAGGATCACGGTGAATGCCCGCATTCCGATTTTCTCTTTCATGCTAATTACCTCCGTTTTCTTTCCCCGGAGGCATATATTGAAGCAGACAGAATGCGTACAGTTTCATTGCCTCCGGGCACGCGGGGCGCTGTCATCCGGGTGTCGACCGGGGATGGGCGGTCCGCGCACTTTTTCGGGT
The DNA here is from genome assembly GCA_049974905.1 of Methanomicrobiales archaeon. Classification (GTDB taxonomy): domain Archaea; phylum Halobacteriota; class Methanomicrobia; order Methanomicrobiales; family Methanoculleaceae; genus JBNGCZ01. The sequence continues at coordinate 2,756 of JBNGCZ010000021.1, forward strand.
GCCGCACGGGACACCTGCTACGATTCAGAGTCGTGAGAAGAGATAAAACCCGGAGTCATTGTTCGGTTTTTTCCGAACAAATCTTAAACTTCTTTTAATTGGATGATGATCGGCAACATCGTGATCTGCTATCGGCATATGCACAGCATGATCTGCTTCATGAGGATGATTCGTACAAAACCGGTTTTGCCGGAACTCGTGCTGCATCTCCACCGACAGGGTCGCCGCAGGGAATGATCTGGCCACCCCCGCCCCTCCCGTACCCGGAATCGGATTGTAGTATCCCGGAATCGGATCAGAAGATTTAAGATTCGTTCGGTCGTTTCCGAACGACCACATAGGGTTTTATGAGATTTCCGGCAGACACCGGCATGTTTCGGGCCTCGGATGTCCGGACGCTCACGGAGAGCGACTCATGAACCGATGGCTTTTTATGCTGACGGCATGCTGCCTGCTGGTGGCATTGCCCTCTCCTGCCGGCGCAGTGACGCCGGCACACAACTACGACAGTTCGGATACGGCACCGACCGCGTATGACGCACGGGTCGATCAGGGTGCTATGGGCTATGACAGCTCGTCGTCCACGAACGCATTCGCATCAACGGCGTATAACCAGTTCAGGTCGGATGCGATATTCTTCTTCAACGGTCACGGCCTCTACTACGACGACTCGCACAAAGGGGGCGGGATAAAATTCTCCTCCGATTCCTGGTTACTGGCTGATACCGACGGGCATTATCCCGGAACCTACCAGTACTATATCCAGGATTACGGAACTGATATTCAAGATGTCCTGCTCACAGTCTACCTTGCCTGCTATTCGTCTCACGATAACCCGTACAACGGCAACCTTGCCCAAAAAACGATCGATAAAGGCGCGGACATCTGCATCGGCTTCGACGGTGAGGTCGAGGTTGAAAACGGAAAATGCTGGTCAGAAAGTTTCTGGGATAGAGTACGAAACGGAGAGACCGTCGCAAGCGCCGCTAGCAACGCAAAAGATGACTGCTACTGGCAGTGGCCGATCGGCTACTGGGGAGTGAATACCTACGATACCTATGGCAGTTGCAACAGCTACCTCACTCCCGCTCGTTATGGAGTCTACTAAGAGGGTGATTCGATCATGAAACAGATACCGATTATTGGAATCATATGCATCTTCATTGCGGTCTCGGCCGCTGCCTCGGCTAGCGCTGGCGCTCCGGTTGGAGTGGATATTGCCAGAGGGAATGCACAGGAGTTCATCAATGCCCCGGACGCGACCGTCCAGTACCAGAAGACCGAACACCTGAATCTGGGAGACTACTACGTGTTCAATAACGGAGAGGGGCAGGTCTACGTCAACGCATACACCGGGACAGTGGAGCGTGCCTCGTTCAGCCATGCGCAGAAAGATTCTCACGGCATCCGGCTCGATCCTGCCGGAGCCGAAGCGGTGGCAATGGCCTATGCAGGGGAGAAATACAGCGGTTTTGCAGAGAAGAACATGCAGCTTATAGAGTCGAACCTGCTCTCTCACAGCGATGAAGGCAGCGAATATACGTACGTCTGGAGAGAAGAGGTCGAAGGCGTCCTGACACCGAACACGGTCGTCGTCAATCTTGAGGAGAATGGCGATGTCACCTCCTACATAGGAATCCAGCGCGAGATTCAATGCACGCTTGAACCGAAAGTCACTCGCAATGAGGCACAGAAGATCGCAGCAGGACAGTTCCCTAAGATCAGGGTGACCGACGCAACGGTGGGCCTCTCCGTCGAATACACACAGCCGGGTGTACAGACGTTGACCTGGGTTGTAACGATGAAAGGCGAGCCCGAAGATTACGTTCTCCAGGGAGGGCTTGTCGTCATCGACGCACTGACCGGAGATGTCCTGATGGTGAGCCCATACCTCTAAATCACCGGTCTTCAAGCGTGATAATAATATGATGACCCGGAAGACGTGGGTACGGATCGGCTTTGTCGCCCTCGCAGTCGTCATTGTCGTCGCGGCAAACCTTGTCATACTCACCGCCTTCCCTCCGGATGTGCAGCACCGGGAGGAACCGGTCTGTAGGGAGACCTGGATACACGCGGATGCACCGTTGCTCAGATACAGTTCTTTTTCCGAAAGTGCGACCATTGTGTACGACGGAGAGAACGACACCTGGCTGCTGCAGGACGCCGCCGCCTGGAACCGGCCAATCGATCTCGGGGTCGACTACAGCGCCGAACCGGCACGCCCGGAGGAGATCTGGTACACCCGCGATATCGCTATCGAAGGCGGTACGATCGGTCTCGACTTCTTCGTCCGGAACTTTGCAGGGGAAGACTGCGCTCATGCCGACTTTACGCTGACGACCGAGGTCGAGCACCTTAACGCTACGACCGGGTCCATGGAGGGGGACACCAACATTACCGGTGCACCGGCCGTGGTGCCCGTCGACGACCTCGCTAACGGGGAATGGCGAGAAGTGCAGGTGGCGGCCAACCTTCCGAGGCCAAAGCCGGAGGAGATTCTCCTCTTCTCGATTACCCTGACCGCCCCATGCACCTTCACGACCCAAAACGGCACGACGGTCACCTACAATCCCAACCTGGTGACCGTCATTGAGCACGGCTACATCACCCGCGTAGAAGAGATCCCGCGCGATCCTGAGTATGTCGTGCAGCGTCTCCCCCGGGGGAATTCGGCGACCTTCATTGTGCAGGGCACGGATGCACCCGGGATCGACCCGCAGCCGACACTCCGCGGGAGCGGGTGACCGCGGCAGAGATGGGCACCCGTTCGACCGGATCGAAATCTTCTTCCTCTCCGGCAGGAGACAATCTGGTATCTGCTACACCCGGAGAGGGGCGGGGGATACCTATGGCGACCGAAGAGATTGTTCTTGACCGTGCCGATATCGCGGTACTCTCCTCCGACACCCGGGTTGCGATCGTAAAAGCGCTCGACGCCCGGCCCATGACTGTCAGCGAGCTCGCCGGAGACCTCGGCCTCGCCAAATCCACCGTCCACGAACACCTCTCCATGCTGGCGAACCGGGGGATGGTGACGGAGGACGAAGACCGGAAGTGGCGGCACTACTCCCTGACGGAGAGAATGCGACGGCTCCTCCACCCGGACAGCAGTCACCGGATCTCCATCCTGCTCGGCACCTCGCTCGTCACGCTGACGCTCGGAGCGGCCCTTCTTGCCACGTACTTCCGCGGGTATACCGTGCAGGGCGGAAGCACCCTCCGCGATCCCCTTCTTCTCTTCGCCGGGGAAGCGTTCCTCTTCGTGACGTTCGCGCTCTGGTACCTGGTGCTGCGGCCGCTCCGGAAAGCAAAAAAGGCTTCTCGGAAGGTCTAGAGAACCGGACTACGGGCCAAACAGCCCTGCGAACAGCTCCGCAAAATCGAGGCCGCGGATCTTCCCGGGAGCGAACCAGGCATACTCATCATATTCGGGGCTGAGCCCGACCTCGTCGGTGTCGGCGTCGCATGCGAGGATCAGATAGGCGATCCGTTTATCAGGGAGCTCAAGCTCTCCGGCACCGGCGACGTGCCTGATCGAAACGTGCATGCTGGTCTCCTCGGCAACCTCCCGGCGAAGGCCGCGGTCGAAGGTCTCACCGGGGTCAGGCTTGCCGCCGGGGAGGTCTCACTTCCCGGGATCGATCTCGTCGTCTGAAGCGCGTCTCAGGGGCAACGCCTTCCCCTCGCGGTTCCGGATCACCGACGGGACGGCGAGATGCCACAGTTTCTCCTGAATGGATGAGAGATGGCGCTGCCGGCGTAATAAAGATCCGCCCGCCCGTACGGCATCGATCAGAACCGTAATGGATGATCGGTGCTGATCCCGGTCGGATTCCTCGTCGGGATCTTCGGCGGCCAATACAAGTTCCTGGGAAAGCCTCTCTTCTAATTCAGCCTGGTCTTCTTCAGCTAAAACCTCGTCTCCACGGCGCTCGCACCCTACCAGAGCGGTCCTGCGATCGTCGGGATCGTCACGGAATCCTCATCGCTTCCGCTCGCCATCCTGATCGGATTCCTCTTCACCGCCATGATTCAGTCGAGCTCCGTCACGACCGGCCTCGTCGCCTCGCCCAGCAGAGGCTGCTCACCATCCCGCAGGCGATCCCGATCCTGTTCGGCGCAAACATCGGGTCGACCCCGGCATCGGCGAACGCCCCGGATGACCCTCTAGTCCCGGCGGGCGGCGGCGCACTTCATCTTCAATCTCGGAGGCGTGCTCCTGATCCTGCCTTTCCTCGTGCCGTTCACCAACGTCGTGGAGATGATCGGCGGGACCGAGGCGCAGATGGTGGCAAACGCCCACCTCATCTTCAACCTGATCACGGCGGCAGTCTTCCTCCTCTTCATCGAACAGTTCAAACGCCTCGTTGAGCGGGCGGTGCCCGGCATCGAACCCGAGATACTGATGCGGACACGCTATCTCGAGGACGGTGTCCCCGCCGATACGCACCCCGGGTTTGACCTGATCCGAAAAGGAACTCAAAAATGTCCATGAAATCACACTCGACCTCTTCCGTACATCGATGACCTACCTCGCCACAGGAAGGGAAACAGACTACCAGATGGTCGAGAAACTCGACAGCCGGAACGACTACCTCGACGAACGGATAGAACTGGCGTTGCGGACGATCTCCGGGCGCTCGCTCTCCGAGCGGGAGGCGACTGAAGTTGTCTACCTCGTCCGGATGTCGAATGAATTCGGGCGGCTCAGCACACTCGAGGTGGATCTCGGAGTCTTTTTCCACAGGGCATCGCAGAACGGCAGATCCGTTCCTGGCCAGCCTTCGCACGGAGGGCGATCCCGCAGACAGCCGTTACCCCGAATACCCCTCCATCGTCGAGACGGCAAACACCAAAGTCCTGGACCTGCGCAAACTCGCCGGCAATTCTCCAGGGAGAAGAGGGGCGAGACCCCATCACACAGGGTGGAGAAGCCGTTTGCGCTGGGCCATCCGGTACCCGCAGACCACCGAAAGGTGATCGGGGAATGTCCCGTCGAGCGTCGCATCCCCGGTATCGATGTACAGGCGGGGGGTGTGGGCGAGTTTCTGGGGGGTGGCCACCACGATCACATTCTCCGGGCCCGCCGCCCGCACCACCGCCGGGCTGATCTGCTGGTTCCCCCGCCCGAGCACGAACCCCTGCGCCCCGATGGGGCTCAGGACGATCTTCGCCCGGTCGGCCTCCCGGAGACCGGCGAGGAGGGTCTGCTCGTCGGCATCCCGGGCGATGACCCGGCCAGCCTTCACCAGGTCCATCCCCAGGAGAGTGCCGTCTTCCCCGATCTCCTCCAGGATCGCGGCGGCGGTCCCCCCGGGGCCGATGATGTACAGGGTGTCGGGCGCCATGATCTCGGCGATGAACCGGGCGATCTCCTCCCGGGCGCGGTCCTCGTCCCGGCTCTCGAAGACGCACTTGCCCCCCTGGACCCGCTCGGGGAGATAGGGGACCAGCGCATACCCGTACAGCCGGGTGGAGAGACGCCCCTCCCGGTAGGCGTCCTCGTCCACGTCCATCACCTCCGCCTCCCGGAGGGGGAGGTCGGCGAGGCGGCCGACGATTTCTGCCGCGGTGGCCGGGTGGGTGGCAAAGACGCCCGAGTACATCTTCACCCCGGCGGGCACCCCGAGAACCGGTACCCGCCGGTCCACCGCGTCGATCACGTCCCGGGCGGTCCCGTCACCGCCGCAGAACAGGATGAGGTCGACTCCGGCATCCACAAACGCCCGGCAGGCGGCCCGGGTGTCGGCGGCGGTGCTCGGGTCGGCGGGCACATGGACCACCCGCTCCGGGGTGATCCCCGCCTCCCGGAGGACCGCCTCCCCCATGGTTGTGCCGCAGGTGAGGATGCAGACGCCGTCTGTGCGGAGGGATGCGAGCATCTCCCGGGCCCGGACTCCCGCCCGGGGAGCCGCACCCCGACGACGGGCCTCCTCCACCTGCCCGTCGGTCCCCTTCAGCCCGACGGTCCCTCCCATCCCGGCGATGGGGTTGATCACGACGCCGATGGTCACCGTCATGGCGGCATCCCGAGCGCGGCGGCGATCGCGTCTGCACAGGATCGGATCCGGTCCTCCGGGCGATCCGGGAGATCTTCTATCAGCCGGACGATCGCGCTTCCCACCACCACCGCATCGGCACCCGCCGCGGCGACCGCCCGTGCCTGGTCCGGCGTGGAGATCCCGAATCCCACCGCCACGGGGAGGTCGGTCTCTGATCTGACAGGTGCGATCAGGTCGGCGAGGGCGGGCGGCATGCGAGCCTGCACCCCGGTCACCCCCTCCCGGGAGACCAGGTACACGAACCCGCGGGCACGGGCGAGGATCATCGACCGCCGGCGATCGGTGGTGGTGGGGGCGACCAGAGAGATCAGCGAGAGCCCCGCCCGTCCGGCCGCCCGGTCCAGCTCACCCGCCTCCTCGGCGGGGAGATCCACGACCAGCAGACCGTCGGCCCCGGCGCCCGCCGCCTCCCGGCAGAAACGCTCGATTCCACGCCGGAAGACCGGGTTTGCATAGGTGAAGAGGACGACGGGGACGGTGGATCGGGACCGGATATGGCGGACCTGGTCGAAGACCCGGTCGAGGGTCATTCCTGCGGCGAGTGCCCGGGCATGCGCCCGCTGGATGGCGGGCCCGTCTGCCAGGGGATCGGAGAAGGGGACGCCGAGTTCCAGGAGATCCACCCCTCCGTCGATGAGCGCGTCTGCGATCCGTGTCCCGGTCGCCGGATCGGGATCGCCCGCCACCAGGAACCCGATGAAGAGTGCCCGGTCCGCTGCGGCAAACGCCTCGTCGATCCTCATGCCGCCGCCCCCATCCGCCGGGCCATCTCCGGGACATCCTTGTCCCCCCGCCCGGAGAGGGTGATGATCATGATGTCGTCGGGGTCCAGGTCCTCCGCCGCCTTCACCGCACAGGCCACGGCATGGGCTGATTCCAGGGCCGGGATGATGCCTTCCCGCCGGGAGAGGGTGAAAAAGGCGTCCAGCGCCTCGCCATCGGTGACCGCCTCGTACCGGACCCGGCCCTGGTCCCGGAGCATGGCATGTTCGGGCCCCACCCCGGGGTAGTCGAGGCCCGCGGCGATGGAATGGGTCTCCAGCACCTGGCCCTCGTGATCCTGCAGGAGGGAGGAGAAGGCGCCCTGGAAGATACCGGGGCTCCCCCTGCAGAGCGATGCGCCGTGCCGGGCGGTGTCGAGCCCGTCGCCTCCCGCCTCCACCCCCACCAGGGCGACGGGATCACCCACGAACGCCGAGAACATGCCGATGGCGTTGGATCCGCCCCCCACGCAGGCGACGACCAGGTCCGGGAGGCGCCCCTCCCGCTCCAGGATCTGCCGCCGGGTCTCCTCCCCGATGACCGCCTGGAAGTCCCGGACCATCCGGGGGTAGGGGTGGGGACCGACGCAGGACCCCAGCAGATAGTGGGTGGTGCGGCTGCTCTCCGCCCAGTCCCGCAGGGCCTCGCTGACCGCGTCCTTCAGGGTCCGGGTCCCGGTAGCCACCGGGTTGACCCGGGCCCCCAGGAGCTCCATCCGGAAGACATTCAGCCGCTGGCGGTCCATGTCCGCCTCTCCCATGTACACCTCCACGGGCAGCCCGAGCATCGCTCCGGCCATCGCGGTGGCCACTCCGTGCTGACCGGCCCCGGTCTCCGCGATCAGCCGGGTCTTGCCCATGTATCGGGCAAGAAGGGCCTGTCCCAACGTGTTGTTCAGCTTGTGGGCGCCCCCGTGGAGGAGGTCCTCCCGTTTCAGGAGAACCCGGCACCCGAGATCCCCGGAGAGGTTCTCACAGGGAGTCAGCGGGGTCGGCCGGCCCGCATAGAGGGTGAGATGGGTGGCGAGTTCGGCCCTGAACGTCTCGTTGGTGCGTATCCGCTTGTATGCCTCCTCCAGTTCTTCGATCGCGGCCATGAGTGTTTCGGGCACATACTGCCCCCCGTAGGGTCCAAATCGTCCTTTCATCGGTCTCTCCTGTGTGCGGCAACGAACGCCGGATCCTCTCTCCCCGGCGAGACGGCCACGGCACCGGGGCGGAGCCGGGCATCCTCCACCGTGGTGATCCCGCCCATCTTCACGCGTATACGAATCCCTCCAGTTTCTTCTTTCGATCGGCATCCGCCATCAGCGCCGAGCCGATCAGGAACCCGTCGCAGTAGTCCCGGAGGGTTCTCACATCGAACGGCCACCGGATGCCGCTTTCAGAGACGATCGTCCTGCCCGGCCCGATATGGCCGGCCAGTCGCCGGGTGGTGGTGAGATCGACGGACATGGTCCGAAGGTCCCGGTTGTTGATGCCGATGAGATCGGCACCGGCGGCCTGCGCGAGATCCGCCTCCTCGCGGGTGTGCACCTCCACCAGGGGTTCGAGGCCCAGCTCCCGGGCGTCGTCCACGAACCTGGCCAGGTCGGGACCCAGGACGGCCGCGATGAGCAGGACCGCATCCGCACCGAGCGCCTTCGTCTCCGGGAGCTGGCGGTGATCGATGATGAAGTCCTTGCGGAGGATGGGCACGGATACCGCCCGCCGGACCGCTGCCAGTTTCTCCGGGCTTCCCCCGAAGAAGAACGGCTCGGTGAGGACCGAGATGGCCACGGCCCCCCCGGCCAGGTACTCCCGGGCGATGGTGGCCGGGTCACCCGGGGGATGGATCGGGCCCCGGGAGGGAGAAGCGAATTTGATCTCCGCAATCACCGGGTTTCTATCCCGGCACTCGCGGATCGCCCTCGTCAGACTCACCGGTTGCCGGTCCGAATCCGGCACCGCGGGCAGTGCGGCCACCCGCTCCCGGGTCCGCCGGAGGATCTCGTCCATGATCACCGGCATCCCTCCACCAGACGATGGAGACGGTCCAGCGCCGCCCCGGTATCGATGGATGCCGCTGCCATGCGCACTCCGCCCGCGATCTCAGATGCCCAGCCCCCCACATAGATCGCCGCCCCCGCGTTCAGGAGCACGATGTCCCGGGCCGGGCCCCGCTCGCCCTCCAGCACGTCGAGCAGGATACGGGCGTTCTCGGTCCGGTCCCCGCCCCGGAGGTCATCGGGACGGGCGGGGGAGATCCCGAACCGCCGGCAGTCAAGGGTGTATTCGGTGAGGGCCCCGCCCCGGACCTCCGCCACCCGGGTGGTGCCGGTGGTGGTGATCTCGTCGAGGCCCTCCCCATGGACGACCATCGCCCGCTCCACGCCGAGGAGCCGGAGGACCTCGGCCATCCGCCGGACAAGGCCGGGGTCGTAGACCCCGAGCACCTGCGCCCGGGCACCGGCCGGGTTGGTCAGGGGACCGAGAATGTTGAAGACCGTGCGCACCCCGAGATCCCTTCGGGCCGCGGTGGCATGGGAGATCGCCGGGTGGAACCGGGGCGCGAACAGGAACGCGATCCCGGTCCGGCAGAAGATCTCGGAGACCCGGGCCGGATCGGCATCGAGAGAGACGCCGAGCTCCTCCAGCACGTCGGCGGAGCCGCACCGGCTGGAGACGCTCCGGTTCCCGTGCTTCACCACCGGCACCCCGGCTCCGGCGGCCACCACCGCCGCCGCCGTGCTGATGTTGAAGGTCTCCTGCCCGTCGCCCCCGGTACCGCAGGTGTCCACCGCCGGCCGCCCCTCCACGAGGGGGAAGGGAACGGCGGACCCCCGCATCACCCGGGCGAAGGCGGCGATCTCTGCCGCGGTCTCCCCCTTCAGTGCCAGCGCCATCAGGAATCCGCCGATCTGGGCGGGGGTGGCGACTCCGCCGATGATCTCCTCCATCGCCCCGGCCGCCCCGGCGGGGCTGAGATCGCACCCGGAGGCCAGGTCCGCGATCGCCTCCCGGATCATGGGTCCGCCCCCGCTCGGGCGAGGAAATTCGCCATGATCCGGTCACCGTCCGGGGTGAGGATGCTCTCGGGATGGAACTGGATGCCGGTGATGGGGTACCGGCGATGCCGCACCCCCATCACGCACCCGTCGTCGCTCCACGCGGTCACCTCGAGGGTCTCCGGGATGCTCTCCGGGGCGAGGAGCAGGGAGTGGTAGCGCCCGGCCGGGAAGGGATCGTCCAGTCCGGCAAAGACCCCCCGGCCGTCATGGTGGACCTCCGAGACCCGCCCGTGCATCACCCGCTCTGCCCGCACCAGCGCGGCCCCGAACGCGCACCCGATCGCCTGGTGCCCGAGGCAGACCCCCAGGGTGGGGACGGTGCGGGACGGCCCGGCGAGCACTTCCCGATAGATGGGCGACTCTTCCGGCCGGCCGGGTCCCGGCGAGAGGACGATGCGGTCCCAGGATCCGCCCAGGATCCCCTCGCGGGGGGCATCGCTCTTCATCACCTCCGGCCCGGCGCCAAGCGCCCCCGCCTGCTGGACCAGGTTGTAGGTGAAACTGTCGTAGCTGTCCACCACCAGCACCCTCATGGGACCGCCTCCACCGCGCCGATCGCCTCCAGCATGGCCCGCCCCTTGGCCACCGTCTCCTCCCATTCGGACTCCGGCCGGGAGTCGGCCACGATTCCCGCCCCCACCCGGACGGAGGCCCGGCCATCCCGGACGAGAATGGTCCGGATGGCGATGGCCAGGTCCATGCTCCGATTGAAGCCGATATAGCCCACCGCCCCGGCATAGACTCCCCGGGGGGATCCCTCCAGCTCCTCGATGATCTGCATGGCCCGCACCTTGGGGGCGCCCGATACGGTTCCGGCTGGAAAACAGGCCTTCAGCACATCGAAACAGTCGAGGTTGTCCCGCAGGCGGCCGCTCACGGTGGAGACGATGTGCTGGACGTGGGAGAAACGCTCCACGCTCATGAACTCCTCCACGGTGACCGACCCGAACCGGCTGACCGCTCCCACGTCGTTTCGGGCCAGGTCGACCAGCATCACATGTTCGGCCCGCTCCTTCTCGTCGGCGAGGAGATCGGCGGCCAGGGCCTCGTCCTCCTCCACCGTCCGGCCCCGGGAACGGGTGCCGGCGATGGGGACGGTCATCACCTGCCCCTCCTCCACCCGGACGAGCATCTCCGGGCTGCTGCCGATCACCTGGTGACCCCCGGGATCGAAGTAGTACATGTAGGGGCTCGGATTGGCCGCCCGGAGCCGCCGGTAGACCGCGAACGGGTCCCGGGAGAGCGGGCAGTCCAGCTGCCGGGAGAGGACCGCCTGGTAGATGTCCCCGGCCCGGATGTGCTCCTGGATGGCGCCCACCGCCTGCATGAACGCCGCCCGGGAGAGCGACGACGTGGCGTACCCTGCCGGGGGCTCTTTGGCCGGTTCGGTGGTACCGGGAGCCGCATCCCGGATACGCCGGAGGGTCCGGTGGAGGGCGGCGCACCCGGTCTCGTACACCGCCTCCGGGTCGTCGTCGTAGGTGATCACCGGGCAGGTGAAGACCGAGAGCCGTCCCCGGACATGGTCATAGATGATGCAGTCGGTGGCCAGCATGAAACAGGCGACGGGCGTTTCTCCCGTCCCGGTGGGCCGCACCTTCGGGGAGAGGGAGTACACCAGGTCATAGCCGAAGTACCCCACCATCCCTCCGAAGAACCGCGGGCCCTTCAGGTGGACACAGCAGAACCGCTGGATGATGGAGCGGATCCGGTCCACGGGCGTCTCCCCGTCCGGCGAAGCGGCGATGGCGGTGAGGGCGGGGTCCCCGGTCAGGATCGTCTCTCCGGCGGCACCGATGGTGACGATGAGGCGGGGATCGACTCCGAGGAATGAATAACGGGCGATGGTCTCATTTTCACCGAGCGATTCGAGCAGAAACCCCCGGTCGGTCCGGAGCGCGGAAAAAAGGTCCGGAGGGGAGAGCGGCGGGAGATCGATCTCCACCGACAGGGGGATGATCAGCGGCCGTGCCTGGTGGCGGGCCGCGGCCAGGTACTCGTGGCGGGCCGGGTTCAGGTCGGGGGCGATCTCCAGTCCACCGGCATCACCCCCTCCGGGGCAGGTGGGCGAGGCTCTCTTTGATCAGCTCGGCCGGGTACTCGTAGTCGGCGAGTCCGCCCTGGAAGTAGGCCTCGTAGGAGGAGAGGTCGAAATTCCCGTGGCCGGAGGCGTTGAACAGGATCGACTTCTCCTCCCCGGTCTTCCGGCACTCCAGGGCCGCGTCCACCACCGCCTTCACCGCGTGCGCCGTCTCGGGGGCGATGATGATCCCCTCGGTCCGGGCGAAGGTCACCGCGACGTCGAAGATCTCGTTCTGGTGGTAGGCGGCGGCCCGGGCGGTCCCGTCCTCCACCAGCCGGGAGACGAGCGGGGCCATCCCGTGGTAGCGGAGCCCGCCGGCATGGATGGACGGGGGCACAAAGTCGTGGCCCAGGGTGAACATCTCCAGGAGGGGGGTGAGTCCCGCGACATCGCCGAAGTCGTAGGTATACAGCCCCTTGGTGAGGGTGGGGCAGGCGGTGGGCTCCACGGCGAGGATATCGGTGTCCGGGTGCTTCCCGGTGAGCTTGTCACCTGCAAAGGGGAAGCTCAGGCCGGCGAAGTTGGACCCGCCGCCCGCACATCCCACCACCAGGTCCGGGTAGTCGTCGACCATGGCCATCTGCTCCCGGGCCTCCTGGCCGATGACGGACTGGTGGAGGCAGACATGGTTGAGCACGGAGCCCAGCGAGTAGTTGGTGGTGTCCTTCGACGCCGCGTCCTCCACCGCCTCGGAGATGGCGATCCCGAGAGCCCCCGGGGTGTCCGGATCCTTTGCGAGCACCGCCTTTCCGGCAGCGGTCCGATCCGAGGGGCTCGGGATGCACTCGGCGCCGTAGACCTGCATCATCATCTTGCGGTAGGGCTTCTGGTCATAGCTGGCCCGGACCATGTACACCGTGCACTCCATGTCGAAGAGCGCGGTGGCAAAGGAGAGCGCGGATCCCCACTGGCCGGCGCCTGTCTCGGTGGCCAGGCGCTCGACGCCCGCTTCCCGGTTGAAATAGGCCTGCGCCACCGCGGTGTTCGGTTTGTGGCTTCCGGGCGGGCTCACCCCCTCCCACTTGTAGTAGATGCGGGCGGGCGTCTTCAGGTGTTCCTCCAGGCGCCGCGCCCGGTACAGGGGGCTCGGGCGCCACAGGGAGAGGATGTCCTGCACCTCGTCGGGGATATCGATGTACCGTGCGGTGCTCACCTCCTGCCGGATCAGCTCCATCGGGAAGATGGGGGCGAGATCGTCGGGCGTCACCGGCTGCCCGGTGGCCGGGTGCAGGGGCGGGTTCATCGGCGTGGGGAGATCCGCCTGTATATTATACCACCTGGTGGGGAGGTCACCTTCCCCGAGCACGATCTTGTTCTTCATGCAGATCCTGTATGCATCTGTACATATTTATACATTGAGGTATCAAAAAAGACCGTGACGCGTATCGATGTGGACGCCATCCTTAATGCCCGGGGCCTCCCACCGCTCATCCATGTCAGGAGATGCGTTCCTGAAGACCACGGTCGCAGAGCTGGAGACACTCATCTCCGCCAACATCACCTTCGGTGACCCGGTGGAGTACGGGACCCACGCCGTCATCCCGGTGGTGAGCGTGGGGTTCGGATTCGGTGCCGGTGAGGCACAGGGGGCCGACAGTGACGGAGCCGGCACCGGTGCCGGTGCGGGCATCACTCCCGTGGCGCTGGTGGTCATCCACCGGGAGATGACCGGCCCGGAGAGCGTCCAGGTGCTCTCCCTCAAGCGGGGATCCCCGCTGGCCGAGGTGATCGGATCCCTCGGCGAGACGGTGGTCCCGGTCATCGCCGATGCCCTGAAGGGCTATGCCGCCGGCCAGAAGGAAGACGAGGACGAGGAAGAGACGACCGGGTGACCCCTTCCGGGAGCATGGATGGCGGACGGCGGACTCCTCGCGTTCATCCTGGCGATCGACGCCCTCGGAGCGGCGCTGCTCCTGTATCTTCTCTGGAACATCCCCCTCACCCTCTGCCTCCATGCCCGCATCGACGAGCGGTCCCCTGTCATATCCGGCACGGTCCGGCTCGGTGCCGTGGGGGCCCTGATCGCGCCCGCACCCGGCGGCCACCGGGTATTTCTCTCTGTTCTGAACCGGCGGTTCCCTCTTTCCGCAGGGGATAGGGGGGAGAAGGAGGAACCCGCCGAGAGGGAGGGCCTTCCCGCCGGCGCCTTTCCCCTCCTCCCGGCCGGCATCCGCATCGCCGGGGCGATCTGGCGGCGGCTGCGCATCCGGGAGGTGCGGGGCCGGGTGAGGATCGGGCTTTTTGATGCCGCGGCCACCGGGATGCTCTGCGGGTGGTATGCCACGGTCTGCCCCCTCGCCCGGCTCCACCGGATCGCCGTGGAGCTGGTCCCGGTCTTCGACCGGTCCGTGTTCGAGGGGGACTGTGCGGTCTGCCTGGATCTCCGACATCCCGCCTCCGTGGCGGGGATCGCCATCCGCGAGATCCTCCGGCCCGGGATCCGGCGCCGGCTCTTCGCCGGGGGGGAGGGGCCATGACCCTGGCGGCCGGTCGGGGATGCCTGACCCCCGCGGGCCCCCTCGTCCCCCTGCTCTGCACCACCCGGTTTTCCGGCGGCGGGTTCCGGGCGGGTGCGAGCACCCCGGTCGCCCTCCTGCTCTTCGTCCGGGACGGAGACCCCCTCCTCTACCCCCTCTCCCCGGACGCCGGGGATCTCCTCGGCCGGGCACCGGATCGTGTGCGTGCGGCGCTCGTTGCCGAGGCCCGGCGGCTGGTCACTCGTGGCGGAGCGCCTCGATCGGCCTGAGGTTCGCCGCCTTCCACGCGGGGTAGAGGCCCGAGAGGAGGCTGGTTGTGATCCCAAACGCCATCCCGAAGGGGATGTACACCAGCGTGGAGGGGACGAAGAGGAACTCGGTGGTCTGGAGCATCACCATCACCGCCAGGTACCCGCCGGCGAAGGAGAGGACGCCGCCGATGACCGACCCCACCACCCCGAGCAGGAGCGCCTCGTACAGGAACATCTTCATCACCTCCCGCCGCCGCGTGCCGATCGACCGGATGATGCCGATCTCCTTGATCCGCTCGGTCACCGACATCATCTGGACATTGAAGATGGAGACACCCGCCACCACCAGGGATATCCCCCCGATGGCGGTGGTGAAGAGCGATATCTGCTCGAAGGTGGAGGTGATCATCTCCAGGATCATGCGGGTGTCGTACACGGTCACCACATCGTCCCGGCGGTTGATGGCCCGGTCGATGTTCTCTTTGACCGTCTCGATGGAGTCGAGATCGGCGACCTTGACGATCACCTGGTCATAGTCATCCTGGTCCCGGGCCGAGGAGTACCACTGGCCCGAGACGATGAACGCCCGGTCGGGGCTGATATCGAACCCCATCCCCCGCTCCTCGAGGATCCCCACCACCCGGACCGATTCGGACCCGAGGGCGACCTTGCTGCCGGGCCGGAGATCATGGTCTTCGGCGAGCATCGCCCCCACCAGGGCACCCCCGGCCCCCCGGAGGCCCACCCCCTCGGCGATATCCGCGAGCAGGGAGACCTGGTCGGGATGGATGCCGTACACCGTGGCGGTGCCCGTCTCACCGCCCACCTCGAACCGGGAGGCTCCCTGGTACACGGGGATGACGGGGTTCGTGCCCACCGCCCGCTCGATCTGCTGGACCTGGCGCTCGGTGATGCCCGCATCACCGGTGCTCGTCCCCATCCCGCCCGAGACCAGCATGGGGACCACGATGACCGAGTCGCCCACCGAGGAGAGGGTGCTGGTGACCGAGAGGGTCAGGCTGTTTCCGAGCATCCCCATCGAGGAGATGGCCACCACCCCGATGATGATGCCGAGCGCGGCGAGCGTCGACCGGAGCCAGTGCAGCCGGATGCTCCTCTTTGCGAATTCAAAGAATATCATACGATCCTGCCGTCCACGAGGGTGATGGTGCGTTCTGCATAGGCGGCCACGTTCGGGTCATGGGTGACCATGATGACGGTGCGGCCCTGCCGGTTGACCTCGGTGAGGAGCTCCATGATCATCGCCCCGGTGTGGGTGTCCAGGTTCCCGGTGGGCTCGTCGCAGAGGAGGATGGCCGGGTCGTTCACCAGCGCCCGGGCGATGGCCACCCGCTGCTGCTGGCCCCCGGAGATCTCCGCCGGGGTATTGGTATGGATGTTCTCGCCAAGCCCCATCCGTTCCAGGAGGGTCTTCGCCCGCTCCCCGGGGCGGGTGGTGCGCTCCTTGAGCTGCAGGGGATACTCCACGTTCTCCCGGATGGTCAGAAGCGGGATGAGGTTGAACTGCTGGAAGACGAACCCGATGGAGTCGCGCCGCAGATCGGTCAGCTGGTCGTCGTCCATGGAGGAGGTGGGGATCCCCCGGATGTAGACCTCCCCGCCGGTGGGCGTGTCCAGGCACCCGAGCAGGTTGAGCATGGTCGATTTCCCGGAGCCCGACGGCCCCATGATGGCCAGGAACTCGCCGGGATCCACGTCCATGGTGACGTGATCCAGGGCCCGGACGTCCCCGAACGGGAGAGAGTAGACCTTGGAGACGTCCTGGAGGTGGACCACCGGGGTTTTGGTCATCGCTTCTTCCATGACCACGCGATCGCGCCCGCCACCGCCACGGCGCAGAGCACGATCACCGCCGCCACCGGGAGGACCGACCCGGACTCCCCCTCCGTGGCAGCGCCGCCGGTGCCGGAGATCTCCACCGGCACCCGGCGCTCGAATGCATTTCCGTCCGCGTCCGTGTAGGTGACCAGGAGCGGCACCCGGTCTCCCGCCTCCGCCTCGAAGGTCACCTCGAAGCTGCTGAAGTCGTCGGGTTCAAGGGCACCCACCACATAGAGCCGGAAGGGATCCACCGGTTTTCCGGGGGTATCAGCGGTGATCACCACCGAATGGGCGGTCTTCAACCCGGCATTGATCACGTCCCCGGTCACCTGGTAGGCTCCCCCGGTCTTCTCCACCTCGATGTTGCTCAGGAGGGGGGCGGCCGCCTTCTTGGGGGTCTGGAAGGTGATGGGGAGCGTGTTCTCCGCCTGGTGGAGGGTCGGGCCGTTGTAATAGATCGCCCGGATATCCAGGGTGGCCGCCTGTGACGGGGTGATATTGAAGATCACCGTGGACCGGGCGTCGGCTGCGAGCGTCCCGATGAACCGGGAGGTGGGGGTGACCTCCACGCCCTCCCCCCGGAGGGAGACCGAGACCCCGGTCACCGGGCTCGACCGGGGGTTTCCGACCGTCACCGCGACTGCCTCTCTCTTGCCGGCGTAGAAGCTCTCCGGCTGCTCGGTCACCGACAGGAGGAGATCGGTGTCGTCCACCCGCACCAGGACCGGCACGCGGAGCGAGTTTCCGGTGGCGAACTGGAGCTCGAACTTCGGGTAGTAGTACCCGTCCTGCGCGTCGGCCCGGATGGTGAAGGTGAAGGTCCGGCTGTTCCCGGGCCCCAGATCGCCGACCGAGGGATAGGGGTTCTTCAGCACCTGGAGGTCCCGGACCGAGAGGCGTGCCCGGGAGATCTCCACCGGGCCGGTCCCCGTGTTGGTCACGGTCACGCTCAGGGTGCCGGTATCTCCCCGCATCAGCACCGCGGGATCCACCGCGGTCGCGGTCACCGCCACGTCCGCGGTGCCGGCCTGGACCGCCGGGACCAGGACGAGTGCGAGGCAGACCAGGCCGATGAGAACGAGTGGGCGCATCACCATCACCCCAGGTACTGGCTCGCGCTCATGATGACCTGTATGGCCACCGGCACCGCCACGCAGATGAGGGCGTGGCGGGTGGAGAGGGTCCGTGCTTCCCGGAGGCCGAACACCCAGATGTTCGCCGCCCACAGCAGGAAGAGGATGCCCACCACCGTGGCCGCCTGGCCGAGGGGATCACTCATCAGGCCGGTGATGGCGTCCTGGATCTGCAGGGGATCGGCGACCGGCTCCACCCGGGCGGTGGCGACCAGCTGCCACATCAGGATCCCGGAGATGGCCGTTCCGATCGCCATGGGCACGTATCCGTACCCGATCGCGGCAAGCGTGCGCCGGAAGGCCCCGTCGCCTCCGAAGAGGGCGCTCAGGCCATGGGCGATCGCGGCGGTGACCACCCACAGAACGAGGGTCACGATCACCGCGCCCACCACCGCCGCCACCAGGCCGATCCCCGCATAGGCCGCCGCCTCGGCGGGGAGCATCTCGAAGGTGAGCCGGGTGACGGGGATGGCGGTTGCACCCGCGAGCAGGCCGGTTGCAAGGACGACCAGTGCGGGGCCCCGGAGGGGCCAGGGCGTCTCCAGGCCCTCGAAGAAATCCTGCGGGCGCGTCAGCAACGACAGTATTCGGTTCATCTGGTGTCTCCCATCCTGTTGATCGGAGAGTGTACGATCCCCCATCGGATTAAGCGTATGGCTCTGCCCCGCATCCCGCCCGCGAAAACGCCATCCTTATTACCCCCCACCGCGCATTCCCCACTGTCATGATCCGTATTGCAGTCAATGGGTACGGCACCATCGGCAAGCGCGTGGCCGATGCCGTGGCAGCACAGCCCGACATGGAGATCATGGGAGTCTCCAAGACCCAGCCGAGCGCAGAGGCATACGCGGCCGCGTCCCGCGGATTCCCGCTGTACATCGCCGATATGAACAAAGAGCCCGCCTTCTCGGGTGCGGGGCTGGAGGTCGCGGGCTCCGTGGAGGAGATGATCGCCGAGGCGGACGTGGTGGTGGACGCCACCCCCGGGGGCATCGGGGCGAAGAACCGGGGCATGTACGAGAAGGCCGGGGTGAAGGCGATCTTCCAGGGCGGAGAGGACCACGAGGTGGCCGGATTCTCCTTCAACGCCCACTGCAACTTCGACGCCGCCCTCGGCCGGGACCTGGTCCGGGTGGTCTCCTGCAACACCACCGGCCTGTGCCGGATCATCCGGGCCATGGACGAGGGGTTCGGGGTCCGGCGGGTCCGGGCGACCATGGTGCGCCGGGGAACGGACCCGGGGGAGATCAGGAAGGGGCCCATCGATGCGGTGGTCCTGGACCCGGTGACCATCCCGAGCCACCATGGCCCGGATGTCAACACAGTCCTCCCCGAGGTCGACATCATCACCCTGGCCATGAAGGTCTCCACCACCTTCATGCACATGCACGTGGTCCAGATGGACCTCGCCAGGGCCGCCACCCGGGACGGCGTCCTCTCCCTCATCGAGGACCATTCCCGGATGGGGCTGGTGCGGCCCGGGACCGCGATCACCAGTACGGCGCAGCTGAAGGAGTATGCCCAGGACCTCGGCCGTCCACGCGGGGACCTCTGGGAGAACTGCGTCTTCCAGGACTCGGTCTCGGTGACCGGCGGCACCGAACTCGCTCTCTTCCAGGCGATCCACCAGGAGGCGGACGTGGTGGTGGAGAACATCGACGCCATCCGGGCGATGATGGAGGTGGTCACCGACGCCGGAGAGTCCATCCGGATGACCAACGAGGCCCTGGGGCTGGTCCCCATCTGAGGGGGACGAATACCATTAATTCCGTTGCGGAACCATTGTACCGGGAATGGATCCCTACACGCTGGCCACCCGAAACGCGGTCGAGGTGATCACCGAAGAGGAACTTCGAAGCGTGCTCTCCCGCCCGAAGAGGAGTGTATACGCCGGATACGAACCGAGCGGGGAGATCCATCTCGGCCACCTGGTGACGATCAACAAGCTCATCGACCTCCAGGAGGCCGGGTTCCACGTGATCGTCCTGCTCGCCGATCTCCACGCCTACCTCAACCGGAAGGGATCCATGGAGGATGTCCGGGACCTGGCCGATGCGAACCGGCGCTGCTTCGAGGCCCTCGGTCTCACCGAGGCCACCTACATCCTGGGATCCTCCCTCCAGCTCAACCCGGAGTACCAGCTCCTGGTCCTCTCCCTCTCCCAGCGGATCACGGTCTCCCGGGCGACGCGGTCCATGGACGAGGTGGGCCGCCAGATGGAGCACCCCGCGGTCTCCCAGATGATCTATCCGATCATGCAGATGGCGGACATCTCCGCCCTGCAGGTGGACGCGGCGGTGGGGGGGATCGACCAGCGCAAGATCCACATGCTCGCCCGGGAATACCTGCCCGCAGAGGGCGTGCCCGCCCCGGTCTGCATCCACACCCCCATCCTCAACGGGCTCGACGGGAAGAAGATGTCCTCCTCGGCGGGCAACTATGTCTCGGTCGGGGACAGCGAGGAGGCGATCGCCAGGAAGCTGAAGAAGGCCTTCTGCCCGCCCGACGTGGAGGGAAACCCCATCCTCCAGGTGCTCCAGTACCTGGTCTTCCCCCGGATGGAGCGGATGGTGCTCCGGCGGCCCGAAAAATTCGGCGGCGACCGGGAGTTTGAAGACTATGCACGCCTGGAAGCGGCATACGCCGCCGGCGAGGTCCATCCCGCGGATCTCAAGGGGATGTGCGCCGACGGCCTGGTCGAGCTCCTCGCAGATGCCCGGGCCGCACTCGGGTGAGGTGGTGCCGGGTGCCGCGGGATGAGGTCGATTTTGACCGCGAGATCGAGCGGCTCGGGATCCGCGTCCGCGACGCCGACCAGCTGAAGGTCCGCCAGGATGTCTTCGACGAGGTCACCCTGCTCGCCCTGTACCGCCTCGCCAACCGGGGGCTGATCACCGCGGTGGGCGGATCGATCAGCACCGGCAAGGAGGGGAATGTCTTCTACGGCGAGGGACCGGAGGGGGCGATGGCCATCAAGATCTACCGGATCCGGACCGCGAACTTCAAGGCGATGAGCGAATACCTCATCGGCGACCGCCGGTTCTCCCATATCCGCCGGAGCAGGAAGGAGATCATCTTCGCCTGGACCAGGAAGGAGTTCTCCAACCTCAGCCGGGCACAGGAGGCAGGGATCCCGGTCCCCACTCCCTTCGCCTTCGACCGCAACATCCTGATTATGGCGTTTCTGGGTGAGGACGAGCGGCCCTATCCCCCGCTTCGGCAGGCCCCCCCGGACGATCCCGCCGGCCTCTACGAGCGCATCACCGGGTACATCGAACGCCTGTATTCCGACGCCCGTCTGGTCCATGCCGATCTCTCCGAGTACAACATCCTGATGGGCGATCAGCCCTATGTCATCGACATGGGCCAGGCGGTGACCGCGGAGCATCCCCGGGCCCGTGAATTTCTCCTCCGGGACATCAAAAACATCAACAGGTTTTTTTCGACCCGGTGCGAAGTGGTGGATGAACGCATCCTGATGGACCGGGTCCTCGGGGGGAGGTGGTGACCATGACGGAACAGGAACTCAAGATGAACGGAACCCGGATCGGTGTGCTGATCGGGCAGGGAGGGGCCACGAAACGGGAGCTGGAAGAGCACACCGGCACCCGGCTCCAGATCGACAGCGAGGAGGGGCTGGTGCGGATCGAGAGTGACGACCCGGTGGCGGTGCTGGACGCGGCCGACGTGATCACCGCCATCAACCGGGGGTTCTCTCCCGAGCGGGCGCTTCGCCTCCTGGAGGACGAGGATATCATCCTCGAGGTCATCGATATCTCCCATGTGGCCGGAACCCCCCGGCAGCTGGAGCGCATCCGCGGACGGATCATCGGCCGGGGCGGCCGGTCCCGGGAGCAGATCGAGAACATGACCGGGGCGGGCATCTCCATCTTCGGCAAGACGGTCGCCCTCATCGGGACGCCCGACCAGCTCAAGACCGCCCGAAACGCGGTGGACATGATCCTTCGCGGCATCTCCCACGAGCAGGTCTATGCCTACCTGGACCGCAAGGCGAAGGAGGCCAGAACGGATATTCTGGAGTATTACTCGTGAGCCGCCGGGGGCGGGGATCGGGTCGTCCGGCACCTCCCGTTCTCCGGAGATTCTGTCTGCGGGGAGCCGCAGCATCCGTCCCGGACGGGAACCGGTGTGGATATGGCAAAGATTGATTCACTCCCGCTCCCGGAATCGCTGAAAGGGTACTGTGCAGACCACGGTATCACGGAGCTGTACCCGCCGCAGGCGGAATGTGTCGAGAAGGGGCTCTTTGAAGGGGCGAGCCTGCTTGTGGCCATCCCCACTGCGAGCGGCAAGACGCTGGTGGCGGAGATGGCCATGAACGCCCATGTCGCCCGGGGGGGCCGGTGCCTGTACATCGTTCCCCTCCGGGCGCTCGCCGCCGAGAAGCACCGCGATTTCTCTGCGGCGGGCCTCGATACCGGGATCGCCACCGGCGACTTCGGCCGGCGGGACGAACACCTGGGGCGCCACGCAGTGGTGGTGGCCACCAGCGAGAAGGTCGACTCCCTCGTCCGCAACGGCGCCTCCTGGCTCCGGGAGGTGACCCTGCTGGTGGTGGACGAGGTCCACCTGATCGGCGACGATCACCGGGGGGCCACCCTGGAGATGGTGATCACCAAGCTGCGCTCGCTCTGTCCCGGGATGCAGTTCCTGGGACTCTCGGCCACCGTGGGCAACCCGGAGGAGATCGCCGCCTGGCTGGATGCGGCCTGCGTCACCAGTGACTGGCGCCCGGTGCCGCTCCGGGAGGGGGTGTACTGGGACGGGGCCATCCATTTCAGCGACGAGGACCTCCCGGTCCCCCGGCAGACCCGCCACGACGACTTCAACCTCGTCGCCGACACGGTCTCCGGGGGCGGCCAGTGCCTGGTCTTTGTCAGCTCCCGGCGAAACGCCGAGGCGTTCGCCCGCCGGGCGGCGTCCGGCCTGGCGCTCGAGGACGACCGGCTCGCCCCGCTTGCCGCCGCCCTGGAACGGGAGGCGCACACGGATCTCGGCCGGTCGCTGGCCGCCTGTGCCGCCCGCGGCGCCGCCTTCCACCATGCCGGGCTCGGCCCGGAGCAGCGGCGGCTGGTGGAGGAGGGGTTTCGGGACGGGGTGATCCGGGTGATCGCCTCCACCCCCACGCTGGCGGCGGGTCTGAATCTTCCCGCCCGCCGGGTGGTGATCCGGGACTACCTCCGGTTCGAGGCGGGCCGGGGGATGCAGCCCATCCCGGTGGGCGAGTATCACCAGATGGCCGGGCGGGCGGGACGCCCCCGCCTGGACCCCTACGGTGAGGCGGTGCTCATCGCCAAATCCGCCGACGACGTGGACCAGCTCGTCGAACACTACATCGAGTCGCCCCCCGAGGATGTGCAATCCCGGTGCGCCACGGAATCCGCGCTCTGCACCCATCTCCTCTCCCTCGTCGCCACCCGGTTCTGCACCGACCGCACCGGTCTCCTCGCGGTCCTCTCCGGGACGTTCTTCGCCCACCAGGAGGGCGGCGACACGCTCGGTCCGGTCTCCGACCGGGTGATCGAGGCGCTCGCGGGGATGGGGATGCTCACCGATCTGGGGGGCCGCCTGGACGCGACGGAGTTCGGGGATCTCACCTCCCGGCTCTCGGTGGACCCCCGGACCGCCGATCTGGTCGCCTGCGGTCTGGACGGGGCCGGGGAGTACGCCGATCTCGCCCTCCTCCATCTCCTGTGCACCGCACCCGAGATGCCCACCCTCTTCGTGCGCTCGAAGGACCGGGCCACCCTGGAACGGGCCCTCTGGGAGGAGGGGGAGGCGCTCTGGGCGGAGCTTCCCGTGTACGAGGGGGCGGAGGCGATGGACGTCTTCACCCGGGCGTTCAAGACCGCGCTCCTGCTCGCCGACTGGATCAGCGAGGTGCCCGAGGAGCTGATCTGCGAGCGGTTCGGGGTGGGGCCCGGCGACGTGTACATGGTGACGGACCGGATGCGCTGGCTGGTCCATGCCGCCGCCCGCATCGCCCGCCTCTTCGACCACCGCTTCGCCCGCGATATCGCCGATCTCGAGGTGCGGGTCACCCACGGGGTGAAGGCGGAGCTCCTCCCCCTCATCCGGCTCCCCGGTATCGGCCGGGTGCGGGCCCGCCGCCTGTTCACCAACGGCATCACCACCCCGGCGGCCCTCCGCGAGGCGGACCCCGACCGGGTGGCCGCGATCATCGGCCGGGGCATCGCAGAGAGGGTCCGGGGTGCCGCCGGGGACCGGGACGCCGGCCCGGAGGAGGACTCCGTGGACCAGACCAGTCTGGACCGGTTCGGGGGACGCTGATGGCCCTGCCGGACGGGGTGGGGGCTCGGCGACGGACCGGGACCGCAGGGGTGCGGCGATGACCGGCGAGGGCCCGATCCCCGGTTTTTTCGTGGAGACCGGAGAGTGCCCGTGCCGGTGCCTCCCGCTGGAGGTCGACATCCCGGACCGCGGGGAGTTTCTCGCCGGGATCCGGGGGATCGCCGAGGCCACCGGCACCCGCATCATCTGCCTCGATGCGGACCGGATCGCCGGGCGGCGCCACGTGGAGACCGCCCTTCGCCACGCCTTCCGGGCGCACCGGGAGGGGACCATGGTCGCCCGGACCGTGGAGATGGAGGTGCTCTGCTACGCGGCGGGCACCCGCCAGACGGGCATCGCCGCCGACGTCGGGGTCCGCGAGGGGGCCATGCGCCTGTACTGCTGCATCTGCCCCCCGGACGAGGAGGCGATCGCCACCATCGCCGGCCGCTACCCGGTCTCCGACGACGACCGGGACGAGATCCCCCCGGAGAAGGCAGCCCGCCTGATGGACCTCTTCGATATCGGCCCCCTCGAACTGGAGGCGGCGGGGGGGCCCGGTGCACTCCGCGACCTGGTGGTGGAGCGGGTGGTGCTCCTGGAGGTGAAGAAGTAATGGTCCACTCCCGCCTGCTGAAGCGCGTCATGCACCATCACCTGGTTCAAA
>JBNGCZ010000022.1:0-23281 GCA_049974905.1 Methanomicrobiales archaeon
CGGCTGGGGGGCCGAAAAATATTATTTTTGAAGGAGGACCTGCGGAATGTGGGATCTATGTCACGGATTCATGGAACAACCGGGTCCAGAAATTCACATCCGTCGGTGATTTCGTCACCGAGTGGGGATCGTACGGCACCGGGGACGGGCAGTTCTATCATCCGATGGGTATCTGTGCAGACGGTGGCTCGATCCATGTCGTGGATATGGACAATGACCGCATCCAGGTGTTCTCCGGGGACGGGGACTTTGTCTCGCAATGGACATCATACGGGTTCCTCTGCCCGCTGGGCATGGCGATCGATACCGATGGGTCGTACCTCATCACCGATTACTACAATCACAATATCCAGAAATACACCTCCGGGGGCGTCTTTGTCACCTCGTGGGGGACGGTTGGAGGTGACGAGGGGGAATTCAGGCAACCCCACGGAGTGGCGATCGGTGACTCCGGCACTGTGTATGTGGCGGATAGTGGAAACGACCGGGTGCAGGTGTTCACCGGTCCAACACCGACCCCCACACCAACGCCCACCCCCACGCCCACACTAACTCCAACACCGACGCCGACACCGACCCCCACACCGGCGTATGATTTTGTGACGGCATGGGGATCATCCGGGACCGGTGAGGGCCAGTTCGACTATCCCACGGGCATCACTGTCGACCACGAGCGGTACGTCTATGTCGTCGATTACGACAACGAGCGCGTCCAGAAATTCACCCCGGATGGTTCGTTCGTGGCCTCATGGGGATCGCACGGCACGGGTTCCGGTCAGTTCAACCATCCCGAGGCGATCACCGCCGATGGTCAGGGCCTCATCTATGTTGCGGATACATTCAACGACCGGATCAAGGCGTTCACCGACACCGGAGACGTGGTGACGGCGTGGGGATCGGAGGGCTGGGGCTCCGGCCAGTTCTCCGATCCGGAGGGGATCGCCTTCGATACAGTCGACGGCTTCGTCTATGTCGCCGATACCGGCAACGACCGGATCCAGACATTCACCCGCACGGGAGCGTTCGTGGACAGCTTTGGATCGAGTGGTACCGGGGAGGGCGAGTTTGACGGACCCTGCTCCCTGGCGATCGACCGGTATCGCTTCGTGTACGTGACCGATTCCTGGAATCACCGGGTCCAGACCTTCACCGATGATGGTACTTTCGTCACCACCTGGGGATCGTACGGCACCGATGAAGGCAGTTTCCGTCTTCCCCGGGGGATAGCGGTCGACAGCGACTGGTATGTCTATGTGGCAGATACCTGGAACAGCCGTGTCCAGAAGTTCACCGATGACGGAACCTTCGTCACCGCCTGGGGATCGCAGGGAAGCGACGAGGGAGAGTTCAGCGATCCCACCGGTGTGGCGGTCGATGACTATGGATACGTCTTTGTCAGCGATTCCGGAAACGACCGGGTGCAGGTCTTCAAACCGGCAGGTGCCCCGCCGGCTCCCACACCGACACCCACCCCCACCTCCTCACCGACACCGGTGCCGACCACCGTCACGCCCACTCCGACACCGACCGAATCTCCCACACCGGTGCCAACCACTCCCACCACATCCCCCACCCCCACATCATCACCGACACCGACCGCATCGCCGACACCGGCGCCGACTCCCGAACCGACCGGGACCGTGAGCAGGTCGATCTCTCCATCCGCACCCTCGCCCGGAGAGACGGTCACCGTGACCCTGACCCCGTCATCGACACTGAATACCACTCCGGGATGGGGGGCCACAGAAACACTCGCCGACGGACTCGTGTACGTGGAGGGGTCCTCCACCGCGGATTCCACGGAAAGCCCTGGTGATCACCAGTACCAGTTCACCCGGATAGGGAATTCGGATATCGCCTACCAGGTCACCACGCCTGAAACGGAGGGAACCTGCACCATTTCGGGAACCTTCACCGACGGCATGAAGAACACCGGGACCATCGGGGGCGATACGGTGATCGATGTGAGCGATGTGATCAGCAGGTATACCGACCCCGGGACCGGTACCGTCACCCGGGAGAAGGCGGTGGAGGCGGTCAACGATTACCTGTTCAACGACGTCCTCTCAAGGGACGATGCGGTCACGGTGGTGAACGCGTACCTCTTCGGATGGGGTGGCGGCCTCCCGCGGGAATCCTGAACGGGAGTGAAAAACGGGATGCGGTAGCCGGGATTCGAACCCGGGTTAGAGGCTTGGGAAGCCCCTGTCCTGCCGCTGGACTACTACCGCGTCACAGGTACATGTGCCGGGGAGAGTCAAAAAATCTTCCACGGCGCGGGCCACCGGGCGACAGGATTAATATGGGCCGGAGAGCATTCATATAACGCACTATCAATCGATACGTGCTGACTGAAGTAAGTCCGACGTGTCCACCGGGCACGGCCCTGCGGGGCTCTGGGATTACACGGAGTCAGCGGAAGCGGACTCTTTTTCCGGGACTTACACGAGAGAACAGACTGGAGGCACCAATGGCACGAATGTATGCGAGACGACGGGGCTCGGCGCAGTCCATCCCCCCCTATCGCTCAGAGGCACCGGAATGGTCCAATACCGATACCGACGAGATCGAGAAGATCATCCTGGACCTTCGCAAGCAGGGGCGATCGGCAAGCGAGATCGGGCTCGAACTCCGTGACCGCCACGGAGTTCCCAGCGTGCGGCTGGCGACCGGAAAACGGATCACCCAGATCCTCCGGGAACACGAGCTCGAAGGCGACATCCCCGAAGATCTCAGGAACCTGATCGAGAAGGCGCTCCGGCTCCGCAAGCACCTGGAGACCAACAGAAACGATGTGCACAACAAGCGGCAGCTGCAGCTGACCGAGTCAAAAGTCCGCCGGCTGGTCAAGTACTATGTCGGCACCGGACGGATGCCGGAAGGCTGGACCTACAAACCGGAGACCGCCGAGATCCTGCTGTCCAGATAATCGTCCATGTCCATCGAATCCATGGCCGCCGATGTCGCCGGGCGTCTCCGGGAATGGGACTTCGTCCATGTCCACGGCCATCATGACGCAGACGGCATCGCCGCCGCCACGATCATCGGCCACGCCCTCCGGCGGGAGGGGATCGGGTTTCGACTCCGGTTCCATCCCCGGATCACCCCCGCCTCGATCGAAGGGGAGGATCACGTGGTTCTCTGCGATTTCGGGGCGGCTCTCGAGGACCTGCCGGAGGATACCGTGGTCATCGACCACCATGTCCCCCATTTCGGGGGCGAGTGGCAGGTGAACCCGCGGCTCGCCGGTATCGACGGGGACCGCGACTTGTGCGCCGCCGGTGCGGCCTACCTGGTGGCCCGGGCGCTGTGCGACTCTCGTGACCTCGCCGGCCTGGTGATCCCCGCGATCATCGGCGACCGGCAGCAGTGCGCGGGGACCAACCAGGAGATCGTCCGCGACGGCATCGCCCACGGCTACGTCTCGCCGGAACAGGGTGTGCGCCTGCCGGGCAGGACCCGGACCGAGCAGTTCCACATGGCGATCCATCCCTACCTCGACGGGCTCAGCGGAGACCAGGATGCGGTGGCTGCCCTGATCAGCCAGAGCACCGCCGGGGGAACGGAAGATCCCGCCCTGCTCCTCTCCCTGGCGGTCATCAGGTCATCACCGGTGACCCGGGCGGAGGCCCTGTGTGCGATCTTCGGCGACACCTACCGGCTGGGGCGGGAGGTGATCGAGGACGCCCACACCCTCTTCGCTCTCACCGACGCCTGTGGAAAGGCCGGAGCGGGCGGTGTCGCGGCGTCTCTCTGCCTGCGGTCCCCCGATTTCCTGGAGGAGGCATGGGAGACCGCCTATGCCTTCCGGCTCCGGGTCATCGAGGGGGTGCGCGAGGCCCGCCCCCTGGAGAGCGGTGATGGATTCTATGAAACCGGGGATGCCGGGGTGGCGGGCGATGTTGCAGACGCACTTGCCTACGACACCGGGCACGGTGACGTGGTCGTGATCTTCGCCCCCACCAACGGCACCTGTGCGGTCTCCGCCCGGGTGGCGCCCGGCTCCCCTGTGGACCTGGAAACGGTCATGCGGGAGGGTGCCGCCGCCTGCGGAGGGACCGGCGGGGGCCACCACAGCCGTGCGGGGGCGGTCATCCCCGCCCGGAACCGCGAGGCCATGGAGAGCTACCTGGCAGAGGCGCTTCCATGATCACCGGCACCATCACCACCCGGCATCACCGGTGCGACTGCGTGGCGCGGGCGCTCTCCCCCGACCACCTCTCCTCCATGGAGACGGTGGCCCGGGAGGGTGCGGTTTGCACCACCATCGAGAGCGATCGGCTCCGATCGGTGATCGCGTCGGTGGACGATTACCTGATGAACCTCATCATTGCGGAGGAGTTATGTTCGTTCGATTTGCCCTGAGTGCAGGGCTTCATTTCACCCGGGATCTCGACGAATACGCGCGGAGAGTGGCAGAAAAGACCATTGAAGAGGCCAATGAGCGGGCGTTTTACCGCGGCGTCCCCTCCGAAGTACCCGCAGCACAGGTGGGCCGGATCGTCTCCTGGGAGATCCGCGGGGAGACGCTCTGGGTGGATATCGAGAGCGGCCCGTACACCCGGGCACACGACGCTCTCTTCCGGTTCCGGAAGCTTCTGGCCGAACGCCTCGGGAAAGAGTGCCGGATCGGCCTGCGGAACATCGAGGTGGCGAAATTCCGGATCGTCATGCCGGGCCCGATCCCCTCCTCCGCGGTCCCCGACATCCGGTTCATCACAGAGGCCTACACCCATGCCGACCACCTGGAGCTGGTCCTGGACATCACGGCGGGCGACCTGGAGAACCGGGTGCCCGACCGGATCGTCACCCTCATCCACGAGAAGGCAGAAGCAGCCGAATACGGCGGGAAAGCGGAACACTGGGAACTGATCTATGAAAGCGGCCCGAAAGGGCGCCATTTCGATCGTGACCCCACCGAAGAGATGGTCCGGCAAAACTGGATACGCCACGGCGCATCCCGCGGCCAGTGGATCTTCGGCCCCCAGGCGGTCGACCTCTTCCGGGCCCTGGAACGGATCGTGGTGGAGGAGATCATCGAACCCCTCGGATTCTCGGAGATGATCTTTCCCAAGCTGGTTCCCTGGGAGGTCTGGAAGCGATCCGGGCATGCCAAGGGAGTCTATCCCGAGATTTACTATGTCTGCACCCCCAAAACCCGCGATCCCGCCTACTGGGAGAGCGTGGCCGATACCTTCAAGGTCACCGGTGAGGTGCCGGTGGAGGCCATCCGCGACCGCCTGGACGGCCCCATCGGGGGGCTCTGCTATGCCCAGTGCCCGCCGTTCTGGCCCTTTGTCCAGGGAGAGACGCTGGCAAACGACTGCCTTCCTCTCCGGATCTTCGACCGGAGCGGAACGTCCCACCGGTATGAATCCGGCGGGATCCACGGCATCGAGCGGGTGGACGAGTTCCACCGGATCGAGGTCCTCTGGCTGGGAACAGCACAGCAGACCATCGAGATCGCCGACCGGCTGCACGAGACCTACACCCGGGTCTTCGAGGAGATCCTGGACCTGGAATGGCGGTGTGCCAGGGTCACCCCCTGGTTCATGGCGCAGGAGGGCATGGTCGGCGAGAGCGGCCAGGAAGGGGTGGGAACCCGTGACTACGAGGCGATCCTCCCCTACAATGAAACCTGGCTGGAATTCCAGAATGTGAGCGTCAACGGTGACAAATATCCAAAGGGCTTCAACGTGAAGGTCCAGAGCGGCGAAGACTGCTGGTCCGGGTGCT
Organism: Methanomicrobiales archaeon; assembly: GCA_049974905.1. Lineage (GTDB taxonomy): Archaea > Halobacteriota > Methanomicrobia > Methanomicrobiales > Methanoculleaceae > JBNGCZ01. The sequence goes on from JBNGCZ010000022.1 coordinate 5,737, forward strand.
CGGGAATCGGCCTGGAGCGGTGGACCGCAGCCTTCCTGGCGCAGAAAGGATTCGATCGGGACCAGTGGCCGGACCGGGTGCGCGACCTGGCCGGCGAGCCCGCGGAGGTCTTCCGCTTCCTCTGAGGAAACGGAACCACGAGAGAGAAAGTAAGGAGGAAACAATCAATGGCACGTAAAAAACAGGTTGGAAGACGAGTAGAAGGATGGAAATCGAAGAGCTGGTATACGGTCCATGTCCCGGAGATCTTCGGTCAGCGGGAGATCGGACAGACCGTCGCCAACGACCCCGACAAGGTGGTGGGCCGCATCATGGACACCACGCTCTCCGAGGTGATTCAGGACTTTTCCAAGTCCCACATCAAGATGCGGTTCAAGATCGCCCGCGTCGCGGGGGACGCCGCCTACACCGAGTTTGTCGGGCATGAGACCACCAAGGACTATATGCGGTCCCTGGTGAAGCGGCGCAGTTCCCGGATCGATGTGATCATGCCGGTCGTCACCAAGGACGGCAATAGGATGCGGGTGACCGCCACCGCCGTCACTCTCAACCGGACGGACGCCAGCCAGGCGCACGCGGTCCGCAAGGCCATGGCCGAGAACCTCGAGGCCATGGCCAAGGAGATGGACTTCGGAGCGTTCACCGGGGCGATGATCTCGGGCGAACTGGCCCGGGAGATCTTCAGGCAGATCAAGACCATCTTCCCCATCCGGCGACTGGAGATCATCAAGTCCCGGCTGGAGACCCCGGTCGCCCGGTAAGTCGTCCGGGATCCCTCTTTTTTTCCGGCCCCCCGGGTGTGGCAAGAGTAATGACCCTGCTCATGCAATACTCCTCCCGATGAGCGCTTCACGCGTCCTGCTGGTCATCCTCGACGGAATCGGGGACCGGCCCTGCAGCGATCTCGACGGGAAAACCCCACTGCAGGCTGCCCATACACCGAATCTGGACCGAATTGCGGCGGCGGGTATCTGCGGGATCATGGATACCATCGGGCCGGGCATCCGGCCGGGATCGGATACCTCCCATCTCAACCTCCTGGGGTACCCCCCGGAGAGATACTACACCGGCCGGGGACCCCTGGAGGCGGAGGGGACGGGCATCTTCATGGAGACCGGGATGGTCGGGTTCCGGTGCAACTTCGCCACCATCGACGATGAGGGGATGATGGTGGATCGGCGTGCCGGGCGCATCCGGGAGACCGAACCCCTGGCCGAGGCGATCCGCGAAGGGGTGGATCTCTCGGACCATGACGTCGAGTTTTTCTTCGAATCCGGTGCGGGCCATCGGGCGGCGTTCGCCCTGAAGGGCGAGAACCTGGGGGCCCGGGTCACCGCCAACGACCCCAAGGCCGACCATGTACCGGTCCACCCCCTCCGGCCACGGACCGCCGATCCGGCGGACGAACGGACCGCCGCCATCTGCAACGATTTCGTGGCCCGAACGCACGAGATCCTCAGGGACCACCCCCTGAACCGTGAACGGCAGGAAGCGGGACTCCTCCCGGCAAACGTCCTCCTGCTGCGGGGCGCCGGTGAAAAGGGGCGGTTCGAACCGTTCGAGACCCGCCACGGGCTCCACGGGAGTGTCATCACCGGGGCCACCCTGATCGTGGGCATCGGGAAGACGGTGGGGCTCAAGGAGGTCCCGGTGGAGGGGGCGACCGGATCCACCACCACCAACCTCGACGGGCTCGTCCGGGCGGCGCTCGCCGAGCTGGAGATCCAGGACTTTGTCCTCCTCAACATCAAGGGGGCCGACGAAGCGGGTCACGACGGCAAGGCCCGTGAGAAGAGCGAATTCATCGACGTGATCGACCGGGCGGTGGAGCCGTTCGCTGATCTCCAGGACACCCTGGTGGTGGTCTGCGCCGACCACAGCACCCCCTGCTCGGTGCGTGACCACAGTGCAGACCCGGTCCCCCTGGTCATCGCCGGAGAGGGGGTGCGGACCGATGATGTGGAGCGGTTCGATGAACGGGCCTGCGCCCACGGCGGGCTCCACCGGATCAGGGGGGGCGACCTGATGCCGATCATCCTGGACCTGATCGATAAAAGCGAGAAATACGGGGCATAGCATGGGAGACCACGTCGGCAGGATACTCACCCGGTGCACCATCCCGGACCATACCGAACTCCAGGAACGGACCCTGAAGACCGAGCGGGACATCGTCATCGGGGAGCGATGCCGGATCGACTACGGCCTGTCGGGTCGCGACGTGGTGATCTGCGAGTTTTCCACCATCAACGGGTCCATCACCGCCGGCCGGGATCTCCGGCTGGACAACTGGTGTGAGGTCGCGGGCCCGGCGATGGCGGCGGACGACGCCTACCTGGGTGAAGGAGTGAAGATCGGGGGGAAACTGCTGGTCCGCGGCGACCTGGACATCGGGGACAATGTCTCCCTTGCCCAGGGGTTCGAGGCGAAGGGCTGGATCTCCATCCGCAACCCCATGCCGGTTATGGTCTACCTCTTTTTGTACCTGGTGGCCCTCCTGGGGCTGGAGCGGGAGGATGACCTGGACACCTTCCTGGACGAGATGCTGGGTGAGGAAGAGGAGGGGCCGGTGCCGGTGACCATTCCGTCGGGGAGCGTGCTCGACACCGAGTCGTTTGCCGTTCCCGCACCCATGACCGTCGGCTCTGGCTGCCGCCTCCACGGCAACATCCGGGCGGAGTCGGTCACCATCGGTCCAGAGACCACCATCTTTGGCAGTGTCCGTGCACAGGGGCCGGTATCTGTCGACGGGGAGACGCAGGTGCACGGCAACCTGGAGACGTCCGGGCCGGTCACCCTCACCGGCGGGGTCCGGATCCTCGGTGACGTGGTCTGTGATACCCTCTCCATGCACGAGGACGCCCGGGTGGAGGGGATGATCCGGGCTCCCGGCGGTCTCCGGATGGTGAGGGAATCATGACCATCGCCGAGATCCTCGAACTCCCGGAGTGCCGGATGGTGGAGCCGGAATATGCCGATCTCATCTCGCCGGGGTATACCGATGTCCTCCTGACCCTCCCTGCCGACGAGGCCCGGCTCCTGGTGGATGAATTCGAGGACCCCCTGGCGCTTGCCGTCCACAGCCCGCGGGGGTGGGTGGCGGGGACCTTCCTCCACCGGCCACCCACCCGGCCGGTGATCGACCGGTTCGCCGACATCGGAGGGGATATCTACCAGGAGCACCGGTCACGGTGGGCCGACGCGGTCCGGCGGTATTATTCCAGCCTCCTCTGCGCGGGGGTGGGGCCGGCCCAGGAGGATCTCCCGCCGGATCGGCGTGAAAAGGTCCGGGACCTGCTCGAAGCCGTGTTCGGGACCGGAGAGGGGGAGGTCTGCATCGATGCCTGCTGTGGATCGGGGGTGGGATCGGCCGCGTTCTGCGACCTGAACATGGTCCCGTGCTCGTATGACCACGATGCCGCGCTCCTGGTCAGGGGACTGACCGCCCGGCGACTCTCTTTGGACCGTACGGTGTGCATCGATGCGGCCCTGGCCGACCGGTACCTGGCACCTGCCCCCCGGGGCGTGATGCTGATGGCGGGCCAGATCTACTCGTACAGGGCAGAGACCTGGAAGGAGATCGTCCAGTCCTTCCTCCGCCTGGCCGGGGACGCGCTCTTCACCACCGGTACCCGGGAGGAGGCGGAGCTGATCGCGGACTGGTGCTGGACGAACGGGCGCAGGGCGGAGGTCTGGGAGCAGGACCGCGATCCCCTCTACGACCGCTGGTGCTGCCGGAGCCGCGAGCAGGTCATTCGAGATCCGCACACTCCAGTTCCGCCAGGATGACGAGGGGGTCGGTCTCTTTGTGGACCAGATCCCGGAGACGCAGCAGGCGCTCCATCCCGATGAAATGCTCCGCCATCACCCGCGAGAGCGGGGTGAGCTCCACCCGCCCGTTCCGTCGTCGGACCAGGCGGTGTTCCATGAGGGTGTGCAGGGTGGGCTCCACCGCACCCACCATGCTGTTGGTCATCTCCGCCAGGTCTTCTTCATCACCGCCGCAGACCACCGCATTGGCCACCAGTTCTTCCGAGCTCTCCTCGAGGCCGTACTCGGGGGACACCTCCTCCATGACGCCCTTCATGAGCCGGATGGCGACCTCCTCCTCGGTCTGGGTGGCGTCCCGCGAGTAGGTCCCCCCCGGTTCGGCGAGCACCACCACCTTGCCCAGGTCATGGTATTCCGGCCGGCCCGCCCGGCCCATCATCTGGGTGAACTCCTGGACACTCAGCCACTCGATCCCCATCACCAGGGCGTCGAAGATGACCTGCGACGCGGGAAAGTCCACCCCCGCGGCCAGTGCGGCGGTGGTGACCACGGCCGCCAGTTCACCGTTCTGAAACTTCCGCTCCACCTCCCGGCGTTCGGCGGCGGACAGCCCCGCATGGTAGGGAGCGGCCTTCTTGCCGATAGCGTCGGCGATGATGTGGCACCGCACCCGGGAATGGGTGAAGACGATGGACTGGCCCCGGTACCCCTTCGACGAGGTGTGGCGGAACTCCTCGGCGACCATCTGTTTGATGTGCCGGATCTTCTCCTTGCGGTCGGTGAACAGGAGGTGGCGTTCCAGCGGCACGGGCCGGGCCTCGTACCGGACCAGCCGGGCGCTGAGCTTTCCGGCGAGGATGTCGGGGAGGCCGATGGTCGCGCTCAGGAAGAGGAACTGGGCGTCGGGAGCGATATAGCGGAGCCGGGCGATGAGCCCGTCCAGGCGGTGGCCACGCTCGGGATCATCGAGCATCTGGACCTCGTCGATGACCACGGTGCCGATCTCCCCGAGCGGTTTGCCGCACCGGAGGTGATGGTCGATCCCCTCGTAGGTACCCACCACCACCGGCGCCCGGATGTCCCGTTCCCCCCCGGCCCGGGTTTCGGGCAGGTTCAGGCGGCTCACCCCGGTATGGAGGGAGACCGTGCCCAGAGAGCCGTACTGGTCCCGGAACCGCTGGTACTTCTGGTTGGCGAGCGCCACCAGGGGGACCAGGAAGAGCATCCGGCCCCGGCCCTCGAGATGGTTTTTCAGGCCCGCCATCTCGCCGACGAAGGTCTTTCCGCTGGCGGTGGCCGCCACCACCAGCAGATCCTCTCCCTGGAGGAGTCCGTCCCGGACCGCCAGTTCCTGGACCGGCATCAGGGTCTCCACCCCGCAGAGGGTACGGAATGCCTTTGGGAGCGGGAGATCGTCGATCCGTGACGTCTTCTGGATCTCGTGTGCCTCGAGACGATCGTAGAGAGTGGCGTCCTGCTTTCCGGATGCGGGTTGCAGCAGGGAGAGGACCCGATCGAAGTCCCGGACCTCCTCGAGGAGCGATTCGAGGTGTTCAAACGACAGTCTCCCGAGTCCCCCCGCGAACCCGGCCTCCCGGCGCAGCTCCCGGCGGGCACAGTCCAGGCAGATCGTCTCCCGTCCGTACCGGACGATGTTCTCTGCCCGAAGCGTGGTGACCCGGTCCTCGAGCAGGCAGAGCCGGCAGACCCTGATGTAGTGGTAGGGGATCTGGAGGTCGCGGAGGAAGGCGACGAAGGCCCTGTCCTTGGCGGTGAGGTAGACCTTCGACTCCCGGAGCCGGGAGATCAGCTCACGGGTGGGGTGCGGGTGGCGTTTGGGTGACCGGGGAGTGCGGAGCCGGAGGCGGGAGGGGCGCCATCCTTTGGAGGACTCCTCGAGTTCCACCGTCCCGGTCGCGGTCACCCGCTTCCCGTCCAGATAGATCAGCTTGTAGGTCCCCTTCTGGGGCTGGACCACGACCTTCATGGAAAGAGGAGGTCGTGGATCACGTAGTGGAGCCCCGCGGACTCAAGACGGGTGAGGAAATTGGTGAACTCCTCGTCCACGATGAGGAGGGCACAGTCAAGGCCATGGAACGCGGCCTCCACCACCCCTTCACGGGCGCCGAAGTACATGTCCGGGGTGCGGCCCGCCTGCTGGAGGGCGACATAGGCCTCGAGGCCCACTGCGGCGGCCACATCCACCCCCTCGAGCACCTCCCCCAGCAGTGAATCCCGGACCTTCCGGGACCCCCCCCGCTCCACCCGGGGGACCTTGCAGACATGGACCGTCCCCTCGGTGTGCTCGATGATCCCGTTGAGACGGGCGATGCCCACGTCCTGGCCGGGATTCGCGTCCATGACCGCCGTTCCCATCGCGCTCGTGGGAGCGGGTCCCGCGTACAGCCAGCCGTCCTGCATGTACACTCCCACCGTGTCCCCTTTTCGTATCTCTTCGGCGGCCACCGCGGTCCAGACCGCCACCTGCTGGATGATGTCGCGGGTGACATGCCGGGCATAGGTCTCCAGCGCCTCGGCGTGGTGGAGAAGCCATTCCACCCCGGTCTTGGTCACCTCGTAGCGGCCCCGCCCATGGGCGGTGACCATCCCCGACTCCACCAGGTCCCGTATGTACTCGGAGACCGCCTGCGGAGTCACCCCCAGCTTGTGGGCGATCTCCTGCTGGCGGACCGCGGGCTGGTGCTCGGCGATCTCCACCAGAATCTGGAACCGGGTCGTCTCCCGCTTGCTGCGGAGGATCACATACAGGGGATCCTCAGTCGCCGGTGTCACGAAGCACCATCCCCTGCCCCTTGATGTCGAGGTGGGGGACCCGTTTGGCGAGCGCTTTCAAAAAGACCGGGCTGACGCCATACTTCCGGGATAGGTCCATGATGGAGGTCGTCCCCCGGGCCACCTCCTCCTCGAGCCCATCGACCATATTCCGGAGATGTTCTTCGTTGGATTCGGCGATGTACAGGAGATCTCCGAGATCGTTCATGGTACACTGGAAGCTCGCCCGGAACGTGCTGTAGGTGGCCCGATACTCCCGGGCAGGTTTCTCGCCCGGGTCCGGCATCCGCCACTGTTCCTCGACCAGGTTTGCCTTTTTCAGGAGGGTGAGGCAGTCGCCGACAGATGCACGGTCGAACTGTGAGGATATCTCTTCTTCGGTCAGCCATTCCCGGCTCAGGAGATCAAAAATTGCTTTATACTCCGAGTTCCTGAATGTGATCAGGAGCGGTACCATCTCCACCGGATCATTGACTATTCTGATATGCCCCGTCACTGAAAAACCCGATATACTATGTGCCCCGAAAGCTCAATAAATTGTTGTAGATAAACCGGGCTGCACCCCCCAGAGGAAATCTCCGATTTTTCGGACAGTACAGTGTTTTCAATGCACCACAGCGGCAAAATCACCATCCGCGGCATCGTACAGGGTGTCGGGTTCCGTCCCTTCGTGTACAGCGAGGCGGTTCGCCGGGGCATGCACGGGTGGGTGAAGAACCTGGGAAGCGAAGTGGAGATCGTCGCGGAGGGGGATCGGTTCGATGATTTCGTGGCCGCGGTCTCGCGGGGAACCCCGCTCTCCCGGATCGATTCCGTGGAGATCGGTCCCGCTCCGTTGGTCGATGGATCGGGGTTCGTAATCCTGGAGAGCGGCGACGGGCGGCGTTCCGGGTTCATTCCCGCCGACGTGGCGATCTGTGACGACTGCGTGGAGGATCTCTTCACCCCTGGCGGGCGGTACGAGGGATACTGGGCCACCTCGTGCGTCAACTGCGGGCCCCGGTACAGCATCATCCGGGAGATCCCCTACGACCGGGACCGGACCACTATGGATGCGTTTCCCCCCTGCCCGGCGTGCCGGGCGGAGTACGGGGATCCGGGCAACCGCCGCCACCATGCCCAGACCATCGCCTGTCACCGGTGCGGGCCTGCGCTCTCCCTGGTGGATACCGCAGGCACGCCCGTCCCCGGCGATCCCGTCCGGGAAGCGGCCCGGCTCCTGGACCAGGGGGCGGTGGTGGCCATCCGGGGGATCGGGGGGTTCCATATCGCCTGCATCGAGTCCACGGCAGAAGAGCTGAAATCCCGTCTCGGCCGGAGCGAGCAGCCCCTGGCGGTGATGGTCCGGCCCGACGCGGTGGATGGGATCGCCCGGCTCTCTTTGGCCGAGCGGGAGATGCTGGAGAGTCCGGCCCGGCCCATCGTGGTGCTGGAGAAATGGGACCACCGGGCTCACACCGGGATATCCCCCCTCCATACCATCGGGTGCATGCTCCCCTACACCGGCCTCCATCACCTCCTCTTCGATGCCCTGGACGCCCCCCTCCTGGTCATGACCAGTGCCAATATGCCCGGAGACCCCATGATCACGGGGATCGATCAGGCGATGGCCTCTCTCTCCCGGCAGGCGGACTATTTCCTCACCCATGACCGGGCCATCCAGAACCGGGTGGACGACTCGGTGATCCGCGACGGGTACATCATCCGTCTCTCCCGGGGCCTCGCCCCCATGCGGACGGCGATCGATCTCGGCCGGCAGACGATCCTCGGCGTCGGCCCGGAGATGAACGCGAATGTCACCTGCTATCAGCACGGGTTTGCGATCACCTCCCCCCACGTGGGCCATGTGCGCAACCCGGCCACGCTCGCCTACCTGGAGGAGACGGTGGAGCGGATCAGCACCCTCATCGGCGCCTCCCCCGACCTCATCGCCCATGACCTCCACCCGCAGTTCCTCTCCACCCGGCTCGCCCACGAACTGGCGGAGGTGCACGGCGCACGGACGGTGGCGGTCCAGCACCACCGGGCGCACATCGCCGCGGTGACCGACGCGGAATGCGTGGGAATCGCCATCGACGGGGTGGGGTACGGAGACGACGGCCATATCTGGGGCGGCGAGATCTTTGCCGGTGCGGTCCCCGACCTGGAACGGATATGCCACCTGGAGTACGTGCCCATGCCCGGCGGTGACCGGGCCACCGTCTATCCCGAGCGGATGCTCTACGGTCTCGCCCCCACGCAGACGGTGCAGGATATCCTCTCCTCCCGGGGATGGAGCGAGATCGAGCTCGGTGTCCTCGCCCGGCAGCTCGAGCGGGGGGTGGGGGTGGCCCGGACCAGCAGCACCGGCCGGGTGCTGGACGCGGCGGCGGCGCTCCTGGGGATCTGCCGGGAGCGGACCTTCGACGGTGAACCGGCCATGCGCCTGGAATCATGGGCGGCGTCCGGGACCCCGCGGGAGTGGGAGATCCCGGTGGGCCGATCCGGAGGGTGCCGGACACTCTCCACCACCGGTCTCATCGATCGGACGCTCTCCGGGTACCTCGCGCTCGCGGACCTCCCCCACGGCGAACGCGAGCAGGAGATCCGGGATCTCGCTGCGTCGGTCCAGTACAACCTGGCCCGATCGATCGCCGGACTCGCCGTCGAAACCGCGGAGGAGCGGGGGATCAGGACGGTCGCCCTCTCGGGAGGGGTGGCCTACAACCGGGCCATCCGGGAGACCATCCGGGCGGAGGTGGAGCGTGCGGGGCTCGTCCTCCTCTGCAATTCAAACCGCCCGCTCGGTGACGGGTGCATCTCGTTTGGCCAGTGCGTGTACGCCGCCCGGACGGAGGAGGGATGACCGTCTCCGCCCGGGGGTGGCACCGCCTGTATGACACCTGCGGGGCGGTTCCTGTCGACGGCGCCGTCACCGGGTTCACCGCCAACGCCGACCGGGTGATCCGCGTCGACCGGGACCGCCTGGAGCATGACCCGCGGTTCCAGCGGCCCGGGATGGAGGAGATCACCTCCCGGCTGCGGCAGTCCATGGACCGCCAGGAGGCGGATGAGTGGTTCATGGACGATGTACACCGGTACGCGGAGATCGCCCGCGCCTTCGGGGATGAGGGGGAGATCCGTCTCGGCGGGCAGGCGGGGATCGCCGCCACCCACCTCGCCTCCCGCATCACCCGGCGGGTGGCCTACTACACTCCCGGCGCACCCGCCGCCTGCCGGCAGGCGATGGATCGAAGCGGGGCCCGTCCCCTGCTCCCCCATCCGTCCGGCCCCCCGCTCACGCCGAGCTGCCACCTGGTCTTCGAATATCCGGCCACGGGCGGGGGCCGGGCGAACCGCTTCATCACCTCCCCCCGGGAACGGTGGACCGCTCCCCTCCTCCCGCCGGAGGCCCACGACGACCTCGACGGGGTGCTCTCCGGATACACGCGGGCGTTTCTCTCGGGGTACCAGTACCTGGAGGACGCGGACGCCGCCCGCACGGCCGCCCGGGAACTCTCTCTCCTGGGAGAGCACATCCGGACCCACGTGGAGTGCGTGGCCCTCGAAGGCCGGGATATCCGGCGCTCCTTCGTCGAGCAGATCCTCCCCGCCGTCCACAGTGCGGGGGCAAACGAGATGGAACTCCGCGTGCTCCTCGAGGGGGCGGGTGAGCAGACAAGGGCCCAGGAGATCGCAGACGGCCCCGCCGGGCTGCTCGAGGGCGCACTCGCCCTCCATCGCCGGATCGGCGGGCGGCTCCATGTCCATACCCACGGATACTACCTGGCGGTCCTGGACAGGGGTATCACCGACCCGGCCCGTTCCCGGGATGCACTGCTGTACGCCGCCCGGGAGGCGGTCCTCCGGGCGGGCGGCGGCCGGCCGGGCGAGCTGTCGGCGGCGGGCCGGAGGGCGGTGGAGCTGGTGGAGGAGACCGCCGACCGGGTGGCCGCAGCGGGCGTCTGTATGCGGGACGGGCGGTGGGTGATCGCCGTTCCCACCCTCCTCGCGGAACCGGCGGTGCACACCGTCGGCCTCGGGGACGTCCTCTCCTCCACGGCATTCGTCTGCGACCCGATGGTCTGATCAGCACTCCGAGAGGGTGTCCGTCATGATATCCAGGTAATCGCTGATCAGGCGGGGGAGGAGGAATTTTTCACGCACGTGCTCCTTTCCACGGGCACCCATCTTACCGGCCAGATCGGGATCCTGGAGGAGCTCCACCGTCCGATCGACGAACGCTTGTGTATCGCCGGGCTCCTCCAGAAACCCGCTGTATCCGTCGGTGATCTGGAGCGGAATTCCGCCCACGTCGGAGGCGACCACCGGGGTCCCCTTCCACAGCGCCTCGGAGACCGTCAGGCCGAACCCCTCCCGGATCGACCGCTGGATGACCACGTCCGCGGTCCGCTGGAGGGCATTGACCATGATGTTGTTCTCGCTGGTGATCAGGACGATGTCGTCGTGGTACTTGTTCTCCTGGGCCAGCCGGGCGATCCGCTCCTGGATGGCGGTGCTCTCCGGGTCATCGCTGGCCATCGACCCGCAGAGGACCAGGCGGCAGTCCACCTCCTTCTTCACCTCCTTGAAGATATCGATGACCCCCTCGGGGTTCTTCCACTTGTCGAACCGGGAGACCTGGGTGATGATCGGTTTGTCGGTGGGGATAGTGAACTTGGAGAGGTACTTCTCCACCGTCCCGGGAGGCAGGTCCTTGTTCTTGGGCGAGAGGGGGTCGATGGCGGGGTTGCAGACCACCTGCTCCACCGGGAGATCCTCCTGCATGTACTTCTCCGAGGAGACGATGATCTTGTCGAAGCGGATCATGTACTTCATGAGCCATTTCCAGAGCTCCTGGTTCGGGTGGGAGATATCCAGGTGGCATCGCCATATCCAGGGCTGCTTTCGCTTGTAGTACCGGACCAGTGCGAGCGGCTGGGGATCGTGGATGATCACGCAGTCGTGGTCGATATGCGTGTACCGGGAGAAGTTCTCCAGTGTCTGGAGGTAGATGCACTGCTTCATGGCCGTGAAGTGCACATCGTCGCCCTGGAGGGCGTTGTGGAACTTCTTGGTGATGGTGAAGAAGTCCGCATTGCCGTGCAGGATCCGCCAGCCCATATCCACCCCGATCTCGTTGATGAGGGGCATGAAGGTGGTGAGCATCTCCGCCACCCCGCCGCCGTGGAAGGTGGAGTTGATGGCCAGGATGTGACGCCCGAAGAGATTCCTGGCGTTCCTGAAGAGATCGGTGATCTGGCGATCGCCCACCACATGTCGGTACTCCTCCAGGCTGCGGGTGATGTCGCAGACCGTCGTGTTGAAGTCACAGGGTTCAATCATTATCGGGTTCCTCCAGGATCTCCCGGCACCGCTGCATGAGCCGCCGCACGTCCGCGCTCGACCTGACCCGGTACCGGGCCCACGAGGGGGCCATGCCCACCTTTATGGAGTACATCTCTTCGGGGAGTACTTCAAAAAGATGCTCATCGGTCCGGTCATCTCCCACTGCCATCACGAAATCCCACTCCCGTGCGGTCACGAACCGGCGGGCAGCGGTCCCCTTGTCCACGCCGGACGCCCGGATCTCCAGCACCCGGTCCCCCTCCAGGATCTCGAAGACCCCGCCCTCGAGGAGGGGAGCGACCTCCGTGCGGAGCTCGTTTGCCCGGGCCTCCGCAAGCGCGGGATCACACTGCCGGTAATGCCAGGAGAGGGAGAAGTCCTTCTCCTCGATGAAGGATCCGGGCGTCCGGTCCACGAAGAGTTCGAGGATCTCCCGGATCCGCTCCTGCCACTCGTGCCGGACCGTTATCTGCACCTCCCAGTCACCCTCCGGTTCCCGGACCCAGGCCCCGTGGTCGGCGACCAGGCCGATGTTCATGGACCCGAACCATTCCTCCAGGGTCTGGTGTCTCCGCCCGCTGATCAGGACCAGCGTGGTCCGCGGATCGCCCGCGAAGGTCTCCAGCATCTCGAGGAGATCTCCGTCCGGGCGCGCCTGGGCCGGTGAAGCGGCGAAGGGCACCAGCGTGCCGTCGTAGTCGAGGAGGAGAAGACGGTGTGTGGCATTCCGGAAGTCGGAGAGGAATTGTTTGATGAGGGATTCCGAGAGGAACCGGGTGCTCAGGGTTTCCCGGAGAACTTTCGTCTCCTCCAGGCGGTCCAGGAAGTCCTGTGCCCACCGGTACACGGTGTACCGCTCCAGGCGCTCCTGCATGGAGCGGTTCCGCTCGGCCTTCTCCCCGGGGTCCATGGTCAGGCACTGGTCGAGGGCGTCCATGAAGTGGCCCATGTCATGGGGATTGATGATCACCGCCTCCGAGAGTTCCCCGGCGGCACCCGCAAACTCGCTCAGGATGAGCGCCCCGTCCCCGCCCTGCCGGCAGGCCACATACTCCTTGGCCATCAGGTTCATCCCGTCCCGAAGCGGCGTGACCATGGCCACGTCCGCAAGGCAGTACAGGGCCACCAGCGTGGTGAAGGGCAAGAACTGGTACATGTACCGGACCGGGGTCCAGTCCAGGGTTCCGAACCGCCCGTTGATCCGGCCCACCAGCCGATCGACCCGGTTCTTGAGCTGTTGGTAATGACCGATGCCGGTGCGGGAGGGGACCGCCACCACGATGAGCGTCACCTCCCCCTGATACTCAGGATACTGGTCCAGGAACCAGTAGAACATCTCCAGGCGCTTTGGAACCCCCTTGGTGTAGTCCAGGCGATCGAAGGAGAGGATGAGTTTCTCTTCCCCGAACTCGCCGCGTATCCGGGCCGCCTCCGCCTGCACCTCCGGTGACCGGGCGGCGGTATGGAACCGTTCATAGTCGATCCCCATGGGGAAGGCGTCCACCCGCACCGGGCGGTCCGGCATGGAGATGATCGCGTTCTCATGGCTCTTGCCCAGGATCCGGGCGACGCTCCGGAGGAAGTGGTTGACGTACTCGAAGGTGTGGAAGCCCACCAGGTCGGCGCCGAGAATACCCTCCAGGAGCTCCCGGCGGCAGTAGAGCAGCCGGAAGATTTCGTAGGAGGGGAAGGGGATGTGGAGGAAGAACCCGATGCTCGCATCGGGGAGGCGTTCCCGGAGCATCCCGGGCAAGAGCATCAGGTGGTAGTCGTGCACCCAGATGGTGTCGTCCTCGCCCGCACAGGCGGCCACCGCGTCGGCGAACCGCCGGTTCACCCGGACATAGGCGTCCCAGAACCGGGTATCGAAGATCGAGTAATGGGGGAAATAATGGAAGAGCGGCCAGATGGTCTTGTTGGAGAACCCGTAATAGTAGCCCTCGAACTCTTTTCTGGAGAGGAAGAGCGGATAGCAGTGCTGGTCCCGGAGAAGGTCCATGATCCCGGAGACATCGCCCTCCGCCCCCTCCTCCAGGAGGATACCCGGCCATCCGATCCAGGCGCCGTTGTAGGACCGGTAGATCGACCCGAGCCCGATGGCCAGGCCCCCGGCACTCTGCTGGCAGGAGAGACTGCCGTCCTCATTGCGCGTGACCGTGACCGGCAGGCGGTTGGCCACGATCAGGTTCCGCTCCATGGAACCCTCCCCCGATCCATGGGCATCTCTGTTGATGGACACCGTCATGAACTTTTGGTCAGCAGATCACATCGCGTCGAGCATGCTCTGGAAATGGGTCACCGATGCCTGGGTCTTCCCGAGCACCCGCAGAGTCACCACCGGCGTCAGTGTCGGATCGAGCATCATGGCCCGGTTGTAGTCCGAGACGGCCTGCTGGTAATGGTCCGCGGCCTCACCGGAGAGCGATGACGGGTCGAACCTCCCGGTCCGGTTCAGGTACTCCTCCTCCATGAGCCCCTCCAGCCGGGTGGTGATGAGCAGATGGGCGTCACCCCGGCTGAGATAGGCGCGGGGATTGTCGGGGTCGAGCGCCACGATCCGGTCGAAATACGCGATCGCCTCCTCGTAGCGTCCTTCTTCGAGGAGGGAGACTTCCTGCATCCCCAGCGCCTCGGGCTCTCCGGGATCGATGGCCAGGGCTTTGGAAAACATCGTCCTCGCCTGCGCCCGGTCCCCCTGCTCGAGGAGGAGCGTGCCCTTGCGGACATAGGCGGCGGTCAGGTTGGGTTCGCGGCGATGGCCGCATCGTATGACTCCATCGCCATTTCCGTGTCATTGTCGGCACAAGCGGCATCCCCCTTCCGGACCAGCGCGTCGGGATCGCCGGAGACATGGTAGGCGAGGTCATAGCAGGGGATCGCCGCACTGTAGAGTTTCCCGGAGGCGAAGACGTCGCCTGTGGCCATGCTCCCGTCCGCCACCGCCGAATCCAGGCTCTCGGGGAGGGGGAGGGGGATGGGGCGGAGCACCACCAGCACCACCACGACGGCGATGATGATGAGTGCCTGGTACACCTTCATGATCTCTGGGAGAGGTGTCGGCGCGGGCGGGCCATAACAGGTGCGGTCGTGCACCGATCGACCGGTCGCCGGGGAGATCGGCGGAGATCCAAAGAGGCATGACCGGTGGGGGTGGCAGTGCATCCAATTAGAAGCAACGAGAGGTTGGGTGAGTGGGAAGAACACTTTTCCCTCAAAGTGCAGCGGTGAAAAAGAAAAGAACTAACTGCCTGAATGGTGTGGTTCACTCATCGGACTCCCATCTATCTACGCGTTCCTTACAATCTGGTTCGGGGAGATAGTTTCCTCTCTCGATCATGGCGTTGAGGGCCTGGATGAGATCGGGGCGTGAGAGAAGGCCCCTGTCATGGATGAGGTCCAATATCCACAAGACACCATGGACTGGAATTCCAGCCCCTTCACAGAGTGCCCGGAGGCGCTTGTCCCCGGTGATCACGATACAATCTCCATGTTGTGATCCATGGAGGAACAGAGACAGGTCAGAGGGTTTGATCTTCCTGTACTGAGGACTGATACGAAATATCTCTGCGATATCCTCATCGGAAAGAGAAATAACAGCAAGACCGGACCGGATGAGTGAGTCCGTATCTTCCGTTTCCCACTCGGCAAGAATAAGGTCTGTTGTGCACCAGGAAAGGTGAAGGTCCCACAGGATATCCAGCACGTTTCCATCGTTGAGAGAAAAAAGGACGCTGGAATCGAGCAGATATCGTAGGGGCTCTTCAGGCACAGTCTACACACCCGCAGATAGTGGCGATATCCCCGCCGAAGATCTCATTCGCCCTCCCCCGGGTTATGATTCCTTCCGAATATGCCCGCATGATCATGAGGTTCATCGAACTCGGCTCTTCGGGCAGGTACGGTTTCATGGGCTCAACCCGGTGCCACTTGTTCTTCCTGAAGGTGATATGGATCTTCTGGAATGCAGCGTCGCGAATGTACCCGTTCTCATATGCCCGGTAGAGGATAGCCATCATCGAGAGGCCGTAGCGGTGCTTGAGGATGCACAGTTCCTCGAGTCCGATTCTGTTACGTCCCTCTCCCAGCTCTCTCCTGACCTGGTCCTTTGGAAAGAGGAACGCCCCCGCAAAACGGTGGTACAGCCTGTCCTCATCAATATCAGGGGCAACATCCAGGACGAGGTGGCCGATCTCATGGGCGATGGTGAGCCGCTGCCGGTCGCCGCTGACATTCCTGTTCACCACGATCACCGGATATTCGTCATTGACCCTGATGGTCATGCCAACGAATGATTCTGGGGCATCCACGAGACCGATCCTGATCCCGTGGTCCTCCAGTGCATCCATGAGGTTCTCGATCGGATCAAGGCCGAGGTTCCAGTACCTGCGCAACTGGACTGCGGCGTCCTCGATATCTTCGGGACGGCTGATGTGAATGGCGGAAGGGAGGTCCACCTCACGTTTTTCATCGAGGATCATCTCGATCATTACGAAACGTTCCAGCCAGTCCCGGGTCTCTTCAATGATCTTCTTGAGATCTTTCTTTTTCAAATTCATTTTTTTCCTGAAAGCCAGGGGCTGGAGAGTGGTGACCGGTTCCTGGCGGAAGAAATATTCAATGGGGAGGTCCAGAACCTGTGCAATTTTTATCAGCCGCTGAGAGTCCGGAGTGGTAATTCCCTTCTCATAATTGTTCAGCGCAGTCTGGGAGATCCCGAGCTTCTCTCCAAGACCCCTCAGACTAAGTCCCGCTCTGACCCGTCCGTACCGAATTCTCTCCCCAATGTGCATACACCCCTCCAGTTTACAAATTATAATTATGTGTTGTATTTGTAAAGTCATAGGGATATGTTTCTTTCGGTTCGATCGGTGGATTCCGGGAGGATATCTGGTAAGAGATCGCATAGCTCCACGGCCACAGCGACCGAGGGAACGTCGGTTGCGGCACGCACGAGCAGTCCGCGGAGGAGTCTGGGAGAGCGGCGTGCGTTCCATCGCAGCCGTTGGGCCGAAACCAGAGTGAGGCCTCGTGAGGGCGTTCTCCCCCCGCAACGCCGCGAAGAGAGAAGGGAGGTGGTGTGACGCGAGGAAAACCCGAGCGAGCACAACCGACCGGGAGCAGGCACCGGAGATCGTGGGCACCCTCCTGGAGAAGAGACACGCCACCTTCGAGGGGTTCAATCGCCGCAGGGACGGTTCGGTATTCCCGGTGGAGGTGGCCGCCCACCTCTTCTCCATGGACGGTCGTCCCCGGGTCCTCGCCATCGCACGGGACATCACCGAGCGAAAAGAGATGGAGAAGCGGATCCGCGATGCCCTCCGCCAGATCGAGGCGAACATGGGCCAGCTCGCCACCCTCAACGACCAGATCCGAAACCCGCTCACGGTGATCGTCGCCTTCGCCGACATGGCCCCGGGGGAGGTCAGGGATCCCATCGTCGCCCGGTCAGAGGAGATCGACCGGATCATCCAGCGCCTGGACTAGGGGTACCTGGAGTCGGAGAAGGTGTGGCAGTTCCTGCGGCGGCACTACGGGTTCGGCGGCGGTGACGACGACAAAGAGACAGACCCAGACCCACATTCCGCCTGAGGGCGGCGAGAAAAAAAGAGTTGCGTTTTGTGAGAGGATGAGGAGAACTCACCCGAAGAGAGCACCG
>JBNGCZ010000023.1:0-23263 GCA_049974905.1 Methanomicrobiales archaeon
GTTTCCCGCCAGTCCGAAGACGAACACCGCGATGACCGCCGCCAGGATGACGGTGATGGCCACCATCAGGATGACGCCGATGACCGGGGAGACCGCTTCTTCGTCTCGTGCAAATTTCATCTCAAATCACCTCATCACCGCCGGATTGGCGGGTGATAACACCGTAGAGGTTTGGATGATCGGCTAAATAGGTTTGGATTGGTGCGGGTGACCGTGTATTTGTTGACGTGGCGGCAGAAGTGTGGAAATGATGTTTCCTCTTCGGGGGTATTTGGTGGATGATGTTCATCCGCGGTACCGTTCCTCTCCCGTGCGGGAGGCCCGGGAGCGGGTGCGGTGGGGAGTTTGTGCGGCAGGGCACCGCGCCCGCCGGATACCACGGGGAGAAGCGGAGTCGGCGGGGTCGCTGGCGGCGGCGCCGGGTGCCATCCCTTCTGGTCCCGCCTGCGTCGAACCGGACTCCCCTCTCCGGCCATCCACTGCCGGGGGAGATCGCCTGGGTGGCGGAAGATGGCCCCGGGTCACCACCGGTGGAGGCGGATCAGCC
Source organism: Methanomicrobiales archaeon (assembly GCA_049974905.1). Lineage (GTDB taxonomy): Archaea > Halobacteriota > Methanomicrobia > Methanomicrobiales > Methanoculleaceae > JBNGCZ01. The sequence continues at coordinate 548 of JBNGCZ010000023.1, forward strand.
GCCCTCCGGGAGGGAGACCACGACCTGTTCGTCCCCGGCATCGACCGACGCCTCCGGGATGATGGAGGAGATGAAGCCCTCGAGGTAGGCGGCCGCAAGGGGAACTCCCCCGGGAGTGTCGGGGAGGATCTGGACCGTCCGGACATCGACGATCAGGCGAACCCCCTCCAGCCCCTGCTCCCGCTCGGCAGAGATACCGGTGGAGAGGAGGACCGCCTCCACGACGGTGAGCGGATCGGGGTGGTTGTGCGCCCGCTCGCGGAACACCCCGCCCTGGTCTCTGCCGGCGGCCCGGGCGGCCTCGCGGACGGCGGCGCTCAGCCCGGGATCGGGATCGTCGAGGAGATGGGCAAGGACCGCCTCTGCCACATCGGTCGTCTGCCACCTCCGCGAGAGGCGGATCACTTCCCAGTCCCGTGCGAATGCACCCCGCCGCATCGGACTACCCCCGGAGGACGGAGACGATCATCACGCCGATCCCGGTGATCTCCATGATCCGGGAGACCACCACGCCGATACCCGCGGCAAGCGCCGGTGAGAGGGGGCCGAGGAGGTCGGGGACCACCAGTCCGATCACCAGGAGAAAGAGCCCCCCGGTGAAGTGGAGCAGGGTGGAGTCCCGGGAGAGCCGGTAGGCATCATAGATGAAGATGATCAGGGCGCCTCCCAGCAGCAGAGTGATGAAGGCGAGCAGCAGGTGTACGAGTTCATATTCCATGTCAGTCTCCGTTGAGTCGCGGCTGGAACGACTCCTTGACCGCCCGGATAGTCAGGAGGGGCGATACCTCCTCCACCCCCTCGAGCCCGCTGAGGGGAATGAGGATATCCCGCTTGAGTGCGCCGATGGAGGGGACCTTCACCCGGACCACGTACTCGCCGGGCTCGAGTGATTCGTACACATCGAGCACGCCGGCGCAGTCCTTCAGGAATCGTTCCGTCGATCGTTTCGCCTCCTCTCTCACCCGTATGGTGAGGAAGGCGACCGTGTGGCGGGCAAAGATCTCCGGGTCGAGCGAGATGGTAAACCGCTCGATCATGCCGGACTCCAGCAGCCGGGCGATCCGCTTGTGCACGGTGGACGGCGCAAGACCGACCTTCCGTCCGAGGTCCGCCATGGATATGCGGCTGTCGGCGATGAGTTCGCGGAGGATGGCGCCGTCCACCTCGTCCATACCAGAGAGTGTCCGGTGGGCCATATCAAGGTTGGTATTCGGGTCCGGGAGACCGCCGGCAGAGGGGATCCGGAAGGAAGACGCCGCTTCGGGCGGGAATCGCACACGCAAGCGCCCGGTGGGCCAGCTCATGACCCCGGCAGACCGATCCTCGCACCGGGAGACCGGTGGCACAGTACGCGGTGATCGCTGCAGAGAGCGTGCACCCGGACCCGTGGTACGAGCCCGAAAGCCGGTCCCTCTCCATCACCAGCGGGTCTCTGCCATCGACCAGCACATCCACCACCCGGTCGCCGGAGAGGTGCCCGCCGGTCACCAGCACGGCCCCCACCCCGAGATTGCGGATCTCATCGGCGGCCGCCACCATATCGTCCACCTCCGCGATCGGGCGGCCCGAGAGCACCTCCGCCTCCGGGAGATTGGGCGTGGTGAGCACCGCCCGTGGAAGCAGAAGCCGGGTGAGTGCCTCCACCGCGTCCTCTGCAAGCAGGCGGGCGCCGGAGGTGGCCACCATCACCGGATCCACCACCAGGGGGATACCGGATGGAAGAGTGGAATCCACCGCCCGGATGGCCGGTGCGTCGGAGAGCATCCCGGTCTTGCAGGCGGCCACCGGGAGATCATCGAAGACCGCGGTGATCTGGTCGGCGATCGCATCCGGGGGGACCGTCCAGGTCCCCCGGACACCGGTGGTGTTCTGGGCGGTGACCGCGGTGATCACCGACGCCCCGAAGATGCCTGACGCCGCAAACGCCCGCAAATCCGCCTGTACCCCGGCTCCCCCGCAGGAGTCGGATCCGGCGATGGTGCAGGCACAGGGAACTGGCATGGGATAGCATTCAGCCGGATGCCGGTTCAATCTTTCCGCCGTCACCGGGCGATCACTCGGTTTATGGTCTGTCCGGGAGAAGAACTGGTGATGGATATCGAGGAGTTTGCCCGCCGCCAGATCGCCGCCGGCACGGGTGATGCAGAGACGGCAGACCGGCTCGCGGAGCATATTCAGCGGATAAAGGGGGTGGACCGCGAGTATGCGCTCGCCCTGGCCCGGGCCGTGGTCACCGAGGTGCGACACAGCAGCGATCTCGCCGGCGATCTCTTCTCCCTCTCTCCTGCGGACGTCTCCATGGGCGAATTCGGCGTGGGTTCCCGGGGATCGGGCGATTTCTTCGCCCACCGCGAGCTCGCCCGGGTCATCGGGAGGACCGGGGTGGCGGTGGGAGTGGACGAGATGGACGATGCCGGTGCGGTGGAGGCCGACGGGCGGTACATCATCTGCACCGTGGACGGCATGCACTCCCGGCTCTCCGACTTTCCCTTCCTCGCCGGATTCCATGTCACCCGGGCCACCCTCCGGGACATCTACGTGATGGGGGCGAGACCGTTGGCCCTGATATCGGACATCCATGTCGCCGATGACGGCGACGTGGCCAGGATCTTCGACTACACCGCCGGGATATCGGCGGTCTCGGAGACGATGGATGTCCCCCTGGTCACCGGCTCCACGCTGCGCATCGGCGGGGACATGGTGCTCGGGAGCCGGATGACCGGGTGCGTGGGCGCGGTGGGCGTCGCCGGTCACCTCACCGCCCGCAAATCCATCGCGCCCGGAGACGTGCTCCTGATGACCGAGGGTGCCGGCGGGGGCACCATCGCCACCGCCGCCATCTACTCCGGGTTCCCTGATGTGGTGGAGCAGACCATCAACCTCTCCTTCCTGCGTGCCTGCGAGGCGCTGCTCGAATCAGATCTCCTCCCCCGCATCCATGCCATGACCGACGTCACCAACGGCGGTCTGCGGGGCGATGTCTACGAGATGACCGACACCGCCGGGTGCCGGATCACGGTGGTGGAGGACCAGCTGCGCACCCTGGTCCAGCCCGACGTCCTCGCCATGCTCGATCGCCTGGAGATCGACTACCTGGGGGTCTCGCTCGACGCCCTGCTGGTGGTGGTGCCCAGAGAAGATGCCGGTGCCGTCTGCGATGTGGTCCGATCGGCAGGCGTGGAGATCAAAGAGATCGGGTATGTGGAGGAGGGTCCACCCGCCTCGATCCTCGTCGAAGGCGGCATTGAGCGGGACTTCTCCCCGGCGTTTCGGGAATCCGCCTACACCCCGGTGAAGAAAGTGGTCGACACCCGCACGGGCGACGAGGAGGAGATGCGCCGGAGGGTCACCGCAGCGGCCGATGCGGCGATCGCAAAGAAGAACCGGGTAAAAGAACGCCTGCGGGAGGCGTGATCAATCGGCGGGTTTCCGGGCCGCGGCACAGAGATTGTAGGCGAAGTAGGGGAGAAAGGACTCGATATAGGGCTCCATCTTTTGTGCGAGAGCGTAGATCGGCCGGGCCATGGTATAGTGGGCAAATGACCTGCGACTGACACTCAGCGGGATAAAACCGGCACCGTCGAGGAGAGCGTCCATCTCCTCTTCGGTATAGTACCGCTCACCGAAATCACCGACCCCCGCCACCTCCAGCCCGATCGCCTCACCCGCCCGGTACAGCGGGGGGAGCACACTGGTGAAGATATTCCGTGCGAGCGTGCAGACCGTCACCACCCCGCCGGGACGGAGCACCCGGAACGCCTCGGAGAGCATCCGGTCGGGCTCGGAGAAGTAGCTGAAGGCGAGCATGCTCGATATCCCGTCGAACGTTCCATCCTGGAACGGGAGCTCCTCGACCCGTCCCACGGTGTACTCCACATGCCGCCCGGAGGCATGTTCCCGGGCCACCCGGACCATGCCGCTGCTCAGGTCCAGCCCCACTCCTTCAATGGTGCCGTTCTGGATGAACCGGCGGAAGAAGAGCCCTGTTCCGCACCCGAGATCGAGGATTCTTCCCCGGTCCGGTAGATACTGGCCGAGCTCCCGGCTGATATGCCGGTAATACGCGTCCCCCCGCGGATCGCGGTACCGGTCCTCGTATACCGTGGCAATCCGGTCGTAGTGTTCACGGACCTTCACCGGCAAACACCTCCCCGATCGCCTCCGCGGCAAAGGCGTCGAGCTGGAGAAGGTCGCTCGATGCATGGCCGAGCCGGTGGTCCGCCTCTGCCAGCATGGCCACGAGCCGTGGATGCGGGTACTCCCGCATCAGCGCCTTCCGAAGCTCCCGCGCCACCTCCCTCCCGGTGAGCCCGTGATCGATGACCATCGACTCCATCGTCTTCACCGCACCCGGATGATCGCAATTGCATATCGAGCTGATACAGGTATCCGCCATTATTCCGGTCTCCGACTGCTCCAGATCTACCGGATCGATCTCCCCCTCCCCGGTGGCGATGACCTCCAGCAGCATGATCGCTCGCCGCAGGTCACCGCGGGACGCCTCCACGATGAGGGCGAGGTCGTCGTCTCCCACGGAGACGTCCTCCTGGCCCAGGATGAACGTGAGGTGGGAGAGGATCTGGTCGCGATCGAGCGGGGAGAAGAAGAGGGGCAGACAGCGTGAGGTGATGGCCGGAATGAGTGCGCTTGCGTACCGCGTCATGTACACGAACCGGCAGGTGGCGCTGTACCGCTCCATGATCCGTCGCAGCGCCTGCTGGAGGTCGCGGGTGAGAGCCTCCGCCCCCTCGAAGACCACCATCTTGAACGGGGCACTGAGCGGCTGCATGGAGGCATACCACTTCACAATTCGCTTGATATTGACAAGCAGGCTCCTGTCACGTCGATAGAGATGCGCAAACTGCGGTTCTTCCTCCAGGTACTGTTTCCCCCGGGCAAATAGCACCGGGACGTTGAGAACCGTGAGGTTCTCCCGGTACCCCTCGCCGTACAGCAGGCGGGCGAGACATTCCACCGACACGCTCTTGCCGGTCCCGTGCGGGCCGGTCAGCAGCAGGTGGGGGAGCGCCCCCCGCTCGGCAAAGGACCGCAGGTGCCGGCACACATCGTCCTGGCCGACCATATCCGCAAAATCCTGTGGCCGGTAGGTTTCAATCCAGAGCATGCGAAAGAGTCTCCTGCATCGCCTGGAGGGCGGATCGCAGGAGTAAAGTATTGTCCAGCGATGCAATAAGGGTGGCGCATTCCGGTGGAGTCAGGTGCCTGCAGGCCGCGGTGATCCCGGGAAGCGCCCGGGTCAGTTCGTCCACGATGGTCAGGTGCGCGGTCCGCGCGGTGCGGGATAGGGGGTTGAGGTCGATGGTGATCACCGTCTTTCCCGCGTCCCGGAGCGCCCGGCACCGGTCGCCGTCCTCGAGGGGGACCAGGACCACGTCGGCCGACCCGATCCCCTCGGGTAGGCAGAGGGCCCGGTCATGAGCGAGGGGAAGGAGGCGCCCGGGGGTGCCGGTGAGCACCGATACCCCGTGGTCCCGGAGGTGTGCACTGATGGTCTCCATCCGGGCGGCGCTCCGGTGGAAGAGGTTTACTTCCACCGTCGCCCCGGACACCTGCTGGAGGCGGGCGATCTCGTCGGGGGCGAGCGCTGCGGTGTTTCCGTTGACCGAGATCACCGGGTGCTCTGCGGTGCGTATCAGGGCCGCCGCGACACGGGCGGCATGGCGTGCACTCTCGATGGTGCGCTCCCCGAGGAGGTAATCGAACGCCTCGCCGCGGCCATGGGCGGCGAGACCCTCGGGCACGATGACCCCCCGGCGAAGCGCCTCGGCCATCCGCTCGCGGACCACGAGCGACTGGAAGCGAGGGTGGTCTTCCGGGATCAGGGACTCACCTCCAGTAGACGCGGCCCCTCCCGGGCGATATTCATCGAGTGCACGGTCCCAAATGGCTCCAGGACCGATTCCGCGTCCGGCCCGGCGGCAACCACCCCCTCTCCAAGCATCACCATGGTGGCGGGGATCCCGGCCCGGTCACAGGATCGGAGGATCCGCCGGATCGCCGGGGTGATCAGGCCGCTCTTCTCGGCGAAGGTCCGGGAGATGCCGAAGAAATCAACGAGATCGCGGGGGCATCTGTCGGGATGGGCTCCCTGTATCTGCTCCATCTGCGCCGGAGAGGCCAGCACATCGGCGGTGGACAGGGGCGAGAGCACCACCGACGAGAGAGGCGTATCGATGGAGATGATCCGTTCCACGGAAGCAGCGACTCCTGCCTCACGGCGGCACTCGAGCCCGCCACCCATCGCGGCTGCCACGTCGCCAAGCCCGGTCCGGTGGGCGATCTCGATCCGGTGCGCATACCGGGCAATCTCGGCGGGATCGAGATCGAGGCCGAAACAGGCATCGGCCGCACTGATCGATGCGAGGATCGCCGCCGCACTGCAGCCGAACCCGCACCCGGTCGGGAGGGGACTTTCGGTGGTCACCGCCGCCCGCACTCCAAGGACCCCCATGGCGTCCTCCACCACCGGCGACCCCGACGTCTCCGCCACCACGCGTCCCGACCCGTCAGTGGAGAGCACACGCACCGACGTCCGATCCGCCGGACGGACCCGGGCGACCACGCCCTGGTCGATGACCAAACCCGCACCCACGCTGCCGGTGGTCAGGGGATCGCCGGTCTCCACCCGGTAGAAATATCCCGATATGTGGCCGGGTGAGAAGGCTACCGCAGTTCGTCCCATATCCGGACCGCGACCTCCTCCTTGGTCCCTCTGATCTCGTCCCGTCCCGCGGGGGAGTGGATGACGAACCGACCGGCGGGCCCGCCCATCTCGGCGGGCGTGTCCGCGACCACCAGGGCCGCCCCCCTGTCGAGGAGAGAGCGGGGCTCCGGATCGCCGCCGGATCCGAGCTTGAAGGCAACGACCTGTACACCCTCGCGGCCGAGGACCGCGTCGAGAAGCTTGGGGAGCGGATCCATGGTGACGCACACCTCGCGGCCGCTCGGGATCTTGCCGGGGTGGGCCCGGGGGGCGAAATCGGAGATCGCCGCCGGGCTCAGATAGTAGTCCGCTCCCTCCTCCTGGAGGATGCGGGTGACCGCCTCGTGCATCTCACCGGCGGTCTGTGCATGGACATTGCGCACGCCCGGGAACCGGTCACGGTGGACCACCGTCACCCGGGCCCCGAGCCGGAACGCCTGGAGGGCGAGCTCCCGCCCCATCATCCCGGTCGACCGGGTGGTGAGTACCCGGATATCGTCCACCGGTTCGGCACAGGGACCGCTGGCGATCACCACGTGACACCCGGCGAGCGGGCGGTCCGAGCAGGCCCGCTCGGCATGGAGCACGATCTCCTCGATATCCGCGATCTTCGCCTTTCCCTCCTCCATCCGGGGGTCCACCACGGTGATCCCCCACTCGCGGAGACGGCCGAGGTTCGCCTGAACGCCGGGGTGGCGGTACATCGACTCGTGCATCGCGGGCACCACCACAATGGGCATCCCGCGGCCGATGGCGGTGGTGGCGAAGGTGGTGGGCGGAGTGTCGTCGATCCCCGCGGCGATCTTCGAGAGAGTGTTCGCCGTGGCGGGGGCGATGAGGAGGAGGTCGGCCGCTCCCCCTTCGCCGCAGTACGCCACGTGCTCCACCAGACCGGTGATGCGGGTCACCGCGTCCCGGCCGGTGGCGTACACCAGTGCATCGGGATGGATGATTTGGCAGGCGGCGTCACTCATCACCGCGGTGACCCCGGCCCCCCGGCGGCGGAGTGCATGCACCAGCCGGACCGATTCCGTCGCCGCGATGCTGCCGGTCACCGCCAGCACGATCTCGGTTCCCTCGAGAATCATGAGATCACCACGTCCTGGACCATGTGCCATCGCCCGGGGGCATACTTCTTCACCCGCCGCACGGTTACCGCCGCCCCGAGCCCCGCATCCATCGCAGACTCCCGGATACGGGAGGATTCGTCGCCGATGGAATGGACATGGACAACGCTTCCCGCCTCCACGTGCGAAAAGACCGCCGGGAGCATGTCGACGGCATGGAAGTGCCCCATCACCACCCGATCATAGATGCCATCCAGATGGTCCCGGCAGTCGCCGGGGACCGTTCGGACCCGGGATCCAAGACCATTCTCTGCGAGGTTTCTCACGAGATACCGGTACGCCACCGGGTTGATCTCCATGGCATGGACCCTCGCCCCGGCCCCGGCGAGCGGGATGGTGAAGTACCCGATCCCCGCGAACATATCTGCGATCCGCTCCTCCCGCGGTGAGCGGCGGACCAGATGGGCGAGACGGCATTTTTCTTCCCGGTTTGCCTGGGAGAACATCACCGCCATCGGGTCGAGATGGTAGACGTAGCCCTCCTCCCGGTGGCAGACCTCCCCCGCCGTCCCCCAGACCAGGCGGGCATGCGGTTCGCGGCACACGCCACCCACCGCGGCAATGTGCACGATGCCCCGGGGATCGCGGCGGTGGACGATACCGGCGATCTCCTCCGGCGTGGGCGGACGTCCCCGGACCACCGCCACGTCACCGAGCATCTGGTAGCCGCGGATATCGGGCGACGCCCGTTTGGGGATGGTGGTGTCTGCCGCATATCCCTCCCGGACCGGGACCAGCGCCCGATCGCCATCCACATACGGCCGCCGGGAGTGATCGACCCATTCCTCGCCCCAAACCCTGCCCAGATCCGCCGTGTCCATCACCCTCACCCGCATCGTTCACCCCACCGGCACCAGCACCGATTCCCGCTCATCGCGAAGCACCCGCACAGACCCACCTTCCCGTACCGCCAGCCACGAGGGGATGGGCACCTCCACCGTCTCAAAACTCCAGGGATCCAGCAGGCCCATGGTGGCCCGGTCATGGTAGGCGACCATTGCATCGACCGCGTCGCGAACATTCCCGAGGGTGCGGTCGATCTCCTCCTCGCGGATGGTCCGGGTCGATCGATCACCGAGATCCTCCACCCGGACCGCATCGACCCCGGCATCGCGCACCTCCAGGTACCGGCCCCCCGCCTCCACCACGTCTCCTCTCTGATGGAAGGGGAGGCGCACGAGGAAGGTGACCCGGTAAATGGGACGCCCGTCACGCTCTCCCACCAGGGTGGGATGGGTGGTGATCACCCCTCCGAGTCTCTGCCGGATCTCCCGGGCGATCTCCATGCCCAGGTGGCGTGAGCCCACCGTGATATCCAGACCGTCATGGATCTCGTCGATCTGGGAGACGAAGGAGAGGCGTTCACCCGATTCCTGCAGCGATTCCTCGAGATCTTCGGCAATCCGGGCGGCGGCATCCCGTTCGTAGGGAGTGGTGGGACGATCGGTGGCCCGGAGCTGGACCACCCCTTCATAGTACCCGCCACTGAGCCGGCTGCATCGGTCGCACTGCTCCCCCCTGATCTCCAGATCGAGAGTGCAGGCGTCCTCCACCTCCACACCATACAGCAGGGCCGTCACGCGGACCGTGCAGTGGCTGCGGTTGGGCGAGACCGGGATCTCCTCGATGATGATCTCCCGGGGGTCCACGTCTCTGTGGAAACTGACCGCCCGGAGGACCGCGTCCCGGACCAGCTCGTCCCGCTCTTCCGGGGGCTCCATCCAGGCTCCTTCCGACCTGATCGACCCGCAGCTCGGGCACCGGACCAGGTACGCGACGGGATCACACTGGAGCCAGTCGATCTCCGCCGCCCGGCACCGGGGGCAGAGGCCCACGGACGGGGCGCCGCAGCGGGGACAGATGGAGGTCTTGATATCCATATGGTCAGAGCCGGTAGATCTGGGCATGGGGGACATCACCGATCATGAGGCAGGCGGATCGCTCCACCAGCCCCATCTCGACGGCGATACCCACCGCCTGCTCCCCGATCAGGTTCACATTCTCAGCGATCCTCAGGGCCTCCCGAACATCCGCGGCATCCGCGGGGGTGGTCCCGTAGAACGACTCGTCGACCTTCACCGAGATCTCTCCAAAGCTCTGGGTGGTGTTGATCAGGGCACGGTCGCAGACCGCGACCACCTCTGTCCCGTCCGGGATGCGGTGCGTGCGCAGTAACATGGTACCTGTCATGGCATATCACTCCTCATAGTCTCTTTTCCCCGGCGGATATCTCCACCCCGTAGACCCGTGCGGGCGTATCTGCATGGATGCGCCAGGCATCGTCGACGGTGATTTGACCCTCCCGCAGGAGCCGGAACGTGACCCGGGGCACGGACCGGGGGCCGATCACCGCTCCGGGACGGGACTCATCGTCCATGTAATCACTCTCCATCATGAACGACTCCCCCTCCCGGCAGAGCCGGGGGATCGCATCATGGGTGGCGATGAACGAGGGAGTGAGCGGGGTACCGGGGACGGCATAATGCTTGACGACTCTTTCGGGATCCATCCCCGCATCGTGGGCCATCTCCACCACGTCCGCACACGGGCCGCTTTCGGCATGGATCTGGAGAGCGCATCCCGCATCCGCGGCACACCCGAGGGCATGGGCAAGGACCCGGTTCGAGGCGTCCATCTCCTCCGGAGGCGCCTCGTAGTGCGGTCGCCCGCTCTTCAGGGCCACCGCCTTCCCGTCCGCCACATACGCGCCGGCAAGACTGAGCCCCTCCTCCATCACCCGGGCCGCCTCGTCGACCGTCATCCGCCCGGAAAGCCGGCTGATCTCCGCGGGATGGACACCGAGGACGGGATAGACCACCAGTCCCCGCTCACGGATCGCCGCCGCAGTCCGGAGCGTCTCCTCGAAGACGATCGCAAAATCGTCCCCGGAACGGGGAGCCACCCCGTGGGACCATGACGGCTTGCTCACCAGGAAGAGATGAGTCCCGCCGGATCGCCTGAAATCAAGCGCCGCCTCCACCCCCCGGCCGTTCGCCGGATCGATGTGCATGTGGTCGTCGGTGACCGGGATATCCGGATCCTTCATAGGATGTGCTCTATCCGCATCAGGGGATAGCCCTCCTCGAGGGAGAGCCTCGCCCGGCATGCACGTTCACCCACCCGGGTGGTGATCTCCACGTCGAACATCCGCCCGGCCACTTCGCTGTATCCGAACCGGTTCAGGTCCATCCGGTCCCGGTCCAGCCGCACCCGGACCGCGGTCACATGGGGCTGGAGCGCCACCGCCGACTCGATCGCCCGCTCCACCACCGGGGCGGTCTCCGGCGATACCGGCGTTCCCACCCACTGGTGGTACAGGGCACCGAGCTTGATCCCCGCCTCGAACGCGGCCCGCTCCCCGTCACTGGTCATACTCTCACTATGGGGAGTGTAGGGGGAAAAGGCTGGTGCCCTACCGGAGGAGCTTGATGGTTCCATTCCGGGGCTCCATCGCCTCGCCGTCCCGCTTGAGCCGGTCGATCACTTCTTCGATCTTCTCCCGGGTGAACCCCTTTATCATGGCAGTCTCGATCACCTCGCTCACCCGGGCCCGGCCGGAATCGCCGCCCACATCCCGGATCGCCTCCTTGACCGTCCGGATGATATCCCGCTGGCTCTTGGAGACCCCGGTGGCCAGTTTGTCGATATCGAACCCGCCGCTCTCCGCATCGTAGGCCACCTGCCTGAGACAGGTATCCACGATGCGGATGACCCGCTCGGCATCCTCGCGGTCGATGGTGTCGGAGAGCCGCATCCGGGCGCTCGCTTCGGCCAGGCGCACCAGCGCCTCCAGCTGCCGGGCAGTGACCGGGACGGGTTTGTCCTGGCCGGCGAGGCTTCGGAGCCGGATGTAGTACCGGATGAGCTCCTGCCGGGCGTCGTCACCGAGGATGGGGAAACAGGTGCGCTTGGCAAAGGCGATGTACTTGCGGAGGAGCTCCGGCGAGATGTCCGGGGTGACCGGCGCGAGCTCCCGGTCGATGTACTCCTGGTTCACGTCGGGAATGGGGGAGTAGGCATGCTGTTTCATGAGCTCGCCCACACTGTGGGTCTTGATGATATGGCCGGCGATGGCCACGTCCCGCTCCTCGTTGGGATCGTCGGTCATCACGAAGATGAGGTCGAACCGGGAGAGGAGGGAGGGCGGCATGTTGATCTGATCGGCCATGGGGACGAACTGGTCGAACCGCCCCAGCTTCGGGTTCGCCGCACCCAGGAGTGCACACCTCGACCGGAGCGTGGCGGTGATCCCCGCCTTGGCCACGCTGATGGACTGCTGCTCCATCGCCTCGTGGAGCGCGCTCCGGTCGTCTTTTTGCATCTTGTCCATCTCGTCCACCGCCGCGATCCCCATGTCCGCCAGGACGAGCGCGCCCGCCTCCAGCGTCCACCGCCCGTCACCGAACTCGTCCTTGACGGCGGTGGCGGTCAGGCCCGCGGAAGTGGACGATTTGCCGCTGGTGTAGATACCGCGGGGGGAGAGCTTGACCACGTACCGGAGGAGCTGGCTCTTGGCGATACCGGGGTCGCCCACCAGGAGTATGTGAATATCGCCGCGCAGGTAGGAGCCGTCGGGCATGTCCTTGGGGATCCCGCCGAAGAGCTGGAGGGCGATCGCCTCCTTGACATCGTCGTTTCCATAGATGGTGGGGGCGATGGAGCGGGTGACCTTGCGCACCAGCCCGGGATCATCGGCGAGTTCCCGGATCTCCGCCTCGTCCTGTTCATCGATATTGACCTCCTCGAACTCCTTCTCGCCCACCTCGATGGAGTTGCACTCCAGGTAGATATCGAAGAACGTGCTCTTGTTCCCGTGGACCACCCGCTGGATGGAGCGGAGGATGCCGTTGATGATCACCCGGTCACCGGGAGAGACCGTCCCGGTGAGGTCATCGGTCACATCGATGTCCAGGGTCTGGGGTTGTTCCCCGCCGCGGAGACCCTCGGGCGACTCCTGTATCCGGACCTTCTGGGCGTCCACGAACCGGGACTTGTGCAGCACCACGTCCATCTTGCTCCGGCGCTCGCAGCCGGGACAGACCTCCGGTTCATGGAACCGTCCATAACCCTGGGCGATCGGTTCGGTGTGCCGGCCACACGTGCGGCACTGGAAGACGGCACTCACCAGGCGCGGCCGGACCTCGGTGGTCTTGCGCAGGATCCCCTCGATGCTGATGAACCGGTTGATCTGGTCGGCGCGGATATCCCGGACGGCGATCTTCCGGGGGAGGTTGGTGAACCGGATGTTGATCGCGTCGGGCGTCTCTCCGTTTCGAAGTACAACGAGGTTTTCCTGCGAGATGGCGTCCGTGATGTCGCCGATGACCTTCCCGGGCCGATCCAGGAGCTCGAATGCCTGCCGGTTGTTGACGATCCGCCGGAAATCGATGTACAGGGACCGGCGGTAGGGGTACTCACGGCCGAGCTCGGCGAGATCTTTCTTGTAGCTCCGGCGGAGGAACCGGGCCCAGTCCGCCGCCGAATCGGTCACCTCGGCCTCGAGCCGCTCGGCCATCGACGGATCAGACCTCCCCCGCGCTCAGGACGATCCGGGCGACGAGTGCTTCCATCTGTATATCCGCATCCGCCCCCTCGCTCAATCGGAAATCCGTCTCCCCGAGATGATCGATGAGACGCATCTTCAGCCCCGTGTCCATCTCGCGCCGGATCAGCGCCCGGTAGCACTGGTTGAGGAGCTCGTTAGGGGCGATGCCGCGCGAGCGGATCAGGTCACTCATGACCCGGGCGGCGGGTTCGAAATCGCCTGCGAGGGAAAGGGAGAGGAGATCCTCGATCTCCTCCGGTCTGGCGGTGGAGGTGATCGCATAGACCCGCTCGGCGGTGATCTCCGGCCCCATGATGGCCGCACCCTGCAGGGCATTGAGCGCCTTTCGCATGTCGCCCTGCGCGATGTAGGTGATCGCGCCCTCCGCATCCTCGGTCAGGGAGAGGTCCTCAGCCTCGGCGATCTTCCTCACCGCCTCCTCGATGGCATCGGGTCCCAGCGGTTTGAACCGGTACACCGCGCACCTGCTCTGGATGGGGTCGATGATCTTCGATGAGTAGTTGCAGGAGAGGATGAAACGGCAGGTCCGCGAAAAGTTTTCCATGGTCCGCCGGAGCGCGGACTGTGCATCAGGGGTCAGTGAATCCGCCTCGTCGAGGAAGAGGATCTTGAACCTGGCCCCGCCCATCGGCGATGTCCGGGCGAACTGCTTGATCTGGTTCCTGACCACGTCGATGCCCCGTTCGTCCGAGGCGTTCAATTCGCGGAAGTTGCTCTGCCAGTGCTCCCCGAATATCTCCCGGGAGAGCACGACGGCAGCGGTGGTCTTGCCCACCCCGGCGGGCCCGGAAAAGAGGAGATGGGGGAGGCTCTTTCGTTCCACATACGCCTTCAGCCGGTCCACGATATCGTCCTGCCCGACGATATCATCCAGTGTACGGGGCCGATACTTCTCGATCCAGATGGCATGAACATCCTCCATGGGGCTCCACTCGGGAGTAGTGTATGGACGCGATCCCTCGATATCTTATTGGGTTGTGTGGTCGACATCAGAGAGATGTCTGGCCTCCCCCGACCCGTCCCCCCGGGCCGGTTCAGCGATGGGGGGTGGCCGGAGTGGTGATGGAACCTGTGGGCCGCATCTTTGCCGGTGAACTCGCCGCATCCACCCACGTCGCGCAGGCGGAGGGTCCGGTGGAGGGCACCTACCTGATCTCACCGGGGGGTGCCTGGTGCCACCGGATCTTCCTGGCCGGTGCGCTGACCGAGGTGCGCGCATACGGCGATGTCACCGTGATCAGGGTGGCCGATCCCACGGGCACGTTCCGGCTGTCCGCATCCCCCCGGCAACAGGGCGTGCTGTCCACCGTCTCCCGGCTCGAGCCCCCCGCCTTCGTCGCCTGTACCGGTATCGCCCGGAAGTCGGGCTCCGGGGTCTCTATCCACCCCGAGAGTCTCCATGTCGTCGACCGGATCATCCGGGACGTCTGGGTGATCGGGACCGCGGCACGGACGCTCGGGAGGCTGGAGCGGTTCTGCGATCTCCTCGACGGAAGGAGTGACGATCGCCGGTGCGCGGCAGCCGCTGCCCACTACGCCACGGATCGCCACGTCCTCCGGTACCTGGCCGGGATGGTGGAGACAGCGCTCTCCACCATCCGGGAAGGGCTGCCCGCCGGAGAGGTGGAACCGGTGGATCCCCGTTCGGTGATGATCGATCTCCTGGCCGCACCGGGGGAGGCGTCCAGAGACGACCTGATCCGTGACGGGGTGTGTGCCGGTCTTTCCGGACCGGAGGCGGAGCGTATCATCGATATCCTCCTCGAGGAGGGTGAATGTTACGAACCCCGCCCCGGCCTTCTCCGCCCGCTGTAACAGAGCAATGCACATAGAATTTCTCCCCGACGGCCCCGGACTTCTCCTCGAGGGTGACCGGCGCCTGCTGGTGGTTGCGGACCTCCATTTCGGCATCGAATCCGACATGGCACGACACGGTGTCCACATCAGGAGCAATACGAAACGGCGTCTCCAGCGCCTCCATGCCTGTATCTCCGGAACCACCCCCGATATCATGGTGATACTCGGCGATCTCAAGCATCGGGTCCCCGCCACCAGCCGTCAGGAATACCGGGAGATCCCGCGGGTACTGGGGACCCTCCGGGAGCAGGTCACGCTCCGGATCTGTCCCGGAAACCATGACGTGGGGCTGGCCCGCCTCCTCCGGGATGACGAACTCCTCCCGGTCCGGGGGGCGGTCATCGACGACTGCGGGTTCTATCATGGCCACACCTTCCCCGATCCGGCACTCCAGGGCCGGCTCGTCTTCCAGGGCCACTGCCACCCGGCCGTCTCGATCCACGACGAGGTGGGATACGCCTTCCGGGCCGCACCGGGGTACCTGTACTCCCGCATCGAGGAGGGCTGCCTCTTCCCCGGATCGACGATGGAGCCCGGATCCACGCGGTTGATCTTCGTGCCCGCGTTCAACGAGCTCTCGGGCGGCGTGGACGTGACCGGGATACCCGCATCGGGCCTGGGCCCGGCGACCCGGTGCCTGGAGACGAAGACCGCGGAGGTGATACTGAACGATGGATCCTACCTTGGGACCCTTGACTCCATCGCCCCTCCCTGAGGGTACGGACGGGCTTGATCCCCGGGTACAGGAGTGCATCCGGGAACGCGGATTTGCGTCACTCTCCGCTGCACAGCGGGACGCGATCCCCATCCTGCTTCGGGGCGAGAACCTGCTCCTCATCGCCCCCACCGGTACCGGGAAGACCGAGAGTGCGATGTTCCCGGTCTTCCACCACCTCCTGGACCAGCCCGGGGGCGGATTCACCGCGCTGTATATCACCCCGCTCCGGTCCCTGAACCGGGACATCCTGGACCGTCTGCGGTGGTGGTGCGTGCGGCTCGGGCTCACTATCGGGGTTCGTCACGGCGATACCACCGCCAGTGAACGGCGAAAACAGGCGCTTTCCCCCCCGGATCTCCTTATCACCACCCCCGAGAGCCTGCAGGCGATGTTCATGGGGTCGCGACTCCGCACACACCTGTCCAGCGTCCGGTACGTGGTGATCGACGAGATCCACGAGCTTGCCGACAGCAAGCGCGGCGCCCAGCTCTCGGTCGCGCTCGAGCGTCTGGCGGCCATCGCCGGCGATTTCCAGCGGATCGGGCTCTCGGCCACGGTGGGCAACCCCCGGACGGTGGCCGCGTTCATGTGCGGGGAGCGTCCCTGTCGCCTGGTAGAGGTACCCGTGGGCCAGCACCTGGAGATCGATGTCCGGTTCGCCGGCGAGGACTTTACCGACCAGGTGCGGGCGGTGGAAGAGTGCCTGGATCGCCACGAATCGCTGCTGGTCTTTGTCAATACCCGGGTCACCGCCGAGGCGCTCGGCCACCGGCTGTACCACCGTGGCGACGTGGAGGTGCACCACGGCTCGCTCTCCCGTGAGGTGCGCATCGACGCCGAGGAGCGGTTCAAGCGGCACGAGATCCGGGCGCTCATCTGCACCAGCTCCATGGAACTGGGGATCGATATCGGCCACGTGGACCACGTGGTCCAGTTCGGCTCTCCCCGCGAGGTCGCCCGCCTGGTCCAGCGGGTGGGGCGAGCCGGCCACCGCCTCGATGTCACCTCCCGGGGGACCGTCCTCGCCACCGGGTTCGACGACCTGCTGGAGTCGCTGGTCATCGCCCGCCGGGCCCGGGCCAACGAGTGCGAGGACGTCCGGCCCCACCGGGAGGCGGCGGACGTGCTTTCCAACCAGATCGCCGCCATCGCCGTGGAGTACGGTGAGATCAGCACGCGACGGCTGAAAGAGATCATCACCGGATCGCACTGTTTCCCGGACGCGGGCGATCTCATCGACCGGACCATCGAGCAGATGGAACGCCACTACCTCATCCGGCGGGAGGGTGATCGGGTCATCCGGAAGGCCCGGTCCCGCCGGTATCTCTCCGGGAACCTCTCCATGATCCCCGATGAGCGGAAGGTGAAGGTCTTCGACATGGTCTCCCGCCGGATCGTGGGAACACTGGACGATTCGTTCGTGGCGTCATGGCTCCACACCGGTGCCGTCTTCGTCACCAAGGGCCAGATGTGGAGGGTGCTCGACCTCGAGGGCGACAAGATCACCGTGGAGCCCGCCCGGACAGCGCAGGGGGAGCTTCCCTCCTGGGAGGGTGAGCAGATCCCGGTCCCCTTCGCGGTGGCCATGGAGAGCGGGCGGCTCCGGCGGACCCGCATGTTCGATGAGTACCCCGGACGTGCGGAGGTGGCCGCATATGCCGCCGGTTTCCTGGACCGGATGGGCTCCTTCGCGCTTCCCTCCGACCGGTGCATCACCATCGAGTCCTTCGACGAAGGGGTCGTCTGCAACGTCTGCGGCGGCCATAAATCGAACGAAGCACTGGCCCGGGCACTCTCCATCCTCATCTCCGCCCGGTTCGGGACCTCGGTGGGGATCGAGGTGGGCGCCTACCGGGTGATGGTCCGCCTGCCCGCGGGTGTCCGGGCACTGGAGGTGCGGGAGGTGCTCGCCACCCTCGAGTCCGATCACCTGGAGGCGATCCTCCGGCTTGCCCTGAAGAGGACGGCCATGTTCAAGTGGAAACTCGTCCAGGTGGCCAAGAAGTTCGGGGCCATCGACCCGGATGCCGACTACGAGAGGATCAGCATCCACCGGCTCATCGATCTCTTCGATGGCACAGTCGTCCAGGACGAAGCGTTCCGGGAGCTCTTCTCCCGGTACATGGACGTGGACGGGGCCGTGGAGATCCTCCAGGGGATCGAGTCCGGCGCAATCACCGTGGAGGTGGGCGGCATCAGCCCCCTCGGAAGCGAGGGGCTCTTTTCATCCCGGGACCTGATCCAGCCCTCCACCATCGACCAGGCGGTGCTGAACACCATCCGGCGCCGCCTCCAGGAGGAGAAGGTGATCCTCTTCTGCATGAACTGCCGGCAGTGGACCAGCCGGACGGTGGTGAACCGGGTGCCGGATCAGCCGGTCTGCCCGATGTGCGGGGCGAGGCTCATCGCCGCCCTGAAACCGTTCGAGGAATCGCTGATCCCGGTGATGAAGAGGAAGAAAAAGACGGCGGAGGAACGGGAGGACGAGGTCCGGCTGCTGAGGAATGCAAATATCGTACTCAGCAGCGGGAAAAAAGCGGTCACCGCCCTCGCCGCCCGGGGGGTGGGTCCGGAGACCGCCTCCCGCATCCTGGCCACGCTCACCGAGGACGATGCCTTCTACCGGGAGATCCTCAGGGCGGAGCGCACCTATATCCGGACCAGGCGGTTCTGGTGACCGAATCCGACCCCTTAAATGATGGCAGGCCCCACCGTACAGGGAGATCTCCATGGAGACGCACGGACCTGCAGCATATACCGATGCCATATCATCTCCGGGACCGGTCATCGAGGTCCCGGAATATTTCAATTTCGGCTACGACATCATCGATCGCTGGGCAGAGGTGGACCGGAACCGCCTGGCCATGATCTGGGTCGACGACGACCGGAACGAACGCAAGTTCACCTTCCACGACCTCAAGAACCTCTCCAACCGGGCGGCGAACATCTTCCTGAAATACGGGATCACCAAAGGAGACCGCGTCTTCGTGATGCTCCCCCGGATCCCCGAATGGTGGATCACCGCTCTTGCGCTGATCAAACTCGGGGCGGTGTTCACTCCCTCGCCCACCATGCTCACCACCAAGGACCTGGAGTACCGCCTCAATGCGGGGCGCTTCTCCATGATCATCACCACCATGGAGAACGCCGAAAAGGTGGAGGAGATCCAGGACCGGTGCCCCTCGCTCACTACCCGGATGGTCATCGACGGTGAGCGGGAGGGATGGGCGAGCTACCCCTACGAGCTCCTGTACCCCGCACCCGTCTCACACCGGATGGTGAACGCCCCCCATTCCACCCGGACACGATCCACGGATCCGATGCTCATCTACTTCACCTCGGGCACCACCGGTGAGCCGAAGATGGTGCTCCACGACCATTCCTACCCCCTCGGACATATCGTCACCGCCCGGTACTGGCAGGACCTGCGGTGCACCGACCTCCACTTCACCTTCTCGGATACCGGGTGGGCGAAGTGCGCCTGGGGCAAGCTCTACGGGCAGTGGATCGAGGGGGCGGCGATCATGGTCTACGATATCCGCGGCCGGTTCAACGCGACCGAGATCCTCCCCATCCTAGAGCGGTACGGGGTGACCACGTTCTGTGCCCCGCCCACCATCTACCGGATGCTCATCCTCGCCGATCTCGACAAGTTCGATCTCTCCTCGCTCCGTCACTGCTGCAGTGCCGGGGAACCGCTCAACCCGGAGGTGATGACGGTCTGGAAGGAGGGCACAGGGCTGGATATTTTCGAGGGATACGGCCAGACCGAGACCGCCTGCTGTATCGGGATCTTCCCGGGGATGGCGCTGAAACCGGGATCGATGGGGCGTCCCGCCCCCGGATGGCACGTGGAGCTCCATGACGAAGAGGGCGATCCCGTTCCACCGGGATCCCCCGGCCACATCGCCATCGCCCTCGATCCCCGCCCGCCGGGGCTCTTCACCGGGTACCTGGACAATGACGAGGAGAACGAACGCGTCTTCTCGAACGGCTTTTACTATACCGGGGACAAGGCCTGGATGGACGAGGAGGGCTACTTCTGGTTCGTGGGCCGGGACGACGACGTGATCAAGAGTTCCGGGTACCGGATCGGCCCCTTCGAGGTGGAGTCCGCCCTCATCGAGCACCCTGCCGTCCAGGAGGCGGCGGTGGTCGGATCCCCGGACGTCATCCGCGGTCTCATCGTCAAGGCGTTCGTGGTGCTCACGCCGGGACAGACCCCGTCGGATGCACTGGCCCGCGACATCCAGCGTCACGTCAAGCAGGTCACCGCCCCCTACAAGTACCCCCGGGCGATCGAGTTCGTGGACGAACTCCCCAAGACCATCTCCGGCAAGATCAAGCGCCACGAACTCCGGGAGCTCGAGCTCCGGCGCGCCGCAAAGACCGGGTCTGCCTGAACCGCATCCCCCTCTTTTGATAGCAGATCCGGTGCGTCATTGAATCGTAATCGTTTTTTGGTGCACCATCCAACGGGTGTAGATATGGTTCGCTACTCCATCACGATGGACGATGCCCTGGTGGAGGCCATCGACACCGCCCGGGCAATCGACGGCCTCTCCCGTTCAGAATGGATCTCCGGGGTGTGCACGGAACAGCTCCAGACCCCCACCTCGCTGGTGCATCTCCCCTCCCACCAGGTTGCGAACATCGGGCCCTACGAGGAGACCTACCGGAACTTTCGCATCACGGTGCCGGAATACTTCAACTTCGGGTTCGATGTGATCGACCGGTGGGCGGCGAAAGACCGCAACAAGATCGCGATGGTCTGGGTCAACCAGAAGGGCGAGGAGCGCATATACACCTTCCGGGACCTCTCCCTCCTCTCCAACCAGGTTGCCAACATGCTGATCAAGTACGGGATCACCAAGGGCGACCGGGTGCTCATCATGCTCCCCCGGGTGCCGGAGTGGTGGATCTTCACCATCGCCCTCATCAAGGTGGGTGCAGTGTACTGCCCCGCCCCCACCATGCTCACCACCAAGGATCTCGCCTACCGCATCCAGACCGCCAACATCAAGATGGTGGTCACCGATACCGAACAGGCGGAGAAGATCGATGCCGTCTTCCCGGACTGCCCCTCGCTCCTGACCCGGATGCTCACCGACGGGGAACGGGACGGATGGGTGAGCTATCCCGTCGAACTCGATTACCCGGCGCCGGTCTCCAGCCGGTTGATCAACCTGCCGGGTATGAAGCGCACCCGATCCACCGATCCGATGATCATCTTCTTCACCTCGGGCACCACCGGCGAGCCGAAGATGGTGCTCCACGACCACAGCTACCCGCTCGGCCACATCGTCACCGCCCGGTTCTGGCACGATATCCGCCCAAACGATCTCCACCTCACCCTGTCGGATACCGGGTGGGCGAAGAGCGCCTGGGGCAAGCTCTACGGGCAGTGGATCGAGGGGGCGGCGATCATGGTCTACGATATCCGCGGCCGGTTCAACGCGACCGAGATCCTCCCCATCCTAGAGCGGTACGGGGTGACCACGTTCTGTGCCCCGCCCACCATCTACCGGATGCTCATACTCGCCGATCTCGACAAGTTCGACTTCAACGAACTGCGCCACTGCGTCAGTGCCGGTGAACCCCTGAACCCGGAGGTGATCCGGGCATGGGAGGAGGCCACCGGTCTCACCATCTACGAGGGTTACGGCCAGACCGAGACGGTGCTCTGCGTGGGCACCTTCCCGGGAATGACCACGAAACCGGGCTCCATGGGGAGACCCTCTCCGGGGTGGCACGTGGAGCTCCATGACGATGACGGCCATCCGGTCCCCGTCGAGGACGTGGGCCACATCGCCATTGCCCTCGATCCCCGCCCGCCGGGACTCTTCACCGGGTACCTGGACAATGACGAGGAGAACGAACGCGTCTTCTCGAACGGCTTTTACTATACCGGGGACAAGGCCTGGATGGACGAGGAGGGCTACTTCTGGTTCGTGGGCCGGGACGACGACGTGATCAAGAGTTCCGGGTACCGGATCGGCCCCTTCGAGGTGGAGTCCGCCCTCATCGAGCACCCTGCCGTCCAGGAGGCGGCGGTGGTCGGATCCCCGGACGTCATCCGCGGTCTCATCGTCAAGGCGTTCGTGGTGCTCACGCCGGGACAGACCCCGTCGGATGCACTGGCCCGCGACATCCAGCGTCACGTCAAGCAGGTCACCGCCCCCTACAAGTACCCCCGGGCGATCGAGTTCGTGGACGAACTCCCCAAGACCATCTCCGGCAAGATCAAGCGCCACGAACTCCGGGAGCTCGAGCTCCGGCGGTTCCAGAACGACCAGGCGGTTGCATCCACCGAATAACTACTTTTATTTTCTTTCAAAACCTACATACACGGGCGCGAGGGTTGCCAAGCCAGGTCAAAGGCGCTGGGTTCAGGGCCCAGTCTCGCAGGAGTTCGCCGGTTCAAATCCGGCCCCTCGCATGCGGTTTTTGACGTCTTTCCGGCCCGTGAAGATATGACTGCCGACGTACCTGGCACAGCTCTTTTCGTTCCGGACAGAGTGATGATCCCCCCTCCGGAAACGGATGAGGTGGGTCTGTACCGAATCTATCCCGTGACTGGCTGGCACAGGGAATGTGGGACTGCGGATATGCCAAAGAGTTCATGCAGGCCAGCCGTCACGAATGGGCCTTTTTCTGCAAAAAGGCTTGAGTGGCGTTCCACCTCTCCCCTTGCCTGGAAGTCCGGGACCATGACCTTCCACAA
>JBNGCZ010000024.1:0-2043 GCA_049974905.1 Methanomicrobiales archaeon
ATCGAGGTGAAAACCGGGAGCAGCGCCAGTTTGAGCAAGAGGGAGCGAGCCCTCAGGAAATGCATCAATGAACGGCGGGTCAGATACGAGACGATACACCAGTTATATGATGCCGCCGATAATCAGATGCTCGATATGAAACGGACGTGACTTTCTGTGACAGATGGTGGAAATGCACCTCCCCAGGCACAGTGAACCAGCCATTGGGTATACGTAACGCTCTTCCCACTCAAAAGAAATCCATCGTCCGGGGGGTGAGGGCCAGGTGACGAGGAAAGAGGTGAGAAAAAGAGGACCAGTTCATTCCCTTCCGGTCTCCCCCGGACAGCTACAGCATGGGCAGAGCCGGGATATAAGCGCCATGAGTGGGTCCCGAAAGTGATCCCATCCCGCATTTCTGCTGACAGGACACCCGCATCCCCCCGGTCGATTCCATCGACCGTCCCCTCCGGCGGCTGCCACCCTGCAGACCGGGTCCGTGAACCAGAATCGTTCAGGGCCGGGATCTGTCCGGAGGGCCGGATCGTCCCGTTTTCGCGGGTCAGCGGTCAGAAACCACTGGCAGTTGTGCCTCACACCAGCCGGAGCACATCCGACACGTCGGCCAGGGTGACGTCCGCGGCCCCGGTCCGGTCGTCCCTGACATTGCGGTCGCCAAACACCGCATGGGCGGTCAGGAGACCCAGCCCCCGGGCCGGGTTGATGTCCCGCCGGATGCTGTCGCCGACGACCAGCACTTCGTCGGGCGGGACCCCGGACCAGTCGAGGGCATACTGGAACACGAACGGATCCGGCTTCTTTGTCCCGGTCATGTCGCAGGTGACCAGGTGATCGAAGAGATCCGCGAGCCCCGCCTTCTCCAGCCGTGCCCGGGCGTTGCGGGAGTGCGCATCGGTGATCACCGAGAGGGCAATCCCTTTCTGCTTCAGCCGGCGGAGCGTCGATTCCGTGTTGGGATAGGCCGTGATGCGGGCGAGTTTCGTCGTCTCGTACGAGGTGCAGCACCGGGCAAAGGTCTCCTCGCAGTCGATGCCGTTGTCCGCCATGAAATCGCGGATGTTGTCCAGGCCCTCGAAATCGTGGCCGTCGCGCAGGAAATACTGCAGCAGATCCTCTCCCCGGTCCAGCCCCAGGATCTCGTTGACGGCGGTGCAGGCGGCGATCTTCGCCTCCACGAAATCGAAGAGGGTGTTGTCCATGTCAAAGAACATGGCGGTTATGTTCCGACGAGACGCTGCCTGCATGTGTCGATCTCCCTTTTGAAACGGGCGCAGAGTTTCCGATTTCTGAAGGATAGTGTGAGATTGTGCTGTATATGTCCCTTTCCCCGAAAATCGCTGAAGGGGACCACGGGTCCGCAGATGACCGCGAGGCGGTACAGCTGAAAGAGGGCCGTATGGGGGGAGCGCTCCTGCCAATCCGGCCATGGCCGGATATTCGAACAGGACGCATTCCACGCCCTCTGCTGCACGGAGCGGTTGTCAGGGCGGTGTCTGCGGCCGGGAGAACCGGGACATGGTACAATGGGGAGAAATGGGCGTACCGGGCCGTTCACGACCCGAATCCCGGCGGCGTCCCGGGCCGCAGCGTCACCTCGATCCGGAACCGGTTGCCCCCGGTCCGCACGATGGCCACCGTCTGGATGGTCCGCCCGCTGGCATGGATCTCCCGCGAGAGGGCATGGGGGAGGAGGAAGAGGGGTACCGGCCCGGTGGTGCGGGTGTGGGCGGGGGCGCCCGGATCGGTCATCGGCCACCTCCCCGGCGGATGTCGTTTGTGCTGCTCATGGTTCTTCTCTCCTGTCCGGGGAGAGCGGGGCCGGGCGCCGTCGATCCCCGTCTCCCCGGGACAAGTACTCCATGGGCGGGCGGCGGGGATAAGGAAAATGAGCAGGTGTTGAAAGTGATCACCGGATCGAAAGTGAGAGGGGCCCTGACCGGGCGGGGACCGGTTCGGGCCGTTGCACCGGCGCCTGCGACCGCTGGCGTTTCAGCGCCTCCCACCGGTCCCGGTTGTGGATGCAGCCGGGATCCGGGGCGGTCA
>JBNGCZ010000024.1:2143-22694 GCA_049974905.1 Methanomicrobiales archaeon
GCACCCGCCGATGAACTCCGCAAGCGCCCGGGTGCGGTCCGGAAAGTGGTCGCCGTAGTAGAAGTGACCGAGGGCCATGCTACCCTCACAGCCCTCCACCGCCACCCGGGCGAACTGGGGAGCGGTGGAGAGGGCCTCCGGTCCCCCGGTGCCGTTCTGCCGGAAGATGTAGTGGAGAAGCTCCTCCCGCTGCTCCGGCTCCAGGTCCTGGTCCGTGATCTCCACGCCCCGGCCGGTGGGGATGAAGTTGAAGCAGATGAACCGCTGAACACCGAGATCCGCGGAGAGGGCATACAGGTCCGGGACCTGGGGGCAGGTGTGCCGGGTGGCAGTGGCCGCCACGCAGGTGAAGAGACCCGCGTCCACGCAGGCCCGGACCCCCGCACACGTCCGCTCGAATGCGCCCGGCATCCCCCGGAACGCGTCATGGGTGGCAGCGTCGGGAGCGTCGAGGGAGATCTCCACGTACTCGATCCCCGACTCCTTCATCCGCCGGGCCACGTCCGGGGTGATCAGGGTCCCGTTGCTCGCACAGGAGACATACATCCCCCGGTCACGGGCACGGGCGGCGATATCGAAGAGATCCCTCCGCATCAGGGGTTCGCCCCCGGAAAGCGAGAGGGCCACCACCCCCGCATCGGCGAGCTCGTCCACGAGAGCGAGTGCTTCGTCGGTGGAGAGTTCCTCGGGGAGCGGCCGCCCAGCCCGCTGGTAGCAGTGCCGGCACCGGAGGTTGCAGGCCCGGGTGAGGTCCCAGACCACCAGGAACGGGGCATGGAGCCGCTGGGGGAGGGTCACCCCGTAGCGGGTGAATCCCTCGAGCACGCTGGCAAGACCCTTCCGGAAGACCTCCTCGGAGAGGGCGCCTTTGATGTC
The DNA here is from genome assembly GCA_049974905.1 of Methanomicrobiales archaeon. Taxonomy (GTDB): domain Archaea; phylum Halobacteriota; class Methanomicrobia; order Methanomicrobiales; family Methanoculleaceae; genus JBNGCZ01. The sequence goes on from JBNGCZ010000024.1 coordinate 3,020, forward strand.
GGTCTCGTCCACCCCGAAGATTGACCCTCCCCGCCGGCAGGTCCACCCGAGGATCCGGCCCGCGAGCCGGCACTTCCAGCAGTATTCGGTTCCGTTCGATCCAGTGAGATAATAATCCATCGCGTTCTCCAGCCGGTATCCGCAGTCATCGTGGCCGGTGAGAAAACGGAGCATCGCGAGAGATATCGGGTTTCCCAGCCACCATCTGACAGCGCCGACGGCGATCGTCACAGTGTCAGGCATGGGTGATCACCCCAGATGGGCATTCCGGAGGGCGCATCACCTTAAACCTGTGGGTGCCGGCGATGCCTTCATCTATCGACCCGTCGAACCAGATGCGCATGGCAGACCAGGAGCGGCCGGTCCGCCAGCACCACCTGCGGGCCGGGATGTCGGCGGGCGAGCTGGTCGGGTCCATGGGAGCGGCCGGGGCCTACAACGCGGGGGCGCTCGCCCGGGCGGTGGAGATCTGCACAGAGATGTTCGAAGATGCAAAGACCACCGTCTTCTGCGGGCTCGCCGGGGCGATGGTCCCCGCCGGATGCGGGGGGATCGTGGAGGACCTGGTCCGGGACGGCCACGTGGACGTCCTCGTCTCCACCGGGGCCAACCTCACCCACGACCTCATCGAGGCCCTCGGGTGCCGCCACTACCAGGGGACCGCCGCCTGCTCGGACGTGGAGCTTCGGGGACAGGGTATCAACCGCATCTACGATGTATACCTCCGAAACGAGGCCTTCGAGCGCCTCGAGGAGTACATGCAGGAGACGCTGGCCGGGATGGGGGAGACCTGCTCCATCGCCGGACTCCTCGCCGGGCTCGGCCGCGGGGTCGACTCCGGGATCCTCGCCGCCGCCGCCGACACCGGCACACCGGTCTTTTGCCCCGCGATCCAGGACTCCATGATCGGCCTCCAGGTCTGGCTGTACACCCAGGCCCACCGGTTGGTGGTGGACGCCTTCGCCGACATGCAGCAGATGATGGATTATTGCTTCGATGCCCGGCGGGCGGGCGCCCTCCTGGTGGGTGGCGGGGTCCCCAAGAACTACATCCTCCAGAGCATGCTGTTGACCCCGCAGGGGTTCGCCGCCGCGGTGCAGCTGACCGGGGACCGCCCCGACCTCGGGGGGCTCTCGGGGGCGACGCTCGATGAGGCCCGGTCCTGGGGGAAGGTGACCGAGGAGGGACAGACGGTGACCGTGTACGGCGATGCGAGCATCACCCTCCCCCTGCTGATGGCCGCCGTGCGGGAGGCGATGGCGTGACCGATCTCATCCTCGCCCTGGACGTCACCCACCGGGACCGGGCGCTCGAGGTGGCAACGATGTGCGCCCCGCACACCGATTTCGTCAAGGTGGGCTACCCGCTGGTGCTGCGGGCCGGCCTGGAGATCGCCGACGACCTCGCGTCCGTCGGCCGCCCCCTCATCGCCGACTTCAAGGTCGCCGACATCCCCAACACCAACCGCCTCATCTGCGAGGCAGTCTTTGAAGCGGGGTTCTCCGCGGTCATCGCCCACGGGTTCTGCGGCCGGGACTCGGTGGACGCCTGCGTGGCGGTCGCCGCAGAATTCGGGGGGGAGTGCTTCCTGGTCGCGGAGATGAGCCACCCGGGAGCGGTCGAATTCTTCGCCGCCCCTGTCCCCGAGCAGATCGCCCGCATGGCGGATGAATCGGGGGCGGCAGGGATCATCGCCCCGGCCACCCGGCCCGACCGGGTGCGGGCGCTTCGGGAGTGCATCCCCGATAGAAAGATCTACTCGCCGGGCGTCGGGGCACAGGGGGGCGGGATCGCCCCCATCACCGATCTCGTGGATGGGGTGATCGTGGGCCGGAGCATCTACAACGACCCCGACCCGGCCGCCGCCGCCGAACGCTTCGCCCTGGCCTGCCGATGATGAACAGACCGTGCTGATCCGGGTGATGAGCCCTATGAGTCCCTGAGGCAGTGCCGGGAGGCAACCTTTTTTTTGAACGCACACCGAGAGGACTACACATGCACCTGACCGCGGAGCAGCAGAAGATCCTCGAAAAATACGATTCGGTGGAGGATGTCCCCGAGTCCGAGCGCCGGTACAAATGCTATACCTGCCACTACATCGTCGACGGGCGCCCCTGCCCGAACTGCGGTGAACGGGACCTGGAGGTGATGTGCCCGCTCGACCACTGCCACTGCACCCACCCGCTGGTGGAGCGGATCGACTACTGCCCCCTCTGCGGCAAGCCCGTCTGCCCCGAATGCGGCTCCCATGACGTCTCCCAGGTGAGCCGGGTGACCGGGTACCTGGCGGACGTGGCCGGCTGGAACGCCGGAAAACAACAGGAACTCAAGGACCGGGCACGATACGCCGTGGATTGAGCACGACTCCCCGACCAGTACAGGGCCCGTCCATGAGATACGTCGTCCACCACCACACGCTCTTCATCAGGGGGATGTTCCGGGCGGCCTCCACCGGTATCGACGGCGGGGTGGCCGATGTGGACACCATCGTCAACCACACGGTCCCGAAACATTTCGATCATGCGGACCCGGGGGGGTACCTCGACCGGGTGATCACCCGGGAGGGATACGGTCCCGCCTACTTCGGCCTCCTCACCGCCGTACCGATGCGGGATCTCTGCATCATGCAGATCGACGGGATCACCGCGTTCGTGACCGGGGGGGTGACCAACCCCGATCCGGCGGACGACGCACCCCACACCATCAACATCATCGTGGTCTGCCGGGAGACACTCTCACCCGGCGCCATGCTGGAGGCGATCATCACCGCCACCGAGGCGAAGGCCGACGCCCTCCGATCGCTCGGTTACGACTTCTCCGGGACCACCACCGACGCGGTGGTCATCGCCCACGAGGGGGCGCCTCCGGTCCACCGGTACGCGGGCAGCCTGACCGATGCGGGCAGCCGGATCCGCACCGCGGTCCGTGCGGGAGTTCGCGAGTCGATCCTGCGAAATAACGGTGAAGTGGTCCGAAAAGAACCGTCATTTTTTATCTTCAGCCGGTACGGGGGGACGCGCTTCGTCGAATGGAAGGAAAAAGGGGAAGCGTGTCCATATTATCCCTGTCACTTCCCGGGCCAGCGCTGCGATTTCTGTTACTGCCCGCTCTATCCCTGCGGAGACGAGAGCCTCGGGGAATGGATGGAGAGTTCATCGGGCGGCCAGGTGTGGAACTGCAGCCACTGCGAGCTGGTCCACATCCCCCGGGTGGCCGACTATCTCCGGAGACACCCCGAGGCGAGCCTGCTCGAGCTGAAGCGGGTCCGGGACCGGGGATGAGACCGGGGTCTTTACGCCTCGATGCCGAGCGCGTCGGTCAGTTCCTCGAGGGGAATGCCGTGGACCTCCGCCGCCTCGCGGATGGTTTCGTTGTTGGCGATCGCACATCCCAGGCAGCCCATTCCGAATCGGAAGAGCACACCGGCGGATTCAGGTTTCTCCCTGAGGAGCTCAGCGATCGTGCTGTCTGCAGTTACTGCCATACCAGCTCTATTTATCGTCCACATTATTTAAGGGTCCGCGCCCGGGTCACTTTCACCCCCCGGACATCCGGTTTTATGACCTTCTTGCCACCATGGGTGAGCTGGAGATGTCAGTATGGATCTCATCCAGTCAGCAGAGAGAATCTCCCAGAAATTTGCCGCACAGGGTATCACGGTCGATACCGCGGCCGTCGAACGCAAGCTGCGCCGCCTGGTGGACGAATTCGGCGTCCATCTCCAGGAAGCGGAGCGGAGCATCACCAGCGAGCTCGCCCGGGAGCACGGGATGAACCGCCCCGAGAGCGGACCCCCGGAGGTCCGGGATATCGGCGGGATCACCGCCGCACCGCCGGGAGAAGGCGGGGCGGAGTGGGTCACCGTGGAGGGGAAGGTCGCCGCCCTCACCACCTCCCCCTCGCAGGCGATCGCCCAGAGCGGGATCCTCGCCGATCCCACGGGTGCGATCCGGTTCGTGGTCTGGTCCCGGGCAGAGGCGCCCCCCCTGGAGGAGGGGCACTGGTACCGTCTCGAATCGGCGGTGGTGGACCTGTACCGGGGGGCCCCGAACCTCAAGATCCACTCCGGGACCACGGTCCAGGAGGTGGAGAAGGACGAGGCCATCATCCCGTCCCTCACCGCGGTCACCGATCTCCGCCCGGGGGTGGCGCACGTCCGGGTGAAGGTGGTGCAGGACTGGGAGCCCGTCCATGAACGGATGCTCCAGACCGGCCTCGTGGGAGACGAGACGGGAACAGTCAAGTTCACCATCTGGAAGGGCGACGACAAGGAGCGGCTCGAGCCCGATACGGTGTACCGGATCTTCTACGCCCTGGTGGACGAGTACAACGGCCGCAATTCGATCACGCTCAATGCGGCGACCTGCATCCCCGACGAGGGGGACATCGAGGTGGGCTCCAACGAGGAGAGCATCTCCGGCGCCATTGTGCAGGTGGCCCCCGGCTCCGGGCTCGTGAAGCGCTGCCCGGTGAACGGGTGCAACCGGGTCCTCTCCCGGCAGAACTACTGCCCGATCCACGAGATACAAAACGACTTCCACTATGATCTCCGGGTGAAGGGTGTGCTCGACGACGGGTTCACCGCCCACAATATCCTGGTGCAGCGCGAGCTGGTGGAGACGCTCGCCGGCCTCACCCTGGAAGAGGCGGTGGATATCGCCGAGCAGAACCCGCTCGGTTTCGACGAGGTGCGCACGCACATCGAGAATACTCTCCAGGGCCGGTACTTCACCTGCACCGGGGCGATCCTGGACAGCCGGATGCTGGTCAACCACTGCACACCGCTCTCGTTCGATCGCGAACGGCTGGCCACCCTCCTCAACCGTGCCGGAGGTGTGGTTTCATGACCCAGCAATCCTTCGAGCGGGAACCGGCAAAGCGGGTCTTTGCCGCGGAGTTCAGGGAGGCCCGGCACCAGTTCCGCGACGGCACCGATGAGAAGAGCCCCACCTACGTCCTCCTGCCCACCGGCGAGCGGGCCAACCGGGTGCTGGTGGTGGGCTCGCTCACCGAGAAACAGCGGCGCGGGGAACAGAATTCATTCTATATCGGCCGGGTGGTGGATCCGTCCGGCCTCTTCTTCATCAGCGCCGGGAACTACCAGCCCGAGGCGATGCAGCAGTTCGCCCGGATCGAGCCCCCCGCCTTCGTGGCGGTCATCGGCAAGCCGAACGTGTACCAGGGCCAGGACGGGTCGATCCGGGTCACCCTGCGGGTGGAATCGATCACCCCCGTGGATGCGGAGACCCGGAACATCTGGGTGCTGGATGCCGCTGAAAAGACGCTTGACCGGCTGGACGCATTCGGCACCACCCCGGACTCCCGGGCGGCCGAGGAACAGTACCGGACCGACCCCGGGACCTACCGGCGGATGGTCTACGATGCACTGAGCCAGATGGAGATCTGACTCACTGCCCCTTTTTTCTCTTCCACGAATTCCTGCCAGCGGTCGAGGACCTCGCGGCCCTCCACGAAGACCAGCCCGTGCCTCTTCGCATAGTCCCGGGCATCGTCGCGGGAGAGGGCGAGGCCGGTATCATCGTCCAGCATCTCGCAGATGGCCACCGCCGGGGTGACCCCCGCCATCACCGCAAGAGCGACGGAGAGCTCGGTCTGCCCCTGGCGGCGGGCGAGCAGACCGTCGGCAGCACGCAGGATCGCCACGTGGCCGGGAGAACGGAACTCCTCGGCGAACCCCGGCGATCCCCCGTTCAGCGACTTCCCCACATGCATGGCGAGGGCGTTGATGGTGCAGGCCCGGTCACGGTCGGTGACTCCGGTGAACGTCTCCCGGTGGTTGACCCAGAGTGAGAACGACGAATGGTTCTGTGGGTCGTAGGGGATCTCACCGTCCCGCTCGCCGAAAGGGGAATCGCGGAGCAGATCGCAGGCGAAGGGGAGCCCGAGCTTCCGGGAGGCATCGGGATGCACCGCGGTGCAGATCAGGCCGCCCCCGTCCCTGCGCATGATCCGGATATGATCGGACGTCACCGCATCCGCTCGGATGGCAAAATCCGTCTCTCCCTCTCGTGAATCAAAATCATACAGTAAAATGAACTCTCCCCGCGCAAGCGCGGCTATCGCATCATCAATCATAGGTCACCTCCACGTCCACCACATCACCGTCGTCGATTCCAAGCGCCTCCCGGAGATTCACCGGCGCGATGATCTCCAGGATATCCTCGGGGTAGTGCGTCCGCCCCGGGAGCACGATGGCCCCGGGAAGCCCTCCCACGCGGCACGGCAGTGCCTTCACCTCCCCGAACGTCCGGTTCTCGGCGGTGAACCCGTGGATGGTCACCCACCCGAGGGTGGTGAGCCGCCGCCGCACCGGGATGTCGGCTGGCTGCACCCGGAGATTGAGCGTCCCCGGATAGGGTTCAAAACCGAAGGCATCCCGGAACTGGTCCCGGTACCCGGAAAACGCCATGTAATACCGGCCCTCGCCGAGCCCGGTGATCACCGCACCCCGCAGCACGTACCGGCCCTCCTCCCGCTCGAAGATCCGGCGGTACTCCATGTACTCCTGCCGGAGGAGGGTCTCTCCCTCCCGGGTGACCATCACGTACTGCCCGTCGCCGTGCATCTGCCGGGAGATGAGGCGCTGCTCCTCGAGCATGATCAGGCGGCGCGAGGCGGTCTGGGGGCTGATATCGAGGTGTTCCCCGAGGCTCTGCGACGAAAGCCTGACCGGCCTCTCGAGCCCTCCCAGCAGGGCGATGGCCTTGAGAGACTGCCGGTCGGTCATGATACCAATATTGAGATGTATCTTATTTATGAGTTCCGAGACGGCGGGGCTTCGTGAAATGTCGATATGGCATTCGTTAATTATTTAAATTTCTCCCGCATACGAATGACGCATGCAATCCGGAATGCGGAACCAGCTGGCAGAGAAGATGGCCGGTGAGATTACGCTTTCGGATTCGCCGGGTCGCGCCCTCAAGAAATGGCGGATCAGTTTCAACATCCCCCAGGGCGTCCTGGCAGAGGCGCTCGGTGTCTCCCCGTCCGTGATCAGCGACTACGAGAGCGGACGGCGCAAGAGCCCGGGGACCGCCATCGTCGGCAAGATCGTCGATTCCCTGCTGAACATCGACGAGGAGAACGGCGGGAAATTCATCAGTAAATTTTCCAAAATTCTGTTCAGTGAGTTCGATCAGGACGTCATCCTGGATATCCACGAGTACCCGGAGCCGGTAACCCTGTCCCGGTTGCAGGAAGCCATCGGGGCGACCCACCTCTGCGGATCGCATGACCTCTCCATCTACGGATACACGGTCATCAACAGCCTCCATGCCATCCTCCACCTCTCCTCCGACGAGTTCAACCGGATATACGGGTGGAGCACCGAGCGGGCACTCATCTTCACCGGGGTATCGAGCGGCAAATCGCCGCTCGTGGCCATCCGGGTGACCCCGTTCAAACCGCGATGCGTGGTCCTGCAGGGGATCGCCCCCGAGCAGGTGCACCCGCTGGTCAGCCGGCTCGCGGAGCAGGACCGGATCACCGTGCTCTGCACCACAGTGGACATCCAGGAGATCATCGATCGACTGAGAGGAGATCTATGACAGGCATCGTCACCTACGGCACCTACCTCCCCCGGTACCGGATCACCGTCGAGGAGATCGCTCGCGTCTGGGGAGCCAACGCAGCGGACGTCTCCGGCGGTATCGGAGTACGTGAAAAGTCCGTCCCCGATGTGGACGAGGACACCATCACCATCGCGGTCACCGCGGCACGACACGCCCTCAGCAGGCGAGCGGTCCCTCCGAACGAGATCGGGGCCGTGTACGTGGGCAGCGAATCCCATCCCTACGCGGTGAAGCCTTCCGCCTGCACGGTGGGCGAGGCCATCGGGGCCACGCCCGCGATGACCGCGGCAGACTTCGAGTTCGCCTGCAAGGCGGGCACCGCCGGGATCCAGACCTGCCTGGGGCTGGTGAAGAGCGGCATGATCCCCTACGGGATGGCCATCGGGGCCGATGCCGCCCAGTCCGCACCGGGAGACGCGCTCGAGTACACTGCGGCGGCCGGTGGAGCGGCGTTTGTGATCGGAGAGACCGACCCCATCGCCACCATCCACCAGACCTGCTCGTTCACCACCGACACCCCCGATTTCTGGCGGCGCGAGGGGCAGAGCTACCCCCGCCACGGCGGCCGGTTCACCGGTGACCCGGGCTACTTCAAGCATGTCGACGGAGCGTCCCAGATGCTGCTGGAGCGGACCGGACTAACCGCGTCGGACTACACCTATGCCGTCTTCCACCAGCCCAACGCAAAGTTCCCCCGGCGGATGGCGGCCATGCTCGGTTTCAGCGAAAAACAGATCGCTCCGGGGCTCGTGGTCCCCCGGCTGGGGAACACCTACAGCGGGTCGTCGATGGTCGGCCTTGCGGCCACCCTGGACGTGGCCCGCCCCGGGGACCGCATCTTCGTCACCTCGTTCGGGTCCGGGGCCGGCAGCGACGCCTTCGACATCGAGGTGACCGGGGCCATCGAGGGCGGCGACTTCCAGCGGGACGCGGCCCCGACAGTGGAGGAGCTCCTGAAAGACCCCATATACATCGATTACGCACAGTATGCCAGACACAGGGGAAAGATCGTGATGCAGTCATGAGAGACGTGGCAGTGATCGGTATCGGTTGCACCGCATTCGGTGAGAAATGGGAGACGTCGTTTCGAAATCTCTTTGTGGAGGCAGGAGCGCTTGCCCTGGAAGACGCCAATCTCGCCGGTGAGCAGATCGACGCCCTGTATGTAGGGAACATGAGTGCGGGGCGTTTCGTGGAGCAGGAGCACATCGGGGCGCTCATCGCCGACTACGCCGGGCTCGCCACCGAACATGTCCCCGCCACCCGGGTGGAGGCGGCCTGTGCATCGGGCGGCCTTGCGTTCCGCGAGGCGGTCATCTCGGTGGCAAGCGGCATGTCGGACGTGGTGGTCGCCGCCGGGGTGGAGAAGATGACCGACGTGGAGAGCGGGGTGAGCGTCGATGCCCTCGCCGGGGCGGCGGACCGCGAATGGGAGGGGTTCGTGGGAGCGACCTTCCCCGGCCTGTACGCGCTCATCGCCACCGCCTACATGCACCGGTACCCGCTGACCCGGGAGCAGCTCGCCCGGGTCGCGGTCAAAAACCACTACAACGGCGCCAGGAACCCGATCGCCCAGTTCCGAAAGGAGATCACCCTGGACACCGTCCTCTCGTCGTCACTGGTCGCCGATCCCCTCCGCCTCTTCGACTGCTCGCCGATCACCGACGGGGCGGCGGCGGTGGTGGTGGCTCCGCTGGAGCGGGCACGTGAATTCACCGATACTCCGGTGCGGGTGCTCGCCAGTGCGCAGGCAAGCGACACCATCACCCTCCATGACCGCCGGGATCTCTGCACCCTGGACGCCACCGTGGCCGCCGGGCGGCGGGCCTTCGACATGGCCGGTATGGGACCGGAGGAGATCGATCTCCTGGAGGTCCACGACTGCTTCACCATTGCGGAGATCTGCGCCATCGAGGACCTGGGCTTCTGCGAGAAGGGCGAGGCGGGCCGCCTGACCGAGGAGGGGGTCACCGCTCTCGGCGGCCGGCTCCCGGTCAACCCGAGCGGCGGGCTCAAGGCCTGCGGCCACCCGGTGGGGGCCACCGGCATCAAGCAGGTCTGCGAGCTGGTCACCCAGCTGCGGGGCGAGGCGGGCGCCCGGCAGGTGGACGGTGCCAGAGTCGGCATGGCGCAGAACGTGGGCGGGACCGGGGCCACGGTCGCCGTCCATATCCTGGGGGTGTGATATGTCCGTTGCACGATTCTGGAGAAAGATACCGCAGCGATACAATCTCGAGGGGACGCGATGCGAGACCTGCGGGACGTTCTTCTTCCCGCCCCGGACCTTCTGCCCCACCTGCCGCCGTGACGGCCGCATCGTTCCCCACACCTTCCGGGGGGAGGGGACCATCGTCTCCCACACCACCATCCGGTCGGCAAGCGACCAGTTCGAAAGGAGCACCCCCTACGTGCTCGGCATCGTGAAACTCGACGAAGGTCCGTGCCTGACCGCCCAGATCGCCTGCAACCCGGGCGATATCGACATCGGCACCCGGGTGCGCGGGGTGTTCAGGAAGATCGGTGCCGACGGGGCGAGCGGGGTCATCCACTACGGGACCAAGTTCGAGCCCGTGGACCGCACCACATCGTAGACCGCGTGCCACCGTCCGGGCGAATAGGTCCGGACCTCCCGCTCCTCCACTCTTTCTGCACCATGCGCCTCCAGGAGCGGAGTGAACTGGCCCGCCTCCTCCTGCAGCGCATAGACATGGATGGTCCCGCCGGGTCGGCACAGCGCCCAGGCGTCGTCCAGGAACGACCGGAACCCGAGGGGGAGGTTCATCACCACCCGGTCGAACAAGGGGAGACCGATCCCCCGGAGATGGCGGGCATCGGCAAAGAACGGAGTGACCGACCGGATCCGGTTCAGCCGGCAGTTGTGGACCATCAGGTGGACCGCCGACGGGTTGAGATCGGCGGCCGCCACCCAGGCACCCCTCCGCCCGAGCGAGAGCGCACACGGCCCCACCCCCGCGAACATGTCCAGCACCCGCTCTCCGGGCCGGACCCGGGACGCGAGGCGCTGCCGCTCGGTGGCCAGGCGGGGGGAGAAGTAGGCGACCGCGAGATCGATGTCCAGCACCAGGCCATGCTCGCGGTACCGGGTGGCGGTGGTCGGGTCGCCCGCGAGCACCCGGTACCGCCGGGTCCGGAACTCCCCCTCCACCTCCGACTCCGCGCAGAGCACCGTGTGAATGGAGGGACGGGAGTGGAGCAGTCGCTCTGCCTCGCCGGCATCGGGCTCCTGCATGACCGCGATCCCGCCGATCAGCTCGTGCCGGGGGAGCGGGGGGCCACGGGGATCGAAGGGGACGAAGAGATATTCACGGGCGCCCGGGACCGGTTCCCGCACCGGCAGCAGGAGAGTGTCGCCCTCCACCCGGGGCCGGAGGGTGGGATCGAGGACCCCCTGCTCCCGGAGCCTCCGGCGATGGCTCTCTCCCTGCGCCTTCGGGACCGCCACCCCCCATCCGGGGACCGGCTCCATCTCCCCCGCCATAATTAATGCACATACAACTGAACAGTGATCATGGATGAGCGTTATGACAGCCCGGAAGCAGCGATGGAGAAGCTGGTGCGGGGAGAGATCCGGCTCCATGCGCTCGAGGAGATCCTGCCCGTGGCAGACGCGGTCCGGATTCGCCGGATGTATATCGAGGATCGCACCGGCGGGTCGCTCGGGGCGCTCTCCAGCTGTGCGCTGGATCTGGAGCGGGCGACGAAGCGGAACATCGAGAACATGATCGGCTGCGTCCACCTGCCAGTGGGGGTGGCGGGCCCGCTGTTGATCGACGGGGAATACACCACCGGGTCACGCTTCCTGCCGCTCGCCACCACCGAGGGGGCGCTCGTGGCGTCGGTGAACCGGGGATGCAGCGCCATCACCCGGGCGGGAGGGGCGACGGTCCGGATCATCGCCGACGGGATGACCCGGGCCCCCGTCTTCGCCTGCCGGGATGTGGGCCATCTCCGGGAGTGCGTGCAGTGGATAGAGGACCACCAGGAGGCGATCCGGGAGGCAGCGGAGGCGACCACCTCGCATGGAAAACTCCTCGAGGCACGCCCGTTCGTGGCCGGGACCAGCCTGTTTCTCCGGCTGCGGTTCGATACCGGGGACGCGATGGGGATGAACATGGTCACCATCGCGAGTGAGGCGGCCGCAACCCTGGTGGAGCAGGAGTGCGGCGCACGACTGGTCTCCCTCTCCGGGAACCTGTGCACCGACAAGAAACCGGCGGCCATCAACGCCATCCTCGGTCGGGGGAAGACCGTGGTCGCCGGGGTGCGTCTGGACGACGGGCTCATCTCCCAGGTCTTCAAGACCGACGCGGACACCCTCTGCGAGGTGAACTATCGCAAGAACCTGCTCGGATCCGTCCGGGCGGGCTCGCTCGGGTTCAATGCCCAGGCCGCCAACATCATCGCCGCCCTGTACATCGCCTGCGGCCAGGATCCCGCCCACGTGGTGGAGGGAAGCTCCTGCATCACCACCGTGGAGCGGGAGGAGGGCGGGGTGTATGTCACCGTCACCGCCCCGGTCATCCAGGTGGGCACCGTGGGCGGCGGCACCGGGCTCGGCCCCCAGGCCGCCTGTCTCGGGCTCCTGGGTGTCGCCGGGGGCGGCACCCCGCCGGGCACCAACGCAAAAGCGTTTGCGGAGATCGTGGCCACGGCCATCCTCGCCGGTGAACTCTCGCTCCTGGGGGCCCTCGCGGCCCAGCACCTGGCCCGGGCCCACCGCCAGCACGGCCGCGGATAAGAGCTCAGTACCGGAACCAGCGCATCATCACCAGGGCGTCCTCCCCGTCCTGGTAATACCCTGCCAGGCAGAAGACATCCGTGTATCCCAGCCGGGCATAGAACGACTGGGCGGGCGAGTTGGATACCCGCACCTCGAGCTGGACGGCCCCGGCACCGATCAGCAGGAACTCGTGCTCGATCCGGTGCACGAGCGCGGTGCCGATCCCGCAGCGTCGGTACTCGTGCTGCACCGCCAGGTTGAGGATGTGGCCGTACACCGCCTCGCCCGTCTCCTCGATCCCCCCCGCGATGAATCCGACGGCCCGCCCCTGCTCCACCGCCACGAAACAGGTGCGCGGGTGGTGACCCAGCACCTCGGCCACCAGTCCCGGGTCCCAGGGGTCCTGGAACGATCCGGTTTCGATCTCCTCGATGCGGGAAATATCAGTTGTCCGTGCCCGGCGGATCATTCCATCACCATGCAACAGAGCAGGATTTCCTGCGCGATTGATTCATGATGGGTCATCACACAACATAATACGCACGAGCAGAGCCGGCGGGATGACATGGTATCGGTTTTTTGTTTCAGAGCACTCCACCCCCGTCCCGAAGAGGCGGGTCGGGTCGCCTCGGTGCCCTACGACGTGGTCACGGCCGACGAGGCCCGGGAACGAATCGAAAAAGAGCCCCTCAGTTTCCTTCGTGTCATCAGGTCCGACGCTGAAATCCCCTCCTGTGCACCCGACGACGAGCGCATCTACCTCATCGCCCGGGAGAACCTGGAGACGATGGTGGAGGCGGGGGTGATGGTGCAGGACCCGGTGCCGGGGATGTACCTGTACCGGGTGGAACAGGACGGCGAGGTCTTCGAGGGGCTGGTCGCCTGCGTCGGATGCGACGACTATCTCTCCGGCACCATCCGCCGCCACGAGCACACCCGGTACGACAAGGAGGAGGAACGGACCCGGCACATCGACGTGGTCAATGCCAACACCGGGCTCGTCTTCCTGCTGTACCGGGATACGGACGATATCGCCGGATATATCGCCGAACAGACCCGGAATCTGACACCACTCGCCAGCGTGGAGACGGGGCCGGGGTGCCGCCACCAGGTCTTCATGATCGAGAGCGGCGGGCTGTTGACCGATATCATGAAGCGGTTCGCGGAGGTGGACGCCCTGTACATCGCCGACGGCCACCACCGGGCGAAGTCGGCGGTCAATGTCGCCGAGCGCCGCCTCGCAAACGGCGGGTTCACCCCCGGCTGCCGGACCTTCATGGCGGTCCTCTTCCCCCATGACCGGGTCCGCATCCACGGCTACTCCCGGCTGGTCCGGGATCTCGGGGGCCGGAGCCCGGAGGAGTTTCTCGCCGAACTCTCCCGACGGTTCACGGTCACCCTCTATGGAGAGATCGACGGCGACCAGGTCCAGGTCACCCCCCATATCCCGCCCGGCCCGGACCACCATACCTTTCACCTGTATATCGGCGGATCCTGGTACGAGGTGTGTGCGCCCCGCACCCGGGGCAACCGGATCACCGATTCCCTGGATGTCTCCATCCTCCAGCGGGATATCCTCCAGGGGATGCTCGGGATCGGGGACCCGCGTGAAGACCCCCGGCTCCATCACCTGGGGGGCGCCCGGCCGCTCCGGGACCTGGAAAAGATGGTGGATTCCGGTGATTTCGACCTCGCCTTCGCCATGCAGCCCATCCCCATCGAGACGGTGCTCTCCATCGCCGAGCGGGGGGAGGTCATGCCTCCCAAATCGACCTGGTTCGAGCCGAAGCTGCTGAGCGGTCTTCTGGTCCACACCCTGGACGAGTGATCAGGACTCAGAGCAGGGGATGCAGACCGGACGACCGTCCCGGGTCCGCACCCGGTGCCCGGCCACCAGCTCGCCGCAGACAGAGCACGTAACCGAGGGGACGATCCGGGCCTTTTCCGGTATCGGCGTCGATACCGGCTCGATCTTCAGCATCTCGTCTGCCGGCATCGCGACGATGGCCCGCGCAATCCGCTCCCGCCGCACTTCCGGATCCCCGCCCTCCGGGACCAGTGACTCCAGGTCGATGTCGGAGCGGACCACCATGCGCACCGCCTTCCCGGTGACCCGGTTATAGAAGGTGCAGGCATGCTTTCCCCAGTCACGGACGATGAGATTGCCCTTCCCCGCGGTGCAGCCGCAGACCACCTGGATCGCGTCCAGGCTGCAGGCATCGGTCTCGGCAACCGCCACGAAATCTTCGTCCACCGCACGGCCGGAGGCGAGTGCCCGGAGCGCCCCGGTGGCCATCAGGTACCCGAGGGCGAGGCCCGGGCAGACATGGCCGTGGAACCGGACCGCGTCGTCAAAAGTGGGGATTTCTTCATACATCGTATAGATCTGATCGGTGTTCGCTCTTAATACGATACCCCGGTCCACGACACCGGCGAAGGGGAGGGCGAACCCGGTGGTAACTTCTAATCATCCACCATTTTTTCTTTTTAAGGCGGGATGCACATTTTGTTGATCGGTATCCCTATATCTGATGCCGCACACATGCTGGAGCAGGCCATGGGGGATCAGGTGTGGGCCGCGATGGCCGGGATGCTGGTCACCCTCGCGATCGCGGGTGGCTGCACCTCCGCGGGTTCCGGAGGGATCGTGGAGCAGGCGCTACCCGGTGCGGGGGCTTGTGCGTTTGAAGACGCGATCCTGTCATTTCGCCTCGCCGGGGAGGAAGGGCTGATCGGCGTGGACGGCTTCGAGTGCCGGGCAGTCTATGGTCTTCGCCCCCACCCCGACGGGACGGCGGAGACTTGGATCCTCGGGGGCGTGCAGGACGGGGCTCCGACCTGGTTCAGATCAGCGGGCGGTGGCTGGCAGGAGATCCGGTTCGGCGGACCGCTCCCCGGGGAGCCGTGCCGTCCCCATGACGTGGTCGCGCCGGAGCGCCTGTATGCGCACCACGCCACCGCGGTGGACCGGATCTTCGCGGAAAGCGACCATCCGCCCGTCCTGACCCTCACCTCCGGCCGGTGGGAGCTGGCAGGCGCACGCGGCCGGGAGCGGCTCGGGATCGCCTGGGACGCATATACCGGGGAGCGGATCGATCCATGATCCCGGGGGATGGTGCCCAGATGTCGCTCGACATGCTCATCGGACTCAGTATATTCCTTTTTTCTTTTGTCGTCGCCGCCACCATGGCCCCGGGCCTGTACGCAGGTCTCCAGAGCGCGGTGATCGATTATGATGCCGTCGCCTACCGGACCGGCGTCATCCTCGCCGAGGACGCGGGGATGCCGTCGATGCCCCCCTGGAACTCGCTCGGGGACGAGTACCTGTACCGGATCGAGCGGTTCGGGCTCGCCGTTGACCGGCAGTCGCCGGGAATCCTGGCCGGGACGAAGGTGGACCGGTTCTTCGACACCTCTCTCTTCTCCTACCCGGAGGACTACCGGCGCCGGCTGATCTTCGGCTCCACCCCCTACCGGTTCAACATCTCCCTGCGGGAGGAGGGGGGCGTCCGGACGGTCGGCGACCCGCTCCCGGACCGGTACGGATACATCCGGCGGATCGTCTCCATCACCCACCCCGCCTCCTTCGAGACCGGGCCGGACCCGGCGTTCAACGCCACCGAGTCGGATAATGTCACCGAAATGTTCACCGTCGCCTTCAATGGGACCGATCTCTTTGACCCCTCGATCCCCGCCGCCTACCGGATCGATCCCCGCTCTGAGCCGGTGTGGATCAACATCACCGGCATCGGGGGATTCCTGAACAACTCGGAGACCAATCCCTCCCCGCTCGCCAACGGATCGTTCACGAAGGCCACCCTCTCCACGGTCCGGTTCCGGATCGACGGTGCCCCGGTCCCCTTCCCCTACAGCGAGGAGAACCCGGAGGCCTACCGGTTCTCCATCGACGGGTCACCCGCCAACCTCACCCCGGGGACCCCGGTGAGTGAAGAGCTGCGCCTTCTGATCATGCCGGGGACCCTGCCCGTGGAGCGGTATGCGGAAACCGGGGTGGTCTTCTCCTTCGAAAGCGACGGGGTGCCCGCGATCCTCATCCACGGCACCGGATACGTGGGGCAGGACCACACCGTGCAGCCCCCCCTCACCCGGGGGGTCCTGGAGGTGGCGGTCTGGTGAACGACCGCGGCCAGCTCTACACCATGGAGGGGCTTGCCGCCGCCCTGATCGTCCTGGTCACCGCCTGGCTGGTGCTCGACGCCCCGGCGGTGTATGCCCCCGGCGATGCCCACATCAGCGAGATGCAGCTCGCCGAGCTCGGGACCGACGCCCTCGCCGTCCTCGACACCCCGGCCAGCGCCTCCGGTAAAAGCGAGCTGCAGCGGTGGGTGGAGGGAGGCGACGGCCAGGCCTTTGCCGAGAACTTCTCCGCCCTCACCGCGAACAGGACCGGGTCGCCGGATCGCATCGGGTTCAACGCCACCCTCTGGTACCGCGACGGCGAGGGCGTCGCCTCCCTGCCGTTCGCCACACGCGGCGTGTGGACCGGCCACGAGGAGGCGGTCCGGGTGAGCCGGTGGGTACACGTGACCGATCCCCAACCCCGGATCCTCCGCCTGGAGGTGATGATGTGGCGTGCCTGAACGAGCGGGGCCAGTGGATCATCCTGATGGGGTTCGTGGTCAGCGTGGCCATCTTCTTCCTGGCCCTGGTCGCCAGCCAGGCGGTGCTGGTGGGCCAGACCACCGCGGAGGGGGTCTCCGACTTCGCCAAGGACGAGATCCGGGACCTTCGAAGCGAGGCGGCGTGGATCGCCGAAGAATACCCGGGCAATAACGCGCTCATCGATGACCTGGAGATGCTCTCCCTCCACCGGGAGGGCACCCTGGTCTCGGTCTCCATCGGGGACCCGGTGGAGCGATCCGGGGCCACCTTCCGGCCCGTCACCATCCGGTACAACGACGGTACCACCGAGTACAGCGAGGTATTCCATCATGCGATCCCATGACGGGGTGGTGGGGATGCTCGAGTACGTGATCATCTCCGCGATCCTGCTGTGTGTCTTCGGCCTGGTGTGCATGGCGGCAGACGACATCTTCATGGACGGGCCCCGGGAGACACTCACCCGCCAGTCCTTCGTGGACATCGGAAACGGGGTCAGCGTCCGGGTGGTGGACCTCTATCTCCTCGCCCCAGCGAACGGGACGGTCACCACCCGCTTCGACATCCCCGACGAGGTGCTGGGCCGGGATTACCGGGTGGAGGTGATCCTGGCGGGAGTTGACCAGGAGATCCTGGTCACCGACGGGGAGATCACCCACGCCGTCCCCCTCGCGGGCATCGGGGGGACACTCGGGGTTACCGGGAACATGTCGGCCTCGGGGTGGAACCGGATCCGCTACGACTCGGAGGGGGTGTGAGGCATGCGGGGGGATGACGCGGTCTCCGAGGCGATCGGGTTCATCATCATCTTCTCCCTGATGGTGACCGCGATCGGGATCGTGACCCTGTACGGGTATCCGGCACTCCTCGACCAGCAGAGCGCCACCTATGAAAAGACCATGGAGCAGAACCTGCTCGTGCTCCAGCACGATCTCCGGGCGCTGGCCCGCGAGATGGTCCCCTACCGGGAGACGACCATGCAGGTGGGAGGCGGGGTGCTCTCGTTCGTGGATGCCGGCCGGGTGGTGGTGGAGGCCGGGGGTGAGGAGCCCGTCAACTGCTCGCCGGGCGGCCTCGAGTACCGCTCCGATGACGGGTCGTCTGTCGTTTCGCTCTCCAACGGGGCGGTGATGACCCGCACCCTCTCCGGGGAGGGGTCGGCGATGATCGGATCCCCGCGGTGGTTCTTCGATGACGGCACCCTGGTGATCACCGTGATCGAGCTCGTGGAGGAGGAGCCGGTCTCGTTCACCGGCATGGGCACCATCGAGCTCTCCCAGGCAGCCCCCGGGAGCAATACGACAGAAGTATCCACCTCCGGCACCGTCAACGTCACCGTCACCGGCCCCTACCGGACCGCCTGGAAGAACTACCTGACCCGCGAGCTCGGGTTCTCGGCGGTCGGCGGGGATACCTGGCAGAAGACCGGAGTGGATCGGCTGGTCATCCGGTCACAGCAGGTCTCCGTCGGCCGCGGGTGATCACAGGTACCCGTTTTTCTGCAGCCAGTCCACCTGCGGCCGGGTGTACCGGTAGATGATATCGCACTTCCCGTCCTGGAAACTCCAGGGGACGATGATGAGGAGATCTCCTTCCCGGATCCAGACCAGTTTCTTGATCTTTCCCTTGATCCGGCCGATCCGGGTCACCCCGTCGAAACACCGGACCCGGATATGGCTTGCACCGAGCATCAGGTCGGCCCGGGCGAACATCTCCCCTTTCTTCGGGTTGGGCAGGCGGACACGGATGACCTCACCGTCCGGCCCATCTCCCCGGGCCTCCCCCGCCAGGTTGTCGTCCTCGTCTGTCAGTCGAACCACTCCCGCAGTCGATTATTCGTCTGATATAATGCAGATCCATTCTCCTGCAGGAATATATGTATGTATGGCACCCCACGCTGACCAATAACCCGGTCAGGGGAGGAGATGGCATGGAAGGAGCGTATGTGCGAGGGGGCCTGGCCCTCATGGTCATGGCGGTGGTCGTCTTCGGGGTCGCCCCGGCAGCAGCGGAGATCGTCGACGACACGGAAGAACGGATCCGATCCCATGATATGGGCACGTTTCCGATCGGTGATACCGTCACCCTGTCAGGGACCACCAATGTGGCCGCGGGCGACCGGCTGCTCATTGAAGTGACCTCCGCGTCCTTTGAGCCGACCGACAAAGCGGAAGGCAGGAAATTCAGCGGCACCTCCGGAACGGTGACGGTTCAGGAGGGACGGGATGCGAACACCTGGTCGATGGAGATCGACACCACCGGGTGGAGGGGAGACACGTACACTGTCACCATCGAGTCCATCGACACCGGGACCTCTGCGACGTCCACGTTCACCCTGGTGGAGCGGACACCGGGGCCATCGCCGACATCACCACCCCCTGCCACCACACCGCCGCCCTCCACCGGGCCGGCCGCTTCCCCGACTCCCCCCGCGCCCGGTTGGGGCACGCTTACGACCCTCGCCGGGGCGGGTGCGGCGGCACTCCTCGCGCTCTGCCGCCACTGAAACCCGCAACACCCTCCGGTGTGCGATGGTCCTCATGCCATCCGGTGGAACGGGGAGGGTTCCTCGAATTGTCGGTCTTCCTGCCCTCCAGACCAGGCCGGCTGATTCGCAAAGAACGCGGATCCGGACCCATGCGTCCCGGTGGGCACCCGTGCTGGCGAGAGTGCGATCGGCGAAACGATAAACCGCCGCAAACAAAGAGATGTTCCCATGATC
>JBNGCZ010000025.1:0-21943 GCA_049974905.1 Methanomicrobiales archaeon
CTCGGCTGGGGGGCCGAAAAATATTATTTTTGAAGGAGGACCTGCGGAATGTGGGGTCAACGATACTCCGATGAAGCGGTTCTTCGACAATGTTCACGGAACGGGCGAGAGTTCACTCGCGGCCATAATGTCAACCACCAATATTCTGATTGCAGGAAAATGCGTGGTTGTCGCGGGTTACGGGTATTGCGGTCGCGGTTTTGCAACAAAAGCCCGGAATCTCGGTGCACGGGTTATCGTCACCGAGATCGACCCCCGGCGTGCCCTCCAGGCACATTTCGATGGTTTCGAGGTCATGACCATCCGCGACGCGGCACAGCGCGGTGAACTATTCATTACCACCACCGGCAATGTCGGGATCCTGACCGAGGAGGAATTTGCCCTGATGCGGGATGGTGCGATCCTCTGCAATTCCGGCCATTTCAACGTCGAGATCGATGTCGACTGGCTGGAAAAGAACGCAGACCACATCACCCGGCGCGACGGCATCGACTCCTTCACCCTGAAAGATCGGGTGATCCATGTTCTCGCAGAAGGACGGCTTGTCAACCTTGCGGTGCCCAAAGGCATGGGTCACCCCATCGAAGTGATGGATCTCTCGTTTGCCGTACAGGCACTGTCGACAGAGTACATCCTCAAAAACGCCGCACGTCTCCCCGCCGGTGTCCATGAAGTACCCAATGGGATAGACGAGGAGATTGCCTGGATGAAGCTCGCGTCCCTTGGATGTGAGATCGATACCCTCTCCGGGGAACAGGAGAAGTACCTGGCCTCATGGGACGTGGGGACATGACCTCGCTTTCTGCCGGAACCGTGAAAGAGCCCCAGCCGAGATTTGAACTCGGGACCTGCTGATTACAAGTCAGCCGCTCTGCCAACTGAGCCACTGGGGCGCTCACTACATATCGCTGTCCGCACACAAAAGCGTGGCGATGAACGACGGATGCATCCGCTAGGGGGGGATGCGGTCCAGGTCCATCGACGGCATGCCCAGCTCCCAGATGGTGATGCCGCGGTACCGGATGGAGAGCAACCGGTGGAGCGGGATGGTGGTCGGTCCCATCGGCGACCGGATCACCATGTACCCTCCGCGGACCCGATCGATCCGATCGCCGGACACGACCGACCGGTCGTTCTGTGCACCACGGTCCGTGTATTTCACCTCCACCGCATCGAAATCAAACCGTTCGTCGTGGAGGAAGCGGAGCAGGATCTCCTCACTCGTTCTGACCATGCATTCTCCTGGGGTAACTGAGACCGGGAGGACTTCAATCTGATCCCGGGCTCTCATCGCATACCCCCCGGAGCCGACGTCACGCCCCCTGTGCCTCACCGCGTGAGAAACTACTTCTCGTGCCCGACGAATATTTCCTGGAGATTCTGCACCCCGGCAGGGGGCTAGACAGGTGATGCATCGATGTTGAAAGCCGGTATGGTTCGTGGGTGGGAGAGCTCCGAGGAGATGGAGAAACGGTGGACCGCTGCATCGACGATCACCATCACGGTGCTCGTGCTCACCATCATCGGCATCGCATTACTTGCCGGCATCACCGCGATCGCTCCACATCTGCTGTATATCCCGGTGGTGATCACCGCATACTGGTATCCCCGGCGAGGCGTGCCGATGGGTGTCGCTCTCGGGGGCATCTATCTCCTCGAACTGGTCGCGTTCATCCCCGTCACGCAGGATATCCTGCTCGGGGCGCTCCTGCGTATCGCAGTGCTGATCACGGTCGCCGCCCTGGTCTCGAGCCTGTCGCACCGCCACCAGACGGTCCGGCACCTGGTCCGGATCGAGCATGATCTCGCCCATGATCTCACCCGCACGACAGAGTTTGACGCGGCGGTCTCCCGGAGCCTCGATGCCCTGATGAACATCAGGGGGATCGATGCGGCGGGCATCGTCCTCCATGGACGCGATGAGGTGTCCGGGCCCGCGGACATCTACAGGGGCGTCTCGGCGACGTTCCCTGAGGCCGTCTCCGGGCGGTCCGGGGATATACAGCTACCCCCCCCTGAGAACCGGGACGGGGCCCGGTATCTCTCCCGGGACGAGGCGCCCTCAGGAATCAGATCTCTCCTCCATGATGAAGGTCTCCTGTCCATTGCCCTCATCCCCATCTGTCACGACGGAGAGTGGATCGCCTCCCTCCATGCCGGTTCCCGGCGGTACCTGGTGGTCCCCCCGGATATCCGACGGACGCTGGAATCATTCGCCACCCTCATTGGAGGTGCTCTGAGCCGGATCCAGACCGAAGAAGCGATGGAACAATCCGAGAGACTCTACCGGACGGTCTTTGAGAATACCGGAACCGCGATGATGATCATCGAGGAGGACACCACCATCAGTCTCGCCAACGAGGAAGTGATGGCCATCACCGGAAATTCTCCCGATGACCTCCAGGGAGCACCCTCGTGGACCACCTTCATCCCGCCCGAGGACCGGGACAGAATGCTGGAATACACTCGCCTCCGCCGGCGGGATCCCACAGTTGTGCCCCATTCCTATGAAACGAAATTCATCCATCGTGACGGCACGGTCCGGGAGATCATGGTCACCGTCGCCCCCATTCCAGGGACCACCCGCATCGTCGCCTCGGTTATCGATATCACCACCCGAAAACGTCTGGAAGACGAGCTCAGGGGCATCAACACGTTCCAGGAGAGTATCATCCAGAACGCACATGTCCTGCTCATGGTACTCCGGGAAGGGGGGACGGTGATGGTCTGGAACAAGGCCGCCGAAGAGATCACCGGGTATCCGGCGGACGAAGTGGTCGGGAGCAACACCATATGGAAGCGCCTGTACCCCGATCCCGGCGATCGCCACAGGATCACCTCCAATATCCGGCGGATCATCAGCGAAAACAACTACATCGAAAACCTGGAGACTGAGATTCGCACCAGCGACGGAAAGACCAGGATCATCCAGTGGAATACCCGGCCCATCGATAGGGATGAGGAAGGAAAA
This sequence comes from Methanomicrobiales archaeon, assembly GCA_049974905.1. GTDB lineage: Archaea > Halobacteriota > Methanomicrobia > Methanomicrobiales > Methanoculleaceae > JBNGCZ01. The sequence continues at coordinate 2,972 of JBNGCZ010000025.1, forward strand.
AGTCGGTACATCGCCATCGGACGGGACATCACGGAGCGCCGGGCGGCAGAACATGCGCTCCGGGAGAGCGAAGAGAAGTTCCGGCGTCTGGTCGAGAACCTGAACGAGATCGTGTACATTCTCGACGAAGATGCCGTCATCACGTATATCTCCCCAAATATTGAATCAATAAGCGGTCTTCCTGCATCGGACGTGATCGGGAGGTCTTATGTGGAATTCGTCCACCCGGATGACCGGGCCGGACGGCTGGATCTTTTTCAGGAGGTCATTGCGGGATCCAGTCTCTCCACGGAGTACCGTTTTCTCACCAGGGACGGAGATGTCGTGTGGATGAAGTCGTCCAACAGCCCCGTGATCAAGGACGGCCGCATCATCGGTGTCCAGGGGATCCTCACCGATATCACCGATCTCAAGAAGACAGAAGAGGCGCTCCACTCGGCGCTGTACAAACTCGACCTCCTCTCCAGCATCACCCGACATGATATCCTCAACCAGGTGCAGATCATCCGGGGCTATATCGATCTCATCCATTCGGGGGATGTGACAGATGAAGAGATACAGACATATATCGATCGGATCGAAGGTCCGGTTAGGACCATAGAAAAACAGATCTCGTTTGCCCGGGAATACCAGAAGATGGGCCAGCAGAGCCCGTCCTGGATCGATATAGCTCCCCTTCTTCGCACCGTGGCCGGGGAGACACTCCCTGAAGGGATCGCTCTGGACCCGGGGCCGGAGGTGTCCCGGCTCCGGGTGTATGCTGATCCGATGCTCGGCAAGGTCTTCTCCAACCTCCTTGAAAATGCCCTCCGCCATGGTGAGGGCGTGACCCGGATTGGAGTATCGTTCCATGTGGCAGGAAAAACCGGCATCCTCTCGGTCCAGGATGACGGGACCGGTGTCCCCCCGGAGATGAAGGAGCGCATATTCGAGCGGGGGGTGGGAGGAAACACCGGGTTTGGGCTCTTCCTTGCACGGGAGATCCTCGGCATCACCGGTATCACCATACGGGAAACCGGAATGGCTGGCGAGGGCGCCCGGTTCGAGCTGGTCATCCCGCCGAACTGCTGGACGAAAGACACTTCCTGACTACCCAGGCTCTCAAAGACATTATGGCATAACGGGCCGATAGGTACTCTGATGGCCCAGCTGACGGTGGACCTTGGCGGGCGGCCCGGAGTCGACTGCCGGGGGTTCTGCGAGTACTGCTACTTCAAGCACGCCCGCGAGGTGCCCTCCTTCGGCTGCCGGTACTGCCCGCCGTTTCAGAAAGGGTGCGATTACTGCTCACGCAGTGTCCGTGAGTCATACAGCGGGTTTCGGGATCTCCGGGAGGTGGCGGATGCGGTGCTCGCCGATCTCCACATGCTCTCCGGCGACCTCACCCGCGTGACCATCAGCGGTGGCGGTGACCCGAGTTGCTACCCCGATTTTGTGGATCTCGTGGAACTGGTGGGCAGTCTCGACGCCCCTCTCCATATCGGATACACCAGCGGGAAGGGATTCGATGATCCCGGTATCGCCACCACCCTCCTCGACAACGGTCTCTCTGAGGTGTCCTTCACCATCTTCGCATCGGATCCCGATCTCAGGCGGCGCTGGATGCACGATCCCACCCCGGATGTCTCTCTCTCTGTGCTGGAGACGCTGTGCGGGGAGGCGGAGGTCTATGGCGCAGCGGTGGTTCTCCCGGGCGTCAACGACGGGGCGGTGCTCGAAGAGACCTGCACCTGGCTGGAGGAACGGGGGGCGAAAGGGCTGATCCTGATGCGGTTTGCGAACTCTCCCCGGCAGGGGCTGATCCTCGAGAATGCACCCATCATCCCCGGCCATCCGATCCACGACTCCCGGGAATTTGCCGACCTGGTCACCCGGCTGGACGAGCAGTTCGATCTCCGGGTGAGCGGGACGCCGCTCTGGGATCCGGGGATCGGATCACCCTTTGCCATCCTCCACGAACCGGCACTCCTGAAAAAACTCCCCCGGGCCACGAAAGACGCCACCGTGATCACCGGATCGATCGCCGCCCCCTTCATCCGGAAGATCCTGCGGAACCGCGGGTTCCAGGGACGGGTCATCGGTCTGGACAAGGAGATCGCCTGCCTCATCACCAGCGACGACCTCCGGTCCCTGGACCTCTCCCGACTGTCACCAACGGTGATCATCCCCGGTCGGGCATTCGTCCATGATCCCGAGGCGCATCAGGTCCTGAGCGCGGACGGGATCGAGCGTGAGGTGATTCGCGGACCGGAGACCCTCACCGCCGACGGCGAGACCAGCATGGGCATGCGGCGCACAGACGTGCTCCGGATGGAAATGGATGGTTTCGCCGCGCTCATCAATACCATCAATCTCCACGGCACAACCCCGGCAGACCGCTGAACCGGTTGCCGGAACAGATGCCTTTTTTCTCTGTCTGCCGGAGTATGAACCGGAGGTGAAGCACCATGCCAGACAGCCAGGGAGCACCGCCGGGCAGGGGTATGGGGCGGCGCGGACAACCGCCCACCACATGCGTCTGCCCGCAGTGCGGCTATGAGACAGAAAAGACGCGGGGGGTTCCGTGTCGATCGATGACCTGCCCCACGTGCAATGTCCCACTGCTGGGAAAATAGATCCGCGGAGTCGATCCAGGACCGGAGGCGGTGGATACCTGCCCTACCGGTCACGGACCCCGGCGATGAACTCCTCGGTCATCCGCCAGGCATCCCCGTCATGATACTGCCGGGGGGGATGCTTCATGAAATAGGCGGACGGCGACTCGAGCGCCCCCCCGATCCCCCGATCCAGGGCCAGTTTGCAGCACCGGATGGCATCGATGGCCACTCCCCCCGAGTTCGGGGAATCCTCCACAGAGAGCCGGAGCTCCAGGTTCATGGGCACGTCGCCGAACAACCGCCCCTCGATGCGCAGGAAACAGACCTTGTTGTCCTTCTGCCAGGGAACATAATCGCTCGGCCCGATGTGGATCATATCCGGGTCCAGTCGCCGGGGGAGGACCGCCTGTACCGCCTCCGTCTTCGATTCCTTCTTGGAGACGAGCCGCATGTGGTTGAGCATGTTCAGAAAATCCGTATTGCCGCCCGTGTTCAGCTGGTAGGTCCGATCGATCTGGACCCCGCGGCGCCCGAAGAGCTCCGCAAGCGCCCGGTGGGTAATGGTCGCTCCGATCTGGGCCTTGATGTCGTCGCCGAGAACAGGGAGCCCCCGCTCCTCAAACCGCCCCGCCCATTGCGGATCGCTGGCGATGAAGACGGGCATGTTGTTGATGAACGCGGCTCCCGCCTCCAGCGCACACTCCGCATAGAACCGGGTCGCCTCCTCGGACCCCACCGGGAGATAGTTCAGGACGATCTCCGTCCCGGAATCGCGGAGCACAGAGACCACATCTTCGCGTGACGGTTCCGCCCCGTCTGCGGGAAGAAAGGTGGCATGGTCGGGATAGTCCCGCATGTGGTCGGAGTACCCATCCAGTATCCGGCCCCTGTGGACCGGCACACCGGATTCCGGAATATCCGGGCAGAACACGGTGGTGCAGTTGGGAGGAGAGAATATGGCCTCCGACACGTCCTTTCCCACCTTTCGGGTGTCGATATCGAAGGCGGCGACCACCTCGATGTCACCGGGAACATAGCCGCCCAGATCCCAGTGGAGGAGTCCTGCAGCGTCACCCTCCGACCTGTTCCGGTAATATTCGATCCCCTGGACGAGCGAACTGGCACAATTGCCGACCCCGATAATGGCAATAGATATCGTTCCCATAGGTATACATCACTCCGGACGCCTCTGCCCGCTAGGATGTTCAGTGTTTAGCATTGGGACTTATATTTTTAAGGGTATGGCCCTCTCCGGCCGTCTGATTTATGTGTAAATACCTGCGAATTCTGGAATAGGCCAATGATCCTGGATATCGTTTTCATACTCTCGCTCATCGCCGTGAATGGATTGTTCGCCCTCTCGGAATTTGCGGTGGTCTCGTCACGGCGATCACGGCTCCGGTTCTGGGCCTCGCGGGGCGATCAGAAATCCCGGGTGGCGCTGGAACTCGCCGAAGACCCCACCCGGTTTCTCTCCACCATCCAGGTGGGAATCAGCCTGATCGGCGTGCTCGCGGGAGCATTCAGTGGCGCCGCATTCTCCTCGCGCATCGCGGGGTGGTTGAGCGGGGTGCCGCTCCTCGCCCCATTCGCAGAGTCGCTCAGCATGGGGCTGGTGGTGCTTGGAATCACCTACCTCATGCTGGTCTTTGGCGAGCTGGTCCCCAAACAGCTCGGTCTCAACGCGCCGGAGAGGTTTGCCTCGCTGGTGGCGATTCCGATGCATATTCTCTCGATCATCGCCTACCCTGTGGTCTGGTTCCTGAGCGCATCCACCGGGGTGGTCCTGCGCACATTCGGTACCCGGCCAACCCGGGGGCCCCGGGTGACCGAGGAGGAGATATCCATGATGCTCGAAGATGGCCGGGAGGAGGGCATCTTCGAGGAGGAGGAGCCGGAGCTGGTCCGGAGCATATTCCGACTGGCGGACCGTCGCATCAGTGTACTTATCACGCCGAGAACCGACATCGTCGCCCTGGATATCGACAAACCGCGCGACGAGAACTGGACGACTATGAACGAGACCAGGCACTCTCACTATCCGGTGTACCGGGAATACCGGGAGAATATCGTTGGCGTGGTCTCGGTCAAGGATCTCTGGGCGGAGGTGGTCCGGGGGGAGACGCCGGAGATCCGGACCGTGATGAAACGCCCGAACATCGTTCCGGAGAGTGTTTCGGTCCTTCATGCGCTGGAGATCTTCAAGACCACCGGATCCCAGGTCCTGCTGGTCTGCGACGAGTACGGAAGCATCATCGGTCTGGTCACCCACCACGACGTGCTCGAATCGATCATCGGTGATCTGCCCGCCTACCGCGAGGAGGCGGGATTTCCCGCCGTGCAGGAGGTGGAGGCTGGATGGATCATCGACGGCATGTTCCCCCTCGACCAGCTCAAAGAGGTCATCGGGGTGGTCGAGATCCCGGGCGAAGAGAGTCTCTTCCAGACCACCGGCGGATTCGTCATGATGCACCTCGAGCGGGTCCCGGAACCGGGAGACTCCTTTGAATGGGCGGATTTCCGGTTCACGGTCCTGGACATGGACGGAAAACGGGTGGACCGCGTCAGGGTCGAGAGAAGAGATGGCGCAGACCGGGTTTGAGCAGTGATGCACTGGGTGGTCCTCACTCTTGCCGGTGCCTGGCTCGATGCGCTCTACTATGCCGCCATCAAGCGGTTCGTCACCGCAGGCGAGATACCCCTCCTGTCAGCGGGTTCGCTGCTGTGGGCAGCGGTGCTGCTCGGAGGCTTCTCCCTTCTCCGCGGGCTCCCGGATCCGGGGCCGCTCCTCCTGCCTGCGGCCGCCATCTCCGGGGTGATCAACGCGGCCGCGGCGCTGCTGTACTATCATGCCCTCTCCCGGACCGATCTCTCCCTCGCCCAGCCCATGCTCTGCTACACCCCGCTCTTCCTGGTCGTCACCTCGTACCTGATCCTCGGCGAGTTCCCCTCACTCGCAGGACTCGTGGGGATCGGGCTGGTGGTCAGCGGTTCCTACATCCTCGCCTCTCCCGGCCGAAGAGATGCAGGAGAGATGGAGGGCGGGGGCCGCCGGTCCGGGGTGATCCTGATGCTGATCGTCGCCGTCCTGTTCAGCATCGCCGCCAACATGGACAAGCTGGTGGTCCTCAATTCGGACACCAGTTCCGGGACCACCCTCATCCTCCTCATCGCAGGTGCGGTCATCCTGACCGCCTGGGGCATCCGCCCGCCCGGCCGATCCGGCGAGCCGACCATCCGGGTGCCCCCGGTTCTCCCGCTGGTCATCATCGGAAGCGCTCTCGCTCTCGCGGTGGTGCTGATCAACACCGCCCTGCAGCTCGCCATCGTCCCCTATGTCATCTCCCTCAAGCGGACCAGCATCCTGTTCGCCATCCTCATCGGGGGAGGATTGTTCCATGAACCGCACATGGGGCGACGCCTGCTCGCGGGCGGCCTGATGGTGGCGGGAGTATCAGTGCTCTATCTCGTGGGGTGAGCGGTCATCTGGAAAATTCCCGGAGTGATGTCTGGCGTGTGCGGGCACTCTCCAGGCGGGAGACCCGCACCCCGATGAGCCGAATGCGGTGGCCGGTGAGAAATTCGCGGAGCAGATCGGTGGCGATCTGTTCCAGTATCTGCCGTTCCCCGGTGGGGTGATCGAGAGTCCGGGAGGCGGTGTGGGTGGTGAAGTCCGCATACCGGACAGTCACCGTGATGGTCCGAAACCGGACACCTTCCCCGGTCAGTCGGCTGTGGAGGTCCTCGGCGAGCCTCCGGAGGGTGCGGGCGAGCACCGTGGCGTCGTCCGTATCCTCCGAAAAGGTCACCTCATGACCGATGGATTTGCGGGGCCGTGCCGTGCGCAGACCGGTGATGTCCCGTCCCTGTGCGAGCAGGTGCATGTCGACCCCGAACTTGCCGAATGCGGACTGGAGGGCCTGGACGTCGCAGCGGGCGAGATCGGCGACGGTCCGGATGCCCATCTCATGCAGTTCCGCGGTGGTCCTGGCCCCGATCCCGGGGATGGCCTGCACCGAAAGGGGATCCAGAAACGCTCTGACGGTTTCGGGAGGGACCACCGTCAGTCCGTCGGGTTTCTCCCGCCCGGAGGCGATCTTGGCGACCACCTTGCTTGGGCCCACGCCCACCGAACAGGTGAGGTGTTCGGCCTTCCAGATCTCCTGCTTGATCCGGTGCGCTTCCGCCTCTGCAGCGCCAAAGCCCCCGAGATGGGCCATATCCAGGTATGCCTCGTCGATGCTGACCTGCTCCATGCGGTCGGCGTGGCGCCCGAGCATCCGCATGATCCGACGGGAGACCTCCCGGTAGCGGGGGATATCGACCGGCAGATACACCGCATCGGGGCACCGGCGGTACGCCTGCGAGATGGGCATCCCGGAACGGATCCCGTACTCCCGGGCCTCGTACGAGCAGGTGCTCACCACCCCGCGCCCCGCTCCCGCCTTTGGATCGGCGCCCACCACCACCGGTTTGCCGGCGAGCTCGGGGCGATCCCGCATCTCGATGGAGGCAAAGAAGCTGTCCATGTCCACATGGAAGATGATCGAGGCCATCACCCTGTCAGAGAGTCCGTCGATCGCCGCAGGGCTAAAAGATGCCGGTGAGCGTATACTTTCACCCCGCGCCCTCCGCCTCTCCATGCCGCCCCGCAGCTGAACCGGGAGGCGATGACCGACACTCTCCACCCGGCCTCTCTCGCTTCACCCGGGCGGGCCACGGTGCTGATCGCGCCCGAGCGGGTCGCCAGAGACGCTTTTGCCCGCCTTGCCGACCCGGGAGAGGGAGCACTCCTCCTCTTCATCTGCGGCAACTTCTCCCGTCTCCTCTCCCGCCTCCCCCGGCGGTCCCGCGACTTCCACATGCAGCGGGCCTTCACCGCACACCAGCTGCTCACCGCTCTCGAAGAGGCGTACCACACCGTCGTCTGGGTGGAGCACGACCCGTCCCTCTACACCGGCGTGGACCCTGCGCTCGTCCGGCGCATCGCCGACGCTCTGTGTGATGCCGCCCGCTCGTCAGCGGTCATCCTCTCCGCACCGCGGTACACGGGAACCGTCCGGACCTTCGCACGGGGAGCGGGCCGCATTATCACGGTTCTTCCGGCAGAATCCAGCGGATCTTCGTGGTCGTATCAGCGGTCACAGGCCACCCTGGCGGAGTTCGGAAGGTGAGCGATCGGTCCGGGAATCGATGAGCGGTCCCGGTTCCCTGCGTCCCGGAATCGTGTGGGATGGTCGCACCGCCCACCCCACCCGACCACAATCGATATCATCTCATGCCGGAAAGGAGTCAATCATCCCGGGAGGGATACGACAATGGGATCGGTGAAACGATATTGATGTTCGGTCTGCGGGTACATCTATTCCCCGCTCCGGGGCGAACCCGCCCACGGCATCCCGGCAGGGACTGAATTCGAGGACCTGCCCGAGGAGTACGTCTGCCCCATCTGTGGCCAGCAGGGGAGGGGGAAGATCGGAACATGGGGGTTCGCCCCCTGGGAACCGTCGAAGTATATCTGCACGGTCTGCGGGTATGTCTACGATCCGGCACGGGGCGAGCCGCACCGGGGGATCCCGGCGGGCACCTCATTCGACGATCTGCCCGATGATTGCATCTGCCCGGTCTGTGCCATGGACACCCGGCTCACCACCTTCTACGGGAAGGTGACCAGGGCCTCCTTCAAACCGATCGAGATCGACTGAGCGCGTTCAGCGGGCCGCCGCCTGCCAGGCGGTGTAGCCGCTCTCGATCTCGTACACCCGCCCGAATCCGACCTCCTCCATCAGGGACCGGACGCGTGCGCTCCGCACCCCGGTGGCGCAGTAGATCAGGTAGGTTGCATCACGCGGGAGGGGCTCCATCCACTCCGTGACCTCACCGGTGGGCATGTTGACCGCCCCTTCGATGTGACCGGAGGCGAACTCGGGGGGAGTGCGGACATCGAAGACGAAGAAATCCTCCGATCCCTGCCGCTCGGCAATCAGTGCACGGGCGTCTGTGGGTGCAAGAAGGTGCCCTCCGCTGGCACCGGTCGCCCCGAGGACGTGCACGAGGAGGACCGCACCCGCCACCACCGCGAGCGCGGCGACTGCAATGGCGCCGGAATTCATGGGAGATCCCGGGTGAGGTGTCTGCGGAGGGGAGGATAGACCTTCCTATCCGGGATCGATGATCCTTTCCCTCTTCCTGCCCAGTACTCCTGCCATCCGATGGATCTGCTGATCACCGCCCCGCTCGTCGGCGTGGGGCTCGCCATGGACTGTTTCGCGGTCTCCCTCGCGGTGGGGGCGAGGGAGAGGGCACACCGGCTGCGCACCGCCCTCGTCATCGCCGTCTTTTTCGGTGCGTTCCAGGCCGGGATGTTCCTCGTCGGATGGGGGCTTGGCGCCGGGTTCTCGACCCTCATCGCGGCCTACGATCACTGGGCGGCCTTCCTCCTCCTGATCGTCGGGGTGCGGATGGTCTGGGAAGGGGTCTGTGAGGAGGAGACCGACTCCCGCATCCAGGTACAGAGCCTCGCTCTGGTTACCATCCTCGCCGTGGCCACGAGCATCGACGCCCTTGCGGTGGGATTCGGCCTCGCGCTCCTGGAGATCGTCCCGCTCGCCCCGGCGGTGATCATCGGCCTGGTCTCCGCATGCTTCTCGGTGACCGGCGTCTTCCTCGGCGGGAGGCTCGCCGTGCACCTGGGACGCCCCGTGCATTTCATCGGCGGTACGATCCTCATCCTGATCGGGGTGCGCATCCTCCTCACCCATACTGGGGTGCTGTGAGATGGGGGCATTTCAGCACCTGTCCCGGGCCGTCGCCGTCTGCCTCCTCGTCACCGCCGTCCTCTGTGCCGGGTGCACCGGCGAGACGCGGGAGGTCACCTGCGTCCCGGTGGGGACGATCCCCCACCAGACCCCGGCGTTCACCCAGGGGCTGGTCTATGCCGACGGCCGCCTGTACGAGAGCACCGGCGGGTTCGGCGAATCGGTGGTCCGGGTGATCTCCCCGGCCGGCGGTGCGGTCATCCTCCACGAAGATCTCCCCGATCGCTTCTTCGGCGAGGGGGTGACGGTCTGGCACAGCTCGCTCATCCAGCTCTCCTGGCGCTCCGGGACCGGTTTCGTCCGCGATGCCGGGGACCTCTCCGTCACGGAGACCTTCTCCTACGAAGGCGAGGGATGGGGACTCACGCACGACGGGCACCGCCTGATCATGAGCGACGGGACCGCCACTCTCCAGTTCCTCGACCCGGAGACGTTCGCGTGCGTCTCGACCCTCGAGGTGATCGATGGCGACCGTCCGGTGCCCTCCCTGAACGAGCTGGAATACATCCGGGGTTACATCTTCGCGAACGTCTGGCAGACCGACCTTCTCGTGGTCATCGATCCCGCCACCGGCCGGGTGGTCGAGTGGATCGATCTTGGCCCCCTGCGGGAGTACGAAAGAGGCACAGGGGCTGAAGCGCTCAACGGCATCGCCTACGACGGGGAGAGGGACCTCGTCCTCGTCACCGGCAAGCACTGGAGCCGGATCTATATTCTCGAGATCACCGGACTCTGGGGGTGATCCGTCACCGGGCCCCGCCGAGGTGGTCGTCGCTCCCGCAGGTGCACAGCAGCCTCTCCTCGGGCTCGGGCTCGGTGACGGAGCCGAGGAGGACGTTCTCGTCGTACCCGCCGTACGCCTCCCGCCGTCCCAGGCGTATCCGTTCCAGATCGGCCTGCGAGAGTCCGCGGATGCGGGCGATGGCGTGGATCACCTCCACGAGGTCGGCCAGCTCCTCGGGATCCTGTGATTCCAGGTACGCCTCGAGTTTGTGGAGGAGCGCATATTCGAGGTGGCGGAGATATGACCCGTCCGGAACGCTCCAGGCCTCACAATCCCCGCCCTGCTCGCGGATCTTCTCCGGTATCCCGTCCCGGACCGCCCGGACGTCAGGTATCATGGCCATACTGTCTGTGGCACCGCCAAAAAGGATTCGTTTTGCCGTGAGGCCGACCGGGCGCAGCGATCACCCCTTCTCCACCTCGGTGGTGCCGCCCGAGACGGTGGAACTCTTCTCCGAGGGGAACGACACCTTCTTCGTGACTCCCGAGTCGACGGACTCGTTCATCTTCACCCGCGACGATGGCGGGGAGGTGGACGGGATGGTGATGTACACCATGGAAGGGAATTGTGACGAGGCGGCGAAGATCAGCTGATCGCTTCTTCTTTTTGAAGGGGGATCCATCACATGGAGTCCCTGACGACCTCCACCTCCAAAAACGCCTCCCCCCGCAACGGCCGGCTCTCGTCCGATAAAACCCCTGCTCAAGAGCGATCAGCTTGAAGATGTTTCCGGATTTTCCCCGGTCCGCACCGGAGCTTCGGGGTGTCGTCCGTGCCCCGGCCGATGCAGCAGCTGGGGCCCCCGTCCGCGCCCAGGTAGGCAAAGACGATCCGGCCTTGGAAGAATCTGTGATCCCCGGAACCCCGTCCGATGACACCGGAATCTTCCGCGAGCAACAGAATTTCGCGGTCGATGGTGTCCATGTTCGTGCTGTCGAACTCCATCGCTGTCAACTCCCGGGCCGCGGGAGAGAAGGGGGATCCTTTTTCAGGAATGAACGGGCATTACTATGTGCCGCAGTCGTCAGACTGTGGTGTGTTCCGGGTCTGGGTGGTGGTTCACCCGGGCCCCTTCTTCTCGAGGTCCCGTGCATATCAGGTAGGTGGGGAGGCTCATGAATCGAATGAGCACGCGTTGAAACTGAGAATTGAGGCTGAATGTCGCCGTAACGGTAAGGGAAAAAAGTGCGCGAAGCCTCAGGCGAGATTCGAACTCGCGACCTTGTCCTTACCAAGGACACGCTCTGCCGGCTGAGCCACTGAGGCACGACCTGTCCATACTAGGTGGTGTTCACCGCTAATAAAACGTTGCGATTCCCCGGGCATGCGTCCTCATATTGCCTCCAGAGCGTGTATACTCCGGAGACATCCCTCCAGGGTATTGACCTCGATGATGGGAGCCGCGCCGTTTCGCCGGACTGCCTCCATGACCGGCGCGAAGGGGATATCCCCCTCCCCCACCGCGACATGCGAATCCGACAGCCCGTCATTGTCGTGGAGGTGGGCGTGCGAGAACGGCACATCCAGAAATTCCGGCAGGCATCCGTTGAGATGGGCATGGCCCACGTCCAGGGCAAGGCCACATCCCTCGATCATCTCCACCTCGTCGGGAGTCCGGAGGAAGAAATATTCCCAGTTGCCCATGTTCTCTACGCAGAACGATACGCCGGTGTCGTCTGCGATTGCCCGGAGTTCAGCGAGAGACCCGGCAAATGCGGTCATGGCTGCTTCCCGCTCTTCAATCCAGGCATAGTACCCGGGATGGATGACCACTCCCGCGTCCACCTCGCCCGCGATGGCGAAGCAGTCCCCGATGACCTGCACGCTCGCCCGCCGGATGGGTTCGAGGAGGCTGGCGATGTTCACCCCCCGGCTCGGTGCGTGGATGCAGTACCGGTAGGAGAACTGCTCGAGGAGGTCCGGGGAGGTGAGATGATGGAGGCCTTCGTCCATCACCTCCACGGTGTCGGTGTGCGGGCGGAGGGTCTCCAGTGCCACTTCAAGTGGCTGCCGGTGGAGACAGAACGTGGAGATGCCAAACATGATCGATTATGGTCGGCAGGGAGCGAAAAGGGGTTCGATATCCAGCGCCACCATATTATTCCGGGAGTTCATCCGACCGGCGGCATTCTTCATGAGACTGGGTGCACCCGGCAACGCAGATCTCCCGCCCGTGAACCAGGGCATCGGCGACCTTTCGCCGGGCCCCGTGCAGGTCCCGCCACACGGTCTTGCGCGAGATCCCCAGCCGGGCGGCGGCCTCCTCCTGATGCAGCCCTTCCAGATCCACCAGGCGGAGCACCTCGAACTCGTCGGGCCGCAGATACACCGCTCCCTGCGGCTCCCCGTTCTGACAGACCGGGGCGAAGCAACGGGGCTCGAATGTACCCGAGACCCGCCGGGCGATTCGGCGACGTCCCCGACCGTGCCGCCATCCGCCGGGCGGGGGGTGGCTCATGGCCACGACAAGTGCCGCCGGATCGCGGCGACCATCTCCCGGAGCGCGTCAGACGCCGGACAGGGGAAATCGGTCACCGGCCGCCCCTCGCGGACGGCACGGATCACCGTCTCACCGAACGGGATCCGGCCCACCACCGGCAGCCCCTCGCTCTCGCAGTACTCCTCGATCTCACGGCAGTGGTCCTCCGAGAGCGTGTACTTGTTGATGGCGACCAGGATCTCCGGTTCAAAGTCGCGGCAGACATTCACCACCCGACGGAGGTCATGCAGCCCCGACACGCCCGGTTCGGTGACCACCAGCACCGCATTCACCCCGGTGACCGTAGCAATGAGCGGGCAGCCGATACCCGGGGGCCCGTCGATCAGCAGGAGATCGCAGCCGTGTGCCCGCTCCACCACCTGCTGTTTGACCTGGGTCACCAACAGCCCGCTCGTGCCGGAGCCCGGTGAGAGCCGTGCATGGGAGAGAGGGCCGTAGGCCGTCTCGGAGTAGAATATCTCACCGGAGATGCGATCCTGCATCTGCACAGCCGCTATCGGGCAGACAAGCGTGCAGACCGCACACCCCTCGCACTTCACCGGATCCACCACCTCCTGTTCACCGACGAGCGAGATGGCGTCGAATCGGCAGTTTTCCTCGCACACCCCACACAGTGTGCACGTGTCCGGATCGATGGATGCGACCTGCATCCCCCGGTACGGCCGTGCATTGATCACCCGGGGGCTGAGCAGCAGCTCCAGGTTCGACGCATCGACATCACAGTCGGCAAACGCCTTCCGCCCGGGTAGGATAGATGCCAGGGCGCCGGTGACCATCGTCTTTCCGGTGCCCCCCTTGCCGCTGACTACGGCGAGCTGTTTCATGATCGACCACCCCTGGCCAGCCCTTCGGCATCAGCATAGAGTGTGCGGAAGCGTTCCTGCCACTCTTGCATTTCGAGCGAGAAGATGCCTCCCTGATTCTGGATTTCGGCGATGCGACGGTCGAAAGGTATCGTCATGAGGATGGGGAGCCCCGCCTCCTCGCAGAACGAGACGGTCAGGGCATCTTCACCATCGCTCCGGTTGATCACCACCCCGGCAGGGATATCGAGCTGATTGACGACCTCCGCGGCAAGTTTCAGGTCGTGCAGACCAAATGGAGTCGATTCCGTGACCAGCACCACGGCGTCACATGCCTCCATGGTCTCGATTACCGGGCATGCCGTGCCCGGCGGTGCATCGAAGATGACCCGCTCAGAGGCGTCAGCTGCCTGTTTCGCGGCTGTGATAACCGGGATGCCGTTTGCCTCCCCCTCATCGAGAATGCCGGTGATCAGGCTGAGGCGATCGTCGATCGTCGACGTCCACAGTTCCCCGATGCGCTCCGATTCTTCGGTTATGGCGAATTCCGTGCAGACAATACTGCAACCTCCGCAGGAGTGGCAGAGATTCTTCATGAAAAGGACGCGGTCAGGAAGCGTGATCAGGGCCCCGTACCGGCAGAAATCGCTGCACTTCCCGCAGAGCGTGCACCGGTCGGGATCGATGACCGGAAACGGGCGGGTGACCTCCGTTCTTTCGTGATCCACCGCGAAGAAGAGGTGGAGGTTCGGCTCCTCCACGTCACAATCGACCAGCGAGAGTGCCTCACTGCGCGATGCACAATACCCCAGGTTGAGGGCGACGGTGCTCTTTCCGGTGCCCCCTTTCCCGCTTGCTACTGCGATCTTCATCTTTTATATCAGTCGATCTGCACGAGTTTTCCTGCGCGATACTCCTCGAGTGCCTGTCCTGCAGACACGCCCCCGGGATGGCGGAATACCGGTATTCCCGCGGTCTTGATCGCCACGAGGGCGTTTCCGCCCAGCTGCCCGGTAATCAGGGCAGTGGCGCCGTGGTCCGCCACCAGCTGAACCGATCGGGGCCCCACCCCGCCCGCTCCGGCGGCATACGGGTTTTCAACTGCGGTGACGTCCCCGCTCTCCTCGTCCACGAAGAGGAACCAGGGAGATCGTCCGAATCGCGCTTCCAGCGGGTCATCCAGCGTGGAGCCCTGCGATGTGATACATATGGTCATCAGATACACTCCTGTCCATCACCCGGTGATACCGTCCGGCAACCGGTTGAACACAAGATATTACTCATATGCGCACATACTCATAGTCGTTGCGGAACCGGCGATCCCGGCACTCCTGCACTGATACCATGGCGCTCCAGCATCTCTTCGGCCCGGTTCCGTCACGGAGACTGGGCATCAGTCTCGGCATCGACCTGGTGCCGTTCAAGACCTGCACCTATGATTGCGTCTACTGCGAATGCGGTCTGACCACCACCCTCACCACGGAGAGGAGAGAGTGGATCTCCACCGACGATATCATCGCCGAGATCGACGGGTATCTCGGTCCCGGCCCGGACCTGGATTACTGCACCTACTCGGGTTCGGGTGAACCCACGCTCCATTCCGGCCTCGGCCGGATCACCGCTCATCTCCGGGAATCGTTCCCGGACTACCGCATCGCCCTGCTGACCAACGGCAGCCTCTTCTGGGATCCGGCCGTGCGGGCGATGGCGGCAGAGATCGATGTCATCATCCCCTCCCTCGATGCCGCCACGCCCACCGTCTTCTCCCGGGTCAACCGGCCCCATCCGTCCCTCGACATCACCAGGATCATCGAAGGCCTCGCGGACCTGCGAAACGAATCTGACGCCGAGATCTGGCTGGAGATATTCGTGGTCCCCGGATGCACCGATACCGACGAATCGCTTGTTGCGCTGAACGCCGCCATCGGCACCATCGATCCCCACCGGGTCCAGATCAACACCCTCGATCGGCCGGGGACCGAGCCATGGGTCACTGCGGCGTCACCCGAAACAGTGCACAGAGTTGCAGATGCGCTCGACCATCCCCGGGTGGACATCCCCGCCAGTGCAGTTGCCCGGCGTACTGTTCCATCATATTCCGCCGATATCGCAGAGACGATCATGGAGACGGTGTTGCGGCGCCCCTGCACCGCAGACGACCTCTCCGCCGTGCTGGGTCTCCACCGGGCCGAGATCACCAAGTATCTCCAGGATCTCCTGGATGCCGGACGGTTGATCGCGGTGCAGGAAGAGAGGGGAACATTCTATCGTCCGGTCAGAGAATAATGCTCGCCGGGCTTCAGGAAACGCGCATTTTATTACGTGGTGGCGTGATGTCAACCTGAGAGGTGAATGGTGGTGGGGAACGGCACCGGACCACGAATCGCTGACAACCCGGAGATCGGTGCGGAGGATCTCGCACCGGAAACCATTTCACAATTACTTCGGGCGATCATCAACAATGCGAATATCTGGTTTGCAGTCATCGATCCCGGAACACGGGTGGTCATCTGGAATACAGCCGCCGAGGAGATCTCCGGATATTCCAAAGACGAAGTCATCGGCCGATCCGATATATGGAAGCAGATATACCCCGATCCCGCCTATCGGCGTAAAATATTCGACCGGATATCCGATATCATCTCCAGTGAGAAGTTCCTTGAAAATTTTGAAACCACCATACTGACCCGATCCGGAGAAAGACGACATATTCTCTGGAATACAAACCCGCTGAAGGATACCGACGGAAACCTGATCGGATATGTCGTCATCGGCCGGGATGTGACCGAGCTGGCATGCGCTATCGATGAACTCGAGGCACGGGAGCAACTCTTCTCGGGGGTGATGTCCGCCGCCCAGGACGCCATCGTCATCCTCGATAAGGATGCGGAGGTGGTGTACTGGAACCCGGCGGCAGAACAGATCTCGGGATATACAGAGGAGGAGATCCGGGGCAGGACGGTATACACCCTCTTTCCCGAAGAGAGACGTCAGGATTTTGCCGGTATATTCGACGCATTCCGCGAGGAATCCATGGGGGCAGAAGCGGAGCCGTTTGAGATGCCGGTGCATACCCGCGAGGGAGATGAGATACCGGTGGAGGTATCAGCATCGAGTACGCTCATCCAGGGCGAATGGCGGGCGATCTGTATTGTCAGGGATATCAGTGAACGGAAAAAAGCGGAGAAAGAGCTCCAAAAGAAGGAGAAAAAATACCGGCAGCTCTTCAACAATGCCGCTGATTCGATATTCCTCTACGGGGTCCACGAAGACGGCACCCCGGGCCGGTTCCTGGAGGTGAATGACACCGCCTGTAAAAACCTCGGGTATACCCGGGATGAGCTCCTCCGGATGACTGTGGCCGATATCGATTCACCCGAGAGCGCAAAGAACGCTCCCCGAGTCATCGACCAGCTCCGGAAGAGGGGGCGTGTGACCTTCGAAGGGTACCACGTCCGCAAGGACGGATCCGTCTTTCCCGTGGAGATGGCGTCGCATATCTTCACCCTGGAGGATGAACCGGTCGTCCTCTCCATCTCCCGGGATATCACGGAGAGGAAGAAGGCGGAGACGGACCAGCTCTTCCTCGCAAACATCGTGAAATCATCCAGCGATGCGATCATCGGCCTCGATCTGGAGGGGTATATCCGGTCATGGAATCCCGCCGCCGAAGAGATCTACGAGTATTCCGCAGAGGAGGCGATTGGCTCACATATCTCCATCGTGGTCCCTGAAGATCGGCAAAAGGAGGAGATCGGCCGGGAGCTGGAACTGATCCGCAACGGAGAACGGCTCGATCACTACGAGACCGTCCGACTCAACAAGTCCGGCGAGAAGGTGTACATCGATCTCTCCGTCTCGCCCATCCGGGAACCCTCCGGCGAGATCACGGGAGCGTCGGTCATCGCCCGGGATATCACCGATCAAAAGGAGATGCAACGGCGAATCCTTGGATTCATCACCGAAGCGGCGATGCGGCTCAAGACCCCCGTGGAGGTGGTCCAGGACAATCTGATCGATCTCCGGGCCGAGGTGGAGAATGAAGTAGTATGCTGCGATGATGTCCTGCTGTTGCTCCAGATCCAGATCAAGAACATCGAGCAGATCATCTACAATCTCCGCGAACTGAACCAGGCCATCGTGGGGCTCTTCGAGCAGATGCCGGAGGCGGAACGTGAGTTCCTGGTCCGGTAGGTGATCCATGGAATTTCCCTTCGAAGACATCACGGCCTCCACGCTGTTTCTGGTGCTTTCAGAACCTGAACAACAGCGCATGGTCAATATCGAACTGGTCCGGGACGTGACGGGAGAGGGGTTTCGGACCATCGTGATAACCACCAACCAGCCCTATTCTGTGCTGAAGAGGAAATATTCGGACAAAGGCGTGCAGATGGACCAGGTCTCCTTCATCGACGCGATCACCCGGTACGCCCTTGGAAAAGAGCCCGAGCCGGTCGACGACTGCCGGTTCGTCAGCAATCCGGGCAACCTGACTGATATGGGGATCGCCGTGACCGAGGAGCTGAAAAATGTAAAATGCGATCGTCTATGCGTGGTTCTGGATTCCGTCAACAGCATGCTGATCTACCTCTCATCGAAGGATATCATCCGGTTTATCCACTTCGTCGCCAACAAGCTCCGGCTCTTCGAGATCTCCGGGATGTTCCTGGCGGTGGAGAAGGGGATCGATCCCGCGGTGCTGATGCAGTTGCGCACGTTCGTGGACGAGGTGATTGAGCCGGATGGCGCGGGACCGGAATGAGGAGGGGCTGTTCTCCGGCCACCCGGATCGAGTTCACCCCTTGATGACGGGGCGATGATCGGCCGGGCAGACCGACGACCAGAACGCCCCCCCATTGTTCTGGAGCTCGCGAGAAAATCGATCCGTATCCTGCACGTGTGCAGAACGGGACCTCTGGGGATTTCCGGGAGAGGCGCCTGCATCCGGTGTGGGAAAAGGGCCTTTCGGGTATACTGTTTCAATCCCATCCGGTCCTCTCCGGGGTGATCCGGTACCCTCCCTGTGGCACCGATATCTCGAACCGTGCCCCCTCACATTCGGTGATGGAGATCCCGGTGATGGCGAGGATCTCCCGGGCCGTCGCCTTCATATGTGATGCAGAGACCGGATCCGGTCTCCGCAACGCCGATCCGCACACTGAGGCGGCCAGTTGTTCGTACTGCTGACCGCCTTATCGACCGTCTAAACATCAGGCCATCTGAGAACTGACGAATACCATGATCGTCGTGGGTATGCTCAATTGCCTCCCAGCTCTGAAGAGATCCGTCGTGTTCGAATGGCGCTTTGCTGGGGTGATCGGTCGGATACCGGGGAATAACGACATTGTCGGGGACCGTTGCCCTCTCGGTCAGCTCATCGGGGACGTCTGTGTGGGCAGGGAGATCCACGAGTAATTGTGGAAGGTCATGGTCCCGGACTTCCAGGCAAGGGGAGAGGTGGAACGCCACT
>JBNGCZ010000026.1:0-21634 GCA_049974905.1 Methanomicrobiales archaeon
GCGTTCCCCGCATGTGCGGGGGTGATCCACGAACGGGGGTAACTTAACGAAAGTTCTGTAAAAAATAAGCTGGCCCTGGATCCAACCTGAATTGGAGAAATGAGAAACAGGGCCATGAAGACCTTCCCGCTCATTGAGGATTATCTTTCTGACGACCAGGCCCGGCATGCTGCACCTGATCACTGCCATCGACTGTATCGATCTTTTTCACTATCCATGGGCAATTGAACCATAACACAGACAGTGGGAGAATAATGGCAGTCACATACCCGAATACCGGATCACCTGCAGATCTGAAAAGCGTGCAATAATGTCAAAATCCATATCAGCAGTGATGATTTTACCGACATTGGATGCACAGGCTGTCGCTGCGATCAAAATGTCGAGCACATTCACAGGAGTTCCTGCATCCCTCATCCTCGCCGAGAGGGTACTTGCATAGTGAGCTGCTGGCACAGTGAAATCCAGAATCTCTATTTCAGCAAACAATCTCTGAAAGAAAGCCTCTTCTTTCTTTGAGCGAAGACGCCTGATCCCGGACATGATCTCATAATATGAGATGACAGAAACAACCGGGATCTCATTCTTTGGAATGAACGAAGAGTATTCTTCATCTCTGACGAAGTCAATAAGAAAAGACGAGTCGAGGAGTATCATACTCTTTCCTTTGCCGAATCGCGAATCTCCCGGATCTCTGCTTTCAGTGTATCAAGGATCTGTGCATGGTTCAAAGCACCGGCAAACTTCCCGATATCCCCTGTTTTATGGGCCAGCAGACGATCTATCACATCGCTGAAACTATCATGCTCATCTTTCATCTGCCTGAGCATATGGTAGGTATCCTCACGGATGGTGATCGTCTTCATAATATTGTGCATAATACATGATTATATAAAAAATTTGTTATTGCCCGGGTATTAGTGAGCGGAGATCATGTCATGCGCCAGAGCGCCCTGATCCCCTTCGTGGGGGCACCGCTGGATTTTTGGTCTTGTGGATGTCATATGGCATTTGAAATATGTGCACCCCCCATCAGTGGCATCCGGGTGTGCACGTGTCTCTCGACCATCGAAGGAGGCGAAGGAAATGCGTGGACTTCTCTATAAAACGGCGCGGATACTTGGAGACATCAATGCGGTGAAGAAGGGCAAAATTGGCAGACGGGTGGCCCGGAGAGCGGCCGGGAAGGCCACGGGACGGGCACTGGGAAAGCTGTTCAGATAAGAGGGGAGAGCGCGTGTTCGGGCAATCCCCGCATGTGCGGGGGTGATCCATGGCGAAGCTTCACCATTTCTCAAGCCATTCTTCCCGTGAAATACCGGCCTGACGGAGAATTCTCTGAAGAAGGTCCACTCCAATTTTTGTCCGGTGGGGATGTGGAAGGGTAAGAACGAGATCGCCACGGATCATGTATGGATGTTTTCCACCCTGGAACGGACCATCAAAGTCCAGCTTCCTGAGAGTCCTGACGAGTTCTGCCCATGAAACCGGGCGGAGTTTATGCCCTGACACTCCGATCCAGCCTGGTCACTTCTTCAATAGTACAATTATCAATCGGTGGAATCAGGAGGCCACGACGGAGACGGACAATGATCCATCCATCTATTACTTCCATGAGGTTTTCACGGCACTCTTCAAGGGTCTTTCCGGTTGCATACACCCCAGCGAGTTCTGGTACCTCCCCGTAATAGGGGTCCTCATCCTCGATTATTTCATATCGTGCATGTGACAGGGCTTTTTCAATATATTTCAGGATCATGGCTATATCATTTCCCAATTGATCTGGAGGAGTTCATCCAAAGTGGTTCGATAACGTACCTTTCTTTCTGTAAATTCTCTGACCCTGCACTCCTTGATTGTTCATTTTCTCTCGTCCGACAAATATCTTCTGCCCGAACACACTCTTCGGTGATATCCATCAGGATCGAACCTGTGAGTCTGAGGAGGGCCTCCGTCATTTTTCTCGCACCCACCACCCCCCGAAGACCCTCATCAGCAACGCCACCAGCCCGGCCACCGCACCACCGGCCCCGGGTGAGAGCCCCTGTGCCCGGCTGATCGCCGGGCGGTGCGTGGACTGCTTCTACTACGGGAGGAGGTGTGCCTTTGGGAAGGGGCGGGCGGAGCGGTTCGACCGGGAGGAGATCGGCCGGGCCGATGTGGTCCCCGGCTTCCTGGTGGTCCTCGTCCCCGCGGTCGCGGCCCTCGTCCTCGTGGCGCATGCCTTCTCGTGGACGATACTTGCCCTCGTCATCCTGGGCTTTCCCGGGACCGCGGCGGTGAGGGAGCGGCTGGCCTGCCGGTACTGCCGGCAGCGGGAGAGGGGGTGCCCGGCAGAGCGGCTCTGTGCCAGGAAGAGGGCCTGAGGGGGCCCCGGAAGTCCGGCTCATGGGGGCGTCCTCGATCCGGTCCACGCCCGGGAGACGAAGCATATTAAACCGGGGTGACGATGGATCTCCTCGATTGAGAGTGATTGAGACCATGAACCCGATGATCATCTACCATTCCCACACCGGCACCACCCGGGGCCTCGCCGAGAGGGTGCATGCCGCCTGCGGCGGAAATCTCGTGGAGGTGCGGCTGAAGGGAGACCCGTCGGCGCCCGTCGCCTACGTCGCCGGTGTCTTCCGGTCGCTTGTGCATGCACACACTCCCATCCAGCCGGACGCCATCGATGTCTCGGACGCCGACGTGGTGGTGATGGGAACGCCGGTCTGGGGGCACCGGCCGACCCCGGCGATCCGTGCGGCTGCAGACGCGCTCGAGGGGGCCGCGGGGAAGCCGGTGGTGCTCTTTGCGACCTGCGGGGGCTCGGCGGGAGAGACGCTTCCCATCCTCGCGGAGATCCTCGGGGCGAAGGGGATGACCGTCGCCGATCAGGTCGTCTTCGATACAGAGAGCGTGCAGGACCCGGCACAGATCCGGGCGCTGGTCGATGCGGTGGAGGCCGCAGGTCCGTGACGACCGCCATCTACTACTTCACCGGGACCGGCAACTCTCGTGCCGCGGCGGAGCGGATCGCCGGGGTGCTCGGCGACAGCGAGCTGGTCCCCATCGCGGCGCTGCGGGAGGAACCCGCCATCGTCCCGGAGGCGGAGCGGGTGGGGATCGTCTGCCCGGTCTACGATGCCGGCCTGCCGGTGATCGTCGCCCGGTTCGCCGGCCGCCTGGATCTCTCCGGGGTGGACTACCTCTTTGGCCTGGTCACCATGGGCGGAGCGGGCGTCTCCGCCCTCCACCAGCTGGACGGGATATTCCAGAGGACGCAGGGACGGCGGCTCGACGCCGGGTTCGCGGTCGTCATGCCCGGGTACTTCCCGCCCGTCTCGCGCCCGCCCGGCCCGGAGAAACGCGAGGCTATCCTCGAGGCGGCCGATGAACGCCTGGAAGGGATCGCGAGGACCATCGCCCGAAAAGACCCATCGCCGCCGGGCCTCGCCCCCCTCTCCCGGCTGATGAAGGCGGTGATGTACGGATCCTTCGCCCGCACTGTCCATGACGCCGACACCCGCTTCTCGGTCTCCGATGCCTGCACCGCGTGCGGCACCTGTGTGGAGGTCTGCCCGGTCGGAAACATCACTCTCGGGGACGATCGGCCGGTCTGGCACCACGCGTGCGAGCTCTGCTGTGCGTGCCTCCATTTCTGCCCCACCGAGGCGATCCAGCTCGCGATGATGCGGGGCACCGAGGGCCGGGGGCGGTACCGGCACCCGGACCTCACCGTCGCGGATATGCGGGCCCAGCGGGAGGGCGACACTCACCCGTCGCAGGTGACCGTCCCCCGGCAGATGGTCATGCGGATCTCCAGGTGATCCCTCTCTCAAGGCCATCCACGCCCCCGGAGAGGATCACCCGGTCGGCGGCCGTTCCGGATCCAGTCGCAGAAATCAGTCAGGCAGCACTCGAACACGGTGTTGAATGCCCCATCGGTCATGACCGGGCGCTCACCCCTCCTCCATCGCCGCCACCACCGCGGGGAGCACCTCCCCCGCCCTCCCGTGGACGACCACCGCGGCCGCATCGTCGAGTGGGGTGGGGTCCAGGTTGACGATGACCAGGCGGGCATGCTCTGCGGCCATGGCGGGGATGGTCGCCGCCGGGTAGACCACCAGCGAGGAGCCCACCACCAGCATCAGGTCGCAGGCCATCGCCTCCGCATATGCCCGTTCGATCGCCTGCCGGGGGAGCATCTCCCCGAAGAAGATCACGTCGGGCTTGAAAATCCCGCCGCAGGAGCAGAGCGGGGGAATCTCGCCGCATGTCGCCCGCCGGTCGGCTTCCTCCGCCGGGGACCGGGCGCCGCACCGCTGGCACCGCACCCACCGGGCGTTTCCGTGGAGCTCCACCACGTCCTTGCTCCCCGCGTCCTGGTGGAGGTTGTCGATGTTCTGGGTGATGACCGTGCGCACCCGGCCGAGCTCCTGGAGGCGGGCGATGGCCCGGTGGGCGGGGTTCGGCTCCGCCCGGAAGATATCCAGCGCCGCCGCGTGCCTCCCGGCGCACCGGTTCTCCCAGTACCGGCCGGGATCGGCACAGAACGCCTCGTATTCGAACTCGTCCGGGTCGTACCTGTCCCAGATGCCCCCCGGGCTCCGGAAGTCGGGGATCCCGGACTCGACGCTCACCCCCGCCCCGGTGAAGACAACCCCGTGGCGGGCCTCATCGAGCAGGCGGGCGATGGTGCGGATCTGCTCCTCCATGAGTGTTTCCTGTGCGGGAGGAATGGTGAATGTTTGGATCGCGGGACAGCAGCACTATCATCCCCACCGTCCATACCCTCCTCTGATGAAGACCATCGGCCTGCTCGGCGGGATGAGCTGGGAGTCGAGCCTGGAGTACTACCGGATCATGAACGAGGCCGTGCGGGACCGGCTCGGCGGCCTGCACTCCGCCCGATGCATCCTGTACTCCGTCGAGTTCGGGGAGATCCAGCCGCTTCTCGAAGGGGGGCGCTATGACGAGCTGGAAGCCGCCCTCTGCGCCGGGGCCGCGTCCCTCGGGCGTGCCGGTGCTGATCTCGTCCTCATCGCCACCAACACCATGCACCTCTTCGCCGATGCCGTGGAAGAGGCGGCGGGCGTGCCGCTCGTCCATATCGCGGATGCCACCGGGGAGGCGATCGCCCGCGCCGGTCTCCGGACGGTCGCCCTGCTGGGGACCAGCGTGACCATGGAGGGGGATTTCTACCGGAGGCGGCTGGAGGAGCGCTACGGGATCCGCACCATCGTGCCCGGCGATCGGGCGGCGTTCGACCGGATCATCTTCGACGAGCTCTGCCAGGGCATCGTCCGGGATCCCGCCCGGAAACAGGTGGAGGCCGCCATCGACGACTGCGTCTCCCGCGGTGCACAGGGCGTCATCCTGGGGTGCACCGAGCTCCCCCTGCTCGTCTCCCGGGCACCCGTCCCGCTCTTCGACACCACCCGGATCCACGCACAGGCCGCGGTGACCCTCGCCCTGGAACGCGACCGCCCCCGGTAGCCCGCACATGGACGTCCTGGTCATCGGCACCGAGTCGCTCGGGGTGCGGGGGCTGTGCTGCCTGGTCCATGCCGGACAGAGGAATATCCTCATCGATCCCGGGGTGGCGCTCGGGTTTCTGCGGCACGGCCGGCTCCCCCATCCCCGGCAGGTGGCCGTGGGGGCCGCGGTGCGGGAGCGGATCATCGCCGCGTTTTCAGAGGCCACCGATATCGTGATCAGCCATTTCCACGGCGACCATATCCCGTGTGCGGACGCGAACCCCTTCCAGCTCCCCCTCTCCCGGGTGCCGCCGGTGGAGGGCGTCGTCCTGTGGTGCCCGGGGCCCGGCTCCCTCTCCCCCCTCTCCCGGCGGCGACGGGCGGACCTGCTCGCCCACCCCGGGTGGCACCCGGTGACCGCCGACGGGAGGGACGGCCCGGTGCTCACCTTCTCCCGGCCGGTGCCCCATGGCGGGTCCCTCTCCCGGGGCGGGGTGGTGATGACCGCCATCCGGCACGGGGGCGACGTCTTCGTGCACGCCTCTGATATCCAGATGCTCGATCGGGAGGCGGTCGATATCATCCGGGGCTGGCACCCCGACGCGGTGATCGCCTCCGGCCCGCCGCTGTACCTGGACCGGCTCTCCCCGGGGGAGCGGGCGCTCGCGTGGGAGAACGCCCGGCTGCTTGCCGACGCGGTGCCCCTGTGTATCCTGGACCACCATCTCCTGCGGTCCCGTGCAGGACTCGGATGGCTGCACCACCTGTCGGAAGAGACGGGCGGGAGCGTGATCAGCGCCGCGGCGTTCATGGGGAGAGTGCCGCTGCTGCTCGAGGCGGCGCGGGAGGAGGAGTACGCGTCATTCGAGGTCCCGGTCGGGTGGCACGAGGAGTATGCCCGCGGGGACGCCGGGTTCCGGGAGTTCGTGGATGCGGGGCTCCTCGTGGAGATGGAGCGGATCCGGACCGCGACGCCGGTGCCGCTTTGGGAATAGAGAATTCACCGGGCAGTCCGGGATCGATCCGGGCGCCCTCGCCGGGTGGCGAGTCTCCCGGGCAGAGAAGAGCCCCGAACCCACGCCCGTACACACACTCCTTCTCTCCCGGGACGTGCCTCACCTCTTCAGCGCCGATCCCTGCACCGTGAACGCTCCTCCGTGGAGGTTGATCCACTGCCCCTCATCCACCCCGATGTGCCGGCCGCACGGGCAGTACACATCGTCTCCCTGGTGCCGGGTATGGTCGGATGAGATCCGGGTCTTCCAGCAGTGCAGGAGTTTCCCCTTGCCGATCTTCTGGTACCGGAAGAGTGTGCGGCCGCAGGCGGCGCAGGAGATGGTGATCATGGAAGAGGAGATGTGGCGGTGCACCGGCATTATGGTGCGTGATCGGGACCGGTAATCCCCGAAACGGTGGTGGTGAACGCCCCGTCCGGCCCGTGTCCCCGGGCCCGCACTCACCCGTCCCGCTTCAGGACGATCTCCTCGAGGGCCCGCTTGGGCACATGGTGGACGCCGTGGTCGTCCCGCCAGTACCGGGTATCCCCGTCCGGCCCCACCACATCGAGCACCACCCGTTCGGCGGGGACCCCGAGCGCGATCACCAGCCGGATCTCGTACTCCCCCGGGAGGTCGAAGGTGCGGGCGAGGGTCTCCCGGTACAGGGAACCGAGCATGCACCCGCCCAGACCGCGTTCGGCCGCGGCGAGCAGGATGGTCTGGGCGGCAATGCCCACATCGTAGCAGGGATCGATGGACAGATCCCGTTCCGTTACCAGGGTGATGGCGGCGGCGGGCCGCTCCCCCGTCTCCGGACCGTCCCAGTCGGGAAGGTCCATCGCCCAGACCAGACAGGGATAGATCTCCTCCATCGCGTCCGGGCCGGCGGAGAGGATGTAGCGGATCGGCTGTCGGTTCCGGCCCGACGGGCAGAACCGGGCGGTATCCACCAGGTCTTCGAGGGTCTGCAGGGGGATCCGCCGGTCCTCGCGGAACCGGCGGATACTGCGGCTCTGCTTCACCAGGGCATCGAGAGTCATGTGCATGGGAGTGGATAGCCCCCCGGAGATGAAAAACAGTTCGTGGAAAAAAAGGGGGCGATCAGGTCCGCCGCAGGATCACCAGCGCCCCGGCGAGAGCGGCGAGCGCCGTCACTGCCAGGAGGCCGGGCGAGGCCGGGGTGGTGGTCGCGGTGGGAGATGCCGTGCCAGTGGGGGTGGCGGTGGCCGGTTTTGCGTCAGCTAGCGTAAGTCCGATGGGCGGGGTGATCCGGATATCGAACGTGGAGACGGGCTGGGGGCCGACCATCACCTCCGTACCCGGGCAGAGGCTGCTGTCCGCCTCCCCGGAGGTGAAGGTCGCCTCGAAGACCGACCCGTCGTTCCGGCCGTTCCAGGTCATCGAATCACCGGGGGCGAGGCGGGCGTCCCAGACCTCCCACTCCTCCGAGAAGAGGGTCACGTTCACCGCCCGCGCCGGTGCGGTGGTCCCGGTGATGTTGGTGCAGTCCGGGATCGCCTCGTAGGAGAGGTAGTAGTGCCCCACCAGGTCGACGGGCATCGCCCGCGGATCCCCGACAAGATCGGTGATCACCAGCTCGCCCTCCGGGGTCTGCGCCAGCCGGCCTACGGCGATGCACGACCCCTCGAGACCTCCGAGCATGGTTACCGCCGCCGTGTCGCCGGCAGAGACGATATCGAAGGCGGAACGGTCGGGCGGGGCGAATTCGAGCATCACCGGAGTCTCCATCGGTTCATAGAGCATGCGGGGCGTATCCTCCGTGTAGGAATAGCCGATGGTCGAATCGGCGCTGAGGACGATGACGTTTTCCGACGGGCGGACCTCCTCCACCACACCGGTGACCGTGTATTCGGAGAGAACCGCCGCGGCGGGGACGCTGCAGGCCCAAACAGCGATCAATAAGGTCAGGATACCAGGGATCAGTCTCATATTCCTCGATGAAGGATGGTCCGGGAGGTATTTAATGGGGCCGGTCCGGGCCTAGTCCGGCCGGCGGCCCCACAGGAGGATCGCCGCGATACCGGCCACCAGCACCACCCGCCGGAAGAGCGGCATCGCGTCCCAGAGCACCGCCTTCCAGGACTCGAGGTAGGTGTGTATGTCCATCAGCGTGGGCCACTGCCATTCGCCCGCAGCGTAGACGGCGGTGGAGGCGTTCTCGTAGGCCCGGGTGAACGCGGTCTCCTCCCGCCCCGGGTAGTCCACCCAGAAATGGACCGGGGAGATATGGAACGCATAGGGGATCCCCTTCTCCTCGAAGATGGCGGCCAGCAGGATCGCCCGGCCCTTGCAGTCGCCCCGCCCGGCATGGACCACCTGGGCGGGGGTGGGGATGTACCAGGGGACCCCGTACACCTGGAAGTCGTAGGCATAGGGGATCCCCTCCCGGACCCGGGCCTCGATCCGGGCCGGGTCGTCGGGGAGCCCGGAGAGATCGAGGGGGAGATCCCCGTGCACCGGCAGTGCAGCGAGGCGGGCGGTGCCCTGCACCAGCAGAAACGGATTCGGGTACAGGACGATGATGACCCACGCCAGCAGGACGATCAGCGTGGTGGTACGGTCCATTCCGGGATTACCGCCAGATCACCCGGAGTGTGTCCCGCTTCGGGATCCGGTGGTACCGGTATGCCGGGTGACCGACCATCATCGCATACCGTGGGGCGGACCCCTCGGGGAGGGCCAGGGCCTCCCTCACCGCCGAAGAGGCTTCGGCGCCCATCTGGACGAACCCCGCCCAGCAGGTGCCCAGCCCGAAGACCGGTGCGGCGATGTCGAAGGAGGTGAGGGCGATGACCGCGTTGACCAACGTCATGGGATTCTGTGCCGGTCCGTGGGCGACCAGCAGGCAGGGGGCCCCGCGGCAGATGGGATCGTCGCCCGCATCCCAGGCCCGGACCAGCCCGGAGAGGAGGGGACCCATCGGGTCGTCCGGCTGGCTCTCCGCCACGTCCCGGGCCCAGTCGATGACCAGCCCGGCGATCCGGTGCACCTCCGCGGGATCGGTGACGGCGAGCCAGGAGACATCCTGGCTGTTCATGCCGGTGGGGGCGTATCGGACGATGTCCAGCACCTCCTCGAGTTCCCCGCGGGTGACCGGCTCGGGGGTGAAGTGGCGGATCGATCGGCGCATGGTGAGAAGCCTGCCGACCTCCCCCGGCCCCACCTCGCGCTCCTCGGCATACGGCGGGACCGGCCCCGCCTCCGGGTACTCCACGGATACCGCCCCTTCGGGACAGATCGACTCGCAGTGGCCGCAGCGGATGCAGGACTGCACCCGGTCCGGGTTCGGGAATGCCTGATCTGCGGACCCGTCCATCTCCAGGATGTGATGGGGGCAGACGATCACGCACCGCCCGCAGCCGGTGCAGAGCCCGGAATCAGCGGTGATGGTAACCATGGAAGAAGGGTATGCGGAGGGGGGGAAAAAGGATGCGGCGGTCACCGGCGACCGCGGAGCCGGTCCCACCACGACCGCGAGAGCTCCTCGCGGCAGGCATCCATGGACGTGTCGAAGTACTCCACCCACTCGCCAATGACCCGGATCCGTTCGGCGTGGAGGGCGAGGTCGCGGTCATGCGCCTCCCGTGCCTCCTCCAGGGCCTCGAGCCGCTTCTCCTGGCGGGCGAGCTCGTCGGCGAGCCGGGAGTTGGTGAGCTCCTGGCGGGCGACGAGGTCCCGGAGCCGCCGGATCTCCGGGGACGCGTCCCCGGGAGGCGGCCGTGCCGGTTCGGCGACGGGGTCCCGGCGGGGCGGCCGGGGTGCGGGCGTCGGCCGGGTCCCCGCATGTTTCCGGACCAGCGCCACCGCCCGGGGGGCATAGAGCGGGACCCTCCCCACGGTCCGGACCTGCAGCCCGGTTCCGTGTGCCCTGAGGATCTCCTGCACCTCGGATTCGGTGAGGCCGGTCTGCGCCGCGATATCGCTCGTCCGTACATACTCGGTGGATGTCATCCGTCACCAGCCGATCCAAGGGTCTCCCCGAGGATGCCATAAAGATATGGCCAGTACCTTTAAATCCACCCTTCATGGTACGATTATACCATGCCTCTCCAGACCCTCGATCTTCCCGGGATCGGGACCAGGTACGAACTCGATTCTGACAAAGGAGACACGGTATCGGCCATCTACATGAAATCGGGCGCGGTCCAGCTCTATGTCCTGCCCCGCGGTGCAGAGGAACCGTGCATGGCGGAGCTGAACCGGACCGAGGCCCGGCGGTTGGGAGCGGTCCTCACCGGGGCCCTGATGGAGTCCGAGCCCGAGGGGGTGGAGATCGCCTTCTCGGCGCTTGCGGATCTCCGGATCAGCGTCCATACCTACCCGGTGCCCCGGCGACTGGTGGGGGCCTGCATCGGGGATCTGCGTATACGCACCCGGACGGGGGCGACCATCATCGCCATCTCCCGCCAGAAGGGCGAGGACGTGACCATCAACCCCCCGCCGGACTATGTCTTCTCCCGGGGGGATGCGCTGGTGGCCATCGGTGAGCATGACCAGTTGAAGCGGTTCGAGAAGGAATTCATCGAGGCCTGATGGAAGGCATCGCCCTCGCGCTCGCCGTCTGCCTGATCCTCGCCTATGCTGCCCGCCGCCTCTCCTTTCCGCCCATCCCGCTGTACATCGTCGGGGGCATCATCCTCGGAGAAAGCGGCCTCGCCCTCATCGGCGAGACCGAGACGGCCGCATTCCTGAGCCACCTCGGCCTGGTATTCCTGCTCTTCTACGTGGGCCTGGAGCTCACCCCGAGACGCATCCGGGAACACTCCCGGTCGTTTCTGAAAAGCGGTCTCGTGGACCTGCACATCAACCTGATCATCGGCCTGGCGGCGGGGCTCCTGGTGGGCCTCTCCCTGATGGAGGCGGTGGTCTTCGCCGCGGCATTCTACATCAGCAGTTCCGCCATCGTGTTCACCTCGCTCATCGAACGCGGGCGGCTCGTCCTGCCCGAGGCGTCCACCATCGTGTGGATGATGATCTTCGAGGATCTCGCCCTGGTGGCCCTCATCGCAATTTTCTCGGCGGGAGAGTCGGATATCCTCCTGCTCGCCGTCAAGATCGCCCTCATGGTGGCGATCATCTACGGCGGTGCGCGGGTCTTCTCCGTAACCATCGAGGAGATACTCTCCCGTTCCGAGGATCTCCCCGTCCTCTTCGCCTTCTCGAGCGTGGTGGTGGTCGCCTTCGCCGCCCAGGCCGCAGGCGTCCCCGATACCCTGGCCGTCATCGTGCTCGGCTCCGCTCTCTCCTCCATCGCTCCCCGGGAACTGGACGAGCAAACCCGGCCGTTCCGTGATGTCTTCCTGGTTCTCTTCTTCGTCTTCTTCGGCGTGTCCGTGCAGTTCAGCTCGATCAGTATCCTGCCGGTGGTGCTGGCGGTCAGTGCCGCGGCGATCGCCTCCAAGGCCCTATCGGGGTACATCATCGGGTGGGTGCTCCACCGGTCGCGGGGGGCGGGGATCGAGATCGCGGCCACCATCATCCCCCGGGGCGAGTTCTCCATCGCTATCGCCACCCTGTTCGCCTCCCCGGCGGTGATCCCGCTGGTGGCCGGGGTGGTCATCGTCACCTCCATCGTGGGGTCGCTCACCGCCCACCACACCCGGGCGCTCCGCCGGCGGTTCGCGCCCAGCCGGTGACGGGGGAGGCCCCCCTCACTCCACCAGCACCAGCCCCACCGACTGGAGGTTGCCGTGGACGACCCGCCCGTATTCCAGGTCCCGGCAGGGGATGGTGGAGAGATCCCACCCGGCGCTCCGGGCGGTGGCAAAGACATCCATGCCCGCCGCCTCCATGCTGGGCCGGACCCGGTCCATGTGCCGGCAGAACCGGCGGCAGCTCTCGTCCACCGGCCCGTCCGCCTCCTCGGCGACGCAGTCATCGCAGTAGATGCAGGGGTAGGCCCCGAACCCGAAGGCCTTGTAGTACCCGTCGTAGAACGCGGTCTTCTCCAGTGTCCACACCGTCCCGTTCACCCACAGGATGAGGTCCCGGTAAAAACTGTGGAAATCCTCGGGGATCTCGTCGGGGGTGATCGTGGGATGGCCGGGCACACCGTCGAAGCGCAGGAGGAGCGCCGTGCGGTACTCGGCGAGCATCCGCCGGGTCACCGCCGGGTCCGGGACATACGGGGGGCAGGAGAGGTGTTTGGCATATCCCTTGCACCCGAACCGGCACTTGAACCGCACCCAGTCCGCGACCACCACGTTCGCGGGATCGATCCGCCGGACGATCGCCCCGGCGTCTTCGGCGATACCCGCCAGTCTGTCCAGTTCTGAAAGCCCCATCGTACAGGAAGGGGCACGGGGAGGAATTTAAAGGTGACGGGTCTGCAGTATCCGCTCCACGATCTGCTTGGTGCTGCAGAGCGTCCCGGGATACGCGTCGATACGGACCAGCTCCGCGGAGATACCCTGCCGGTCGAGCGCCTTGCGGAGGTCATCCTCGCGGAAGTGCTGGTTGAAGCCGAGGGTGATGATCGCGGGCTGGATCTCCCGGATGGGACGGAACATGTCGACGAGATCCCCGAGGCGGGCCTCGTCCACCGGCCGGAGGGCAGCCACCATCCGCAGCCGCTGCTCTTCGGGGATGATGGGGGCGGGTTTGTGCCGGACGTTGGCGTCCCGGGCCACGATCACGTGCAGGACATCGCCGAGTTTCGCCGACTCCTCCAGGTAGTGCAGGTGCCCGGGGTGGAGGAGATCGAAGGTGCCCGTGGCCACCACCCGCTTCATCCGATCACCTCCAGCGCGGCCGGTGATCCATCCGGCCGGAAACACCGCCAGCTCTCCTCCGTGTAGGGAGGGCCGACGATGATGTGGTAGCGGCCGGTCCGCGAGAAGAACCGCAGGTCCGCGTTCGAGGGGCGAAGCACTCCGTTCGGGTGGCTGTGGGCGGAGCCGACGATATGGGTGTCGAGCGGCATCATGTCGAAGAGGACCCTCGCCCGGTCGGTCCCCGAGGTGGTCCCGGGAAGGAGAAAGATCCGGTCGATGATCCCCTCCTCCTCGAGGAGGATCCCGGCAAACTCCACCGCCTCCCCTGCCTCGTTGGAGGAGAACTCCCCGAGGGCCAGGAGATCGGTGATGAGACTGCGGGCGATGCCCCTGATGCGCATTCTTCCAGATTGGGCGGCCGGGGGGTTAAGTGTTGCACCCCTCGGGATGCCGTTCGTCCGTCCGCCGCCGACCCGGTCCCCGACCCTTCAGGGAGAGGGCACGGGACTCCACCAGGTTCCAGGAGAGGACCGCCACGGGAAGGGTGAGGGCGAAGGAGATGACCGTGAGGGCGGGGATGGAGAGGGTGTTGGCGGTGGCGAGCACGAGGGTCTGCTGGATGGGGTAGGAGTAGATGTACATGCCGTAGGAGAAGTCCCCCCGGGCCCCGAACCGGGAGATCCGGGCGGTGGGGATGTGGGCGGCGTACAGGACCAGGTAGGGGACGCAGACCAGGGAGGCGAAAAAGACGAACGGAGTCATCGCGGCCACCAGGAGGACGACGCACAACGACAGGGCGATCTCGGGCCGGTACTCGATATGGTCCTGCTGCTGGTAGAAATACGCCCCGATGAGGAAGTAGAGGGTGAACCGGATCTTGGCAAGCGCCGGATCGCTGTACCAGAGCATCCAGAGCAGGGTGTCTGCGGCGATGAGCAGGAGGATCCACCGGCCCCGCCGCAGGAGCCCGATCACCCCGAGGACCACCACCACCAGGTACATCCCGAACTCCACCGGGATGGTCCACAGCGGGGCGTTGGCGAAGAAAGGTACCGGGTTGACGGCAAAGAGCCCAAGCGTGGCGCCCCCCTCGAAGAACGGGAGGGTGGCCATCGCCGCCGGTGAGAAGAGGCGGGAGAGGTACTCGCCGAGGGAGAGATCGGTGGCCAGGGGGCCGACGATCAGCAGCACGAACAGTATCCCGCAGATCAGTCCCGGAAAGACACGCAACGATCGTTTCCAGATGAACCGGAGCGCCGACCGGCTGTGGTCCCAGCTCATGCTGATGAGGTACCCGCTGATCACGAAGAGGGTGGCAAGGCCGAGCTGGCCGACGAGGAGGAGGGGGTCGTTCCAGTGCATCGCGGCGTACCCGGTGGTCAGGGCATAGGCGTGGGAGAGGATGATGCAGGAGGCGGCCGCGAACCGCAGGAAATCGAAGTTGTTGGAGAACCGGTCGCCCGTGGAGACCAGCTGGCGGGGGGAGAGGGACATGTCCGGATCAGAATGGGCCGTCCTGTTCGAAACTTCTGTCGAACCGCAGCGCGAGCTCCGCCCGGTACAGCTCTTTGCCCAGGTATCCGGCATGGTCCAGGCGGGAGACACGCCCGTCGGCGAGGAGGGCGGCGAGCAGGTCATCCGCCGACCTGCTCCGGTAGGCGCAGTCCCGGTGGACGGCCACGATGTATCCGTCTTCGATACCGATCCGCACCGCCCCCAGGGGGTCGTACACCAGCTCGTCGCGGGCCGGGGGGGCGTCGGTGCACCGGCCATAGGTGAGGGGGGGAACGTGTCTCCGGCGTTTCTCCTTGATGACCAGGAGATCCCGGCCGAGGTCCTTGGGGTAGGGGCGATCCCGGGCGAGGGCGAGCATCTCGGTGGCCCGCCGCATCTCGGCCACCGATCCCCGGGTCTTGTCGGAGTGCTCGCAGGTGAAGATGATCGCGGCGTTGCATTCCGCCGCCATGGCGCAGAGGAGCGCGTTCACCCCGATGGAGTCCGCGTCGATGAGTTCGGTCACGTTTCCCGCACCGAAGAAGAGCGGCCGGCCGCAGGGAACGAAGCCATCGAGGGAATCGACCAGCCCGGACCCGGCGGGCCGGAGGAGGGGATCGGCGATGAGGGGGCCGATGCCCGCGTCTGCCGCCGCGGCCAGGTTCGCCTCCAGTCCCGCCTCTCCCGGGACCACCACCGCCGCGACCCCCGCCCGGGCGACCTCCGCTGCCACCACCGGGATGTTCTCTTCCTGGAGGGAGAGGACGAGATCCGCCCGCGCCAGGCCCGCCCGGATCAGGGCCGGGTCCTGGGAGTCCAGGGCCAGGGGTCCGGGAATATCGTCGAGCAGGGAGAAGGCCCGGGCGACATCCTCCGGGGACGCATCGAACCCGAACCCGAGGTCCACGATATCGGCCCCGGCGGCGAAGAACCGCTCCACCTCCTGCCGCAGCGCCGGGTGGCGGTGGGCGTCCATGATCTCGGCAAGCACCCTGATCCGCGAGTCGCCGCCGATGGTCACTCCCCGGATGATGATATCACCTCGTGCGGTCTCCTCCTGATCCCGGAGGCGGGCCATCGCCTCCTCCCGCCGCCGGGTCTCCAGCAGCTCGTCGGCGGGAACGGTGCGGGAGAGAGTGAGCCGGTCCAGGCAGGAGAAGATGAGGGGGAGATCCGCAGCGTGGCGGGGTCCCCGGTACACGGGGATCCCGAACTCCTCCTCGACTGCGGCAAACGAGGCGGTGCACATGCCGGAGACGATGACCAGGTCACAGGAGACGGAACGAAGGAGCCTCCTGAGCATGGCCGGGGTGAGGAACGAGGCGATCTCGCCGGTGACCCGGACCTCCGCATCGATCCCGGACGACCGGACGGCACTATCGACCAGGGGCTTCGCCTTCGATCCCGTGGGGAGGAGGATGCGCATCCATGGTCCATTTTATATCGGCTCATGAAAAAGGATCTGATCTCCATGTTGCGCTGCGATCTCCATGTGCACACCGAGTATTCACGGGACAGCGAGAGCCGCATCCCGGACATCCTGCGTCGGGCCGGGCGGGCAGGGCTGGACGCCGTGGCGATCACCGACCATGACACGCTCGAGGGGGCCCGAGAGGCGCAGTCCCATCCCTCAGAGGTCCTGGTCATCCCGGGAATCGAGGTCTCCACCCGGCAGGGCCATCTCCTGGTGCTCGGGATCGACGCGCCCCTCCCTCCCGGCCGCGACTTCTCCCGGACGGTGGAGGCCGCCCACCGGATGGGGGGACTCTGCATTCTCCCCCATCCGTTCCATCCCTGGCGGCACGGTGCCGGGCACCGGTTTGCGGAGGTGGATGCGGTGGAGACTTTCAACAGCCGGTACATCACCGGGTCGGCGAACCGGAAGGCGGCCCGGATCGCCCGGGCGTCCAACAAACCCCAGGTCGGGGGAAGCGACGCCCATCTCGCCCGGTTCGTGGGGTACGGATACACCCTGGTGGACGCGTCGCCCACCGTGGAGGAGATCTGCCGGGCGATCCGGGAGGGGCGGGCCCGGCCGGGCGGCCGGATGACCCCGCTCTCCACCTACTCCCGCCAGTCCATGAACAGCCTGGTCCGGAAGGTCCGGGGCCGGCTGATCCGATGAGGATCGCGTTCCGGCTCTCCTACGTGGGGGACCGGTTTGCCGGGTCCCAGATCCAGCCCGACCGGCGGACGGTGGAAGGGGAGTTCATCGACGCGTGCCGGCGGGCGGGGCTTTTCGAGGACTGGCGGGAGGCCCGGTTCCTGGCGGCGGGGCGGACCGATCGGGGTGTCCATGCCCGCGGGCAGGTCGTCGCCCTGGATACCGCCGCCCCGGACCGGGCGGTGGCGGTGCTCAACCGGCTGCTCCCCCCGGATCTCTGGTGCACGGGGTGGGCGGAGGTGGACTCCGATTTTCATCCCCGCCACGATGCCGTGCACCGCACCTACCGGTACTACTTCTTTGGGGAGGATGTGGATACCCGGGCCATGTCGGATGCCGCCCGCCTGTTTGTGGGGCGGCACGACTTCAGCCGGTTCGGCCGTCCGCAGGACAAAAGCCCGATCCGGACGGTCCATGCCGCGGTGGTCGGCCGGGACGGCGAGGCATGGTACGTGGAGGTGACCGCGGACGGGTTCCTCTGGAACATGGTGCGGCGGATGGTCCACCTGCTCCTGGAGATCGGGTGCGGGTCAGCGGATGCAGGAGCGATCCCCCGGTGCCTGTCAGAACCGGGGGACGGCGTTCCCGCCGCACCCGCCGCGGGCCTCGTGCTGTGGCGGATCGCCTATGACCCCGACCCGGACTTCATGGAGATGGACCGGAGCGAAAAGAACCTCCGGTACCTCGACCGGCTCAGAAGAGACCTGGACATCCGTAAAAAAGTGGTGGATCTCCTGGATTAGAAGGAGAGCCGCTGTGCGTTGACATCCTGGGGAATGATCATGTCCAGGAGGAAGCCCGGGATGTCCTTTTGCGTGATCACCTCGAGCAGGAAGTCGTTCTTGTTCACCGAGGGCAGGTAGCCCCGGAAGGTGAGGGATGCCTTGTAGTTGGTGTCCAGGAGAGTGATCCCGAATATCTTCACCAGCGCCCGTTTCTCCGCGATGGTGCGGGGCTCTCCCTTGGCCATCTCCTGGCCGAGGCCGCCTCCGACTGTCAGGATGACCCTGTCTCCGGTGCCCGCGGCGGTGATGGTGGTTCCGGCGAAGTCCACGGACCTGCCCTGCGGGAACTGGACATCGTACTTCGCGGGATAGTAGTACCCGGCCCCGGCGGTGGGAGGCAGGTCGGCGTTCACCGAGAGGGTCAGCCACCCGGCCGCCACGATGGCGATGCCGATGAGGATGAAGATGCCCGCCTTGAGCTTGAAAGACCCCTTCTTCTCCCCCTCTTTTTTCAGTTTCTTGCGGATCTCTTCCTCTTTTTTGGCTTCCTCTTCCTCACGTTTCTTCTCTTCCTCCTGCTCGCGCTCCCATTTCTCGCGTTCTTCCTTCAGGAGGCGCTCCTTCTCCGCCTCGCTCAGCGCCGGTTCCGGCTGCGTCTCTCCTTCACCGGATTCCTGCGGCGGGGCGTCTGTTTTCTCTTCATCGGTCATAATGCGTCCCCTGAACAGGGGAAGAATCTTGCAGTATTTAATGGTATTGAGTCGGGGATATCCGGGGGATTTCATCGGCCGAATCCTCCCCAAACTATGAATAATCATCATGACAGACGGATGATGAAGTGTGTACATGACTGAAATCCCCACAGAGGAGTATATACTGCCGTGCACGTCCGCCTGTGCCGGGTGCAGTTCCTCCCTTTCTCTGCGGTATATCTTCAAGGCCGCCGGCCCGGACACGGTGCTCGTGGTACCCGCCTGCTGTACGAGCGTGATCCAGGGGATATATCCGAATACGGCGATGAACATCCCGGTCTACAACGTGGCGTTCGCCGCAGCCGCCGCGTGTGCGTCCGGAATGAGCGGTGCATTCCGGGCCCGGGGTGAGAAGACGAACGTCATCGTGTATGCCGGTGACGGCGGGACGGTGGACATCGGTATCCAGTCCCTCTCCGGTGCCTTCGAGCGGGGGACTGATTTTCTGTACATCTGCTACGACAACGAGGCCTACGGGAACACCGGTATGCAGCGGTCCGGGGCCACGCCGCTCGGGGCCATGACCACCACCACGCCCGGCGGGAAGACCGAGATGAAGAAGGATATCGACCGCATCGTGGCCGCCCACGACCCGCCCTACCAGGCCACGGCCTGCGCTGCGTATCCGAAGGATCTCTTCACCAAGGTCAAAAAAGCCCTCTCCATCCGGGGACCGACTTTCATCCATCTCCTGGCCCCCTGCCCCCCCGGGTGGCGGTACCCCGCCGACCAGAGCATCACGGTCGGCAAATTGGCGGTGAAGACTGGGATGTGGGTGCTGTATGAGCAGGAGCACGGGAACCTGACCATCAACGGCCCGTCTCGGGCGGCAATCAAAAACCCGGCACCGCTCCGGGAGTACCTCTCCATCCAGGGCCGTTTCAAGCGGATCGAACCGCGGCAGGTGGAGGAGCTCGAGTCCCGGGTGGCCGCGAATCTCGCCCGGCTCCAGAAGATGGAGGAGGGCGTATGCTGACCGTGGCCACCGGGAACAAGGCGGTGGCCGCGGCGGTCCGGGCGGCGGTCCCGGACGTGGTCGCCGCCTACCCCATCACCCCCCAGACCGAGATCGTGGAGGAGATCGCCAATTACGTGGCCGCGGGATCGATCCCCACCACCTACATCCCGGTGGAGAGCGAACACTCGGCGATGGCCGCCTGCATCGGGGCGGGGATCACCGGGTCACGGACCTTCACCGCCACCAGTTCCCACGGGCTCCTGTACATGGCGGAGATGGTCTTCTGGGCGGCGGGAGCCCGGATCCCGGTGGTGATGGCCAACGTCAACCGGGCGCTTGGCCCGGGATGGAACGTGTGGGCGGAGCACAGCGACGCGCTCGCCATGCGGGACACGGGGTGGCTGCAGGTGTACGTGAGCACGGTGCAGGAGGCCTACGACACCACCCTGATGGCGTTTCGGATCGCCGAGGACCACGACGTCCTCCTCCCGGTCATGGTCAACCTGGACGGGTTCACCCTCAGCCACCTGATGCAGCCCCTGCAGACCGAGGAGGATATCGGGGACTACATCCCGCCGCTCACACTCCCCCATGCCATCGACACCGCCACTCCCGGGGGGTACGGGACCCTGACCGCCCCCACCGAGTACGCCAGCTTCCGCTGGAAGATCGAGCGGTCCATGCGGAACGCGCCTTCGGTCATCGAGCGGGCCGAGGAGATGTTCTCCGAGCGGTTCGGACGGGAATACGGGCCGGTGGACGCCTACCGGTGCGAGGACGCGGAGGTGATCGTGATGGCGCTTGGCACGCTGGGCAAGGAGGCGGAGGTGGCCGTGGACGGGCTCCGCAGCGAGGGGATCGCCGCCGGGTCCATGCGGCCCCGGTGGATCCGCCCCTTGCCGGAGCTCGACCTCGGCGGCCGGGACGTGGTGGTCATCGACCGGGACTACTCCTTCGGGTACGGTGGGGTGATCGCCCGCTCCCTGAAAGCGGCAACCGGCATCGAGCCCTACAGCGTCATCGCGGGGCTCGGCGGGCAGGAGGTCACCTACGACGACATCGCCGGGTTCGTGCGGGACCGGGCTCCCGGGGAGGAATTCTGGTTCGGGGTGACCACCGATGTTTGAGATGCGGATCCACTCCCGCGGCGGGCAGGGCGGGGTGACCGCCGCCCGGCTCACCGCGCTCGCGGCGTTCCGGGATGGCCGGGACGCCACCGCATGCCCGTTCTACGGCGCGGAGCGCCGGGGGGCCCCGGTGGTCTCCTATGTCCGGATCTCGGATGATCCCATCAAGGTCTACTCCCAGATCCGGGAGCCGGACTTCGTGGTGGTGCTGGATACCTCGGTGATGGAGGTGGTCGATGTCCTCGACGGGCTGAAGCCGGAGGGGCAGGTGCTCTTCAACAGCTCCCATCCCATTCCGGTGGAGGGGCACCGGTCGATCCACGTGGATCTGACCGGCATCTCCCTCTCCCTGGACCTCGCCATCGCGGGAAGCCCGGTGCTCAACACCCCCCTCCTGGGCGCGCTGGCACGGATGGACCTGATCACGTTTGAATCGGCGACGGCGGTGATCCGCGAGATGTTCCCCGACGAGAGGAACGTGGCCGCCGCAAGGAAGGCCTACGAGGAGGTGGAGATATGAGCGATCCCTGCGCGATCAGCCGACCGGTGAAGGCGGCGTCGGGAAAGACCGGGTCATGGAGGACGTTCCGCCCCGACGTGGACCGGGACGAGTGCAACGCCTGCGGTCTCTGCCGCATGTACTGCCCGGAGGGGGTCATCGACGAAGACCTCGAGATCGATCTCGAGTTCTGCAAGGGCTGCGGCATCTGTGCCCGCGAGTGCCCCAAAAAAGCGATCGAGATGGTGCGGGAAGAGCGGTAGTCTTCCGTTCGACTCCTTTTTTTCCAGCGGTCCCTCTTCTCCGGACTCTCACCCGCGACCGGGAGGTATCCTTCGTCACTCCTCGATCGGGCACTGGCCGATATATTCCAGGTCGAACCGGTAGTAGTGGGTGTACCCGCAGTTCCTGCACCGGGTGGTGAACTGGTTGCACCCGATGACCAGGGAGTGGGGGCCCTCCACGCCGCAGTTCTTGCACGTCGCGGTGGTGGTGAGGTCCCAGACATCGTAGCAGCTGATGGGGGTGTAGGTGCCCTCCTTCTCCACGCTCTCCGCCCGGGGGACGAAGATCCGGGTGGCGCCGCAGTTGGAGCACACCACCTGCGCCTGCGAGGAGACGGCCTTGATGATCTGGTCTGCCACCTGGTGGCAGTTGTAGCACTCCGTTCGATGTTTCGTGAAGATGAACCGCTCTGCCATGGTACCC
Organism: Methanomicrobiales archaeon; assembly: GCA_049974905.1. Taxonomy (GTDB): domain Archaea; phylum Halobacteriota; class Methanomicrobia; order Methanomicrobiales; family Methanoculleaceae; genus JBNGCZ01. The sequence continues at coordinate 21,622 of JBNGCZ010000026.1, forward strand.
TAACCTCTCGTCC
>JBNGCZ010000027.1:0-823 GCA_049974905.1 Methanomicrobiales archaeon
GGGCAGGAGAGGGGCAGGAGCCGGGGGGAGGCGCGAGTTAATCGCAATCCTCTCCGATGTAACCCAGCGCAAAAAGGCCGAACAGGCACTGACCCGGGCGACTGAGAAATTGGACCTGCTCAACCAGATCACCCGCCACGACATCCTCAACCACATCATGGTCCTGCAGGGATACCTCGATCTGCTCCGGTCGGATGCGCCCCTGAATGAAGAGACGGCTGAATACCTGGATCGTGCCTCAAAGAGCGCGGAACAGATCGAAGAACAGATCGCCTTCACCCGCGATTACCAGAGACTGGGAATGTCGCCCTCACAGTGGCAGGACATCGAATCACCGGTCCGTGACTGCATCTCTATGGAAGTTCATCGGGACGACATCGAGGTCGTTGTGGATCTCCCGGCCGTGGAGATATTCGCCGATCCCATGCTCGATCGGGTCTTCTGCAACCTCTTCCAGAATGCCGTGCGGCACGGGGGAGGGATCACCCGGCTCGCGGTCCGGGGGCGGGTGCAGGACGGGGACCTTTCGATCATCGTGGAGGACGACGGGTGCGGGATCGATCCCGGCGAGAAGGAAAATCTGTTCGAGCCGTCGATCGGCAGGCACCACGGGCACGGTCTGTACCTGATCAGCGAGATACTGGCGATCACCGGTATCTCCATCACCGAGGTCGGGGCGCCGGGTGTGGGGGCGAGATTCGTGATCACGGTACCTGAAGAGTGCTGGCGCTGGAAGGAAGAAGGCCGGCCCTGAGCCGGTGACCGTCTTCACGGCTCGCGCCGCGGGTCCCCGGGCGCGGGCACCGGCCGGGTGGATAACGGG
>JBNGCZ010000027.1:833-15881 GCA_049974905.1 Methanomicrobiales archaeon
GCACTCAGGAGGCCGGGGCCGTCTCGTAGATCCCGGCACCGATCCACCAGCGGTCATCGACCGGTGTCACGCAGGAGTGCTTCGTCGTCTCCTGGCCGGTGGCCGGATCACGGTACATGTAGGTGATGAAACCCCCTCCACTCCTCGCCCTTTCGATGCCGTTTCGTATGTAGAAGACCCCGTTGGAATCGGTGGCATTGTACCGGCTGCTCCCGATCAGATCCGGCTCGTAGGGCAGTGCGAGGATGGTCCCCTCGTAATCATAGGCGAAGATGTACAGGTCGTCCCGGACATACGGGCCCGAGAGATTGTTGAACGCGCGAAGCGCCCGGGTGCGGCCGGCGTCGCGTGCAAAATCGGCGGCATCCTCTACGAACGCGGTCAGCTGCCCGGTGGTGACGTTCTCGGTGGTGGCATGGAGGGCAGGGCAGGGAATGGGATCGGGCTGTGATGCCCCGTAGATGCCGGATCCAAGCCACCACTCGTCGTCCACCGCGAGCACGTAGCCGAGCTTCGGCTGCACCGTCCGGTTCATGGCGGGATCGATGTAATAGTAGGCCACGAACCCGCCGCCGTCCCGTGCCCGGTCCCGGAGATCACGGATGAACAGGTTGCCGGCGGCATCGAGCTCATCAAGCCGGTTCACCCCTATCTTCTCCGGGTTGACCGGGTGGGCGATGGTGGTCCCGTTGAAATCGTAAGCGTAGATGTACAGGTTCTCCTGCATGAACGGTCCGTCAGGATCACTGAACGTGGTAAGCGCCGTGGCCTTCTCATGGCTTTGAGCAAAATCCACCGCCTCCCGGACAAAGGATACCATCTCCGCACGGGTATGGAGCGGGTGATTCGGGGCGGAAGTCGGTGCGGTGGCCTCTTCTCCGGTGGATGGGGCCAGGCATCCGGCCGACAGGAGGAGAACGGAGATCAGAGAAAGAAGGGCTGCCGCTGGGATGATGCGGTGATCCATGCACAAATTCTGCCGATTTTATCACTTAATCATATCTTTTTGATACGGCTGCGGCAGGAGAGGTCCCCGATTGAAGAAAAATGATACCATTAATGCCGCGACAGAACAACTATCACCATACAGTGAAGGAAACCCCATGATCCGCATCCTGCACGTCGACGACGAGGAGGGAATGCTCGCTCTCACCAAAGATTTCCTGCAACAGAGCGGGCACTTTGCGGTCACCACCGCGCAGTCCGCAGAGATCGCCTGGGATCTCCTCCGCCGCGAGCCGTTCGATGCGGTGGTATCCGATTACCAGATGCCGGCGATGGATGGCATCGAACTGCTCCGGGCCGTCAGGAACAGCGGGTGGGATATCCCGTTCATCATCTTCACCGGCAAAGGCCGAGAGGAGGTGGTGGTGGAGGCGATCGACACGGGAGTTGACTTCTACCTGCAGAAGGGAGGACGGCCGCGATCGCAGTTTGCCGAGCTCGCTCACAAGATACAGAGCGCGGTTGAGAGAAAGAGTGCCGAACGGGCGGTGCGGGCGAGCGAGCGGAACTTCCGCCAGATATTCAACACCGCCCCGAACCTGATGCTTGCCCTCGACCATGAAGGGACGATCGTGGACTGCAATTCCCGGGTGATGGAGGTGCTCGGGTTCACCCCCGACGAGCTGATCGGGCGAAAAATCAACACGCTGGCGCCCGGCACCCGATCCGCCTCCATCGAGACAGCGATAAACAATCTCCTGAGACAGGGTGCGGTCACCGCCTTCGATACCCGGCTCCTGACCCAGAGCGGGCATGCCATCGAGGGCCGCATCAGTGCATCGGTGATGAAAGGCCGCGATGGATCTCCCGCACGCATCATCTGCGCCATCGAAGATATTACCTCCCGTGAACGGGCACAGCGGGCACTCTTCGAGGAGAAGGATCGCCTGAAGGTCACCCTCAAGTCCATCGGCGATGGCGTCATCGTGACCGATGCGGTTGGGCGAATCTCCCTGATGAACGATGTCGCTTCCGAACTGACCGGGTGGGAGGAGGAGAATGCCGGCGGACGTCTGCTGGAGGAGGTCTTCTGCATCATCAACGAAGAAAGCCGGGTGCCCTGCTCGAATCCGGTGGACCGGGTGATGTCTTCGGGGAAGGTGGTGGAGCTCGCCAACCACACCATCCTGATTGCGTCTGATGGAACCGAACGGATGATCGCCGACAGCGCCGCCCCCATCCACGATGATGACGGCCGGGTCACCGGGGTCATCCTCGTCTTCCGTGACGTCACGGAGAAGAGACGGCGGGAAGACGAGATCCGGAAGGTACGCGCGAGAGTACCAGAACCTCGCCGACACCCTCCCTCACATCATCTACCGGGCAGACCCGGACGGGAATATCGCCTTCATGAATCGGAGCGGACTGGAGGCACTGGACGTCTCCGAGGAGGAGGTGCTGGGCCAGCCGTTCATCCCGAACATCCACCCTGATGATGTCGAATCAGGTCTGGGTGTTTTTCAGCGGATTCTCACTGAAGGCACCGCCGTGCACAATTTTGAGTGCCGGTTCATGACCCGCCGAGGGAGGGGGCGGGAGATCCCGGTCCTCACCAATGTGACGCCGCTCTATGACGAATCGGGCCGGATCATCGGTACACAGGGAATCGCACTCGATATCACCGAGAAGAAACACATGGAGGATGTGCTCCACGAACGCGAGGTGCAGCTCCGGTTCATCCTCGACCAGCTGCCCATCACGCTCTGGACCACCGATCGGGATCTCCGGTTTACCTCGTCGCTTGGAGCGGCCCTGCCCTCTCTCGGGCTGGAGCCGAACCAGGTGGTGGGGATGCGGGTCGCCGAATTCTATGAGGGGCACGAGGGATCGGATATCGCCCTCGATGCCCACCGGAAGGCACTGTCAGGGGAACAGATCTGGTACGAGGCACAATTCGGGGATCTCACCTTTTCCGCCCACCTCCAGCCACTGTTCGGCCGGGACGGCTCCATCGGGGGAGCCGTCGGGTTCGGGTTTGATATCACCGAGCGAAAAACCATCGAAGAGAGCCTCCGGGAGAGCCGGGAGCAGCTGCAGCTGGCCATGGATGCCGCATCCCTGGGAATGTGGGACTGGGATATCCTCCATAACAGGATCATGGTCTCCCGGAAGGGTGCCGACATGCTGGCACTGGATGGAAAAGGGGGTGATGATGACTGGCAGTACCATATCGACCCCGACCGCCTCCCCCCGGTGAGCGAAAAACTCCGGGCCCACCTCGACGGGGAGACCCCGGTATTTGAAAATGAGATCATCGTCCGGGACCGGTCGGATGAGAGACGGTGGATCCGGGAGACCGGGAAGGTCATCACCCGAACTCCCGAGGGCGCCCCCCTGCGAATGACCGGCATCATCAATGACGAGACGGAGCGGATCCAGGTACAGGAGAACCTCCGGCGAGCAAACCAGAAACTCAATCTCCTGGCGAGCGTGACCCGCCATGACATTCTCAACCAGACCATGACCCTCTCCGGTATGTACGAGCTTCTGGCCGATGAGATCGGGGGAGATAGTCCGCAGGTCATGGACTACCTCAGGATACTCCGGGAGGCAATCGAGCGGATTCAGAACCAGATATCGTTCACCCGCGATTACCAGCACATCGGCGCGGAGAGTCCGCGGTGGCAGCGGGTGGAGAGGGTGCTTGGCCCGGCAGCCGATCATGCCCGGGCATCGGGGCTGGAGGTCCGGATCATGGCAGATGGACTCGAGATATTCTCTGATCCGCTCCTCGAGAAGGTCTTTTTCAACCTCGCCGATAACACGGTCCGCCATGGCGGGGGCGCGACCACCATCACGGTGACCTTCACCGAGGACACCGATGGCGGCATCCTCTGCGTGGAGGATGACGGAGTGGGCATCCCCACCCCGGAGAAGGAACGTGTGTTTGAACGGGGCGTGGGGAAAAACACCGGTTTCGGTCTCTTTCTCGCCCGGGAGATCCTGGGTCTCGGCGGCATCCCGCTTTGGGAGACCGGCGGGGAAGGGGTGGGGGCCCGGTTCGAGATGGTCGTCCCCCGCGGCCAGTACCGGTGGTAGGGAAGTGCCTGCTCACGGGGTCCCGAGGATCCTCCGTGAGACATATTTTGCCAGGGCCACGATGGTGAGGATGGGCGGTCCGCCGGGAGCCTCGGGAAGAACGGAGGCATCGGCCACATAGAGCCCGTCCACGGGGGTCTGCAGGTCGGTGTCCACCGAGATGCCGATGCGGGCGGTCCCCGACGGATGCGTGCCCCGGAGCCGGGCGGCGACCAGGGACCGGGGGTCTGCGCCCGCCTCCACCAGGATGGCGCCGGCATGCGCCGCACCACTCGAAAGCAGTTCGGCATCCCGCGGAGTGACCGATTTCCATATCGAGTCCCCCACCCCGCCGGCATCATCGTCCCGGATCTTGACCATCATTCCGATCACATCCAACGGAGTCGCCGGCCACCCCCGCTCAGTGAGCAGGTCTGTGAGCTGCCGGGAGAAATGGGGCATCACCAGGGACCTGTCGTGGACGAGGTAGGAGTTCATGGGGATCTCCGTGTTGAACCCGGCATCCGGGCAGAATCCCCCGATGGTGACGAACGTGTCTGTGAAGAGCGGCGCGGTGGGGCAATCGATCGCCTGCAACAGGCGCGGTGTCTCCAGGGCACCGGCGGCGAGCACCACCACGTCGTCGTGAAGAGTCCGGGAGCCGCACCGGACACCGCGCACCCGGCCACCGGAGACCAGGACCTCGTCTGCCGGCGTGTCCGTGCAGACCCGTGCTCCCCGACCCTCCGCCTCCTGCACGAACCGGAGCGCACTCCACCGGGCGTCGGTGGGGCACCCGAAGGCGCACTGGCCGTCCTGCCGGCACCGGGCGGGATCGATGAATTTGGGCATCCTGGTCATCGGCGATCCCAGCACATCCGCCGCTTCCATCAGGCGCCGGGTGGCCGGGCCGTAGAATGAATCGGGAAGGATACTCACGCCGAGATCGCGTTCAGCCTCGTCGAAATCCCGGGAGAGATCGATACCGCGTGTTTGGATCTCCTCCTCCAGGCACCGGAGGGCATTGCCCCCGGAGACGACCGTGGTACCCCCAAGGCAGAGGGTGCGGAGGATCTTCACGCCCGCGTCCACGTTTGCATAATACCGGGATGCGCTCCGATCAGGAGGTCTGGGTCCCCGCTCAATGAGGGTGACCCGGGCACCCTGCCGGGTCAGTTCCCGTGCCACAGTCGCTCCACCCGCTCCGGATCCGATCACGATCACCATGCGTCACCGAGTGATCGCTCTCACGGGTGTTAAATCTTGTACCCCGTGAGAAGCGCCATTCCCAAAAACGGCCTGTGGATGGACGGGAGAATAAAATCGCAATCCTTATCCACGCTCTGTCAACATTTTCAATCAGGAGATACTGCGATCCCCATGCGTCCCGATCTCTCTTCCTACCGGGCAGGCATCACTGTTGCGTTCCTGCTCGTCTGCGTCGTCGTCACCGTGACATGCCTGTATTTCTCCATCTTCACCGTCTTTCCGCACCTGTACTATCTCCCCATCGTACTGGTCGCCTACTGGTATCCGCGACAGGGGATTGCATTCTCGGTGGGAGCGGCGGTGATCTATGCGGGGCTGGTCCTTCTCTTCGCCCCGCTGGATGCACCCGTGATGATCAGCACCGCGCTGCGGTGTATCGTCTTCGTGGGTATCGGCACACTGGTGACGCTTCTCACCGTACGACTGCAGCGGGGGGAGGAGCGGTACCGGGGGATCGCCGAACATACCGGTGTCGGCACCCTGATCCTGGACCGGGACCAGATCATCCGGTATGCCAACCGGGAGGCCAACCGCATCCTGGGAACCGGAGATGCCCGTGGCCGTTCCTGGATGGAGTGCGTCGCACCCGGTGAACGGGAGCGGGTCCGCGGATACCATCAGTCCCGGTAGCAGGATCCCGGAGGGGCGCCGGACCAGTACGAGGTGCAGATGCTCCGCGAGGAGAGCGAAGAATTCTTCGCCTATGTCAGCGTGGGCGCCCTGGCCGACGGATACGTGATATCATTCCTGGACCTCTCCGACCGCAGGGAGATCGAGGAAGAGCTCCGCCAGAGCGAGGAGCGGTACCGGACCATCGCCGATCACCTCCCCCGGGGCCTGGTGCACATCATGGACCGTGACCTGCGCTACCGGTTCAGTGCGGGAGAGGGGCTCGAACGCCTGCATCTCCGGCATGAGGAACTCGTCGGGAGGAGCATCTTTGAGATCCTTGATCCGGAGGATGCGCGGGTTGTCGCGGGAGCGTACCGGCATGTCCTTGAAACCGGAGAGCCCGTCTCGTTCCAGGGGGAATATGCAGGAGAAGTGTTTCTGATTCGCGCCGTGCCGCTCCGGGCATCCGACGGGAGCATCGATCAGCTCCTCGCGCTCAGCGTGACCATCACCGAACAGCACCGGGCGGAGGAGGCCCTGCGGGCGAGCGAGGCCCAGTTCCGGCGTCTCGTGGAGGGATCGCCCGATCCCATCCTTGTCCACGTGGACGGGACGGTCAGATTCGTCAACCCCTCAGCACGCCGGCTCTTCTCGTGCGGACCGCCGGACGAACTCATCGGAAAAGACATACGGGACCTCTTCACCGACGATTGCCGGCGTCTCGGGGAAGACTGGCTGCCGGAGAGTGGCCGTCCGCCCGGTGCACCCCCCATCGAGGCGACCATCGCAGGATGCGATCCCCCGCGGATGGTGGAGCTGATGTCCACCCCGTCACGGTTTGAGGGTGAGGACGCGACCATCCTCTCCCTGCGCGATATCACCAGCAGAAAGGAATACGAACGAAGGATCGTCTCCCTGAACCGGCAGCTCACGGCAGTGGGCCAGATCGTCCAGCTCGCCAACTCGTCTCTCGACCTGCAGGAGATGGAAGAGCGCATCCTCTCCGGGATCATCGATACCCTCGGGTTCGATGCCGGCTGCATCTATCTCAAGGATACCGACCAGAAGACGGCCATCCTGTCTGCAGAAAAGAACCTTCCCGAATGGTTCAGGGAGCGGTGGGCCGAGATCAATATGCACCACTACCCCTACAACCTGATATTCTATGCCGGACGCCCCCGGTACCTGGAGAATACGCCTGAACACCAGATCAGCATGCTGGACGTGCCATTCCTCGAGGATGCCGGTGTCATCAGCCTTGCTGCCGTCCCCCTCCGGGCCGATGCCACGGTCATGGGCGGACTCTTCGTCGGGAAGTTCGAAGAAGGGTGGATCTCTGCTGAAGAACAGAGAACACTTGAGATGATCGGGAGCGAACTCGGCGAGATGCTGGTGCGTGGCCAGATTCAGGAAGAGCTGATGGCATCGCGGGGCCGGGCACGGAGGATCCTGGATCTCCTCGAACACGATTTTCAAACCCAGCGGGCTCTCCTCCATGAATATGCATCCCAGCTGGAGGGGTATCATGACGATACCCTCTCCAGGATCGCCGGGTGGGTGCACGAATCGCTGGAGCGGACCGCATACATCTACAAAAATTGCTCAATCCTGCGAAAGATACTCGATCCGCTGCCCACCGATACGGTCGGCCTCGACGGGGTGGTGCACCGGGCGATCGACTCTGTCCCGGGACTGGTCTTCTCCTGGACCGATACCGGCCACTCTGTCCAGGCGGGTGATCTGCTGGAAGATGCGCTTATCTTCCTCGTCGAGCAGATGGTGGGCAGGGGGGAGGGCCCCCTCATCGGCGAGGTGGAGGAATCCGGCGAACGAGTCATTCTCACCATTCGCGGTCCCGTTTCATCGCTTTCTGCAACAGCGGCAATGCGTGTATTTGAAGAGGAGATCAGCCCCGCCGATCCCCTCTTCAGGCTCCAGGCAGCCCGCCTGATCATCGAGCGATATGGTGGTGAATTTACCATTTCCGACCAGATGGTCGGGGGAAGCCCGGATCTGGAGGTCCGCCTGTCTCTGCATGGCGGCGGGGAGGATCACCGGGACGATGACGGAATTGGAGCGGTACCGGATGGAACGCTGACCGGCGAAGATCTGGTGTGATGTGCCCCGCAGGCTGCCGGTCATGGCACGGTAATTTATACGATGCGAAAACGGTACCGGTACCTGTATGAGTACCAGGTGCCTGTGGATATTCGAAGCGCCGACCGATGAATGGGCAGAGACCTTTCGAAATGCACTCCCATCCTGCCCCCGGATATTCTTCTTCGCCCGGCTGGGGGGAAAACGGTTTGCCATCGGGATGTACACCGAAGATAAAGCAAGCATGGACGCGGAGATCCGGTGTTTCGAACAGGTGGCAGGAATTTCCGGCATCTGGACCGAAGAATGCACCGAACTCTTCGTTCCGGCCGACTGGAAGATGGAGGTTCAGGAGACCGGCAGGGAAGAGACCCTCTGCGGAGTCCTTCCATGTGATGAGTGCCCCACCTGTGATGACTGCCTCGGGTGTCCGGGCACCATCTGGTACCTGAGCACATAGGAGATATCTGTGAATACCCGCCCCTTCCGCCTCGCCGCTCTCTGTTCGGGCGGCAAGGACTCGCTTTTCGCCTGCTGGCAGGCGATGCAGAAGGAGGAGGTATGCTGCCTGGTGACGGTGGTTCCCAAAAACCCGGAGAGCTACATGTTCCACACGCCCAATGTCCGCCGGGTCAGGGACCAGGCGACGGCCGCCGGGCTCCCCCTGGTGGAGGTGGAATCCGCCGGGGAGAAGGAGACGGAGATCGCCGACCTCCGGCGGGGGGTGGAGCGTGCCGTGGATGAGATCGGGATCGAAGGGGTGGTCACCGGTGCCGTCCGGTCGGTCTACCAGGCCTCCCGCATCCAGCGTCTCTGTGCGGATCTCGACCTGTGGTGCTTCAATCCTCTCTGGCAGACTGATCCACGGCGATACCTGCATCGCCTCATCTCCGCGGGCTTTTCGGTCTGCATCACCGGCGTCGCCGCAGAGCCGCTCGACGCGACCTGGCTCGGACGGGTGATCGACACCCATACACTCCGTGACCTCGAGCGGATCGCGGAGCAATACCGCATCTCGATGATCGGGGAAGGGGGGGAATACGAGACGTATGTCCTCGATGCGCCGTTCTTCTCCTCCCGGATCTCCATCACCGAATCTGCGGTGGAGTACCGGCACGGCCATGGAACATTCCATATCCTCGACGCGGAGCTGGTGGCGAAATGATCGTGCTTGTGGATCTCTGCTACCGGGAGGAGTCGCTGTCCCGGAACGAATATGTCGATCCGGTGGAACAGGTGGTCCGGGATGCCGGATACGATGCCCGGGTCGTCCACTACACCCGGATCGATCCGCACCGGCTGCAGGACGCGTCATCCGTCATCATCTGTGGGACGGCGTACGCGGATTGCCTCTGGCGGGAGTCGATCGATCTCCTGTCGTGGATCCCGGCCTCTGACCTGCCGCTTCTCGGCATCTGTGCGGGGATGCAGGCGATGGCGATGGCAGAAGGAGGATCGCTCATGCCGTGCCGGGAGATCGGCATGATCGATGTCCGTATCCGGACCGGCGGGGCCCTCTGTGAGGGAGTGGACCAGTTCAGCGCATTCGCCTGCCACCAGGATGCGCCCCCTCCTCCGCCACAGTACGACGTGGTGGCCGAATCAACCCGCTGCCCGCAGATGATCTCACACCGGGATAAGCCGCGATACGGGGTGCTCATCCATCCTGAAGTGCGAAACGAGTGGCTTATCCATCGGTTCCTGGACCTGGCGCAGGAGGGAACACCAGCATTTTTAAAGGATCGTCCACAATGGTGGAACGATTGAGATGACACACAGAGTCCTCATTGCCGCCGACGGCTCAGATAATGGAAAAATCGCCTTGATGCGAGCGATTGAATGGTTTGGCGCCGACAGTGAGTATCACGCGGTCTATGTCCACGCCCCCCGGGAGACGATCCGGATCCCCTCGGCCATCCCTCCGCATTCCGCCACGGGGGGCCTCGACCCGGAACATCAACTCGACCAGTCCATCGAAGAGCGCGAGCGGGATATCATCGGAAAGCAGCTGCGGGACGTGATGGAGAATTCCGATGTGAAGATCGAGACACACTGGCGTCGCGGGGATCCGAGGCACGAGATCGTTCAGATCGCCGAGGATCTGGACGTGGACGTGGTGGTGGTCGGGTCACGGGGACATGGGAGCGTCTCCCGCCTGCTGCTTGGAAGCGTCAGCTCGTTCGTGGTGGAACACGCGCCCGTCTCGACACTCGTGGTCCGCTGAAGGGGGATATCCTCCACCCTCACACGGAGAGGAGCCGGGCGTTGACGGCGACGATGACGGTGGATGCGGACATCAGGATCGCCCCTGCCGCCGGGCTCAGGAGAATGCCCCACCCCGCGAGCACACCGGCGGCAAGAGGGATGGCCAGGGCGTTGTATCCGGTGGCCCAGGCCAGGTTTTTCCTGCATCTTCCGGTAGGTGGCCCGCCCGAGGGATATCACCGTCGCCACGTCCAGGGGATCGTTGTGGACCAGCACAATATCCGCCGCCTCGATGGCCACATCGGTCCCCGCCCCGATGGCGATCCCCACATCGGCGGCGAGGGCGGGGGCATAGTTGACCCCGTCACCCACCATCGCCACCACCATGCCCCGTTCCTGGATGGAGGTGATCTTCTCCGACTTCTCCTGCGGGAGCACCTCGGCGAAATACTCATCGAGGCCGATCTCGCGGGCCACCCATTCGGCGACTCCGTGGCGGTCTCCGGTGAGCATCATGCAGCGGATCCCCGCCTCCTTGAGGCGGCTCACGACTTCTTTCGACTCCGGGCTGATGATGTCGGCAAGAGTGATCGCTCCGGCCACCTCCCCGTCGAGGAGTACATACACCACCGTCATCCCCTCCCGGGAGAGGTCCTGGAGACGATCACTTTCGGGCAGCCGAACATGTTCCTGCACATGTCCGGGACTGACTACCATCACCTCCCGGCCCTCCACCACCCCCCGAATCCCTTCCCCAGGGAGGCCGGTGGCGTCCCGCACACCGGGGGAGAGCTTCGAGGCGTCGACGATCGCCCGGCCGATCGGGTGGTCGGAGTACTGCTCGAGGGATGCCGCATATCGAAGCAGCGTCTCCGGATCGCAGTCCCCGGTGAGACAGACCGTCTCCCGTACACCGAACTCCCCCCGGGTGAGTGTTCCGGTCTTGTCAAAGACAACCGCCCCGATGTTCCGGGCGTTTTCAAACGCGGTGCGATTCCGGATGATGAACCCGCTGGTGGCGGCGAGCGTGGTGGAGACCGCGACCACCAGCGGCACGGCCAGTCCCAGTGCATGGGGGCAGGTGATGACCATGACGGTCACGCTCCGCTCCAGGGCAAAAGGGAACCCGGCAGTGGTCAGCCCGAACCAGACCACGAGAGTGATGAATCCACAGGAAAGGGCGATGACGGTCAGCCACATCGCCGCCCGATCGGCCAGTGACTGGGACCGGGATTTGGCCTGTTGGGCCCGCTCCACGAGGCGTATCACCTGCGAGACAAAGGAATCTTCCCCCGTCTTCTGCACCTCGGTGGTGATGGCACCCTCGCCGTTGACCGACCCCCCAATGACCTCGTCCCCGGCCCCCCGGTGGACCGGTTTTGACTCGCCGGTGAGAAGCGATTTATCAACCGACGTCTCTCCCTCCACGATGGTTCCGTCCGCCGGGATCCGTTCACCGGGGCGGACCACCACCCGATCTCCGCCCGCGAGGTCGGCCACATCCACCTCCTCGAGCTCCCAGCTCCCCGTCATCGATCCGCCGGTGGGCGGTCTCCGGCATCAGGGAGGCCAGTTTTTCAAGCGCCTGGGAGGTGCCCATCACCGAGTTCATCTCCACCCAGTGGCCGAGGAGCATGACATCGATCAGGGTGGCGAGCTCCCAGAAGAATACCTTGCCCGAAATTCCGCCGATCTCGAGAACCACGGCACTGGAAAAGGCGTAGGCGATGATGATGGCGACCCCGATGAGGGTCATCATGCCCGGTCGCCGATCACGGAGTTCGCGGTACAGCCCCCGGTAGAAGGGATACCCGCCATAGAGAAAAACCGCAGTGGAAAAGAGGAAGAGAACCAGCATATCACCCGGGAACCGGAGCATATCCCCGGTTCCCGTCCAGGCCTGGATCATCGGGGAGAGGAGCAGGATGGGGACGGTGAGGATCAGCGATACCACGAACCGGCCACGGAAGTCGGCGGCCATCTGCGCATGGTGGTTGCCTGCGTGTGCGTGAGTCATGGACGGTCAGGGAGAGAGGAGTGAGCGGGCGATCGCCTCCACCCCGGCGGCATACAGCCCGCCCTGGCGCAGCAGGGGGGCGACCGAGGGTTCGTTCTCCTCCACCGCCGAATCATGGGGGAGCTCGAAGACGGAATCGAATGGATGGTCGTCGCCGAGCAGCCGGTCCGCTTTCTGCCGGTCTGCGGCCGAACGGACCCGATTGATGACCAGATGGACGCCGGGTATCCCCTGGTCGCGGGCGAGGGTGCCGGCATGGCGGGCCACCTGGACGGCATTGTAGGTGAGATCGGTCACCACCAGGGCATGGGCGAAGCCCTCGGAGAGGGAACGGCCGAAATGCTCCACGCCCGCCTGGGTATCCATGAGGATATATTCGTCGTCGTGGAGGGCAATGAACCGGACCACGCTTCGAAGAAGGGCGTTTTCCGGGCAGAGACATCCGGTCCCGGACCGGTCCACGCTCCCCATCACCAGCAAACTGATCCGGTCGGTGACCCGGATCCCGAACCGGTCCACCACATCGGATACATCGGGGTTGAGGGCGAGGAGCGCCCCCATGCCCCCTCCCGGCGGGGCCCCGATCTTCTCCTCGATGTAGGCGGCCTGGCGGGAGAGGGGGACGAGTGAATCGCCGTTTCCGGGCGGATACCCGAGCGAAAATGCCAGGTTCTCCTGCGGGTCCCCATCGACGGCGAGCACCGGGTGGCCGGACGCGGCGAGGATATGCGCGAGGAGTGCGGTGAGGGTGGTCTTTCCCGCCCCGCCCTTCCCGGTAATCACGATGCGCCGGTCCGCCGCCTCGGCTCCGGGTGCCGGGAAGAACCGGGCGCTCTCCCGCATCTGCTCCTTTCCGGACATCAGATCCCGAGATCCTTTCTCTTCGATTCGATGTGGTCGATGATCAGTTCCGCCGCCTTCTCCGGGTCGGGTTCCACTGCGAATGCGGCATTGACCACCTTCTTCACCCCGCCGGTGAGGAGATCGACGACGTTCTGGCTCCCGCTGATCTTGGGCATGGGCCCAAGCACCGTGAAGACGCCCGACGCCACGAAGTAGGAGCCGATGGAGACGGCCTTCTGGGAGTACCACTCGGGGGCAGCACCAGCCGCCGGGAGCTGGTCGATACCGACCCCCAGTTCATTGGCGAGCGCGGCGAGCAGCACCAGGATGCGTGAGCAGTCCACGCAGGAACCCATGTGGAGGACCGGCGGGATGGAGAGCGACTTGCAGATCTTCTTCAGTCCGTCGCCGGCAAGGAAGGCGGCGTCCGGGGTGAGCAGACCCGCCTTGCCGGACGCCACCGCGGCGCACCCGGTCTCCACGCAGAGGATGTTGTGCTTGATCAGCTCCTTTGCCAGCGTGACATGGCCGTAATCGTGCTTGATGCGGGGATTGTTGCAGCCCACGATCCCCACGGCGCCCCGGATGGTGCCGTCCGCAATCGCATCGATGAGCGGCTTTGGCGTCCCGCCGAGCGCCTCCAGGATCGCCTCCACCGAGAAACCGGCGGTGACATCCACCGGAGCGCCCGGGATGAACACCCGTTCCTTCACCCGGTTGGGGAAGTTGTTGACCGCGGCGGTGACGATCTCTCTGGCCGTCTCGTGGGCGGTCTCGGGTTCGAAGTGGTAGTAGTATGAACCCACCACCTTCGACTTGTCGCTGGTGGAGATGATCTTCGTGTGGAAGCAGCTGGCGATCCGGGGAAGCGAGGGGAAGATGCACTGGTAATCGATGACCATCGCCTCCAGGGCGCCGGTGGCGATGGCCAGTTCCTGGTTGAAGTGGTTGCCCGCCATGGGGATGCCCCGGCGCATGAGGAGTTCGTTTCCGGTACAGCAGAGTCCGACCAGGTTGATCCCCTTCGCCCCGTGTTTTTTGGCGAGGGCGATGATCTCCTCGTCTTCCGCCGCCCGCACGATCATCTCCGAGAGCATGGGGTTGTGTCCATGCAGGGAGATGTTCACGGAGTCTTCCCTGATCACCCCGAGATTGACCCGGGAGGTGTTGACCGCGGGCGTCCCGAAGAGCACATCCGAGATGTCGGTGGCCATCATCGACCCGCCCCATCCGTCACCAAGAACGGTGCGCAACCCGTGGAGCAGGATGTTCACGTAATGCGCACCCACGCCCATGTGTATGCGGTGCATCGCCTCCACGATCTCGCGGTCCACGGATCGGGGCATGATCCCGGCCTTCTCCCAGAGTGCCCGGGTCTGTTCGGGTGCCCGTTCGGTGAACTGGATCGAGCCCTTGAAGGTGCCGAACTCCTCCATCAGCGCGTATCCCACGTCTTCGGCGATCGCGTTCGTTTCCCGGGTGGTGTCGATGCCGAATTCATCGGCGATGCGTTTCAGCTTCGCCTCGTCGGTGATGGTGTACCCCTGCGCCTCGCCGCGGGCGGTCTTGTACAGTGTCTCCACGATGTCCCGGCCATGATCGGAGTGCGCCGCCGCTCCCGTGGTGAGCATATCCAGCAGGTTACGGGAGACGATCAGGTCGGCATCAGCGCCGCACACCCCCCGGTCCATCTCGTGTTTGGGGATGATCCGGCACGGCCCCATCGCACACCGGTTGCACGAGACCCCCGCCTCGCAGAACGTGCACTTGGGGTCCTGCATCTCGAAGCGATCCCAGACCGTTTCATGCCCCTCCCGCAGGCAGTGGCCGATCATCTCCCGGGCCAGTTCATCGATCGATCGCTCCTCCTCCTTTTCGAGCCCAAACACCTCACCCATTAGGGAATATATCGAGATTGAGTCTCTCCGCGATTCCCCGCACCTGTTTCGGCACCTCGGTCATCCTCTTCTCCTCCTCGTAGA
>JBNGCZ010000028.1:0-10982 GCA_049974905.1 Methanomicrobiales archaeon
TGCCGTCGGCGCCTTCTTCCCGGTATCCGCCATGCCGCCGGCAAACGCGCTGACCACGGCGGCGATGATGATGGTCACCACCAGCATCAGCATGACGCCGATCACCGGAGAGACGGCGTCATCCGGGATTTTCGGATCTCGTTTCATGTCTTCATACCTCTCTCCGTGGATAACACGGATTGGATAATCAGTAGCACTATCTACTATAAGTATTTGGTTATTTATTACTCCTGGTGACTGATATTGCAATATTCGTATATTTGATACATCCACCCCCCCATTTCGATCAAAAATTATGACGAAAATAAAAATATGAAACGAATTGTATGACAGATAGAAACAAATTTATTACCAGGTGACGATACTCTCGGTGGATGCACACCCGCACGATTCTCCTGGCCACCATCTGCCTCCTCCTGCTGGCATTCCCGGTCTCCGTCTCGGCGACGGATGTCTCCCGCTCGATGGATATCCAGGGATCCGGAACCCCCGTGGAGGTCACCGTCTCCCTCCCGGCGGACCTGGCTGTCGCGGGACTCGTCGAGGAGCTCCCCGTCGGGTGGGAGTACCTCGACAGCTCGCTTTCCGCTCACCGGGTCCGTGTCGCCGACGGCACGGTGCTCTTTGCCCTGGTGGATGGGGGCGGCGACCTGGCCTACCGGGTGCTCCCGCCGGAGACGTGCACGGGCACGTTCCACGGCACACTCCACGATTTCGTGAACGGAACAGAGATCGCGCTCCCCGATACACGGGTGGAGGAGGGGCGTGCCGTGACCCTGGCGGATTCGGGACAACCGGACACGACACCGGATTCCACCCCGGTACAGACCCCCCGATCGCCCGGCTTTGGGGCCATGACCGCGCTCCTCGCGGGCTCCATCGCGTCTGCATGCATCGTGGGAATACATGGCCGCCGGAGGAATGGACGATGAGAGCGGCCATCCGGCTCCGGTGCCTGGTACTGGTGATCGCCATATCGGTCCTCTGCGGCCCTGTCGCCGCGGCGGCGGAGGGGCTTCCCTGCGACACGGATGGAAACGGCCGCATCGCCGCAGACGAGCTGGCCGGGGAGATACTGGATTATCTGGAGGCATCCGGCACAGACAGCGCGGCGACTGTGGACGACATCCGTGACGCCGCTTTCGTGTACGACCGCTGGGGCGGTGATCCGCTGACGGTGACCGACTCCTCCGGAGCCACCCACACCCTGTACCGGCCCCTCAAGCGGATGGTGGTCTTCAACAGCGACTGTCTGGAAGTCATGCGAACCGTGGGTCTCGATCCGTCGCGGGTGGCCGGGGTGAGCAAATACACCCTTGAGGACCCCGTGTACTTCCCCGAATATCAGGATACCGAGAACATCGGCAGCATCTGGTCACCGGATATCGAACGGGTCGTCTCCCTCCGGCCGGATGCGGTCTTTCTGTACTGGTCCTGCTCGCAGTCGTCCAATGACCAGATCCAGGAAAAACTCGAATCTGTATACCCGGACCTCCCGGTCTTCCGCTTCGACTGCTTCTATCCGTCATCCTATGTGCAGGAGGTCGGAGCCATATCCCGGATCCTGGGAAACCAGAAGCGTGGATCGGAGTTCATCGGGTTCTATACCGGGACGATGGACGACATTCGCGGAATCACGGAGCCGATACCGGAGAACGACCGGACCGCGGTCTACCTGGAGAGCTGGGATTCCTACAAGAGCGCTGCTGAGGGGTCGGGGTACCATGAGAAGATCGTCCTCGCCGGGGGCCGGAACATCTTTGCAGACGAACCGGCGGAGTATCCGCAGATCGATCCCGAAGCGGTCATCACCCGCCAACCGGAGGTGGTAGTCAAGGTCGTGGGAGCGGGAGACCTCGACTTCGGCGGATATGGCTGGAGCGACCGGGCGCCCTTCGCCGACCTCCTCGACGAACTCGTCTCCCGGCCGGCCTGGAAGACCGTTCCCGCCGTCCGGGACGATCGGGTCCATATCATCCATACCGATCTGATCGGGGGGCCGCAGCATTTCGTGGGGATCGCCTATCTGGCGAGATGGTTCTATCCCGAGAAGTTCACGGAGCTGAACCCGACCGACATCCAGCGGATTTATCTCACCCGCTACCAGGGGATCGACCCGGCCTGCATCGAAAACAGCATCTTCCTGTACCCGTCGGAGGGATCGGAGACGGAATGAGCGGGACATTCTACAAAGAATATCTCCGGAGCACCCGGCGGCGGCTGGTGTTTGCCGCCGCACTCCTGATTCTCCTGGTCGTTCTCATCGGGGCCGGTATATCTCTTGGATCCGCGGACCTCTCCGTCCTGGACTCCTGGAGAGCCGTCGCCGCCGGGCTCTTCCCGGGAATGGTGGAGATGCCCCCCCACCTCGCCGGGACCAGTGCCGTTCCCATCGTCTGGGAACTCCGGCTGCACCGGGTACTCTTTGCCGTCGCCGCCGGGTTCGGGCTCGCCATTGCGGGCACGGTCATGCAGGGCATCCTCAGAAATCCGCTCGCCAGTCCCTTCACCCTGGGCATCGCCTCGGCTGCCGCCTGCGGTGCGGCGGTCGCCATCGTCCTCGGTGCCGGTGTCCTGGGCGGCGAATACCTGATTGTGGGAGACGCGTTCCTCTTCGCCCTTGCTGCGTCCGGGGCAGTCTACGGAATGGCCCGGGCACGGGGGATGAGCGCCGGAGCAATGATCCTTGCGGGTATCGCCCTCATGTACCTCTTCTCTGCGGTGACCTCGCTGTTGCAGTACCTGGGCACCACGGATCAAACGGAGGCTGTGGTCTTCTGGATGTTCGGCTCCCTGGACCGGACGGCCTGGGGGACGCTCGGTATCGTCACCCTCCTTCTCGCCGTCCTCACCCCCTGGATGGTGCTGCGGTCCTGGGATCTCAACGCCCTCGCCGAGGGTGACGAGGTGGCCGCAGGACTCGGGATCAATGTGGACCGGACCATGGCCACCTTCATGGTCCTCTCCTCCTTCATCACCGCGGCGATCATCTGCTTCACCGGGACCATCGGCTTCATCGGGCTGGTCGCCCCCCACATCACCCGGATGGTGGTGGGGGGGGATCACCGGATCCTCATCCCCGCGGCCGGACTGACCGGTGCGGTCCTCCTGCTGGCCGCCGATTCGCTGGCCCGCACCGTCCTCTCGCCCACCATCCTCCCCGTCGGTATCATGACCGCCTTCATCGGGATTCCATTCTTCCTGTATCTCTTCTTCAGCCGGGAGTATGCCTGATGTGCGTGATACGGGCCTCCGGAGTGGGATATTCCTACAACAAAACGGCACGGGTGCTGGAGGATGTGGCCGTTGAGGTGCGACGGGGGGAGGTGATCGGGCTCGTCGGGCCGAACGGATCGGGCAAGTCCACCCTCATCAAGTGCCTCCTCCGGATCCTCGTCCCCGAGGGAACGGTGATGCTGGACGGGGTGGACATGGCGACACTCTCCCGCCGGGAGATTGCCCGGCGGATCGCGTATGTGCCGCAGGCGATCTCCAATCAAAGCGCCGCCACGGTGTATGAATCCATCATGATGGGGCGACGGCCGTACCTGAACTGGACGATCCGTGAGGAGGACGGAGAGGCGGTCGATGAGGCGATATCCCTGCTGAAGCTGGAGGATTTTGTGTTTCGCACCATGCGGGAACTCTCCGGCGGGGAGCGCCAGCGGGTGATCCTCGCCCGTGCACTGGTGCAGGACACGGGTGTGTTGCTCCTCGACGAGCCCACCAGCGCCCTGGATATTCTCTACCAGATGGAGGTGATGGAGCTGATCCGGTACTGCGCCGATGAACGACAGGCGGCGGCCGTGGTGGCCGTCCATGATCTGAACCTTGCGGCCCGGTACTGCGATCGCCTCCTCCTTCTCGAAGACGGCCGGGTCGTCGGATTCGATGACCCCCGCGCCCTGCTCACCCAGGAGAACATCCGGCAGGTCTACCGGATCGAGGCCGAGGTACACGATGGAAATCGGGCTCCGTTCATCGTTCCGATCCGGGCCTGTATCAACCGGGAATGATACATATGAACAATGTGCATATTGTAACCGCTGCCTGGGGAAGCGACCTCAGGCTGATGTCACAGGCAGCGCAGGAGCTGGGATTCTCGTTCTCAGCATGGACGGTACATGATCTCAGGACGGATGACTCGACACGCGATTCGTTCCTTGCAGCGTGCAGGGGGGCCGATATCGTGCTTCTCCATCCGTCCCATGATGCATTCTGGGACGAGGTGATGCCGGAGATCCCCGGTGATATTCCCATCGCCACCTTCGGGTATGGCCAGGGCCACTGGGCCGGGGCGACGGTCCCGCTCCGGATCGTCTCCCGGGTCAGCCTGTACGCCCTGTATGGAGGATATGCGAACCTTCGGAATATGCTCGCCTATCTGGCGGCGGAGGTGCTGGATGAGGATATCGCGTACGACCCACCGCACGAGACGAGATGGGAGGGGATCTATCATCCGGAGAGCGCGACGGTGTTCGATTCCATCGACGACTATCTCTCCTGGTACTCCCGATCGGCACCATACCAAATCGGGATTATCTTCTCCCGGTCCCAGTGGGTGAACGGTGATACCGCGACGGTGGACGCTCTCATCCGGGGGATAGAGGAATTCGCGGGCGTCATCCCGGTGTTCTGTTTCGGGGTCGCCGACGATGAGATCGGGAGCCGGTCAAGTATCGATGTCATCCGTGATTTCCTCTCGGACCGCATCGATCTGCTGGTTGAACTCCGCTCGTTCATCCATACACGCGACACCGATGCCTATACCGGGGCGCTCCGCGACCTCGCCGTTCCCGTCATCCACCCGCTGATCCTCTATCACACCACTCTCGAGGATTGGCAGGCGGATGCGGCCGGGATGTCGTCGACCGAACAGACCTGGTGTGTTGCCCTTCCCGAGTTCCAGGGAATGATCGATATGGTGCTCGCCGGTGTCGCCGAGCGGAACAAAACCGAAGGATATGCGTCGGAACGGCATGTCCCGGTGGAAGAGCGGGTATCCCGGATATGTGCGAGGATACAGAAATGGCTTTCATTGCGTGCCCGGCCGGTGGAGAAGAAAAAAGTCGCGTTCATCCTCCACAACAAGCCCTGCGCCTCTGTGGAGGCAACCGTCGGTGCCGGTGCGGGTCTGGACACACTCGAGAGTGTGGCCCGGATTCTCCATGCTATGGAACAACGCGGATACGAAGTCCATGGCCCGGCGAACGGTGACGCCCTGATCACTGATATCATGGATCGAAAGGCGATATCCGAGTTCCGGTGGACGTCGGTGCAGGAGATTGTGGATCGGGGCGGTTCGCTGGCTCTTTTGGACTGTCAAACATATATCCAGTGGTTCGAGCAATTTCCGGGGGACGTCCGCGACGCGATCCGCGAGGCATGGGGCGAGCCCCCCGGAGAAGAGCGTGACGGGATCCCCGCGGCCATGGTGTACGACGGCAGGATCGTCATCACGGGCGTGGAGTACGGGAACGCGGTGGTCTGCGTCCAGCCCAAACGGGGGTGTGCCGGGGCACGGTGTGACGGGCAGGTGTGCCGCATCCTCCACGATCCGGACGTCCCGCCCACCCATCAGTACCTGGCGACCTACCGCTGGCTGGAAGATGTCTGGGGAGCGGACGTCATCGTGCACGTGGGTACCCACGGCAATCTCGAATTCCTTCCGGGCAAGCGGGCGGCCCTCTCGGCAGGATGCTATCCCGATATCGCCATCGGGAACGTCCCGCACCTGTACATATACAACGCGGACAACCCGCCCGAAGGCACAACCGCGAAGCGGCGAAGCAACGCCGTTCTCGTCGACCATGCCCAGGCCGTCATGACCGAAAGCGATCTGTATGCCGGCCTCCGGGAACTGGACGACCAGATCGGAGCCTGGCGACGGGCCCGGGAACAGGACCGGGCACGGGCGCATGCGCTGGAGCATGTCATCATCGATCTGATCGAGGACGCGGATCTCGCTGATGAAGTGGGCCTGGGCCGGATGCGAAACGGGGAGAGGTCTTTTGAAGAGATCGTGACCGCCGCCCACGAAGTGCTGATGCGCACCTACAACACCCAGATCCCCGCAGGCATGCATATCTTCGGCAGGATGCCGGAGGGGGCCGAGCGGGTGGAGTTCATCGCCGCCGCCCTCCGGTATGACGGCGGACTTCGCCGGGCGGCCCGGCGTCTTCTGAGCATACCGGAAGACGAGGAGTCTGCAGATTCGCTCCGCAAGGTCGACAATGCGGCGAAGGAACTTGTCTCCGGGATACTCGCCGGTGAGAACAGCGACATCATCTCCGTCAGTCCCGCGGGAGAGAGCACGGGGCAGCCGCGCCCCTCAGCGATGGAACTCAACGCCATGGAACGGGCGTCACTGAAGCAGATCAGTGAGCAGGTGCGGGATCTCTCCGATCGTATCGACCGGTCGGAGGAGATCGGAAGTCTTCTTCAAGGTATGGACGGAGATTTCATTCCTCCCGGCCCGTCCGGCCTGGTGACCCGGGGACACCCGGAAGTGCTTCCCACGGGCCGGAACTTCTATTCACTCGATCCGACCCGGGTACCCACCAGGGCGGCATGGCGCATCGGAACCCGGCTCGCCGAAGGGCTTCTTGATCGGTACCGGACAGAGAGCGGATCACTTCCCGAACATGTGGCCATGTACTGGATGGCCTCCGATATCATGTGGGCGGACGGGGAACAGTTTGCACAGATCCTCTCCCTGATCGGGGCGGAACCCGTGTGGAAGGAGGGGAGGGTCCGGTCGTTCCGGATCATCCCGCTGGAAGAGCTGGGACGGCCGCGCATCAATGTCACCATCCGAACCAGCGGTATCCTGCGGGACAATTTTTACAACTGCATCGAGCTCCTGGATGACGCAATACAGGAGGTCGCGGCCCTCGATGAACCGGAAGAGATGAATTTCCTCCGGAAGCACTCCGCAGAGTCAGGAGGCGATCACATCTTCGGAGCGCGCCCGGGCACCTATGGCAACGGGGTGAGCCTGGCGGTGTACGCTTCAGCATGGAAGGAAGAGGAGGATCTCTCCGATGTGTTCATCCACTGGAACGGGTATGCCTATGGCAGGGACCGGTATGGGGAAGAGAACCGGGAATTGCTCCGGGACCAGCTGTCCAGTGTCGAGCTGACCTTCAACAAGACGGTCACGGATGAATACGATCTTCTCGGGTGTTGCTGTTATTTCGGAGTACACGGAGGACTCACCTCGGCGGTGAGGTCGGCGAGCGGAAGGCAGGTCCCCTCATACTATGGTGATACGCGGTCGGCAGAGCGGGTGGAGGTGCGGTCCCTGGCCGATGAGATTCGGAGAGTCGTCCGAACCAGGCTGCTCAATCCCAAATGGATTGAAGGGATGAAAAGGCACGGCTACAAGGGAGCGGGCGACATCTCTCGCCGGGTGGGCACCGTGTATGGATGGGAAGCGACCACGCAGGAAGTCGACGACTGGATTTTCGATGACATCGCCCGGACGTTCTTCCTTGATGAAGAGATGCGGACCTTCTTCGGTGACCACAATCCGTGGGCGCTGGAGGAGATCGGGCGGCGACTGATGGAGGCACATGCCCGTGACCTCTGGGATGCGGATCCGGACGTCCTCGATGCCCTGAAGCAGGCCTACCTGGAGGTTGAAGGCTGGATGGAGGATCGTATGGAAGGTACGGAAGGAGTCCAGGGCGGTGCGGTGACCGTGTACACACGGGATGAGGTGTCTGCCTGGAGACGTGCGTGGGAGCGGTAACAGGTACATATTATTTATGACGAATGACAGAATAGAATAATAAAATAATACAGATAACAACATTCATAACACATCCAGATAACGTGTTTCCATGCATTCATCGCCGGAGACGATATTCCCCTTCACCGCCATCATCGGCCAGGATGAGATGAAGAAAGCCCTTGTTCTCAACGCAGTCAATCCCTCCATCGGGGGCGTGCTCATCCGGGGGGAGAGGGGGACCGCGAAATCAACCGCGGTTCGCGCACTCGCTGCGGTTCTCCCCGAGATAGAAGTCATCGAAGGGTGCCCGTTCAGCTGCTCGCCCTCCGATTCCCGGATGATGTGTGGGATATGCGCTGAAAGATTCGAAAATGACGACATGCCCCCCACGAATCTCCGGCCCGTGCGGGTGGTGACGCTGCCCCTCGGTTCCACCGAAGAACGCGTGGTGGGGACTATTGATATCGAAAAGGCGTTTCGTGATGGTATCAAGGCCCTGGAGCCGGGCATCCTTGCCGCCGCCAACCGGGGGATCCTGTATATCGACGAAGTCAACCTGCTGGAAGACCATGTGGTCGATGTCCTCCTTGACGCAGCAGCAATGGGGGTGAATGTCGTGGAGCGCGAGGGCATCTCTCTCTCGCATCCGGCCCGTTTCATCCTCATTGGAACCATGAATCCGGAAGAGGGGGAACTCCGGCCACAGCTGCTCGATCGCTTTGGTCTGCAGGTGGATGTCGAGGGCATCGGGAATCCGGCCGATCGGGTCCGCGTAGCCAGATCGGCGGAAGCATTCGAGATGGATCCGGCCGCATTTTTCGAGAGCCATGCGGACAAACAGCAGGAGCTTCGGGCGGCAATCATCCGGGCCCGCGACCTTCTCTCCTCTGTGGCGATCAGCGATGATATCCTCCATCGGGTTGCGAAAATCTGTATCGACCTGGGGGTGGTCACGCACCGGGCGGAGATCACGATTTCACGAACGTCACGAGCCATTGCCGCGCTGGACGGACGGACAGAAGTATCCATGGAAGATGTGCGGGAGGCGATGGTCCTGGCTCTCCCCCACCGTCTCCGCCGGAGGCCGTTCGAAGAGCCGTCCATCGATCGGGATCGGCTTGACGAACTCATGGATGACCGGAATGATGAGGACGAACAAAACGACGGGAATACAGGGCCACCGCCCGCGGGTGGCGATGATGGGCGCGGAGAACCCGAGGAAAACCCGGAAACAGGTGACGAGGCGACAGGGAGTGGAGGCGAAGCCGGGACGGCTGGTGGAGAGAGACACTCCTCCCGGGTGTTTGCCCCGGGAGATCCGATTGATCCCACCCGGATCCGATACCCTGCTGCCGATCACCGCCGGCGGCGAAAGACAGGATCCGGAAAGCGGTACCATACCCTGTCCGCGGATCGCCGGGGACGGTATGTTCGATCCAGGGAGACCACCGATTTTTCGGATATCTCAGTCGCCGCAACGCTCCGGGCTGCCGCAGTGCGGAGTGCTGTGTCATCCTGTCAATCATCCGGGAGGATACTGCTCCGGGA
Source organism: Methanomicrobiales archaeon (assembly GCA_049974905.1). GTDB lineage: Archaea > Halobacteriota > Methanomicrobia > Methanomicrobiales > Methanoculleaceae > JBNGCZ01. The sequence goes on from JBNGCZ010000028.1 coordinate 9,284, forward strand.
TCTTCAGCAGAAGGTGCGACGTGGAAAACGCTCTGTGGTCTGCATGTTTGTGGTGGATGTCTCCGGATCGATGGGGGCAAACAACCGGATGGAAGCGGCGAAAGGGGCGGTCTTCTCCCTGCTCGAAGACGCGTACTGCCATCGGGACCGGGTCGGTCTCGTTGCCTTCAGGGGCACCGGAGCGGATCTCGTCCTTCCCCCCTCCCGGAGCATGGACCTGGCACATTCCCGCCTCCGGGATATCCCAACCGGCGGGCGGACACCCCTCGCCGACGGTCTGCATCGGGGTCTGGTGACGATGCAAAGGGAGATGCGACAGGACGAGGGAACGATCCCCCTGATGGTCCTGATCTCTGACGGCCGGGCGAATGCGGGATCCGGGAATATCCGTGAGGATGTCGTGCGGACGGCAGGCGCCATCGGCGAATCGGGGATCCACCTGGTGGTCGTCGACACGGAGGAGAGCGACGGCGATCTCCCCGGTATCCGGCTGGGTCTCGGCCCGGATATCGCTGCAGGTGCCAAGGGGAGCTACTATCGACTCTCGGAACTGACACCGGACAGAATCCAGGAGATTACCCGCACCGAGCTTGATGCCATCCCGATGGTATCGTGACATGCAGAAATGCAGTGAAGGATGGACGTGGCAGAGGGTATCGATACATTCCTCTTTTCGACTGATTGCGTGCATTTTCTGTCTTGCGCTGATCCTTTCGGCCGGCTGCATAGAGATCACCAGGGACGGAAACGATACAGACGGCCACGACGAGACATCAGGTGTTCTGGAGCGGACCGCAGAATTCGTGAAGGGAACTGGGCAACCGGCATACACGATGGAACTGGCCGCCGAGAAAAGCAGTCGTGTGGATGACCTGGCTGTCGAGCGGGTCGATCCGGTCCCGGTCCAGCGCGGTGAATCGATACCGTCCGATAATCCCCTGGGTATCGAGCAGCCGACCATGCACCAGCCTCCGTCACATACCGATTCAACGGAGAGGGACATACTCTACAAGGAGACGGTCCGACTGAATTATTCTGCGGTGGGGTTGAGGGTGCCGGTCGATGTGGTTCCCTTTTTCATCGAATGCGATATCACGCCGCTTTACGGTAACCCGGACACCGCCTCGCTGGTGATGACGGTCAGGAATGCACGGACAAACGAGCTGGTTGCCGATACCGGGTACAACTGGATATACTCCAGCAACAGGGAGAAACGAATCGTCCTCTACGCCCCGGGGGACTATGTGGTGACGCTGGATGGAAGACGGGTGAGGGTCGCCCTCACCATGGGAACGGAACGATCCGGGGGCGGGTGATCGGGGACAGAAATGCCCCGGCCGTTCACCCCGGCCCGTCCGAGGTGCAAGACGCACGCGGCCGTGATCTCCAGGGTGGCCGTCCCGGAGCGGACATGCAGAAGAGACGTGGTCCCGGAGGCGGAAAACGCCGCCCGGAACGTGCACCTCCGGGCAGAATCGCCCGGTACCGGCACGGTCTCCCACAACGAGACTGAAGAATTTCCCCCCTCCGTGTGACCCGTGGATCGGCCCGGATCTCTTCCCCGTCGCCTCTCACCGGAGACGGAGGAGATGGGCGAAACAGGGACAGAAAAAAAATGAGGGTGGTGATCGATGATCACCCGCTTCACGCGAGCGCCATCACGCCGTCGGCCCAGGTCTCCACGGTGTTGCGGATGGCG
>JBNGCZ010000029.1:0-10505 GCA_049974905.1 Methanomicrobiales archaeon
CGCTTGACTCTTCGGGCTCAGTTATTGAGCCGTTGGATCACCCCCGCACATGCGGGGAACGCGCGCGCGGGGGGGGATTACTCCATTGGCCAGATGGATCACCCCCGCACATGCGGGGAACGCTCAGGTTCAGGCTCTTTTACAGTTTCCGTCGATGGATCACCCCCGCACATGCGGGGAACGCTCTTCAATTCAAATAGTAGAAGAAAAGGAGATATAAAAATCAATCGGTTCGTGGGTCCGGGATGAACGCCATCAACTTCACTCCGTCCATATCGTGGGGCATCCGCTGGCTGAGGCCGGCGGTGACAAACTCAAATCCGATGTCATTCGGTGCCTGCCAGGCCATCACCGCATGCCCCTGTCTGCGATTCATCAGTACGTTTTCCCATAACATCTCTCTTACCCTTCGGGAATAATTTCCGGCATAGAGGCCAGCCTGGAGCTCCACCAGCCATACCGCCAGTCTGCCCCGGAGAGACGGAGGTACGTTCTCCACCGCGATGATCATGAATCCCATGTCGGTTTCTCCTGTTCATAGGCGGGCGGGACGGCATCATGGTGCGGTTTCGGGCTGTCAAGACCACCGGCATCGATGACATCCTGAATGGTCGGGATAATGCGGTTGAGGATCTTCTGCTCGCGGAACATATCACGACACGCATGCCGGACCTCCTTTTCGGGGTGACGGGGATACTCTGCCGCGATACGGAATGAGACAGGCACGACCGTCTCGAACTTGAAGAGGTCGGCGATGTCAAAGACGAATGAGAGCGGATGGCCGGTATGGAGAAAACCGATGGAGGGAGAATAACCGGCGGCCAGCACCCCGGATTCCACGACCCCATAGAGACAGGCGGTCGCGGAGCTCAGGCACCGGTTCGGTATATCGGCGGATGACCAGTTCCCTGGATCATAGCGCCGTCCCCGCCAGTCGACATCATATTCCTCGGCAAATTCAGCATACAGACGTTTCACCCGTATACCCTCCAGCCCACGCAGCCGGTTGACGGTGAGATGTTCAGGGATCTCCTCGTTGAACCTGATGGCAAACATCCTCCTCACCACTCGCAGCCGTGCCTCCGGGTCCATGGCGGTTGCGGCCTGGTGCAGCAGGCGGTCGGAACGTGCACCGCCGGGCCGGCCGGCGGAGTACAGCCGCACACCCGATTCCCCGACCCAGACAAGGAGGCACCCCACGTCTGCGGCCAGTTTCACCGCGGCATGGGATACTCTGGTCCCGGGTTCAAGCATCAGGCAGGCAACACCGCCGACCGGTATCTGGGTCCGGATGCCGTTGGTATCGACGAGAACAAACGATCCGTCCTGCACATCCAGCTCGCCGTATTCGAGATATATCAGAGATAGACGATCCTTCATGGGAATGGGGGCAAGGGGAGGGAGACGGGGATGCCGGGTCCTCATCCCTTCGCGGGGCGGACCATCATCATCCCACACCCGAAACCCTTGGCCGGGCCGATACCTGATTCGAGTGATTCACGGAAACGATCCGGATCGGTGACCTGGAGAATGCCGGTGAAATCGATGGTGCTGATGGATACCGTGTTCCTGGATTTTCCCTTCCGGAACCGGATCTGTCGGTAGGCATCCGCCCGGACCGCCCCCTCATGGATGGAGAAACCATGTCTGTCTGCACGGGAATGCAGCCACCGCGTCCCTTCCTGCTGGATGAGATCGGCCATCCGGAACCGGGGCTTTTCAGACTCCTCAGAGAGCCTCTTCTTCGCATCCATCACCACATCGTGGCGGACCTGCTTCCGTCTCCCCTCATCGTCGGGTTCAAGCCTCCGGGAGACGATGGGATTGGCCCGGAGTGAAAACACCAATCTCTGACCGGTGCGGATCACCGGTTTGAACGGCTTCGATTCCAGTTTCCATACGCCTCCCTGGTAGACAGGTTCACGGGATGATATCACATACACCACCGGGGATCCGTTCGGCCAGTCCACCCGATAGAGAAAATCCCGTTCGGTATGCTCCGGGTGAGCAAAGAGATCCCAGACCATCTGGTGTATCTGATACGGCCCGGAAGCAATCCTCCAGAACTCCGGAGATTTTGAGGTGTCCGGACGCATCGTCAACCTGCTGAAGTACATCACACATCACCCCGGTGTGGGGCGGGAACCATCGCAAACCGCTCCTGCCGGTTTCCAAAGAGCCACCGCTTGCGGCTCACCACCCTATCCCGCCGGGATGCGATATGACGTGAAGGGACACCGGCCTCGGTGTCCCCGTCCCAGTACAGACCGACTCTCTCCTGATCCCCGAGCAGCGACTGAGTAAATTCTCCATCATCGAACGCTGCCCGCTGGAACGCCTCCATCACCGAGGAAGCATCCACCACCTGTGCCTTGACAGGAAGCGAGAGGGGGCAGCTCTTCCTCCCCAGAAAGAGCTCGAAGGTCGGTTCCCGGAGAGCTGCGGCGATATCCTCTGGTGTGTAGATGGGATCATCCACCCGGGGCCAGAGGCATACCGTGGCGATCATATCACAGAGATAATCCCGTCTGGAGACGATCGTCGAGAGCTTGTGGCGGGGGATGCACAGTTCATCCCGCCGGGTTCGGAAATGATTCCCGCGGCTGATCTGGCTCTGTGGCGGTGTCTGGATGGTGTGATAATCGATCACCGGAATACCGGGTGAATCGACCATCACCGAGAATCCGTATGAAGACGTCAGCTGCGTGTGGACCTCTTCTTCCCCACGGCGGATACCGAGTGCCGCAGCCACCATGCCGAAGATGGCCGATCGCGAGGGATGATCCCAGGTGTGCCGCTCTTCTCCAACGGCGATATCTCCCCATGACGCCATCGGGCCGTACAGTCTGAATATGCAGTAGGCTGTCATGGTCCCACGAACCGGATCAGATCGTCAAGTGACCCCTCCCCGGTGTGGGCATTGAGAATACATGCGTCATCGTAGCACCGTCCATAGACCCGGTCCATCCTCTCACAGGTGTCGGCCATCGCATCTATGGCGCTCGTGAGCATGTCATCACCCTTCACCGGCTTGAGGAAAGCGACCGACAGTGCTCTGGGCTGTTGCGTCCCTCTCTCTGCACGGATGTAGGAGGCATATGCACGGGATGCAAACGTCGCCTGCTTTCCGCCCGGTCCAATCTTGGCAGCAGCCTCCGTCAGGGCAGCAATCGACCGGTTCGCCAGATCCTCGTCGCCACCCAGGTTCTCGATCAGCTGGTCGCGATTGATGCACAGGTACAGGTAGAAGAGGCCGGAAGCAAACTCGATCTCGCCCATGTGGGCGGATCCCATGTCCTCCTCGCCGGTGTTCAGGTCATCAACCGCGGTGAAGAAGTCATCCTCAACCACCACGTCATGGACAGACAGGGCGTGTGCCACCTGAACGGCTGCCTCCATATTGTAGGCAGGCGAGGCGGCAAGCATGCGCCCGAACATGGCAATATCCGACGCCGACTTGTTGTACCGGATCAGGTCCAGATCTTCATCCTTCGGATCCTGGTTGTTCGCGACACATCTCTCGAGGAGATCGTCTATGGCCTGGATCTCATCGATGCTGAAATGCACCAGCTGTTCGAGATTGACTGAATCCTTTTTCACTTTGCCAAAGACACCGGCGATCGCCGCCGCCCATTTGGTGGCAGTCTTCTCGTCGACCGGTGATCGGACCGGTGCAGCATCATTCCGGTCGATCACGTCCTTCAGGGTCTTCCCGGAGGTGAGCGCCGTGAAGATCCGGGATCCCATCTCGCGGGTCCGGATCCCCATGTGACCGGCAAGCCCCTCCTGAAAGAACTCTGATGCTCTCCAGGCCCTCTTCAGGCTCTGTGACGATACCCGCAGGCGCTGCGTTCCTCCCATGATCGCCGTCTTCGGACGGCCGAGATCGTCCCGGTTGAGGTTCGCGGGAGGATACGAGGCCAGCATATGCAGTTGGATAAATTCTGTCATGTCATTTCACTCCTTTCACACAATCTGTTCGTAATACTTCAGTGCCCATTCCTTCCTGGTCCGATCGTTCCACCAGTACAGACTCCGAGTAAGATCGGGAATGTTCACGGTGCCATCCAGATGCCTCACCAACCGGATCATCGCCGGATAGAGCTCTCCTTTGTCGGTAATTTGCATCAGTCTGCGAAAACGCGTTTCGCTCACCAGCGGAGAATCCCCTGCACCCTTCTTCTGTGCCAGCTGTGCGGCAACGGGTTTTGTGGGATCATTTTTCGTTACATGCGACAGGATTCCGGCGATCACCGCCATCTCCTCTCGCTTTGGTTTACCATGCTCCCTGACGCGGGAGAGCAGGCGGTGATATTCCGGGACAAAGAAAACCTCTTCCGGACCTCTGCATCTTCGGAGATCCGCCCGATCACCTCTCTTGTCTTCAAGGGACCGCCACCAACCGACGATGGTGGAGATCACCTCCTCGTCATTGATTTTCAGGTACTGTCGACTCGATTGCATGTCAGTGACTCACCTCCTGTTTCCCCGATTTCTTCTCCAGCTGCAGGGTTGCGGCAAGTTTCGGAGATCCGGGAGAAATTGTCTTGAGCAGTTTTTTCCTGGCGGCGACGATCCTCTTGGGACGGTGTGCATCGACATACTCGGTCTGCGCATAGAAATCAAAGAGTTTGAGCGCCTGATCTCTCACCTCCCGGACCCACTCCTCTTTCAGGGGGCGGAGGTCCTCACCCGACTCAAGGGTGTGGTGGATGCGATCCAGTGTGTCGTAGAAGAGACGTTCGGTCTCTTTCCAGAAGCGGTGTTTCACAACGGTAACATCCGCCTTCTTCGATTTGGGAATGGACCCCTGTCCTCCTTCAGACTTGTAGAGCCCTTCCTTGACCTGCCGGTGTACCGCCAGGGCAATGTAATTTGCCGCTTTGACAATCTGGGCGGCGCTACGAGCAAACCGCTCACGCACATCTTCGGGCACTGCAATGACGGGCATGGTGCTGTCATACCAGCATCTCGCTTTGACCTGATCGAGGTCAAAACCAAACGCCCAGACCCGCATTTCATCCAATGATTCAATGTCTTTGACCCTGTAATGGAATTTAGCAACAACCCTGGCGATTTCCCGCCCGTGTTCCTTGTCGGTCTGTACAATCCCCAGCCAGTCCCGGTAGGTGATGCCCCCCGGATTGCAGTGTACCGGGAGTTTGTCCCCTTTGTTTTCGTAATATGGTGTCAGGGTATGACGCCATGATTCATCGTACCACACCCCTGCCGGTCGTTTGTACAGCGATCTGATCAAGACGTCCGTTCCATCACCGCAGACATCGCAGACACCGGTCTCACAGCCATCGAAATTCAGATATATCCGCTGACTCATCGGCCAGAACATCTGGAGAAGATTTGCATCACTGGTGCTGGTGCGAAGTCCCGATGAACCGCCCTCGCTTGTCCGAAGGGGACCCATCCAGGGAAAGATGTCATGGACTTCACTGTGTTCTGTCGGAGAAATATTCCTGTAGAAGTCATCTCTGGAGAGAACATTCAACCAGACCGTCTCCCAGAGATTCCGCCCGAGAACGATCGTGGTCAACGGTCCTCCGCCCCGAAGGCCGGTTCGATGACCCGCGCCTCCTGCCGGGCCATTCACCTGAAGACTCAACAGGCCCATCGCCGCACACCGGGGACAGATTCCCTGGATTGAATTTCTCTTGAGGAAGAAATCGATGTTGTTTTTGAGAGTGTTTTCCCCCGGCATTCCGATGAAGAGCGAATCAATGATCTGTTCCCTGCCATCCGTGGCAGTGGGATCCTGCATGAACCGGGGGCCCGGTCCGGCAAGGTTGAATGCCTCGTGATGTGCGTGAAATGACCTGTCAAGATCCTCTGATGAAGGTGGAGTATCGAATTGATCGACCCAATCGTCTTCATCATCGGGCATATGGGATGTCTGGACAATACCGATTAAGAACTGAATAAGAGCCCCGTTGAGATCGGGGCGAGGAGCATTGAGAGCACTCGCACCCACCCGATCTCCGCACTCCACCAATTGGGACGGAGAGATATACGCGGATGCGCCCGAATCATCAACGACCGGAATCCACCGATCGCGAATGAGGTTCAGGGTTGTCGTGTCAATCGTTTTTCACCTCGAATCAAGATGATTTACATTAATAATTAAACTATTCACATTAGCATTCTTAGCATTAAATACGTTCCAATATCAGGCCTGACTCCTTGGTATAGACACATCGGAGACGATTCCCCTGTACCGTGGAAATCTCAGTACTCCACCGTCCCTCACTACCCTGGTACAGAGCAAGTAAGGTCGAGAACCTTCCACGATCCGGCATCGATCGCTTTGCGAGCTCAATTTTTTCCTCAATATCAGCAGGATATTCGAGACCACCATCGATTCGATACATGGCAACGGTCACCGAACTCAGATCCCAGGACCGTCGACCGTGTCTGCACAGGGGGTGAATTTCTCCGGTGCTCTGATCAATGACACCCAGCCGCAGCGTGACAGAAGGAATTGACAGGCGCGTCGGAGCATCCTGATCCCGCCCCCATCTCCCCTCACCTTCTTTGTATCCACTGCGAAGGGGAAGTGCGTTTATGAGGGCCTTACTCCTCTGTTCTTTTATGTCATTCAAGGCGGATTGGTCTCGTTTTCTGAGAGATTCTGGAATGGTATCGGCCCCTTCTTCATTGAATACTCCTTCGATAAGAGATCGGAGATTCCCCGAGGAATGTGCACCCGGTGAGATGATCTCCCTGACTTCTGAGAGTGCTTCTGCCGTCCTCCAGAGAGTGACGTGCAGAGGATAGACATATGCACCTCCCGGAAACTGGGATGAGTACCAGTCTTTGTCGGGATCATCGTCCAGTGGTGGTGAAAAAACAGAGAGAACGGGATCATCCCTCCCCTCACGGTGATGGCGGTGCAGACGGCCGGCCCGCTGGATGATCAGATCGATGGGTGCCAGATCGGTGATCATCACATCGAAGTCGATGTCCAGTGACTGCTCCACCACCTGAGTGGCAACAAGAACCTGACCTGCTCTCTCATTTTGGGTAGACCCCTTTCCAAAGAGGGTAAGAATCCGGTCTTCCCGGTCAAGACGATGGCCAAGGGCAAACCGGGCATGGAAGAGATGGAGATGATCGGAGTCGATCAACCCCCCGAGGCGATCATGGGCATCCAGTGCATCACCAACCGTGTTGCGGATCCAGCAGACACATTGACCGTTCCCTGTGGCCGATTCAATGATAGAGATGACATCATCCATTGAATGAACGAATTCAACGGCGACTGATCGCCTTCCTGCCTGGCGAGGCGATACAGAAATCTCCTCGACAGTGCCCGCATCACCTGCATGGAAATGAGTAATGAGGGGATAGTCATTGGAGGTAAGAGATGGTTGCTCGAGGCCTGCACCTGTGCAGAACATTTTCACAAACCTTTCCCTCTCTTTTCTTGGAAGCGTGGCAGAGAGGAGAATGGTGCTTTCGCCCAGATAGGCCCGGTATCGAATAACCTGTGATAGCAGTTCATTCATGTACGGATCGTAGGCATGGACCTCGTCCACAATCAGCACATGGGTCGATAAACCAAAGAGGCGGATTGACTGGTGACGGAGAGGAAGAATACCGAGGAGTGCCTGATCGATGGTTCCTACGCCGACCTGAGCGAGAAGAGCCTTTTTTCGGTTGTCGTAGAGCCAGTGAGCCGCATCAGTGCCACCCCCCTCCGGCTGATCACCGGCATCACTCGTTGGACCGGGAGAAAAGAATTCGAGCAGATCACGGGCACTGTGTGCAAGGACAAGGGAAGGGGTCGCATCGTCATACAGTCTCCGATACATCCCCTCAACCCGCCGATACATCGAATTCGCGGTGGCCATCGTGGGCAGCGCAAAGTACAACCCATCCGCCTGCCCGGCAGCCATAAGCGCATGCGCCAGTGTGATGGCTGCCTCTGTCTTTCCGCTTCCGGTGGCCTCTTCGATGATGAAGAGATGGGGGCCCGGTCCCGGAGAGAACTCCGATGCATACTGCTGCAGCTCACTGGGCGTAAATGGATTCGTATGTGAGGGATCGAATGCATCAAAGAGGTGGGAAATGCCGGTGTCCGCCGATACAGGCGGAGCAATGAGCTTGATATTATTTAGCGCCTGTTTTGCACGAGGAAGAGCATATTTCTCCCAGTACTCATCGAGTGGCATTATCTCTGCGCAGAACGGAAAGAATGTATTGTATGAACCGATCCAGTCCGCGATGACCGTCAAACCAGCATATACCCAGGAAAGGCACCTGGAATGGTGTGCGGTTTTTTTCGGGTTATCCAGCAACCCCGGAACAGAAGAGGGGGAGAAAAGTCTGGCGGCCTCGGCGGTAAAGGTTCTGCATGCGAGCAGATCATCATTACATAAGAGATAGGCGGGATCAAGATCCCAGCTTATGCTCAGCTCAGGAGGCGTCCCGTGGTGGCCGAAGACCGAGAATAACCAGGGTTGATAGATCCGACGTGCTGGTCTCTCCGATTTCAGTATCCCGGTATCCAATGTAAATTGCTCAGTATCTTTCACCCAGATGTATGCCCCCAGTGTGTCATGGCGCAAATGGCCGTCCATGATCTGACTGGAGCCGGAAAGGCGGCGTTTCAGATCCGGCCTTTTACTCTGGAATATCAACGAAAACTTTCCAAGATCATGCAACGATTGGAAAAAAGAGGAAAAACGAATGAAAGCATCATCAGAGATACCCAGTCGGGATGTGAACTGGTTCAAAAGGATCGGGTTTTCCTTAAGGATGGCATTTCCTACAGCAGCCACGTCCAGGCAATGGTAGGGGAGGAGATGGTATGTATCGGGATCAGTTCCTGCCTTTCCCCAGTACTCATAGATGATGCCGCCCATTAATCGAACGTGCAATAGGATCCAGTATAATACTTTTGAAAACCCCTTTTCGGTAATCCAGTGTTTCCTGTTCGTGAAATCCCATATTATGCTAAATGTTTTATATTAGCATTGCATACTGACGTTCCAGGATGAGCCATGGATGGTATCGAACAGTCGGTTCACATCATACCTCTGGGACATGAATTCGATCGGGCCGTCAGTGTATTTGTTAACACAAAGGCTGATCGAGTCTATCTCCTGACAAGCCATACCAAAACACCGACTTCCCGGGAGATGAAGGAGGAGCAACACACCTTTACTGATAGGGTCAGGGAACACCTGGAGAAGAAGGAAATTGATGTCCATATTATCGATACCAACACGTTTGAACTGCTGGACGTGACTAAAAACATCGCAAAAATCGTAAAAAGAGAGGTTCAGGAGGGAAATCGGGTCTCAATAAACATGTCTGCAGCAGGAAGACTCACTTCGGTGGCATCTACACTGGTGGGCATGATGCATGGTGTTCGGGTGTACTACGTCCCTGCCGACAACTACAGCAGGTCGGATGAAGACCGGAACAAGCATGGAATCAGTATCTGCACCACCGGTCGCCCACAATACCTGATGAATATCCCACTTCCCAGGCTCGATGATGAGAAAAATGTGATTCTGACCAGTTTATCCAGAAAGGGGAGATCGATGAATTCCAGAGATCTCCGTGAGATTTTAAGAGATCAAGGCTTTGACGGATTTGAGGATTTTGACGAAATACAGGATAGAAATAAACGAAGAAAGATGGAAAGTCGACAATTGATGAGATTGAGTCAGAGATTTCTCCGTCCTCTTGAAAAAGAAGGATATATACGGGTGGAAAAAAGAGGCAGAGAAAGTCGAGTGCACCTCACCGACTCCGGGAAATATCTTGCAATGGCATCCGGTGACATCGATTGAAGCGAGAATGTCCAGTACGAAATCGTCCATTCAGGAATCGCCTGCTACACCGTGTGAACAGATCTTCCGGAGACGAGAGTGCATCAACACAGGCGTGGGACATGCCAATGAACAATAGCTGTTGCAGGACATGTCCACGCACAGGGCCGTCGGACGGTGCCAGGACCACAACCCTTCGGGTCCAGCTCCCCCCAAATCCCCGCCATATCCAGCCGTATTTCCCCGATCCGGGGAGGCACCCCCGTGTCAGACATCCTCACCCCTCCCCGTACATCCGCAGAATACGCCCCATGTGCAGAATTACGCCCTCAATACCCCTCTTTCCCACCATCGATCTCCCGGCCCTCCCGTGGATCCCATGACCCGGACATCGACCCCGCCGGAGATCGTCGGCCGGAGGCGATCTGTGGGGGTCGGAAATCGGTCAGAATGGGCGTGAATTCCTGATATATAACCGTTGCTCAACCGGATCTGTCGCGGGGGATCACCGGGATCGGGGTGTTCATACCAGCGGGGGCCACGGGTGCGGGAGCCGCCAGACTCGCTCAACCGAAAACAGGAAAATCGCGATGGGCTCGCCCGGATTCGAACCGGGGACCTCCGCCGTGTGAAGGCGACGTCATGACCAGCTAGACCACGAGCCCGAATCTGACACATACTGTGGGCTCCACGGATTATTAAACATATCATCCG
>JBNGCZ010000030.1:0-10260 GCA_049974905.1 Methanomicrobiales archaeon
GATCTTGCGGTCCGATTATTCGCTGTGTGGAAAAATCAAGTGCGGATGGTGGGTTACATAATTATCTAAGATTTATTGGGCGTGCTAATGGTTAGCACGATTTCATGTTTTCCACTGGAAACAGAAGTCCTTCCAGTGGAGCGTATAGCCTTACCACACCTGAAAAGGTGTGGCTCCATTGAAGCAGGTCCATTGTGACCGGGAGCCGACTCGTGATGCCGCTTACCACACCTGAAAAGGTGTGGCTCCATTGAAGCGTTGTACCACTCGCCATATCGGTGAGCACAATGACCACTTACCACACCTGAAAAGGTGTGGCTCCATTGAAGCCACGTAGAATGTCCACCTGTCCGCGATATCTGCTGGCCCTTACCACACCTGAAAAGGTGTGGCTCCATTGATCCAGCTGTGAGACCCGCAAGGTGAGGGCGGATGCCATCCCCTCGATCCAGCCGATCACCGAGAGGAGCAATCGAAGTCGATTCGTTCCCGTGTGGCCGAACCGGAGCACTCAGGACGTGGACGACGAAAGGGTTTCAAAAAAACCCTCAGAAAAATTTCTTTTTGGACCGGGCGAGCGCATCCACCGCCGGAAGCGTCCGGCCGGTGAGGAACTCGATGCAGGCCCCGCCCCCGGTGGAGATGTGGGAGAAGGCGTCCTGGAGTCCGAGCTCCTCGATGACCACCGCGGTGTGGCCGCCGCCGGCGACCGAGAATTCCGCCTCCACCGCGGCGGTGAGGAGGGCCCGGGTGCCTTCGGCAAACTCCTCCTCCTCGAAGAGGCCGGCGGGTCCGTTGACCACCACCGTCCCCGACTCCCGGCAGAGACGGGCGACCTCCTCGGCCGTCCCGGCGCCGATATCCAGGACCGGGCCATCGTCGGGGATCTCGTCTGCCGGGACATCCTCGCGGGCCCCGTCGCGCCGCACCGCCACGTCACGGGGGAGGACGACCCGGTCACCGTAGGTCCTGACCAGGTCTGCGGCATCGTGGGCGAGATCCAGGTACCCCGCCTTCTCGATCAGCCGCCGGGACGGCTCCCCGATGGTCGTGCGGGTGGCGAGCAGGAAGAGGTTGGCGACCACCCCCACCATCACCACGCGGTCGGCGATGCCCTTCTCGAGCACGTGGCCGGCCACCTCCAAGGAGTCGTCCACCTTCGTCCCCCCGAGCACGAAGGTGACCGGGCGGGGCGGGGAGGAGAGGACCCGGGAGAGGGTGGAGACCTCCCGCTCCATCACCAGCCCGGCCACCGACGGCATCGCCAGGGGCAGACCCACCATGGAGGGCTGTGACCGGTGGGCGGTCCCGAAGGCATCGTTGACGAACAGATCCGCCATATCGGCGAGTTTCCGGACAAGGAGAGTATCTTCAGCCTCCTCCGGCGGGAGGGTGAGGTTCTCCTCGGCGTTGAACCGGAGGTTTTCGAGCATCAGGGTGTCGCCGGGGTCCATGGCCCGGATCGCATCCCGGGCGTGGCTCCCGAAGATATCGTCGACATAGGTGACCGGCTCCCCGAGCAGCGCTTCGAGCGTGCGGGCATGGCCGGAGAGGGTGGTGAAGTCCTTCTTTCCGGGACGGCTCTGGTGGGTGATCACCACCACCCGCCCCTCGTGGAGGGCGCGGACCGTCTCCAGGTGCTCGCGGAACCGGGTATCGTCCAGGATCAGCCCGGAAGAGGGATCGATGGGGGAGTTTAAGTCCAGGCGGAGGAGGAGCGTGGACCGCCGATCGCCGATATCCTCGAGGGTGGCATATTCACGCGGCATGCACTGCTCCTTTCTCTCCCCCGTCTGTTTTATGACTCGCTCCGGGCCTTGATCTTCTTCAGGCGGAAGAGTTCCTCCCGCTCCATCTCGTCGAGACGCATCTTGATGAAGTCCCGGGCCTCGGAGAGTTCCGGGATGACCTTGAACTCGAGCGCATTCACCCGGCGCTTGGTAGTCTCGATCTCGTCGAGGAGCCGCTTCATGGTGGTCTCGATCTCCGCCGATTCCACGATCGCGTCCACCAGCTCCTCGAAGGCGTCGGCGGTCTCGTCGATGACCGTGCGGGTGCCGAGGATCCCGTACCCCCGTTCGGTGATGCTCTTTTTCACCTTCGTGGCCTCGATCTCCGGCACCACCACGCCCATGATGTTCCGGCTCCGCAGCTGGATCTCGGGGACCTCCTGGACGGAGAAGGCCGCCGCCTTCACCCCGATCTTTCCCTCCACCGTGTTGGCCACGGTGATCATCCGGGAGGCCCGCCGGTACTTCTCCAGCATCCCCCCCCGGACGTCCTTGGCCTCCTCCAGCACCTTGAAGAATTCAAGGATCAGTCCATCGCGCTTCATCTTGAGGATGTTGTAGCCGCGCTCGGAGAGTGCAATCCGCTTCTTGATGGCGATCAGTTCCGACCGCGTCGGCTTGATATCTCTCAGCGCCATGGGACGTCTACTCCTTCGTGCGGTACTTGGGGTGGTACTTCCGGATCAGGTCGCGGTCGATCCGGGAGAGCTGCTCCTCGGGGATGGTGCTGAGCAGTTCCCATCCGAGATCGAGCGTCTCCTCGATGGACCGGTCCTCGTTTACGCCCTGCCGGACGAACCGGTCCTCGAAGAGGTCGGCAAACTCCAGGAACATCTGGTCGCGTTCCGAAAGCGCGTCCTTCCCGACGATGGCCACCAGGCCGCGGAGATCGTTTCCTTCCGCATAGGCGGCGTACAGCTGGTCGGAGACCTTCTTGTGATCCTCCCGGGTCAGCCCCTCGCCGATACCCAGGTTCATCAGCCGGGAGAGGGAGGGAAGCACGTTGACCGGTGGATAGATCCCCTTCCGGTGCAGTTCACGGCTGACCACGATCTGCCCCTCGGTGATGTACCCGGAGAGGTCCGGGATGGGGTGGGTGATATCGTCACCGGGCATGGTGAGGATGGAGATCTGGGTCACCGACCCCTTCCGTCCCTTGACGATGCCCGCCCGCTCGTAGATGCTGGCCAGGTCCGTGTACATGTACCCCGGGTACCCGCGCCGACCGGGGATCTCCTCGCGGGCCGCCCCGATCTGCCGGAGCGCCTCGCAGTAGTTGGTCATGTCCGTGAGCACCACCAGCACATGGTACCCGAGATCGAAGGCGAGATACTCCGCGGCGGTCAGCGCCAGGCGCGGCGTGATGGTCCGCTCCACGGCCGGATCGTCAGCCAGGTTCAGGAAGACCACCGCCCGCTCCAGGGCGCCCGTCCGCTCGAAGTCGCTCATGAACTGGTTCTCTTCCTCCTTGGTGATCCCCATCGCCGCGAAGACCACCGCGAACTCCTCGGTGGAGCCGGGCACCTTCGCCTGACGGGCGACCTGGAGGGCGATCTGGTTGTGCGGGAGACCGGACCCGGAGAAGATGGGCAGTTTCTGCCCCCGGACCAGCGTGTTGGTCCCGTCGATGGTGGAGATCCCCGTCTGGATGAAGTCCTCCGGGGAAGCGCGGGCATACGGGTTGATCGCCGATCCCACGATATCGACCCGCTTCTCGGGCACGATCTCGGGACCCCCGTCCTTCGGTTTACCGCCGCCGGAGAGGATCCGGCCGAGCATCTCCCGGGAGACGGGCATCTTGATGGTCTCACCGGTGAACCGGACACCGCTGTCCCGGCCGATACCGGTGGTCGCCTCGAAGACCTGGACCACCACCAGCTCGTCACTGGTGTCCAGCACCTGGCCCCGGCGGACCGTCCCGTCGGCGAGGACGATGTTGACCATCTCGTTGTAGCCCACCGGCTCCGTCTTCTCCACGAAGACGAGCGGGCCCGCGATCTGGTTGATCGTTCGGTATTCCTTCATGTCATGCCCCCCTCAGCTGGTTGAACTCGGATTCCATGTCCGAGAGGATCGTATTGAGCGGCTCCTTGTAGTCCCGGGTGAACTTGATCTGGGGGAGTTCGTTCTTCGCCTTCACCCCCAGGATCTGGGCCGGGGTGACCCCCGCCTTCTGGGCGGCATGGGAGAGATCCGCGTAGGTTTTGATCGACTTCATCATGTCGTACTGCTTCTCCATCTCGCAGTAGGTGTCCACCGGGTCGAAGGCGTTCTGCTGGAGGAAGATCTCCCGGAGCATCCGGGCGACCTCGATGGTGATCTGCTCCTCCTCGGGGAGCGCGTCCGATCCCACCAGCTGGACGATCTCCTGGAGCTCGGACTCCTTCTGGAGCACATCCATCGCCCAACCACGGAGATCGTTCCACTCGGGGGAGACGTGCTCGTCGTACCAGTCCTGGAGGGTGTCCAGGTACAGGGAATAGGAGTTGAGCCAGTTGATCGCCGGGAAGTGGCGGCGCTGGGAGAGTTTCGCGTCCAGCGCCCAGAAGACCTTGACGATCCGCAGCGTGTTCTGGGTGACCGGCTCGGAGAAGTCACCGCCCGGCGGGGAGACCGCCCCGATCACGGTGACCGACCCCTCCGTGCCGTTCAGGTTGGTGGTCCGGCCCGCCCGTTCATAGAACTCGGAGAGGCGGGCGGCCAGGTACGCGGGGTATCCCTCCTCGCCGGGCATCTCCTCGAGCCGGGAGGATATCTCCCGCATCGCTTCCGCCCACCGGGAGGTGGAGTCCGCCATCAGGGAGACGTCGTAGCCCATGTCCCGGAAGTACTCGGCGATGGTGATCCCGGTGTACACACTCGCCTCCCGGGCGGCCACCGGCATGTTGCTGGTGTTGGCGATGAGGATGGTCCGCTCCATCAGCGGGCGGCCGGTGGTGGGGTCCTCGAGCTCCGGGAACTCCGTGAGCACCTCGGTCATCTCGTTTCCCCGCTCGCCGCAGCCGATGTACACCACGATCTTGGCGTCCGACCACTTGGCCAGCGCCTGCTGGGTGACCGTCTTGCCGCTCCCGAAGGGACCGGGGATGGCCGCCGTGCCGCCCTTGGCGATGGGAAAGAGCCCGTCCAGGATCCGCTGCCCGGTGAGCAGCGGAATGTCCGGGTTCATCTTCTCCTTCACGGGGCGGGGCTGGCGCACCGGCCAGCGCTGGCGCATGGCGATCTCAGTCCCGTCCTCCAGGACGCAGACCGGTTCGGTAACGGTGAACTCACCCTCTCTGATGGTCTTCACCGTCCCGCCCTCCACGTTGGGGGGGACCATGACCCGGTGGATGATGTGAGTCTCCTGGACCTCGCCGATGATATCGCCGGGGCCCACCGCATCGCCCGTGGAGACTGTCGGGGAGAACTGCCATTTCTTCTCCATGTCCAGCCCCGGTGCCGTGACGCCGCGCTCGATGAAGTCGCCCATCTTCTCCACCAGGGTCTCCAGGGGCCGTTCGATTCCGTCGTAGATACTGGTCAGCAGACCCGGACCCAGGTCCACGGCAAGCGACATCCCCGTGTTCACCACCGGCTCTCCCGGTTTGATGCCGGAGGTATCCTCGTACACCTGGATGACGACCTGATCGCCCTTGATCTTGATGACCTCTCCCATCAGCTCCTCGTGGCCGACCTTGACCACGTCGTACATATGGGCCCTGAGGTCCACCGCGGTGACCACCGGTCCGGATATCCGCTGGAGGACTCCCGTAAGTTCTTTTGCTGTTGCTTTCTTCTTCATTTCCACAGATCAACACCCACCGATCGCTTAATTCTCTCTCTGATAGGCATCCCTCCCTCTTCTTCTCCGATGGAGATCAGGGTGGGCCTGATGGAGTTTTCAAGGGTGGTTTGCAGCCTCGGCGGCAGCCGGACCATGTCCGATCCTTCCATGACCAGGATGGCCACCTCCGGATCATCGAGGACCCGGGTGACCGTCTCCACCAGTTCCTCGTCTCCCTCAGCCGCATAGACCTTCCTGATTCCGGCGAGGCGGAAGCCGACGATGAATTCACTGTTTCCGATGACGGCAAGTTCCATATCTACATCACCAGGTACGGCTGAATCTCCTCAGCAGGGAGCCCCGCCTCTTTCCCGCGGGCGAGCGCACGGAGGTTCACCACCTCGTGGTTCTTCAGCTCCAGGTAGGTCAGGATGGGGTACACCGAGAAGGGGCGGCGCTTGGTGGTCCGCTCCATCTGGTCGATCATCATGCGGGTCAGGGCCAGCTCCACCTCGTGGACGGGCTGCTTCTCCCGCACCCGCTCCAGGGCCTCCCGGATGGGCTCGAGTTTCACCTTCTCCTTGAGCGCGTCGATGAACTCGTCGAACTCCTCCAGGGTACTGATCCGCTGGAGCTCCTCCACCCGGATGGTCCCGCCCGGGATCATCCGCTCACCGATCTCCTCCCGGTCGAGCACGCCCCGCAGCCGGAAGATGTTCTTGATGTTGGTGACATCGATCTCCAGCTGGAGGTACTGGTGGAAGATATCTCCTCCCTTCATTCCCGACCGTGCATCGGCGATCAGCTGCTGGTAGAGATCCTTGTACAGCTGGTTCTCCAGACGGGAGAACGAGCCTCTCTCCTGGGCGGCGGGGAACTCACTGGCGAGAACCCGGCCAAGCGGGGTGCCCTTCAGCGCCTCCACCACGCCCTCCACCGTATCTTCGGCAATGAGCCGGTCCAGGAATTCACGGTCGAACTCTCCCGCGGGGACCAGCACCTCCTTGATGCGGCCCGCCGGAATACCCTGCGATTTGCCGCGGATGATGGTCAGGGCGTTCTGGATATCGAACCGGCGCAGATAGTTCTCGGTGAAGTGGCGCAGCGTCCCGGGAGTGATCTCCAGGATCCGCTGGAACTCCTTGGCCATGTTCCAGGAGAGGGCGACCTCCACCAGGTCGATCCCCGAGAAAGAAGTGGCCAGCTCGTCGATCTCGCCCTTGTATTCCGTCTCCTCGATGAACCGGGTGATCTCATCGAGATCCATCTGCAGCAGCCGGAGATACTCCTCGCGGGGGATCAGCCGGGATGCGCGGACCCGCAGGCGGGTACAGACATAGATGTAGGGCGATGGGCCCCGTGTCCGGACCTGGGCGGGTTTCCGTCGTCGTTCCATGATCCACTCCTTTCAGCTGAAGAGTATCCCGGAGGCTTCCTTCACTTCAGACTCCCAGATCTCGTCCAGGAACGTGGCATACTGGTACCCGAGCTGTATCTCGCCGTCGGCGCTCTCCACCACGACACCCCCGACCATGTCGGCGGTGCCGGCAAAGGAAAGCCCGGAGAGCGTCTTCAGCTCCCCGAGTATCTTCTCCACCAGTTCCCGGTCGGCGGGGCTGCAGTAGACCCGGCCGTCCGGGATCTCCTTCACCGCCCGTTTCAACAGCTCACGGAGCGCCCGGTCATGGAACTTCTCCGGCAGATCCCTGACGGCGTCCAGGGCGGCACCGCGGAGCTGATCGAGCATCTCCTTCTTGGCGTTGAGGACCTCCCGGTTGACCACCAGGTGGGCGGAGGAGATCTCCCGGTCGATGATCCGGGAGCGCTCCCGCTCCACGTCCTCCTCTGCCTGCAGCTTGATCTCCTGTGCTCGCTCCTGGGCTGCCGTGAGAATCCGGTTAACCTCCTCCTGTGTCTCCTTCTCTATTGACTCGACTTCCTTTCGTTTCTTCTCCCTGATCTCTTCGACGACAGCGTCCAGTCCCATGATTCACTCCTGTCAGAAGAGCAGCAGCAGTGAGACCACGAGACCGAAGATGACGATCGTTTCCGGAATGACCGTAAACAGAAGCGAGAGCCCGAAGAGATCCGGGTTTTCAGCCGTTGCGCCGACTGCCGCCGCCCCGATGCTCATCTCGGCGATACCGGTTCCAAGCCCGGTCATACCGACGGCGAGACCCGCACCGATCGCCTTCATTCCCATCTGCGATGCCTGTACCATTTCCAGTGTCATACTTTCAACTGCCATAGTTCAATCCTCTGTAAATTTCCTTTTCATTCCAAACGGATCGAATTTTCGTCCTCCACCCTTGTAGAACTTGGTGAAGAACTCCACGTAATGCAAACGTATCGTCTGGAGCCCTCCGCCGATCAGACCAAGGGCGGTGTTGCCGAGATGGCCGACGACGAGGACGACGATGCCCACGATTATGAGGATCACGCCCACCGGGGTGATCTGTTCAAGCTGCGGTTCGATGATCAGGCCGATCGCGAGGTAGTTGACCACCATCGCGATGGCGACCGAGGAGAGCCCCACCGCGACCAGACGTGCGTAGGAGAGCACGTGGCTGATCAGGGAGGGGAACTCGATGATCTCGATGACGGACTCCTGGGCCACCAGCACGACCCCGGCGATGAGCATGACACCACCCAGGTGGGTGGTGACGTTCAGGCCCACCGCCACCGGGCTCAGGGTGGTGAAGTCCGGCATCAGCGGGATGGTGTATGCCGACCAGATGATCAGCAGGATACCCCACATGGTGATGATCCAGCCGACCTGCGCAAGCACCGACCGGATCCGGTGCATACCGTGATCCTGCCGCCAGTGATTGATGGCGCCGAGCGTGCGGCCGAGCGTGAGGTGCAGCACCCCGATCCAGACCGAGACCACCATCAGTTCCGCCACCGCCGGGCCATGGCCGGCCGCGGCATGGCCGCCGATGTTCAGGTGGCGGTTGAAGATGATGGGGTCCCAGGGCAGGGCGAACCCGAATATCTCCGAGAACAACAACCCGAAGATGATGCTCGAGATGCTCGCGTCGCGAAGGATCGCCAGGAGCTTGCGGCCCTCGTCTGCGGTGATCACCTTCCGGAGACCCAGGGCGAGGGCGAGCAATATGACCCCGTAGCCCACGTCCCCGAGGATCAACCCGAAGAAGATGGGGAAGATGATCGACATGAAGAGCGTGGGATCGACCTCCGTGTACCGGGGCCGGGAATAGAGGTCCATGAGCACCTCGGTCGGCCGGACGGGGATGGGGTGATCGTACTCCACCGGGACCCGCCGGGGGTCATCGATGGGGATCTCCGTCACAAACACCCGCCCCGCGGTCGCCTCCTCCAGGGTCCCGGTGATCTCCGTGACCTGATCGCCCGGGACGTAGCACTCCACCAGGAACGCCTCATCGGAGGTGGCGAAACGGAGCGGCGCCTCGGCCTTCTGCACCTCGGCGGTGAGGAGTTCTTCGGCAGCGGCCAGGAATCCCGCGTGCTGGTTACGTATCTTCTCCAGCGACTGCTGTACCGATTCGATCTCCGCCTGGAGACGCTCCTTCTCGGCGGTGTACTCCGCGATCCGCTCCCCTGCCGATCCCCGCTCGTCGGGGATGGGGACCGACTGGAAGGCCGCCTCAGCGAGGGCGCGCTCCACCTCCTCTTCCTCCTGTGCGGGAGCAAAGAGGACCAGGAAGATCTGCCGGTCCTTCCCCGAGACGACCATCTCGTGGGGGCAGGAGAGCTCCGGTTCGGCGGAGACCCACCCGGCATGGACGGAGACGGACTCATATCCGTGCAGCATCTCCAGGTCCAGGGAGACACCGGCAAACGGGGTCAGGTCCCGGATACGCTGGTCCACGTCACGAACCGCCGATTCCAGCTGCTGGCGCCGTGAGACGAGCGCCTGGACCTCGTCCTGGATGGAGGGCAGATCCGAGTCGATCCGCTGGCGGAGCGACCCGGCCCCCTGCGGTGCTGCTTTCACGCTGTCGGGGTCGAGTCCGCAGGCATTCTCGATCCCGCGGATGGTGACCAGGCTGGAAGAGGCTTTCCCTGCCCCGGCAAGCGGTTTGCCGATGCTGAGCGCTTCCTCCTCTTCTCCCTCGGTGAACTCCTCGATGTGAGCCAGATGTTTTCTGTACAGTGCCTCGATGATCGTCTCCATCTGCCCTTTCTGGGCGGCGATGAGGAGACGGGACATTCTCTCAGGCGTGAACATCCAGGTGCTCCTTGAAACCTTCCACCAGTTTCTGGACCGCTCTGTCCATGTTCTCGCTGCCACGCGTCCTGAGACGGGCCGCTTCTTCCTTTCCCTCCTCGACGATCCGGTCGTACTGCCTGTGTGCCTCCTCGCGTACCTCTGCCAGGCGCTGTTTCCTGTACTCCTCCGTGTCCGATCGGGCCTTGTTCACGATCTGCTCGGCCTCCATCTCTGCCGCAGAAATCTTCTCTTCCTGCTTCTTTTTCGCGTCATTGATGGCACGGGTGTACTCGTCTTCGGCCTCTTTGATCCTTTGCAGAACCTCGGTCTTCATTCAACCCTCCTCTCTTGACATACCAGTAACTGGTGAAAATAATCTTTATATTTGTTGTTATTTCGCCTACGAAGAGCATTCTCTTTCTTTCTCGGTGCGTTTTCCGCCGGAGATCGATGGAGCCCACATTCCGCAGGTCCTCCGTCAAAAATAATATTTTTCGGCCCCCCAGCCG
>JBNGCZ010000031.1:0-8188 GCA_049974905.1 Methanomicrobiales archaeon
AAAACTGTGCACCATTCTTCTGTGGTACTCGACACGAAGCGATGTCAGGAGAAAATCTCCAGCATTTGCGGTGGGAGGGAGATTTCATGATCTCGACAGACCTTGAGAATGCGCTCAAACAGGCGCAGCATGGAGATTACACGGCCCGCGTCGATCCCGGCTCTCTGCCTGATGGATCCAACGGGCTTGGTGATATGATCAACAGCGTGCTGGACAGCGCCGAGCAGGAGCACCAGCAGCGCCTCTGGATGGAGACCATCTACCGGCAGAATCCCATGCCGATGGTCATCCTCGACACCGACTACCGGATGATCGATCTCAACCCGGCATACGAGGCACTGATGCAAAACACCCGTGATCGGCTCATGCAGATGCAGGTGCCCGACTACAAGATCAGGCACCTGTACGGGGACCAGACGGACCAGACATTCCGGGAGCGACGGCGGACGCAGAGCGAGCTCTCCATCACCTTCAAAGACGGGACCACGAAGATCGTGGAGCAGTACGGCGAGCCCATCACGGACGACAGCGGCACGGTCACCGCTGCCTTCTTCGTCTTCAAGGACATCACCGATCAGCGGGCGGACGAGGAGGAGGTCCAGTCCCAGATGAAGAAGATCGAAGCCCTGCAGCGCCGGTCAGAGGTGATCGTACAGCAGAACCCGATGCCCATCCTCCTGCTCGATACGAGCTTCAACATTCTGGTCACCAACGAGGCCTACGTCACGTTCTCGGGGATATCGCACGACCGGCTGCTCTCCATGAACGCCCGCGAGTTCAAGGTGCTCCACCAGGAAGGCGAGGGGCTGAAAAGGGTCGTCCAGGACCTGCATCGCTCCTACGGGGTGGTGACGGTCGAGCTGCCCTCCGGCGTCCATATCGTGGAGCAGTACGGGATCCCCATCCAGTCCGCCTCCGGGGAGCTGAAAAACATCCTGGTGGTGTACAACGACATCACCGAGCAGCGCAAGAAGGAGGAGGAGATCCAGGGACTGATGGAGAAGAGCCGCGAGGATGCGGAAGCACTCGCGAAGAGCGCCGAAGAGCTCGGGCAGTCGCTCTCCCACATGGCCACGGGCGACCTCACCGCCACGGTGGCGATCGGGGACGGCGATCCCCTCGAGGCGGTGAAGACCGACTTCAACGAGGCCATCTCCTCGGTCCGTGACCTGATCTCCCGCGTGAAGGACGCCGTGGAACGGGTGGAGAACAACACCCAGGAGGCGAGCAAGGGTGTGACTGAGATCGCCACCACCATCGAGCGGGTGGCGGTCAACAGCACCCAGTCCTCCGACGAATCCCAGCGCCAGCTGGAACGGATCGAGGGAGTGGCCCGGGAGATGTCCGACCTCTCGGCCTCCATTGAGGAGATCGCGAGCACCTCGAGCGAGGTGATGGAGAGCAACGATCGGGCGGCCCAGAAGGGCGGCGATGCCCAGAACCTCGGCAAACAGGCCGGGTCAAAGATGGAGGCGGTGGAGCAGATCGCCGAGAAGAGCGTGGAGGAGATCAATGCCCTCAATGAGAAGATGCAGGAGATCAGCAACATCATCAAGCTGATCACCGACATCTCCAACCAGACCAATCTCCTGGCGCTCAACGCGGCAATCGAGGCGGCCCGTGCCGGAGAACATGGACGTGGATTCGCGGTGGTGGCCGGGGAGGTCCGCAACCTGGCGGGAGAATCAAAAAAGGCCACGGAGACCATCGAGAGCCTGATCCGGTCCATCCAGCAGAGCAGCGACGAGACGGCGGAGTCGATGCGCTCGGCCTACACCGAGATCACGTCCGGCATCGGGATGGTCAGCCAGACCCTGGAGGCCCTCGACGAGATGGTCGGCGAGGCGAACGAGGCGGCACAGGGTGTCCGCGAGATCGCCAGGGCCACCGACGACCAGGCGAACGCGACCAACCGGGTCATGGAAGCGATGGAAGAGGCCACCCGGATGACGAAGGAGACTCTCTCCCGGGTCGAGGATGTCGCGGCCCTCGCCGAGGAAGTGGCGGCCTCGGCACAGGAGATAGGAAGCGGCACCCAGGAGGTCGCGACCATGACGGGAGATCTCAGGGAGCTGATCGGGACCTTCCGCCTCGAATGAACGGTGGGGGCGAGGACCATGACCGACGTGGTGGAGTTCCAGATCGGAGGCGAACTGTACGCCCTCGACATCGAGATCGCCCGCGAGGTGGTGGACATGATGCCCATCACCCCGCTCCCCCGCTCACCTCCCTACATCGCCGGAGTCATCAATCTCCGGGGCGAGATTACCAGCATCGTCGATCTGGGCACGCTGCTTGAACTCGGTGCGGATTCGGCGGCGGAGGGAAAGAAGATCATCGTCCTCCTCTGTGGAGAGGAAGAGATGCCCATCGGCATCATCGTCGACGATGTGAGCAGAGTGATCAGCATCTCGCCGGACGAGGTGGCCTCACTGGGAGAGGGGACCCAGGTGAAGGACGGGTCCTACATCCGGGGGATCATCAGGAAGGCGTCTGAAAACGACGAAGAGAAGAAAGAACTCGTCATCTGGCTCGACATGCAGAGCGCACTCCGGGAACAGACGACCCTGGTGACCTGATCGTGCCTGAAATCGATGCGTTCATGTAGTCTGTCGGGCCACCGGTAGGAGTACCGATATGACGGACGATCAGGCGCTCGTCGAGGCGATCCTCGACGGCGATATGGAGGCCCGGCGGAGCGCGACCGCAGAACTCGCCCGGGAGGGGGCGGTGGATGCATTCCTGGAGATCCTCTCCCGGGGAAGCAACGATGCCCGGTGGTACGCGGCGCGGGGGCTCGTGGAGGTGGGGGCTCCTGCGGTGGACCCCCTGGTCCGCTTCCTCCGGGAGGAGACGGATACCGACGCCCGCCGCTATGCGGCATCGGCGCTTGCCGACCTCGGGGAGGCGGCGATCAACTCACTCCTCGAGCTTTTGGGCGACGATGACGCCCGGGTCCGGGGCTTCGCCTCCCGGGCGCTGATCCGCATCGGGGATCCGGCGGTCCTCCCGCTCCGCGAACTCGCTGAGTCCGGTGAGGATATTCGCGGGCGGTGCGCCGTGCTCACCCTCTGCATGATGGGCGATCCCGCGGTCGAAGAGATGCTCCGGGAAGAGACGTAGATGGCCGGGGGCCACACGTTTATACCGCCCCCGCCCCCATCAACCAGTATGCAGACCTCCCCTGCACAGGATGCATATTCCCGCCGGATCGAGTCTTATTTACAAAACGCCATCAATATCGCCCGAAATGCACGATCGGTCGGTCTCGATCCCCGGGACACGGTGGAGATCCCGGTGGCAAGCGATCTCGCCGACCGGGTGGAGGCCCTGCTTGGATATCCCGGTCTCGCGGAGCGGATTCGTGCGCTGGAATCCGAGTACTCCCGGGAGGAGACGGCCCTGCGGCTGGGGGACGATTTCGCCCGGAAACGGTTCGGGGAGGCGAACCGGGAGGAGATCCTGGACCATGCCATCCGGGCGGCGATGGCGCTCCTGACCGAGGGAGTGGTGGCGGCCCCCACCGAGGGGATCGCCCGGGTGGGCATCGGCATCAACGATGACGGGTCCGAATACCTGCGGATCTACTATGCCGGCCCCATCCGCAGCGCGGGGGGGACGGCCCAGGCGCTCTCGGTCCTGGTGGGGGATTACGTGCGCCAGTTGCTCGGGATCGGCCGTTACCGGCCCCGACCCGAGGAGATCGAGCGCTACATCGAGGAGATACGCCAGTACCACTCGATCATGAGCCTCCAGTACCTCCCCACCGAAGAGGAGATGCGCACCATTGCGGGCAACTGCCCGGTGTGCATCGACGGGGAGGGGACCGAGAAGCAGGAGGTCGGCGGGTACCGGAACCTGGACCGGGTGGATACCAACGCGGTCCGCGGGGGGATGGCGCTCGTGGTCGCCGAGGGACTCGCCCTGAAGGCGCCGAAGATCCAGAAGATCGTCTCCAAGCTCGACCTCGAGGGGTGGGAGTGGATCGACGGGATCATCGGGAGCGCCCGGTCCGGTGATGATGAGAGTGACGCCGGAGCCCTGCTGAAGCCGAAGGACAAGTACCTCAACGATCTCATCGGCGGTCGGCCGGTCTTCTCCTACCCGATGCGGGAGGGGGGTTTTCGCCTCCGCCTGGGCCGGGCCCGGAATACCGGGTTTGCCGCCGCCGGGCTGAACCCGGCCACCATGGAGGTGCTGGGCGGGTTTCTGGCGGTCGGCACCCAGATGAAGACCGAGCGGCCGGGAAAGGCGGCGGGCGTTGTTCCGGTGGACTCCATCGAGGGGCCCACGGTCCGGCTCTCGAACGGCGACGTGCTGAGCATCCATGACCAGGAGACGATCTCCACCATCGAAGAGGAGATCGACTGCATCCTGGACGTGGGCGAGATCCTGATCAGCTTCGGTGAGTTCCTGGAGAACAACCATCCCCTGGTGCCCCCTGCATACGGGGAGGAGTGGTGGTTCCAGGAGGGCGGCACCCGCACCCCGGCAGACGAGATGGAGGCGATAGAACTCGCCGCCGCCGGGGTCCCCCTCCATCCCTCCTGCACCTGGATCTGGGACGACCTCACCGTGGAACAGGTGCGAACGCTTGCCCGGTTCGTGGAGGATAAGGGAGCGATCCGGGACGGACGGCTGCGCCTCCCGCCGGACGCGGAGATAAAGCAGATCCTGGAAGTCCTCCTCATACCGCACCGGGTTCGGGGCGGGGACCTGGTCATCGACCGGTACCTGGCGTTCCTCGCCTGCCTGGGCCTGACGCTCAACCTCAGCCGCCGGGAGACCTGGGACAGCGCCCCCGATACCGATGCCCTGGCGCTCGTCTCCCATCTCTCCGGGTTCACCATCCGATCCCGGGCGGGGACCCGGATCGGCGGGCGAATGGGACGGCCGGGGAAGTCCAAGCCCCGCCAGATGAGCCCGCCGCCCCACGTCCTCTTCCCGCTGGGCGACGCCGGCGGGTCACGGCGGTCGTTCCAGGAGGCGACCGCCAGCAAACCGCGGTCCAATACCGACGGGGGGGTCCTCGAGCTGGAGATGGGCCTCCGCCAGTGTCCGGGCTGCGGGGCGCGGACCTATCTGAACCGGTGCACCTGCGGGGCGCATACCCATGCCGTGTACCACTGCCCCCGGTGCAACCGTCCCGTCGATGGACCGGTCTGCCCGTCCTGCAAGCACGAGACGGTCTGCTCCCAGCGGTACACGGTCAACATGAGGGAGGAGTACGGGCGGGCGGTGGAACGCCTGGGGATGCGCAACGGACAGGTGGCCATGGTGAAGGGCGTGAAGGGGCTGATGTCCCGCGACCGTGCGGTGGAGCCGATCGAGAAGGGAATCCTCCGCGCCTCCCGGAACCTGTTCGTCTTCAAGGACGGCACGATCCGATACGACATCATCGATCTCCCGGTCACCCATTTCCGGCCCCGGGAGATCGGGGTGGGCGTGGAGCGCCTGCGGGAGCTCGGGTACACTCATGATATGTATGGGGAGCCGCTCTCCTCGGATGGACAGGTGGTGGAACTCCGCCCCCAGGACATCCTGGTCTCCGAGGGATGCGCCGAGCACCTGGTCCGGGTGGCGGGGTTCATCGACGAGATGCTCCAGAAGCTCTACGGCATGGAGCCGTTCTACAACGCACGGACGCCCGACGACCTCATCGGCCACCTCCTCATCGGGCTCGCCCCCCACACGAGCGCCGGGGTGCTCGCCCGCCTCATCGGGGTCACTCCCGCGGGGGTGGGATACGCCCACCCGTTCTTCCATGCTGCAAAAAGGCGCAACTGCTTCGAAAAGACCACCGAGATCACGGTCACCGACGGGCAGGGGTGGCGGACACTTCCCATCTGGAAGTTCGTGGTGGAGAACTTCGACATCACCGAGCCGGGCATCGACCGGCTGGGGACCTACTACACCGACACCCTCCGGCCGTTCTACACCCCGTCCGTGGACCCGCAGGGAAACGTGAGCCTGAAGCGGGTCACCTCCGTCTCCATCCACCGGGCCCCGGCCACCTTCATTCGGTTCGAGACCGCCCGGGGAAAGAGCGTGATGGTCACCCCCGAGCACGCGATGCTGGTCTGGGACACGGATTACCTGCGCCGGGTGATGGCGATGGAGGTGCAAAAAGGAGATGCGATCCCCGTGTACGAGGGTCATGCGCTCATCACCGACCGGGTGGCGGTCCGCGAGATCGTGGAGGCGGTCGACGACCGGGTCTACTGCATGACGGTGGCCGACACCCACTCGCTCGCGGCAAACGGGATCTTCACCGGCCAGTGCGACGGCGACGAGGACTGCGTGATGCTCCTGATGGACGGGCTCATCAACTTCTCCCGGTCGTTTTTGCCCGATACCCGAGGCGGGACGATGGACGCGCCGCTGGTACTCACCACCCGCATCGATCCCGCGGAGATCGACAAGGAGAGCCACAACGTGGATGTATGTACCCGGTACCCGCTCGCCGTGTACGAGGGGGCGCTCTCCCATGTGCACCCAAAGGAGCTCGAGCACCTGGTGGACCGGGTGGAGTCGCGCCTGGGCACCGCCGCTCAGTCGGAGGGGTTCGGGTTCACCCATGACACGAGCGATATCTCCGCGGGGCCGCTGATCTCCACCTACACCTCGCTGGGCACCATGCTCGAGAAGCTCGCCTCCGAGCTCGATCTCGCCAAAAAGATCCGGGCCGTGGACGAGGACGACGTGGCCGAACGGGTCCTGAACACACATTTCATCCGGGACATGATGGGCAACCTCAACGCCTTTTCCAAGCAGAAGGTCCGCTGCACCCGGTGCAACACGAAGTACCGGCGGGTCCCCATCTCGGGGCGCTGCACCCGGTGCGGGGGCAACGTCATTCCCACCGTTCACGAGGGTTCGGTGAAGAAGTACCTGGAGGTCTCCCGGCAGATCTGCACCGACTACCGGGTCAGCGACTACACCCGGCAGCGGGTGGAGGTGCTGGATCTCGCCATCGAGTCCACCTTCGGCCAGCCGTCACACCAGCAGATGGGGCTGGCGGATTTCCTGTAGAGCGGGCCCGCCTCCAGAACCCACCCGTTACGCCCCGCCTCAGCCCCCGCCATCCCGGCGGTCACCCGCAGGATAAAGAGCGGGCAGGTGAAACATGGTATGGGCGAGGGTAGCCAAGCTGGCCAACGGCGTCGGGCTCAAGATCCGATCTCGCAGGAGTTCGTCGGTTCGAATCCGGCCCCTCGCATGCTTTTAAAAGGGCAATTGTGGGGCATGAAGGGTCTGCTCCCCTTATGTCAGTCAGTCAGGAGCTGACGGCGGAGAGGGGTTCTGCCTTCCTCTGTGCGATTGGCCGGGCATGCTCCGCGGGGATAAAATCTGCCTGGTTGGTGCATTAACAGGATTTTAATGCCGCATCATGGTGGCAGAAAAGATGTAACCTCAGTTTGATCTTCTGTTCCTTTTTTGAGGTGGACAGTAGATTCTGTTGTGGTATTCTGGCAGGGCCAGGGGTTTTGTTCCGGTTACAGCAGTTTGAGTATAGAAATACAGGCCGAAAACTGATTTTCTCAGATTCTAAGATTATAGCAGGTTTAAAAATTCGTCTCTTGTAAGTCCTGCCTGTCTGATAATGCTTCTTATTGTTCCTTTTGAAATTTCCCTGTGGTTTGGAACAGTAAGCCTTCGATAAGGTTCTTTGTCCTGTCTCAGGATAATATGGCTGCCGGTCTGATGGTCGATAGTGTAACCGATTTTATTGAGTGCCTTTATTACTTCAAGGTAGGATAATGCAGGTAATTTTGGCATATATCAGGCGGTTATCTCTACGATTTCTTCAAATATTGACGGGGGGATTGGTTCATTATGCTTCTTCAGGCTTTCCAGGTACCCTTTTGCAGCGTCTTTGATATTTTCAAGTGCTTCGGCTCTGGTTTTTCCCTGGGATATGCAGCCCGGAAGGGACGGGCATTCGGCGACAAAGACACCGTCTTCGTCCATTTCTATGATCACTCTGAATTTCATATGACCTGATCTCACCTCTTTTGGGTTTTCAACTTAATTATACGTGTAAACTAATTTTCCGGTAATGTATTAGGTGATGAGGGAACGTCCACCACCAACACCTTTTCGTCAGGCATTCAATTGACCAGGTCCTCGAATAAATCTTTCCCTCTGTTGTTGTATCACCATTCCATCTCCCTGATGAAGTAGAGAA
>JBNGCZ010000032.1:0-7731 GCA_049974905.1 Methanomicrobiales archaeon
GGGGTAAGTGATTTAGGAGAGCATACCATACCTCTTTTGTTATCCACATACCGCGAGGACTCTCCCGTGCCCCCGAACAGACCTGGATTGCTCGCCCAGCTCATCCGCATCTCCCACGAGGCAGGCGACATCATCCTCACCCACTACCGATCCACTCCAACACCAGTTCACACCAAGGACGACGACTCCCCCCTCACCCGGGCGGATCTCGAGTCCGATGCCCACATCGCCGGGGAGCTTGGCAAGGTATCCAGTATCCCGGTTGTCTCCGAGGAAAACATCCCCGATTATGCCACCCGGAAAGACTTCACCGAATTCTTCCTCGTCGATCCCCTCGACGGCACCAAGGAGTTCATCGACGGTATCGGGGAGTTCACGGTGAACATCGCGCTGATACGCGATTCGCGGCCGGTGACAGGCGTCATCCACGTCCCCGCCCTCAACACGACCTACTTCGCCGGGAAAGGTACCGGTGCCTTCGTCCTGGATACCGGCGGCACCCGGAGACTCCCGCTCCACGCCCCCCCCGACACCCTCACCGCGGTGGGGAGCCGGAAGCACCGCTCGGACCGTGACGCCGAATTCTACCGGCTGAACAGGATACAGAATGTCGTCCCTGCCGGTTCATCGCTCAAATTCTGCCGGGTGGCAGCCGGCGATGCCCACCTCTACTCCCGGTTCCAGGGCTCGATGGAATGGGACATCGCTGCCGGCCACATCATCGCCACCGAAGCGGGGTGCCGGGTGGTGGACCTGCGGACGGGCCAGGAACCACGGTACAACACGCACACGCTTCGAAACAACCACTTTATCGTCTGTGGCCCGGGCATCGACCTGTCCGGGCTCACCCTCCCCGATGCCTCATGACGCGCGACGGATTCACGCTCTGGTTCACCGGGTGGTCCGGTTCCGGGAAGACCACCATTGCCCTTGCCGTGGAGGAGGAACTCCACAGACGCGGCATCCCATTTGTCCAGCGGCTGGACGGCGATATCGTGCGCGAGGATCTCTGCAGCGACCTCGGGTTCTCAAAGGAGGACCGCGACGAAAACATCAAACGTGCGACGTTCGTGGCCGCGATGCTCTCGCACAACGGGGTCGCCACCCTGGTCTCCTTCATCTCCCCCTATACCGCCATGCGAAAGCGAGCCCGGAAGAAATGCCGAAACTTCATCGAGGTCTACGTCACATGTGACAGAGAGACCCTGATCGAGCGGGATGTGAAGGGGCTGTACCGGCAGGCACTCGACGGAACCATCCCGGAGTTCACCGGGATCAGCGACCCCTACGAGGAGCCGGAGAACCCCGAGATCGTCCTCGACACCGCCGCAGAGGAGATCTCTGAATCGGTCGGCCGGGTGATCGCCTACCTGGAGAATGAGGGATACATATGACCGCGGAGTCCTACCGCCTCTCCAACCTGAAGTCGCTTGAAGCCGAGTCCATCGGTATCATCCGGGAGGTGGCCGCCGAGTTTGACAACCCGGTGATGCTCTACTCGGTGGGAAAGGACTCATCGGTGATGGCCCATCTCGCCATCAAGGCGTTCTACCCCGAACGGGTGCCCTTCCCGCTCCTCCACGTGGACACGGGGTACAAGTTCCCGGAGATGTACGCGTTCCGGGACAACTATGCCCGCCGCCATCACCTGGACCTCCGGGTGCACCGGAACGAGGAGGCGCTCGCCCGGGGGGTGAACCCGCTCACCCTCGGCACGGTCAAGTGCTGCGCCGAGCTGAAGACGAAGGCGCTCCTCGATGCCCTCCGGGAGGGCGGATACGACGCCGCTTTCGGCGGCGCCCGGCGCGACGAGGAGAAATCGCGGGCAAAAGAGCGGGTGTTTTCGTTTCGGGACGCGCACGGCCAGTGGGACCCCAAGAACCAGCGCCCGGAGCTCTGGAACATCTTCAACACGAAGATCGGTCCCGGCGAATCCATCCGCGTCTTTCCGCTCTCCAACTGGACGGAACTCGATGTGTGGACCTATATCTACTACGAGGACATCGAGGTGGTACCCCTGTACTTCGCCCGGCCACGACGGGTCATCGAGCGAAACAACCAGCTGATCCCGGTGTACACCGATGAGCACCCCGGCGACGTCACCGAGGTGATGTGTCGGTTCCGCACCCTCGGCTGCCATTACTGCACGGGGGCGGTGCGATCCGAGGCGGACACGCTCCCAAAGATCATCGAAGAGATGATGGTTGTGCGGCACTCCGAGCGGATCACCCGGGTCATCGACCATGACCAGGACAGCTCCATGGAGCAGAAGAAGCGGGAGGGATACTTCTGACCACCCCGGACTCCCTCATCGAGCAGAACGAGAAGATCGATCTGCTCCGGTTCGCCACCGCGGGCAGCGTGGACGACGGCAAGTCCACGCTCATCGGCCGGCTCCTGTTCGATTCGAAATCGATCTTTGAAGACCAGCTCCTCTCCATCCGGGACTACTCCCGGTCGCACCGGAACCAGGACATCGACTATGCGCTGGTCACCGACGGGCTGAAGTCGGAACGGGAACAGGGGATCACCATCGATGTCGCCTACCGGTTCTTTGCCACCCCGAAACGCCGGTTCATCATCGCCGATACCCCCGGCCACGAACAGTACACCCGGAACATGGCCACGGGAGCGTCCAATGCCTCGCTCTCCCTGATCCTCATCGACGCCACGCAGGGGGTGACCACCCAGACCCGGCGGCACACCTTCATCTCCACACTGTTCGGGATCCGTCACCTGCTCGTGGCGGTCAACAAGATGGATCTCGTCGACTATTCCGAGGAGGTCTTCGAGGAGATCGTGGCCGACTACACCAGGTTCTCCGACAAGCTCTCCGCGGAATCGATCTCCTTCATCCCGATCAGCGCACTCCACGGTGACAATGTCATCGAGCGGAGCCCTAACATGCCCTGGTACCAGGGCTCACCCCTATTGGACTACCTGGAGACGGTGACGGTCGCTGGCGGAAGAAACCTCATCGATTTCCGCTTTCCGGTCCAGTACGTCAACTGGGGCGGGAGCGGCTTTCGCGGCTATTGCGGGACGATCGCCTCCGGGGTGATCCGGACGGGCGAGCGGGTGCGGGTGCTCCCCTCGGGAAAGACGAGCACGATCTCCCGGATCGTCACCCACGACGGCGACCGCGACTATGCCTTTGCCCCCATGGCGGTGACGCTCTGCCTCGCCGATGATCTCGATATCAGCCGCGGGGATCTCATCGCCCGGGAGAACAACTATCCGACGATCGCCGGTGCCCTGGAGGCGAACCTCGTATGGATGGATTCCGAACCCCTCCGGACCGGCCGCGACTATCTGATCAAGCAGACCACCCGGACAGTCCGGGGCATCTTCAACGAGGTCCGCTACATCTTCGATCCCGACACGCTCCACCGCAAACCCGCCGGATCCCTGCACACAAACGAGATCGGGAAGGTCCGAATCGAGCTGAAAAACCCGGTATACGCGGATATCTATTCCAGAAACCGGCTCACCGGTTCGTTCATCGTCATCGACCCGGTGACCCACCAGACCGCTGCGGCGGGCATGATCACCGCGGCGAAACAGGTCTCCCCGGACCGCTCATGTGCCGCGGTCCAGGCCGCCGTTTTCTCCTACCCCGCCGATGAGCGGGCCGTGGCACGGACCCGGTACGACCAGCTCTGCATGCAGGGCGCCCATTGCATCTACGTGGACGACGAGATCCTCGGGCAGGGCCTCTGCCGGGACATCGCGGCGGACGATCCGGAGTATGCCCGGCGGGTGCAGGAGATGTGCGATATCGTCACCCGGTCGGGGGTCTCGGTGGTGATCTGCACCGCCTGCCGGGGCGCGCTCTCTGTATGATCTATCCGAACGTGCCCTCCACGTAGGCCTTCGTCCGCGGATCTCGGGGATCATTGAACACCTGCTCTGCCGGGCCGTGCTCCACCAGTTCGCCGAGGTACAGGAATATCACGTAGTCGGCGAGCCGCTTCGCCTGCCGGAGGATGTGGGTGACGAAGACGATGGTATAGTCCTCCTTGAGCGCGAGGAGTTCCTGCTCGATCTTGTTTGCGGAGATGGGATCGAGCGCCGAGGTGGTCTCGTCGCAGAGGATCACCTCCGGCTCGATGGCCAGGGTCCGTGCCAGGCAGAGCCGCTGCTGCTGGCCGAGGGAGAGGGCGGAGGCGGGCTCCTTCAGTCGGTCGGAGACCTCCTCCCAGAGCCCGACCAACCGCAGGTACCGCTCCACCGTCTCGTCTTTCTGTGTCCGGTCCCGGACGCCGTGGATCTTCAGCCCGTAGGCCACGTTGTCGTAGATGGACATGGGCAGGGGATTCGGGGACTGGGAGATCATGCCCACCCGCCGCCGCAGTTCGGTGACATCCACGCTCCGGTCAAAGACCGAGAGACCGTCGATGGTGATGCTGCCGGTGACGTCCACCTCCTCGATGAGGTCGACCATCCGGTTCATACTCCGAAGCAGGGTGGACTTCCCGCACCCCGAGGGACCGATGATCGCGGTGATCCGGTTTGCGGGGATCTCCACGGAGATGTCCGTGAGGATCGGTTTGTCCCCGATGGTCATGTGGTACTCTTCGATCCGGATCCGGGCCTCTTCACTTGATGACATATTTCATGAACCTCTTTGATAGCACGCGTGATGCAATGACCAGTCCGAGCACGATGGCCAGGAGCACGATCCCGGACGCATACGCCCGCTGCTGCACCTCGGGTATGGGGGTGGTCAGCTGGAAGAAGATGGCGAGCGGCAGGGTGGCCACCGGGTCACTGAGCGAGGTGGGGATGGCGTCGGTGTACCCCGCGGTGAACAGCACCGAGGCGGCGTCGCCGATCGCCCGGCCGAACGCCAGGATGACCGCGGTGACGATACCGGGGAGCGCCTGCCGGGTGACCACGTGGACGAGCGTCTCCAGCCGGGTGGTTCCGAGCGCAAACGACGCCTCCTTCACCTTCAGGGGCACCATCTGCATCACCTCGTCCATCGCCCGGGTGAGGATGGGGGTGATGAAGATGGCCACCGTGATGATCCCCCACAGGAGGGAGGCACGCTCGTGGAGCTGGACCATGATCAGGAACGCGAATGCCCCATACACGAGTGACGGTATCCCCGCGGATACATCGAGCGAGGTGCGGATGAACCCGGCGAACCGCGACCGGCCGCCGTACTGGTTCAGGTACCAGGCGATGGGCAGACTCGCCACGAACGCAAGGGCGATCGCCCCCGACGCCAGGTACAGCGATCCCACGATCGCGTTCAGGATCCCTCCGCCGCCTCCCAGATAGTAGCCGCCTGCCGGCACCTGGGTGATCATCTCGATGCTCAGCGCCGGGAGACCCCGGATGCAGACCACCAGGAAGACGGCGAGCAGGCTCCCGAGCACCACGGCAACCGAAGCGTACATCAGGCCCTTGAAGACGTTCTCCTCGAACGTGCGCCGATTCATCTACGCCACCGTCCTCCGGATGTGCACGAGCACGTACTTCGCCGCGATGTTGAACGCCACGATGATCACCAACAGCAAAAGCGCGGCAAACATCAGCGCCGAGTCGTACAGGGGGATGGACATCATCTCACCGTAGTTGTTGGCGATGAGCGCCGGGATGGGATAGGCGGGGTCAAATATCGAATGCGGTACCTGGGCGACGTTTCCAACCACCATCAACACCGCCATGGTCTCCCCGAACGCCCGGGAGAATCCCAGGATGACCGCGGCGATGATCCCCGGGTAGGCCCGGCGGATCACCACGTGCTTGACCGTCTCCCACCGGGTGGCCCCGAGCGCGAGGGATCCTTCCCGCATCTCGTCGGGGACGGTGGTGAAGACCTCGTAGGTGATGGAGATGAGGATGGGAAAGACCATGATGGCCAGCACCAGTCCGCCTGCGAGCACGCAGTACCCGGTGGTCTGCACCCCGGCGAACGGGGCAATCGAGTCCCGGATCAGCGGCACCACCGCGAGGATCCCGAACAACCCGTAGACGACCGAGGGGATCCCGGCGAGCAGGTCCACAAACGGCTGGAGGATCTGCCGGATCTTCGGATGGGCGTATTCGGCGAGATAGATCGCCGCGAGGATGGAGACCGGGATGGCGAGCGCCATGGAGAGCACGGTGACCCAGACCGTGCCGGTGATGAACGGCCAGAACCCGAAGTTTCCGGCAAGCGGCTGCCACGAGGAGGAGAAGAGCAGATCGGAGAGCGGAACGAGACCGAGGATCTGCTCCGACTTCCAAAAGAGCACTCCCCCGATGATGAGGAAGAGCAGCCCCGCGGCGATGGTGGGGAGGAGCATCGCGCCATGGGCCGCCCGGTCCACGAATGTTCGGTCGATCCCGGTCACGCTACTCTCACCCGTTCACTGGATTGTGTCGAGCTCGGACTGCAGCCTCTCATCGGAGAGGGGCACATACCCGTTCTCATCGATATACTGCTGGCCGTCGGTGAGGATCCAGACCACGAAGTCCCGGGTGATGCCGGTAAACTCGTCCCTGGTGACCAGGTTCAGGTCACGGGCGGGCGGCGACGGGTACCGGCCGTCGGCGATGGCGCCGACGATCGCGTCCCGCGTCTCATAGAACCGCTCGTCCTCATCGATCTTCCCGTTTCCGTCCAGGTCGAGCGGCACGATGGCCAGTCCCGCAAGCGGCGCCCCGGAGGTCCGGTTGTAGGCGAAGTTGATGTTGTTGTACCCCAGTCCCAGGGGATCGGATTTCACCGCCTCGGCTACTCCCGGGTCCGCGTTGACGCCGGTTCCCTGCAGGTCCTCCTGCGCGTACCCGAAGTACTTCGCCCAGACGGTCGCCGCCCCGCAGGCGTCCGACCGGGTGTAGCGGTGGATCTCCCCGGTCATCTCCGGCCGGCCGACAAGGCCGCCCCAGGTGGTGAGATCCCCGGTGATGTAGATCTCCTCCATGGTGGTTTTGTTCAGTCCGGTCTCCTGCATATCGGCCAGTACCGGATTCTCCGCGTTCATCGTGCCCACCACCGCATCCTTGGCCACCGATACCCAGACCGCGCCTCTCTCCTGCTCCTCGGGGTAGATCTCCCGGGAGACCATGCCGATGTCCACCATGTCGTTGAGCGCATCGGTCATGCCCTTGCCCGCTCCCCCGGCGGAGACATCGATCTTTACATCCGGGTGGATCTGCTGGTATTCATCCGCCCATGCGACCATCATCGGATACAGCGCGAACGCTCCGGAGATGGTGATGGTCCCGGATTCTCCACTTTCCGGGCCACTGCCCGTGCACCCTGCCATCGCCACCGACAGGACCAGAACTCCTGCCAGCACAGCTGCGAATCGTTTCATTCAACACACTCCTGTGAGAGTGCATGGGCATACAACGGGGATAAATGTATTGGTATTCTACCAATGGATATTGGTAGTGTTCCACCAATCATCACATGCGAACCCGATCATTCTCCCTTCCCATACCTCTCCGGCCGACCGTCGTACCGCCGGTCTCTTCTCATGGCAAACGCTAAGAGCAATAAGGAAAATACCCTGATTGGCTTCTCCCGCCCGGGTGATTTGTGTGGTCACGCTCGATTCCGACGACATCCTCTGCATCGAGGAGACGAATGTCACCGTCCGCTCCTATCGCCACCGCACCACCATCCCCTCCAGGATCTTCAAGCTCCTCGATCTCAAACAGGGCGACACCATCCGCTGGATCGCGATGAAGGATGGGACGATCTTTGTGACCAAACTGCCCCGCCCGGATGAG
>JBNGCZ010000033.1:0-5420 GCA_049974905.1 Methanomicrobiales archaeon
TCGACCGGTCGCCGGGGAGATCGGCGGAGATCCAAAGAGGCATGACCGGTGGGGGATGCAGGCGTTCCAGACGGGGTCCGGGCGGGTGTGGTCCGCGGATGGACTGCCGTTCGGTTCCGGTGGGCGGAGCCGGTGGTGGTGAATCCCTCCCCGGGGGACCGCACATCGCCCGTCGAAACGTCCACCGACCGCGGGCTGCCACTGCGGAGATATGAGATTGCTAACAGGACCCGGATCCCGGCACGTACCGGCAGACATTGACCACGGCACCGGTGTGAGAGATCTCTTCGGTCATGCTCATGATCTCGTGGGCCACCACGTCATCGACGTAATCCTCATCCCAGTTTGCGCAAGATCCCGGCGGGGGCGTCGGGTGACCACCGGGGTGAGAGCGTTCCGCTCGTGGGTCACCGTGGTGGTCCCCGGCCGGGTCTCACCATGCCTGCATGCAACGCATTTCATGCCGGCATCTATGTGGATCTCTCCTCCGAAGGCCGTTTCATCTTCGAGCTGAGCGGGGTTTCCCCCGTTTTCACCTGCTCATACTCCTCCATCCCCCCCTCACGGTGCACCTTGTCGAGGATTCCGTCCAGGGCGTCGGAGAGTCTCCGGGCCGCGGCATGGGACATGAAGATCCGGGTCCCTGTGACGTGCATCTTCCCGTCCTCCCGCTTGACCCCCGGCATTTCCAGGAAATCGATATACACGTCCCGGTGACTGACCTGTATATAGGCGAGGTTCGAGTAGGCCGTGGCGGTGATATCGGGGAAAATATCCTCGGGATCATATTTGTAGAATTCCTGCAGGTTCACCACCAGTGATCCGTCCCCTCTCTCTTCTTTCGGGGGGCTCATACCGCCACCCCCCTCTCCCGGGAATGGGGGCTGTCAGTGCTCCCGGTGAACGAGGAGAATTGTGATCGATCCCCGTTTGCGATAGCCAGTGGTTCGTCATGCTCCCGAAGGAATGAATTGTAATAGTCTCGCACTGCAGTATCCATGCACTCAGAGCCGTCCCGGTCGTCGAGCATCGCATATGCGAGGAGCGTCAGGGCAACGAATTTTTTTGACCGGACATTGACGCGGTAGACCGCATGATCCCGCTCGATTCGTTCGACGAGACTCAGCCTCTCCAGTTTTTTCAGTGCATCGGAGATGGAGCGACCGGATTTGCCGGTGAGCTCCTCGAGGTATCGGGGGTGGTACTCCATCGTCGGATCGGCCACCATCTCCTCCACCACGCTCGCCATCACCGTCCCTCCAAAGAGCCCGCCATAGGGTTCCTCGAGGTACATTTCTTCTTCATCGGACAGAACCGGCAGGTCATCTTCGGACATACGGGACTCACCTCAGGGTACATGTGCTCCTTGTTGGATAAATATTTCTGTATACTGGAAATTTATTTCATGGATTTCCAGTGCCGGTGGTGCGGTACTTCGAGGCCGTAGTGGATCATCCATTGATCGGCCCACACCCGGTCCATGAGTTTCACGACCTCTTCGCCATTCCGGGTTCTTGCCAGACGCACATACCCGATCCCCATCCGGTGAACGAACTCTTTCGCGGTGAATCCATTCTCCCGGCATTTCCTCTCGCAATCAGATTTTTTTCGCATGGCCCCCCGTTTCTTGAGCCACTGAAGAAAGACCGTTCCCTCATAGCCGGGGTCCGGGGGCGGCGGAGAAGTCATTCACTCACCGTGGACATGACAGACAGGGGTGATCGAATCTTCGGATTGGGGCCTCCGGCAGAAGCGGTCCGGGAAAAAAGGAATTGGCCTACCCCCGCCTGTACTCACACCCACCGCACCTTCTGCAGGAAGGACGTGTGTCGGTACTCTGGTCGAGGTTCAGATCTTCTCCACAGCGCAGGCAGACGCATCTCCCCTTTCCCGGTTTTTCGCTGCATATGTATGGCATAGGAAAAGGATCGCTCGAGTGGCAATAAAAGACGAACATCGCGGGGTGAAAGTATCCCGCCTGCTATGCCCCTTCCACGATCCGGATCTCCTCGTCGGTCAGCCCGTACAGCTCGTACACGAGGCGGTCGATGGCGCCATCGGTGACCTTGATCTGGCGGTCGATCAGTTCCCGGGAATGCCCGTCCCGCACCCTGTCCCGCTCTTTGTGGAGGGAGAGCATCCGGTCGACGAGAGACACCATGCGGTCGTGGCGGGCGAGGTCGTCGGGATCGGCAGGGTCAATGGTGCGGATGGGGAAGTCTCTAAAAAATACAGAACTTGGCTCATAGAAGCCTCCACGGAGTTTGGGCAAGACCTGGGAGAAAAGAAAGTTATCAACACTACTGTTCAGAATGCCCAATAAATATTTGTCATCTCTTGAAATTATGAAGCATTTCTGGTTTGTAAATTTTGATGAATCATCGAAGGTGAACTCCGGTTTTCGGCAAATATTGGGGTAGATGATTTTTCGTCTCTCAAATTCTTGGTAATAATCAATAGTGTCCTGAATCTCGTACCACTGGTAGGAGCCAGGCTTGCGTCCTTTCCACTCACCTGTCCACCCCCTGGGTTTCGGCATTAATTCCTGCTTGAATTGCTGGAGATATGCCTTGATTGCGGGATATTCGTTAATTTTAACGCCTCTTCTCGTAAAAATGACAAATTTGTCAGTATGTAATGGTTGATACCGCTTGACATCCCTCCCTGCCACAAACGGCTTGATGACCTCCGCACTCTTTGGATCTTCCTCGATCAGGCGGTCCTTCGTCTTCTCATCGATGACGAACGCCTTGTTTAGCCCGGTCAGGATACCGCGGTACATCCTTCCGTCCACGTATTCACCGAGCGGAACCCCGACACCCCGCAGCTTCTTCAAGAGCGCCGTGGTCTGCTCATCCACCAGCGACCAGCCGTTCTCATCCAGGTCGGCCTGCCGCACGGGATAGCAATTCACCTCCACGTAATCGGCGAGGCTCGGGTACTCCAGCGTTTTTACGATCGTGGCAGGGAACGTCTCGTGCGGTTTCCCTCTCGCCACCCGCAGGATGCAGGGGTAGGTGGTCGCTCCCTCGAAGACCGGGAGGTCTCCAAAGTCCACGATCTCCTCGATGCGATGGTTCTTCAGCCATTTTCGAAGCGGTTTCCCGTAATTCGCCCGCATCCACTTGTTGGCGACGATGTAGGAGAACTGGCCGTCTTTGTTGAGAAGCGAGATACCCCTCTCGATGAAATAGGTATACAGATCTGCGGTCCCCTGATACACCGCATAGTGATCCTTTAGGTAGTTCTTCTGCTCTTTCAGCAACTCCTGGCGTACGTACGGCGGGTTCCCGATCACCGAATCGAACCCACCGTTTCGCATGATCGACGGAAACTCGGCCGTCCAGTCGAAGGGGTTGATCTGCCGGATCTCCTCGCCGGTGAGCATCCGTTCGGCATCATCGAGGATATCCGGCTCGACAAGCGAGTTCCCGCACCGGATATTCTCATGGAGTGAGGGGAGCGCCCGCTCGTGAAAGAGCGTCAGCTGCTTGGAAACCGTCTCCTCGCTCTCCCCTTCCAGCACCTTCAGGAGCAGGGAGAGTTTGGTGACCTCCACCGCCTGGGTGTCGATGTCCACCCCGAAGATGTTGTTGAGCAGGATGCGTTTTCGCTCCGCCGACGTCAGCTGCCAGTCGCTTCGCACCCGGGACCCGTTCGCATTCGCGCCAGAGTAGATGGGCAGTTCCGGGGCCGTCGGCTTCCTGCCCCTCCCCTTCGCCGCCTTCCGCGGCGGTACCGCGAGGAGGGCCTGTACCTCCTGTGAGGTCGCTCCCTTCTCCCTGATCACCGGCACGAGGTTCTCGATGTACCAGTCCCGGTGCCAGTCGAGCAGGTACTGGAACGCTCCGAGGAGAAACGATCCCGACCCGCAGGCCGGATCGAGGATGCGGAGGCCGGAGATCTCATTCGGTGTCCTTCCCCTGACCAGTTCGCCCACGGTGTGCTGCACGATGTAGTCCACGATGTAGGAGGGGGTGTAGTAGACCCCGCCGGCCTTGCGGACCTCGGGTTTCTCCTCGACCTTCGCCCGCCCGCCCTCGGTCAGGCGGATGACCTTGCCCAGGAACTTCTCGTAGACATGGCCGAGGATCTCGGTGGGGATCAGGGAGAACTCGTAGGGGCTCTCCGGGTAGTACAGCCTGCCGATGATCTCCCTGAGAACCTTGTCGTCGATGGCAATCGCGAGAGAGATGGTATCCGGCACCTCGTCCCACCCCGGCTCCTCGGTGAAGTGGAAGAGCCCGGAGTTGTAGCGGGCGTCCGCCTCCTCGAAAATTGTGCAGAGCCGTTCATAGATCCCACCGCCTTCCAGCAGGTCCCGGAGTCTCCCGTACTTCTCGATGCCCCGATCCTCGCAGATGCGAAGGAAGACGATCCGGTCGATGGTGCTCTGGACAGTGGCGTTCAATTCATCCAGGGAGAGGTCGTTTCGAAGCGCGATATTGCGGGCGAGCAGATCCCGCCAGTGCTCCATATCCGCGAGAAACGCTTCATCGACCCGTGCCGTGCCACGCTTTCCCTTCTTTGATTCGGCGAACCGATCGAAAGACCCGCGTTTGATGCATTCCTGCGAGAAGATCGATTCTATCCAGTCCCATTTATCCGGATAATCCCGGTAGGTGAAATAGGCGATCCTCGCCGTCGCCGCGGAGTCGTTCTTCTTGATGGGGGCAGTGCAGTCATAAACCGCGAACTCCTCGAAATCGGTGAGGATGCTCAGCTTCAGGTCCCTGTTCCATGCATACCGGCGCAGCTGGTGGGCCGCATCCGCATCGTCCTTTATGTTGACCCCGGGTTTCTTCGCCTCCACGATGAATTTGGTCTGCCCCCCGATCCGGAAGGCATAATCGATGAAATTCGTCGTCCCGCTGATCTTGATCGGCTCTTCGTGGGCCACTTCCTTGTACGCCTCGGAGTACCCCTTGCGATTGTCTACATCCCATCCAAGCGCCTTGAAAAACGGATCGAGAAACTGCCGCCGGAGTTCGGCCTCGTTCTTCTGGTCGCGGATGTACGACTGGAGATGGAACTCGAAGTTCCGGGTGAGGTCAAGGATCGCAGACGGGACGGCCATACTGTACACAACATCCGGATGATGTGGGAAAATAGTTCCGAAA
The DNA here is from genome assembly GCA_049974905.1 of Methanomicrobiales archaeon. Taxonomy (GTDB): domain Archaea; phylum Halobacteriota; class Methanomicrobia; order Methanomicrobiales; family Methanoculleaceae; genus JBNGCZ01. Next base: position 5,121 of record JBNGCZ010000033.1, read on the forward strand.
CACTCTCATCAGAACACAGATGTCTGATATCTCGTATTGTCTGTCGCCGGGGTTCGGTTCTTGTCCGGTCACGTTCCAGGGATGGACGATGGAATCCGGGGCAATATCCGGGATCGCGGGAGACGGGAGATCCACCCGCCCGGAAGTCGTGATGGGATGGAGCCCACACTCTCACTTTTCGGGAAGCGGGCCGGAAAAAGAGAGACAAACAGACAAAGACGCCCCGACACCTTGCCGGTGCCTGGAAAAAGAGTTGCGTTTTGTGAGAGGATGAGGAGAACTCACCCGAAGAGAGCACCG
>JBNGCZ010000034.1:0-5269 GCA_049974905.1 Methanomicrobiales archaeon
GGACAGGCATATGTATGCACGGGACCAGATCGAGGAAGGAGGACCCATGCCCCACACTGAGGACGGCCATGTCATCGAGGCCATCGGTCGGGCCCGCATCGTGATCCGTGACGGAGAGGTGGTGGAGGTGGGCGAGGCCCTGATCTCCGATTGCCCGCTTGCCCACCGCTTCGCCATCCCGGTCGATGAGATCACCCCGGCGGCGATCCGGGAAAACATCCGGCACCGGATCCGGTCGTTCGGCATGTGCACCCCGGACCGCGAGGTGCTCGACCACCGCGAGTTCGTGGGGTTCGGGGCCTCCGAGCTGGTGAGCTTCGCGCTCCGGGAGGGGTTCATCGATGCCGCGGTCATCGCCTGCGACGGGGCGGGGACGGTGGTGGCGACCCGCCCGGAGATGGTCCAGGGGATCGGGGGGCGGATGTCGGGGCTGGTCTCCACCACCCCCTACCCCGCGGTGATGGACCGGATCGAGGCGGGCGGGGGGATCGTGCTCGACCGCCGGGGCGCGACCATCGACCAGGCGGCGGGGGTTGCCGCCGCCCGGGAGCACGGGTACCGCCGGATCGCCGTCACCGTCGCCGACGCCGGATCCGCGGCCACCATCCGGCAGATGGACCCCGGCGCCGTCATCGTGGTCGTCCATGTCACCGGGATGAGCCGGCATGATGCGGCGATCGCCGCGGATGCCGCCGACCTGGTGACCGCCTGTGCCTCGGCGACGGTGCGGGAGGTGGCCGGACCGCGGGCGCTCGTGCAGGCGGGGATCTCCGTCCCGGTCTATGCGATGACCGACGCGGGAAAGGAGCTTCTCATCGAGAAGATCCGCCGATCGGACGATCCCGTGCTGATCAAGACCACCCGGCTCCCGGTGCCGGGCGACCGCGAACCGGACCCCCTGGTATGAGCGGGGGCGGTCACCGCCCCTCGTCCATGCTCCCGCTCCGAAAGCCCCGGAGGTCCAAAGTGACATGGACAAAACCGATCTCCCGGAGCGCACGGACCACCTCTTCCCGGACGGCGAGCAGGTCGGGGAAGGCGTCTGCGGCAACCTCGATCCGGGCGATATCGCCGTGTTTCCGTGCCCGGAGCGGGGAGAATCCCCACCGGTGCAGGATCTCTTCGGCCTCCTCCACCTGGCGGAGGTCTCCGGGGTCGATGGGGTCGCCGTAGGGGATCCGGGTGGCCAGGCAGGCGTCGGACGGCCGGTTCCAGACCGGGAGCCCATCTTCCCGGGCGATCCGGCGGACATCCTCTTTTCCGATCCCGACCTCCACGAAGGGGTGGACGATGCCCGCCTCCCCGCAGGCGACAAGCCCCGGCCGGTATTCACCGAGGTCCGAGCGGTTCGCCCCGTCGGCGACCGTGTCGAATCCCTTCTCCCGGGCCATTTCCCGGAGAATGCGTGCCGACATCGTCCGGCAGTGGTAGCACCGGTCCGGAGGGTTGGCCCGGAACCGGGGGTTATCCAGGATGGGGAGGGAAACGATCTCCAGGGGCAGGTCGAGCACACCGGCAGTCTCTATCGCCTCCCGGACCGCCCGACGGGGCATGAGCGGGGAGTCAAGGAGCACACAGAGCACCCGATCCTCCCCGAGCGCCTCCACAGCGAGATGGGCGAGGAGTGCACTATCCACGCCGCCAGAGTAGGCGACGAGGAGTGACGGTCTCGTCTGCAAATTTTCGATCAGGGCCGATCGGAGATCCATGGACTGCCTCGCCCGTGTCGTTCGACAGTATCAACTATCTTTTCCCGCATCATATATTCCGGCACTGGAGAGCGGGTATGCAGAGACGGCAGATATACATGGATCATGCGGCCACCACCCCCACCCACCCGGACGTGGTGGCGGCGATGCGGCCGTACTTCACGGACCGGTTCGGGAATCCTTCCTCGCTCTACGGCCGGGCGACGGTGGCCCGGGAGGCGGTGGCAGGCGCCCGTGGGCAGGTGGCGGCGGCCCTCGGGGCGGACCCGGACGAGATCTTCTTCACCGCCGGGGGGACGGAATCGGACAACTGGGCGATCAAGGGCGCTGCCGCCGCCAGGAAGAAGGAGGGGGACCACATCATCACCACCGCGATCGAGCACCACGCGGTCCTCCACACCTGCCAGTACCTGGAGGAGCAGGGGTACCGGGTCACCTACCTCCCGGTGGACGGGCACGGCCGGGTGGACCCGGCGGACGTGGAGGAGGCGATCACCCCGGCAACCACCCTCATCTCGGTGATGGCCGCCAACAACGAGGTGGGCACCCTCCAGCCCGTTGCCGAGATCGGGGAGATCGCCCGCAACCACGGCATCCTCTTCCACACCGACGCGGTGCAGGCCATCGGGGCCGTGCCCATCGACGTGGACGACCTGAACGCCGACCTCCTCTCCCTCTCCGCCCACAAGTTCTACGGCCCCAAGGGGACCGGGGCGCTGTACATCCGGAAAGGGACCCGGATACACAACCTGATCCACGGTGGCGGGCAGGAACGGCGCCGGCGGGCGGGGACCGAGAACGTCCCCGGCATCGTGGGCCTGGGGGCGGCGATCGAGCGGGCCACCGCCGATATCGGGGGCCACACCCGGCCCATCGCCGCCCTCCGCGACCGGCTGATCGCCGGGATCCTGGAGACGATCCCGGAGAGCCGGCTGAACGGCCACCCCACCGGGCGGCTCCCAAACAACGTGAACGTCGCCTTCCGGTACGTGGAAGGGGAGTCGATCCTCCTGATGCTCGACCACCACGGCATTGCCGCGTCCACGGGGAGCGCCTGCACCTCGGCGACGCTCGAGCCCTCGCACGTCCTCCTCGCGCTCGGGCTCTCCCACGAGGAGGCGCACGGGTCGCTTCGCCTCACGCTGGGGGAGGCGAACACCGACGAGGACGTGGATGCGGTGCTCGCGGTCCTCCCCGGGATCATCGAGCGGTTGCGGAGCATGTCGCCGCTCGCACCGAACAGAGGTGAACGGTGATGGAGTACAGCGATACGGTGATGGACCACTTCATGAACCCCCGGAACATGGGGGAGATCGAGGACGCGGACGGCGTCGGCGAGGTCGGAAACCCCACCTGCGGCGATATCATGCGGATCTACATCCGGGTGGAGGACGGCCGCATTGCGGATGTGGGGTTCAAGACCTTCGGTTGCGGGGCGGCCATCGCCTCCAGCTCCATGGCCACAGAGCTCGTCCGCGGAAAGACCCTCGAGGACGCCTGGGAGATCTCCAACCGGGCGGTCGCCGAGGCGCTCGAGGGTCTCCCGCCCCGGAAACTGCACTGCTCGGTGCTCGCCGAGGAGGGGATACATGCGGCGATCAACGACTACCGCAAGCGACACGGGCTCGAGCCGTGGGAGGAGGGATGACCGCGCTCGGCGAGCGCGAGCGCGAGCGGTATGCCCGGCAGGTGATGCTCCTTGGCGAGGAGGGCCAGGAGCGGCTGAAGGACGCCGTGGTCTTCATCGCCGGTGCCGGCGGGCTCGGGTCCCCCGCGGCGCTGTACCTCGCCGCCGCCGGGGTGGGGGAGATCCGCATCGCCGACCATGACGTGGTGGACCAAAGCAACCTGAACCGGCAGATCCTCCACGGGGAAGCGGACATCGGCCGCCGGAAAGTGGACTCTGCGGCCGAGTCGCTCCGGGCGCTGAACCCGGATGTCACGGTCGCCGGATATGCGGTCACCATCGACGAGACGAACGCCGCATCGCTTGTAGACGGCGCCGACCTGATCATCGACGCCGTGGACAACTTCCCCACCCGCTACCTCCTCAACCGGGTCGTTCTCCAAAAGGGCATCCCCTTCATCCACGGCGCCATCCGGGGGTTCGACGGCCAGGCGACGACCGTTCTGCCCGGGACAACCGCGTGCCTCCGGTGCATCTTCCCAAAGATGCCCCCGGTGGAGGTCTGCCCGGTGGTGGGGACCGCTCCGGGGATCATCGGGGTGATCCAGGCGAACGAGGCGATCCGGTGCCTGCTCGGTATGGAGACCCTCTTCTCCGGCCGGCTCCTGCTGTGGGGCGGGGACGGCGGCCGGATGGAGACAGTGGCCTGTGTGCGGGACCCGGCGTGCCCGGACTGCGGAGGTCTGATCGGATGAAGGTCAGGCTGCGGACATTCGCCCGGTTCCGTGAGGTCTTCGGCGACGGTGTCGAGGTGGACCTCGCCGGGGGGGCCACGCTTGCAGACCTCCTCGGTGTGCTCCGGGAGCGGTACCCGGAGGGCGGGGAGGCCCTCTTCGACGAGGCGGGATCGGTGAAGGGATACGTGATCCTGCTCCACAACAAGACCCGGGTGAAGCGGTCGGATATCTCGAAGACCGTGCTCTCGGAGGGCGACGAGGTGGCCATTCTCCCGCCGGTGGCAGGGGGATGAGGGCATGATCAGCATCACCCGCGACCCCATCGACGCCGGCGCCCTGATCGAGGCCGCCCGACGGCCGGAGACGGGCGCCCTGGTCACCTTCACCGGCACGGTCCGGGACGACGGCATCGAGGCGATGGAGCTCGAGGCCTACGTGGAGGTGGCCGTCCGGGAGCTGGAGGTGATCCGGGACCGGGCGATGGCCGCCTTCCCCATCAGCTCGGTGGACGTCGTCCACCGCATCGGCTCCCTCCGGGTGGGGGAGACGATCCTGGTGATCGTGGTCGGTGCCGGCCACCGAAGGGAGGCGTTTGCTGCCTGCGAGTATATCCTGGAGCGGATCAAGGAGAGCGTTCCCATCTGGAAGAAGGAGATCGGCGGCGACGGCGAGCGCTGGGTGCCGGGCGAAGTGGAACGATGAGGGAGGGTGGGCAGCAGGTCAGGGGTTCTCCCTCTGTTTTTCGAACAGCACCGCCCGGCTCAGGAGAACCCGCGGTCTGCTGACCACCGATAGACCGGCGTTTCGTGCATGCCCGACCGTCTCTTGGAATTCCACAGGGCGGACATGGAAGGACGGCTCCACCACCAGCAGGAGCGGTCGGGAGGTCGCCTTTGCCCTGTACGCAAACAACATACGCATATCGACCCTGGACGACCTGTCCACTCTGAACAATGACATGGGGTCGATCGCCGGCATCTTCTGGGAGACGTTCTGATCCCACAGGCGCGCCCGCGATTGAGCGAATCCGGCGGTTTTGCCGGCGCACATCGCGCGCAAACCATTTTATCGTCTGCACCCGAACAGTGATCTGCATCCGGGAGAGTCCCCGGTGCGGGCCCGTAGCTTAGTCCGGTCAGAGCGCCCGGCTCATAACCGGGCGGTCATGCGTTCAAATCGCATCGGGCCCATTCTTC
>JBNGCZ010000035.1:0-5026 GCA_049974905.1 Methanomicrobiales archaeon
CGGTTCCCACCCGGTGACGGAGCTGATCCGGGATATATCCGCCTTCTGTGAAGGGATGGGGTCCGGTGGCGGTGATGGATGGAGGGTGAGGGGGAGGGTCATACCGCAGGCCGATTCCGCCGATCCGATCAGGTCCGAGACAGGAGTGCCCCGTCCCGATCCCACGTTGAAGATCTCTCCTGCGCACTCCTCTTCGAACCGGGGATGGAATACGATATCGACGTATGCACGGACCGCGTCCCGAACATCGATAAAATCACGCCGCGAGTCCACCGCAATGAGATCGATGGTCTCTGATTCCCCTGATCGGATCTCATTCGCCTGCGAGATGATCTTTCCACATACAAATCGCTGTGAAAGGCCCGGGCCGATCAGGTTGAAGGGGCGGGCGATACAGACAGCAAGACCCTCTTTCCGGTGATGCAGGAATGCGACTGCTTCCTGGGCGACCTTGCTGACGCCGTATGCGGAGAGGGGAGCGGGCTGACGGTCTTCGGTGATCGGGTCCTCTCCTGCGTATCCGTATACCGCGGAGGAGCTGACCACCAGAACCCGGCATTCCGGATTCACCTCCCCGATTGCAGAAAGCAGGGTGTCGGTTCCAACGGCATTGGCGGAGAGGAGCTCGGCAAGAGATCCCCGGGTGAGTCCGGCGAGATGGATCACCGCGTCGGGGATGATCTCCTCGATCAGGTCCCGGGTCTCATCCACATCCCGATAATCGCAGTGGTGATAACGGATATCCCGTGATTCCCCCGGTGCTCGGGAGAGATAGGTCCCGTGAAGGTCCGCGTTCCCGAGGAGGTGGCGACAGTGCTCTGCGAGGTGGCGGCCGGTGAATCCCGTGGCTCCGGTGATCAGGATGTTCATGGGAGGAAAAGGTCTCTGTTCTCTTCGAATATCTCGATGGATTGTGCGTAGTCGTCCGGGCGACCGATATCGAGCCAGAACCCGTCGTGCGGGTAGCTGTACACCTCTGCCCCGGCCCCGGTAAGGGCCATCATCAGGTCATCGAATCCGAATGGTCCGGTATCGGGCACATACTCGAAGATGTCGCGGCTGAAGAGATAGATCCCCATGCTCACCGTGAAGTGGTAGGTGGGCTTCTCATGGAATGAATGGATCCTCCGGTCGTCGTCGCACTCCAGCACCCCGAAGTCGATGGGGACGTCCCGGGGGTAGGTGGCGATGGTGGCGAGTCCGCCTTTCCGGTGGTGGAACGAGAAGAGGTCGCGGTACTCGATATCGGTCAGGATGTCTCCGTTCATGACCAGGAAATCATCTTCGAGACCTTCAACCAGACGCAACGGCCCGATGGTTCCCAGTGGCTCGGACTCGTGGCTGTACCGGATCGCGATATTCTCAAACACCCGGTTGTCCACGTAGGCCATGATCAGTTCGTGCAGGTACCCGGTGCTGATCACCACGTCGGAAAAACCGTCGCGATCCAGCTGCCGGAGGATCACCTCCAGGATGGGGTACTCACCGATGGGCATCAGGGGTTTGGGGAGCACGGTGGTGTAGGGCATCAGCCGCCGTCCCTTTCCCCCTGCAAGAATCACCGCCTGCATTGTAATGTCTCCTATACCGTGTACATCCCGGGCTTGTATTCGCCGAGATGCTGCTCCATCCACTCGATGGTGAGATCCAGTCCCTCTTCAAAGGAGTACCGCGGCGACCACCCCATCAGCTCGCCCGCCCGGGTGTTGTCGCAGATGAGCGCCATCACCTCGCTCTTCTCCGGCCGTACCCGGGTGTCCTCGCAGACGATCTCCGCGTCCGGGTTGACCCGGTCCCTGATGATCCCGGCGATCTCGCCGATGGTCCGGCCCACTCCCGATCCCGCATTGATCGTCTCTCCCACCGCTTCCCTGCATGCGGCACTGTCACAGAAGGCGGAGACGGTGTCGGCGACGAATGTCATATCGCGGACGGGGTCCAGCGATCCGAGCCTGATGGTGTCCGAGGTGAGCGCCTGGGTGATGATGGTGGGGATGACCGCCCGCGCCGACTGCCGGGGCCCGAAGGTGTTGAAGGGACGGAGGATGGATACCGGGAGCTCAAATGAGTAAAAATACGACTCGGCGATCTTGTCTGCCCCGATCTTGGTGGCGGAATAGGGAGACTGGCCCTGCAGGGGATGGTCTTCGTCTATGGGGGTATACCGCGCCGTCCCGTAGCACTCGCTCGTGGAGGTGTGCACCACCCGTTCGACACCGCATTTCCGGCAGGCCTCCATGACATTGAGCGTGCCCTTCACATTGGTGTTCACGTAGGATTCCGGAGCGGTGTACGAATACGGGATGCCGATCAGGGCGGCGAGATGGAAGACGATATCATGACCATCGATCGCCCGAAAAACGGCACCTCCGTCGGTGACATCCCCCATCACCACCCGCAGGGTGTCCTGGTCATACCGGCCCTCCAGCATTCCCCAGTCCGCACGCGCGTTGTAATGAACAAAGGCGGTCACATCCGCCCCCCTGCGGACGAGTTCGTCCACCAGGTGGCTCCCGATGAAACCACCCGCCCCGGTGACCAGCACCCGTTTTTCTGCCCAATCCATGTCTATTCCCGTGTATACTGTTGTATCAACCGTTGATAATCCTGTTCCGCCTGAACCATCAGGTGCTCCCAATCGGCTTCACGGACCACCTTCTCCCGTGCCCCGGCACCGATCTGCCGGCGCACCTCAGCATCCTCTGCGAGCAGGAGGATCTTTTCGGCCAGTGTCCCGGGATCGCCGGGCGGGATGAGCACCCCGGTCTTTCCATCCTCGATCCATTCCGGGACGCCGCCCACATCGGTAGCGATACAGGGAAGTCCGCTGGACATGGCCTCGAGGAGCGATACGGGGGTCCCGTCGGAGATGGCCGTGCTGACGAAGATGTCCGCTTCCCGGTAATCATGGACCACCTCGCTGTACGGCGTGCGCTCCCGGAAGGTGACGATATCCTCAAGACCGCCTTCCCGGACCAGCTCTCGCATCTGCTTCCTCTCCGGCCCGCCTCCTTTGAGTATCAGCCGGAGACGGGGATCCTGCCGGTATGCACACTCAAAACCCTCGATCAGTGTCGCGGTATCATAGACCGGGAAGAACCCGCGGTTGGAGAAGATGGTAATCTCCCCGGTATCTCCCCGCTCTTTTGAGGGAGGGGAGAATGCATCAGTGTCGATGCCGAAGGGCATGTACCGCGTTTTTTCTGCATCGATGCCGAAATCATCGACGATGTGCGCCTGGATATTGCGGGAGACCGCGTACACGAGATCGACATACCGGAGCACGGCCCGGGTGAAGAGCGAGATCAGCCGGCTCTTCTTCGGCAGGATGAGGATATCGTCGCCCCATGCGGAGACCACCGACGGCCGGAACCGGAGGAGCGGGAGGTGGAAGCCGAACTTGGCGACGAAATGGGCGTGGATGATATCGGGTTGTATCCGGCGGACGAGCGCGTGGATCTTTCTCTGTCTCGGCAGGAACGAGAGATAGAGATTGTCTGTACAGGCGGGGATGAGATGGACCATGACCCCGTCGGTCTCCCCGTCCACCGGGTCATAGGTGATGAGGTGGACCTCGTGGCGCGCCGCGAAGTAGGAGGCCCAGCGCAGAGTATGATTGCTTCGTCCATCACCGATGATGCAGATCTTCATCAACCATCACGTGGCGTATACGCATCGGGCGGGAGCCGGGATAATATGCGCTCCTGATACCCGGATCATCGTCTGTCTGTCACCGCACCACCTTGAAAGCCGGCGAGTGCCACCACCGGCACCCCGTCCAGATCGTCGTGGACGACAGGATAGATCCTCAGGGTGAATGATGTACTTCCAATTCGTTTTGACGAGAGGTCAGCATCCTCCAGGAGGAGGATCGGCGGGGACCCGCACAGGAAGGATCGGTGACTCTCCCGGCCTTCCTCGCGGTGGGACGGTGTGGAGATGGAGATGACGTCGAGTCCCAGAAGGCGCAGATTCGGGCAATGTCTCCGGAGGAAGTCCGGCACGTCCGGATGGACCCAGGGATGCCGGGACGCATACATCTCCGGGTCCTCCCGCCGGAGCCGATACATGCCGGTGCGGATCAGGAGCGCCCCGGCATCACGGATCCCGGGCAGGAACGGCAGGAGATCCCCGGCGGCAATGGGAGCATCCCCCTCGCGGGGAAGATCGATGCACACTGCAGGAGCCAGTATCGTCTCCGGAGCGAGCACCGCAGAGACGGGCTTTCCCCCCGGGCAGAAATGACCGGGAGCATCGATGTGGGTTCCCGCATGGCTGCTGATGGTGATTATGCTGGTGTTCGCGGGATCTCCTGCCGCCATCGATTTTCCGGGGTTGATGGTCATCGGTGGAGTCCCCGGATACAGAGGGGACGAGCGGTTCATCGGATATGAAATCGGGATGATCATACCTGCCTCTCCAGATACTCCCGCGCCTCGAGGAGGTCCCGCACGATGGCTTCAACGCCGGGCACCCCCTCAAACCGGTTCTCATCCCCGGGCATCACCCGGGCGATGAACCGCACCCCCGTCGCCTGCGCCGCCTCCCAGTCGTTGGGTGCATCGCCGATGAAGAGGGCTTCTCTCGGGGCGATCTCGTGTTCCTCGAGGATATCCCGGATGCAATCTGCCTTCGAGCGCGGCGAGCCGTATACTCCATCAAAGAATCGATCGATCTCCCGGTGTTTGACGATCTCCCGGATCTCCTCTTCGGGAGTCGCTGACACGACATAGAGCGGGATATCGCCGTGATATCTCTCGAGAAGATCGCAGGCTCCGTCAACAAAGGGCACCCGGAGCATCCCGTCGAATACATACGCAGAAAACCGCTCCCCGAGTCGGGCGGACTGCTCGTCGGTGAGTTCTTCATGGAGCATGTGCTCATAGATGTACCGGAACTTCTCGAACCGGGACATGCCACCGTTTCGCAGATGGAACTCCACGATCTCATCCACATGATCGGGGACAAAGGAAAAGACCTCCCGGAATGCCTCGGTCTTGAGGGCGATGGATTCGACGATGACGCC
>JBNGCZ010000036.1:0-4728 GCA_049974905.1 Methanomicrobiales archaeon
CGATCAATACCTGGTTCTCCTCGCACTCCTCATCATCTGTGGAGCCTTCCTCCGCTTCTACAACCTCGGCTTCAACTCCCTCTGGCTCGATGAGGCCTCCACCCTCACCTTTGCCCGCCAGACGCTCTCCGGGATCTGGACGAGCGTCGCGGGTGGGGAGTTCAACCCTCCATTATTCTACTGGATGGAGCATGCGATGCTCGTCTTCGGCGACTCCGAGTTCGTGCTCCGGTTCCTCCCGGCCCTGTTCGGGGTCCTGGCCATCCCGGTGATGTACTGTATCGCCACGGTGTTCGGTGACCGGAAGGTCGGCCTCCTCGCCGCCACCCTGATGACCTTCTCCCCCTTCGCGGTCTACTACTCCCAGGATGCCCGGGCATACACCGCAGTGCTACTCTTCTTCTCTCTGTTCCTGCTCTTCTACGGAATGGCCCGCCGATCAGATGATATCCGGTACTGGGCGCTTGCAGGCGTCTTCGCGGCGATTGCGTTCTGGACGCATTTCTATGTCCTCATCCCCATTGGTATCCTCTACCTCTACGCATTCATCGACCAGGGGAGGTCGCACGCATGGGCACTCCAGAAGCTGCGAAACTTTGCCATCTCTCTCGGGCTGTTCCTCCTCATCTGCCTCCCCCTCATCGTGGTCATGGTCCAGCTCTTCGCCACCCGCACCTCTGCCGCCCCCACCTACGGGATACAGGGCCCGGGGGTCATCACCGAGTCCATCATACAGATCTCCGGGTTCAACTGGGCGGTGGCGGCCCTCTTCATGGTTCTCTTCCTCGGCGGTATCGCCGCCCTCTATCTGAAAAACCGACAGACGGCCCTCCTGTGGGCACTTCTCTTCTTCGCTCCCCTCCTCATCAGCTGGGTTCTCTCCTCCTCGATGCCGATGATCCCCCGCTACCTGATCTATCTGCTCCCCATCTTCTTCGTCGGGGTAGCCGCCTCCTGCTGGTTGATCCATTCCCGCTATCCCACCGAGAAGGTGGTCTTCGCGTTCATGGCGATCTTCATCCTGGTCTCTCTCCCGTTCTTCACCTCGTATTACACCACCCTGCAGAAGAACGACTGGCGGGGATTTTCCGGCATTCTCGAAGACACCACCTCTCCCGGCGATGTGGTCGTCGTATCACCGGGATACATGAGGCAGCCGCTCGATTATTATTACAATAACGCCACCGAGGGGACACTCCAGGAATCGGCCAGCACCGCCGCCGCATATTCGCAATTATTGGAGCGTTATCCGGATAGAAACGTGTATTTCATCGTGACCGGGGATATCATGGCCGCCGACCCTTCAGGCGGCGCCATCGACTGGCTGCAGACCAATTCACAGTTTATCGGGCAACACACAGGAATTTATGTGTTCACAATACAGAAATCCTGAAGCTGCATCCATGACCCGTCCCGAACTCACGGTCATCATCCCCACCTTCAACGAGGAACAGAACATCGGGCCCATGGCGGAGGCCCTCCAGGAGATGTTTCGCGCATCCGGGATCGCTGGAGAGATCCTGGTCGTGGATGATTCCTCCACGGATCGGACGATCGAGATTGCCACCGGGCTTGCGGAGACGTATCCCAATGTCCGCCTCATGGTGCGCGAAAACGACCATGGACTCTCCCAATCGGTTGCCGAGGGATTCGAGCACGCCAGGGGAGAGATCATCCAGGTCATCGATGCCGATTTCTCCCATCCACCGGCGCTGATCCCGGAATTTGTCCGGACCATCAGGGAGGGATCCGACGTGGTGGTGGGCAGCCGGTACATGAAGGGCGGGGGGATCGAGCAGTGGCCGCTCAAACGTCGGATCATCTCTCTCGGGGCGACCGGGCTTGGGCGGGTCCTCTTTCCGGATATCACCGATCCGGTGAGTGGCTTCTTTGCCATCCGAAAGGAGGTGGTGGAGGACGCCCCGCTCAAACCCCGCGGCTACAAGATCCTGATGGAGGTGCTCGGGAAGGGGCGCTGGACGAGTGCACGGGAGATCCCGTTTACCTTCCGTGACCGGGAGGAAGGGGAGAGCAAGCTGCGACCCCGCACGATGATCGAGTACATCCAGCAGGTGCTCGATATCTGCGTTTTCTCGCTCACCCACGGGGACAGTCCGGTATGGCATGAATGGAAGAAGATGCTGAAGTTTTCCGCGGTGGGGATCTCCGGTATCTTCGTCAACATGGGGCTTTTGTATATTCTCACCGATATCGCCGGACTCTATTATCTGTACTCGGCACTGGTCGCAATCGAAGTCTCCATCATCAATAATTTCATCTGGAACGATCTGTGGACGTTTAGATCATCCCGCGGGCTCCGGCTGGGGCGGAAGGTCCACCGTTTTGTCTCCTTCCAGGCGGTCTCCATAGGGGGACTGCTCATCAATATGTGCGTCCTCTATCTCCTGACAGACTTTGCGGGGATCTACTACCTGATATCAAATCTGGTTGGAATTTTCGCCGCGTTTATCTGGAACTATTTCATCAACCGCCACTTCACCTGGAAGAATATCTGACGGTCTCACCCGCCCGAACTCATCATCGAACCGGGTGATGTCGTCTTCTTCCAGGTATTCACCGATCTGGACTTCTATCACTTCAAGCGGGATTCTGCCGGGATTTTTGAGACGGTGCCGGACCCCGGCAGGGACGAATGTGCTCTCTCCATGGGTGAGCATTCTCGTCGAGCCGTTCAGGACGATCTCCGCCGACCCGCTCACCACCACCCAGTGTTCGCTGCGATGGTGGTGCATCTGGAGGGAGAGCTGTTTTCCGGGGAAGACGGTGACCCGCTTAATCTTGAAGAACTGCGATGTCTCCAGCACCGTGTATGATCCCCACGGGCGGTGGACCTGCATATGGTACTGGGTCACCGGGTTGTTCTCCGCATTCAGGCGGGCGACGAGTTCTTTTACCTCCGGTGTGCGGTCACGCCTGCTGACGAGAATGGCATCGGCGGTATTGACCACCACCAGATCATCCACCCCGATGAGCGCCACCTCTTTTCCGTCCGGTATCACCAGGTTCCGCTCTGAATCGATAAAATATGCCTCGCCTGCATTATCATATTCGTTCTTCTCCGATGTCTCGTAGAACGCCTGGAAGTCACCGAGATCGCTCCACCGGACATCGAGCGGAACCACCGCGACCCTGGACGATTGTTCGAGAAGCCCGTGATCGATGGAGATCGCGGGGATCTCCGAATAGGCTGCAAGCCCTTCCTCACACAACGAGAACAGGTCCGGCTGCAACTCTCTGAGCTCGTTGAAGAAGATGGCGGTGTTCAGGAGGAAGATGCCGCTGTTCCACAAATATCCTGATTCGATATACTGCTGTGCCGTCTCAAAATCCGGTTTTTCATGGAACCGGTCGACCTGGTATCCGGGGCCGAGAGGGGCACCGGGAGAGATGTATCCGTACCCGGTGTGCGGTGCGGTGGGGACGACTCCGAAGGTCACCAGGTGAGTGGCTGCGATATCTTCGGCGGAGCGAATGACATCGATCGCCTCATCGGCGAGGAGATGGTCGCTTGGAAACACCGCCACGGTGTGTGATCTCCCTTCTTTTTTGATCTCTGAAAGCGCCCAGGTGATGGCCGGCAGAGTGTTTCTCCCCACCGGTTCTGCCAGAAGCTGGATCTGTCCCGCCGCTCCCGGTTCGATCTCCTCAATCTGATTGATGACCAGGTACCGGTGGAGTTCGCTGGTGACCACGGTAATGTCGGATGGGTCGGAGATCCTCCTCACTCTTCTATACGTCCGCTGAAAAAGAGATTCCGCGCCCAGGAGAAGGAATTGTTTCGGGTACAGTTCCCGGGAGAGCGGCCACAGGCGGGTCCCCACACCTCCCGCAAGGATCACCGATTTCATCTCATCTCAGTGTAGGCCCGCGATTGACATAAAATACGCTCCTCCAGACGAGAGAACAACTCTTATATACTCACATTCCCACCCCCTTTCATGCATGTGGGGTACCGTCAGGTGCTGGGAGCGCTGGTCATCGTCCTGTTCCTTCTCACCGCCGGATGTGCAAAACTCCCGGATGTCCCCGTGCCCGACACCCCGGGAGCCACCACTCCCCCCGGAGGAGGGGGAACGCCGACGCCCACCTCCACACCGGTGGCGGTCACCCCGGCCACTCCCTATCCCACAGAGACACCCACTGAACCGCAGAGCCCGACCTATCGCCGGCCACCGGAACCCGAACCGCCCCGCAATTTCACCACCGTCTATGTGGACACCTTCAAACCGAATTACACCACGTTTGCCTGGACCTACACGCTGACAGAACCGCCCATGATCCTCGAACTGGATATCGTTCCCGAGTATCAATCGCATACCAAGACGACGACCAGCCAGTATGGGAGCAAGGAAGAGGTGACGGTGACCGCCGAGTATATCAGTCCCGCTTCATGGATGGAGGTGACCGTCAGAGACAAGGCCGCCGGTACCATCGTGGTGCAGGACGGGTTCAACCAGGTGTACAGCACAGATCTCCACAAGGAGATCACCGTCCGGAAGTCGGGGCCCCTCCTCATCGAGTTGACCGGGAACAACGTGGATATCACCCTCACCCAGAAGGTCCCCGCTCCGCTGGTGAACGTCTCCCCGTCCACCTGACCGCCGGAGCGTGGACCAACCTTTTTATCAGGAGAACGCCAACAGTATACGGCTGTCCCGGTAGGGTAGTGGATATCCTAGAAGCCTGCGGAGCTTTTGACCCGGGTTC
>JBNGCZ010000037.1:0-4471 GCA_049974905.1 Methanomicrobiales archaeon
GTTCGATGTTTCGTGAAGATGAACCGCTCTGCCATGGTACCCTAACCTCTCGTCCAGCCTTTTTAAATGTGTGTGCATTGCGTTCTCCTCCCTCGCGGGACAGCGCAGCGACATGATCCGGGGGCGATCCCGGCGGACGGGGTTTCCCGGTGGTCGCTTCGCTGGACACCGGCCATCCCGGGGGTGGGGAGGCCCGGTCAGCAATTCGGGTGAAAAGGGCACTATATACTCAATTACCGGATTAATATTCCTTATTTTCCAAATAAATTGCATTTGATTGAAATTACATGATGGATAATAATAAATAATAAAAGAACTAAATGCGTTACTTGCCTGACCCCACACCGCTGGGGGTCCGATCCGCACGAGAACGGATCCGGTGGAGGCATCGGCCCCGGGGGGTGCCCCGGGAGGGCGCGTGGGCGTGTCGCCCGTGCGCGAGGAGGATCCATGGGAGTGCCAGTACGTGTTCAACCCCCGGACGGAGGGTGCACCGGAGAAGGTGTATGCCGGTCCGGTCCGGGCGTGCTGCGCGGGGGATCAGTGATCCCGGTCTTGAAGGTCCCGTGCCCGGTCCTCGTCACACGTCTGTACACACGCAGGAAGGTTTTCTGATGTCAATTTCGGACAAGTTCAAAGGAATGAAGATGGGGACGAAGATCCTGATCATCTGTCTGGTGCTGGTGATCGTTCCCACGTCGCTCCTCGGGGTGGTGGCATACACCAGCTCCGCGGCAGCGATCACCGACCAGGTGGACGATTCGCTGACCACCCAGATCATGGATGTCGACCGGATGGCCGACAACACCTACCAGCTCGCCCAGGAATCACTGGATGCGGAACTGAGCACGTTGCGCTACATCTTCAACAGCAAGGGGACGCCCGCGATCGTGGACGGCCAGCTGGTGCTCCAGTCCGGCGGGGGCGATTACGTGGTCAATGACAACTACGAGATCGTCGACCAGATCACCCAGATGACCGGCTCCAAGGCCACCATCTTCCAGAAGGTGGGCGGCCAGGCCGTCCGGGTCTCCACCAACGTGATCGGGCCGGACGGGACCCGTGCAGTGGGCACCGTGGTCTCCCAGCCGGTGTACGATGCCGTGGTCACCCGGGGGGAGACATTCTACGGCACCGCGGACGTGGTGGGGACGACCTATGTCACCGCCTACGAGCCCATCCGGAGCCAGAACGGTGAGATCATCGGGATCCTCTTCGTGGGGGTGACCCAGGACGCCCTGTTCGGCCCCCTCAAGGAGGAGGTCTCCGCCATCACGCTCGGGGACACGGGGTACATCTACATCATGGACACCTCGGGCACACTGATCGTCCACCCCACCAAGGAGGGGGAGAACCTCGCCCAGCAGCTCCCCGCCGCTCAGGATATGATCGACAACCGGGAGGAAGCGATCAACGAGCCCCAGAAGGTCACCTACATGTGGGAGGGTGCGGAAGCGACCGCCTTCTACATGTACAACCCCGAGCTTGACTGGATCATCGCCTCCCGGGTCAACCCCTCGGAGTTCATGGGGCCGGTGGATGGAATCCGCAACGCGATCATCGGGATCCTCGCCGGATCCATCATCGTGGGTGCACTCATCTCCATCCTGTTCGGTCGCTCCATATCGAGGCGCATGGAGAAGCTGGTCGCCCTCGGCCGGAAGGTGAAGGAGGGCGAACTGGACAGCGCCGCCCGTGACCTCGACGATGACGATGACGACGGCGATGGCGGCGACGAGATCGGTCAGGTGAGCAGGGCCTTCGGCGGGGTGGTGCATACCATCCAGGAGTTCAAGGGCGAGCTCGCCACACTGAGCACCGCCACCGGAGAGGGGCAGCTCGATGTCCGGGGGGACTCGACCCGGTTCCAGGGTGACTATGCCCTCCTCATCCAGGGCCTGAACGAGACCCTGGACGCGGTCATCGGTCCGCTGAACGTTGCCGCCGAGTACATCGACCGGATCTCTGCAGGCGACATCCCCGAGCGGATCACCGACGACTACCGCGGCGACTTCAACGAGATCAAGAACAACCTGAACCAGTGCATCGACGCGGTGAACCTGCTCGTGGCCGACGCCGCCATGCTCGCCGAAGCGGGAGTGGAGGGACGACTCGACACCCGTGCGGATGCCACCCGGCACCGCGGCGACTTCCGCCAGGTGGTCGAGGGCATCAACAACACGCTGGACGCGGTCATCGGTCCGCTGAACGTTGCCGCCGAGTACATCGACCGGATCTCTGCAGGCGACATCCCCGAGCGGATCACCGACGACTACCGCGGCGACTTCAACGAGATCAAGAACAACCTGAACCAGTGCATCGACGGCCTGCAGGGTCTCGTGGAGGCGAACCGGTCGCTCCAGCGGATGGCGGTCAACGACCACACGCTCCGGATGAGTGCCGACTACCAGGGCCTCTTCGCCGAGGTGGCCGAGGCGGTCAACTCCGTGCAGGACCGGGTGAACCACATCGCCGGTTCGATCGAGAAGATCAGCCACGGCGACCTCTCCGAGCTGGATGAGTATTCCGCGATCGGTCGCCGGTCCGAGCAGGACCGGATCGTGCCCGGATTCGTAAAGACACTGGAGACGCTGAATACCCTGGTCGATGATGCCAACAAGCTCGCCGAAGCAGGCGTGAACGGCCAGCTCGACACCCGCGCAGACGCCTCCCGGCACGAAGGAGCGTATGAGAGGGTGATCACCGGTATCAACAACACCCTGGACGCGGTGGTCGGCCCGTTGCACGAGGCGATGCGGGTCAGCAACGAGTACGCCGACGGCGACTTCACCGCCCGGATGGACCCCAATCTCGACGTGAAGGGCGATTTCAAGGCGTTCAAGGAATCTCTCGACAACATCGGTATCAAGGTCTCCGAGGCGCTCGACCTGGTCAGCCAGCAGGTGACCGAACTCGGCGGAAGCGCCGAGGAAGCCAATGCGAGCGTGGAGGAAGTCTCCGCAGGCTCGTCCCAGCTGGCCAAGACCTCAGGTGCGGTGAGCGAGAACGCGGACCGCAGCCTCGATGGGATCAGCCAGGTGCTCAAGGCGATGGAGGACCTCTCCCGGACGATCCAGGAAGTGGCCTCCCGCGCCGAGCAGGTGACCACGCTGGTCGGTGAAACCGACGAGGTGGGCAAGAACGGCATGGCCCTCGCGCAGAAGACTGAAGACGGGATGAACAGCATCACCTCGTCCTCGAACGAGGTGAACACCATCATCCTGGAGATCAAGTCCCAGATGGACCGGATCGGCGAGATCGTCAACCTCATCACGGAGATCGCCAACCAGACCAACCTGCTCGCTCTCAACGCGGCAATCGAGGCCGCCCGGGCGGGAGATGCCGGGCGGGGCTTTGCAGTGGTGGCCACCGAGGTCAAGTCACTGGCCGAAGAGTCTCGCACCTCTGCAGAGAGCATCGCCGAGATGATCGGCAACCTCCAGAAACAGACCCAGAAGGCGGTGGAGACCGTGGAGGTCTCCAACAGGGAGGTCCAGGAGGGAAGCGGCGCACTCCAGGAGACCCTGGGCGCCTTCACCAGGATCGCGGAGTCCATCGACGTGATCAGCAGGAACGTATCTGAAGTGGCCGCGGCCGCCGAGGAGCAGTCCGCCACCGTGGAGGAGGTCACCGCGAGCATGAACGAGGTCAACAGCCTGGTTGAGAATACGGCGAAGGAGGCCAACGACGCCGCCGCCGTGAGCGAGGAGAGCGCCGCAGCCATCGATCAGATCTCAGAGGTCGTCAACAACGTCAA
This sequence comes from Methanomicrobiales archaeon, assembly GCA_049974905.1. GTDB lineage: Archaea > Halobacteriota > Methanomicrobia > Methanomicrobiales > Methanoculleaceae > JBNGCZ01. The sequence goes on from JBNGCZ010000037.1 coordinate 3,758, forward strand.
CACCATCGTGGCCAAGGTGTCGGGTGAGATCTCCAAGTTCAGGACCTGAGGGCGCGAGGGCATGACCATGTCATCGAACGCTGCAATGGAAGGGGAAGGGATCACCGGCGGTGATTCCGGGGCGTTACAGGTGGTGGAATTCCTCCTCGGGGAGGAATACTTCGCCATCGACCTGTTCGACGTCAAGGAGGTGGTGGAATACATGACCATCACCAAGCTCCCCGACACCCCTGACTTCATCAAGGGGATCATCGACCTGCGGGGGGAGATCACCACCATCGTCGATCTCAAGGAGCGCCTGCGCATCCGGGAGGATAACGGCCAGCCTGAAGAGGAGTGCCGGATCATCGTCCTGGACGAGAAGCACACCAAGGCGAAGATCGGCATCATGGTGGACGACGTCCTCTCCGTCTCCACCTATGACCGGAAACTGGTGGACACCACCTCCACGTCCTCACAGGTCGAGGATTCTGCGATCCTCGGCATTATCAAGAAGAAGATAAAACAGAAGGAGGATGAAAAAGAAAAGGAGAAGAACGAACTGATCATATGGATCGATATCAACCAGCTGCTCAGGGATATCGATCAATACCTCTGATTTCTTCCCCCCTGCAGGTGAATCATGCCGCGACACCACCCCCCCCACTGACCATGGACGACACCGGAGACATCCTCGAATTCTCCCTCGGTGGAGCCCGCTACGCCCTGGACATC
>JBNGCZ010000038.1:0-4448 GCA_049974905.1 Methanomicrobiales archaeon
AGCCCTTTCACAATACTGGGCCAAAGGATGTGACAATATGAACCAACGTTTAGTGTGTGTAATTCTGCTCATGGCCGGGATGGTGATCGGATTGACCTTCATGGCGGGGTGCGCCGAGGAGGAGGGGGCAGGGACTCCCACCGCCACCGCTCCCCCCTCTCGGAGAAGCCCACCATCGAATTCGTGGTCTCTCCATACGGGACGGCCCATGCGAGCGGCAATGTCATGAAGCTGGTCATGGAAGAAGCCGGATATGACGTGAAACTGACCAACGCGGATGTGGGGCTCTGTTTCCAGGGGATCGCCAGCGGGAGCGTTGATGTCTACCTGGACGGGTGGCTCCCGACCACCCAGGGACCCTACTACGATAAGTTCAAAGACGAGATGAACTGGGTGCGGATCAACCTGGACAACGGGACCCGCTGCGGGCTGGTGGTGCCCGAGTACGTGACCATCGACTCCATCACCGATATGAACGGTGTCAAAGAGAAGTTCGACAGCGAGATCGTGGGCATCGAGCCGGGTTCCGGGATCATGCAGCAGACCGAGACCGCCATCGAGGAGTACGACCTGGACTACACCCTGCAGGCAGGAAGCGAGGTGGCCATGCTCGGTGCCCTCAAAAGCGCCATCCCCGATGAGGACTGGACCGTGGTCACCGGATGGTCGCCGCACTGGAAGTTCATGAAGTGGGACCTGAAGTACCTGGATGACCCGAAGGGGGTCTACGGCGGTGCCGAGGACATCGTCACCTTCACCCGGATGGGATTCGAGGACGAGTATCCCCGGGCCAACGGAATCGTCGAGCGGTTCCACTGGCAGCCGGAGGACATGGAGACGGTGATGTACTATGCCGACCAGGTGGAGGACATGACCGGGGAGGATGCCGCCGCGAAATGGATCGAGGACAACCGTGAAAAAGTCGATGAGTGGCTCGGTCCCTTCGCCGAGACCGCATAACCCTCTTTTTTCCAAAAAAAGTGATCACTGCCTGCCCGCGAGGAGCAGGCCGACTGCCGCATACCCGATCAGCGCGACAACCGCACCGAATCCCGGCGACGACGGGGTGCGTGGCGCTTTTGCGGTCGGCGTGGCGGTGACTGTTCCCGAAGCGGCGCCGCCCCCTTCCACCACCAGGGAGACGTCCCCGCCGACTTCCCCGGTGGCGAGGTCGCCGTCGGTGTATTCACCGGTGATCGGGTAGGTGCCGGCCGCGTCCGGTGCCCGGATCCGGTAGCTGATGGGTGTATCGCCGCCGAGGCGGGTGAACCGGTACTGCCCGGTGTCCAGTTCGGTCATTCCGTCGGCATCGGATGACCCGGAGATGACGGTCGTCCCGGCGGGAAGGGTCTCGATGACGCCCCACCCGGGGCTGGTGACGGTTCCCGGGGCGGGATCGAGAGTGATGGTGATCGTCTCACCGGGCGCTGCCGTGGCAGGAGTGACATCCCGGGTCACCGCCGTGCCCGCTGCCGCAGAAGCGGTGCCGATGCACACAACCACACACACGAGTGCGAGGCTCCCGATTCGACTCCAGTCGTGCATGTTCATGCATATTCATCGGCCCTGAGAAGAAGAAGGCTTTTCGGTGAACCGCCGCCGAAAAATGGCTTGTCCCGATCAATTACCGCTGATCCGCCAGCTCTCTCCGGGAACGCGTATCTCGAACCGGGCACCCCCTCCCGGCGTTCCCGTCTCGGTGATGGTCATCCCGGTGATGGCCAGGATCTCCCGGACCAGGGAGAGGCCGTATCCATGGATACTCCCGGGATCGGGCGTGAACAGAGTGGTCTTCTTCTCGTCGGGAATACCGCAGCCGTCATCCGTGACCGCGATCAGCAGGTCGTCTCCGTCCCGCGTACCCGTCACCGCCAGGCGGGTCATCCCGCGGGCATGCGTGCAGGCGTTCTGGACCAGGTTGCACAACGCCTTTTCGAGCATGGGATCGGCGAAGATCTCCACGCCGTCGCAATCGACGGTGACGGAGATGCCCTCCCCCAGGCCCGCCTCATCGTCCAGGCACCGTCTGAAAACCGCCCCCGGATCCTGCCACCGGGGCTCCTGCGCCCGCAGGTTCTGGTAGTCCCGGGCGATGGCGATCTGCCGCTCGATGGTCTTCAGGGCCTGCCTGCACCGCCGGACGTACGACGTCACCTCTCCCCCGTCCCCCATCTCTCCCGCGAGCAGCTCCAGGTACCCGCCCATGATGTTCACCTGGTTCATCATGTCGTGTCGGAGCACCTGGTTCAGGAGATTCAGGTTCCGGTTGGCGGTTTCCAGGGAGATCTGTGCGTTTTTCAATTCGGTGATGTCCTGGCCGATGCCGTAGTACATGGTCATGTCATCGATCGTGATGGGAACCACGTTCAGGAGCAGGGTCTTGATCCGGTTGCCGACCCGCCACTCCGTCTCCATGGTCCGATGCGGCTCGAAGAGCGATAGAATGCCGTCTTCCCCCTCGCCGGTGGACATCCAGTCCCGGACCGTGGTGCCCCGGAGATCCTCCCGGCCGCACTCCAGGAAGTCGAGCCCGGCCGTATTTGCGGTCAGAAACCGGCCGTCGGTATCCACGACCAGTATCGGATTGAGCGCCTCCTCGAAGAGGGTCCGGAACAGGCGCTCGTTCTGCTGCTGCCGTTCTTCTTCCTGCCTCTTCCAGGTGATATCCCGTGCGATGCAGATGATGAATGGCGCGTCATCCGCATCGTCCAGTATCCGACAGCGGGAATCCACCTGCACCGGCGATCCGGTCCGGTGGCGGAGCGTGGCCTCGTACTCCGCGTAACCCGCCGCCCGGAGCTGCCCGACCACCCGCTGCAGGTGGTGGATGCAGGAGGGATCCACGAAATCGATGTAATTCCTGCCGATGACCTCCTCGCGACCGCGCCCGAGCATCTCCAGCGCGGCCGGGTTGGCCTCCAGGATCACCCCGTCGAGGTTCCGGAGCGTGATCGCGTCGCCGGCGTTCTGGAAGAGCGCCTGGTAGTACGATTCCCTCCGGGCGAGCATCTCCTCGGCCTTCTTCTGATCGGAGATATCGGCGATCACCCCGGCGATCCGGACGGGGTTTCCCGCAGAATCGACCTCGGTGGGCCCCGACCGCACCGATATCCACTGCCATTCACCGGAGGAATCCGGGATCCTGAATTCGACGCCAAAGGGCCGCGCTCCCACCGGGGTGTCCAGCACCTCCCGGTGGATCCGGTCCACGTCCTCCGGGTGGACCAGCCCCTCCCACCCGTCCAGGGTGATGTCGAGCTCCCCGGGATCGTAGCCGAACAGGGTGTACACGGGGTCACTGAGGATGATCGACCCGGTGCGAAGGTCGATCTCGAATATTCCCACCCGGGCGGCATCCATGGCCATCTGCAGGCGTTCGTCGCTTTGTTCGCGTGCCTCCCGCGCCTCGACGAGCGGGGTGATGTCGTGCAGGGAGGCGATCGACCGCCCGGTTCCCGGGATGATCCCGATGGTGATGTGGACCCGGTGGCGTTCGCCCTTCCGGTCGATCAGGGTGTACCGGTATGATTCGGGGGCGCTTTCCGGGTCCTTCCGGCGCCGGTGGTGGTACTCCCTGATGAGCGGGTGGTCCGCGGGATCGATGAAGAGGTGCCATGACCGGCGTCCCACGATCTCCTCCCGCGAATATCCGGAGAGCTGCAGGAAGGCATCGTTGCAGTAGGAGATGGTGCCGTCCTCCTCCACCACGTAGATGGCCGTCCCCGAATACCGGAGGACCGTTTTGTAGGCCTCCTCCGCACGCCGACGGGCCACCACCTGCCGGATGACATGGGCGAGTTCGGCGAACTGCGCCCGGGTGTCGGTGCCCTTCTGCAGGTAGAAATCGGCGCCCAGGTTGAGCGCCTCGATGGCCACCTCCTCCCGGCCCCGCCCGGTGAAGATGATGAAGGGAAGGTCTGAGTCACGGCGGACCTCCTGCAGAAGCGCGAGGCCGTCCATCCCCGGCATCTGGTAATCGGAGACGACCACCTCCACATCCCCCGTGGAGAGCCGTTCCAGGGCTTCGGCCCCGGACGCGGCGCACCGGACCTCGAACTCCCCCGATCGCCCGAGGTACATCCGGTACAGCTCGAGGAGAGCGGATTCGTCGTCGACAAAGAGGACGCGGATCATCACCGATCAGTACCGGTTTCCTTGCCCCGCAGGAGAGTAATCTCTTTTGGTCGGGGTGGGGTTATCCGGCCCCGGGGGGCGGGCGGTCATCCAGGGGCACGACACCCGGTGTCCGTAACAAGAGCCGGCCGCTGCAGGGAGAGGCGTTCCTGGAGACGGTGCGGCGGTGCCGGGGGAGGTGGTGATGGAGGGGAGATCCCTCACCCGAACAGGTATGCGTTCACCACGGTGATCGCGTCGTCCTTGGAGATGATCCCGCTGAAGAGATAGTCGTTGACCGCCTGGACGGCGCCGTCCTTCTCCACCTCCCCGGT
>JBNGCZ010000039.1:0-3331 GCA_049974905.1 Methanomicrobiales archaeon
ACGACATCGAGAGGCCGTGTGCTATCCACCATTGTGAGTACTGTTGGATAGGGAGTGAATAAGAGAGTTCCGTTTACCAGGTTCCGTGATGCCACACCAGTGGATGGGATTCGAAAGAATAATTCTGTCTGTATAATGTTTTCAATATTCGAATATCAAGACCGTTTTTGTTGATGATCTTTTCCGCCAAGAAACATCTCCGCCACATCACCGTGAACCTCTCCGAAAAAATCAGAGGCGATCCGCCGGTATTCGTCCCGGTGTTCATGCGCGGTCTGGATGAGCACCTCCGCGGTTTCACGGATTTTTTCAGGCCTCGCCACGGAGGGGACACACTCGTAGCCCTCCAGGGGATTCATGTCGATTCTCACATCGGATGATATATGGAGGACCGGGATACCCCGCTCAAGGGCTTCGATGGAGACGGTCGTGTCCGTATATACGAGCATATCAGAGACGGCGAGGAGTTCCTGTACCGGTCGTGTCTCAATGTTGACATTGCTCGGAAGATCTGGAAGCGCTGAAACCAGCTGATCATGAGGAATGATCGGGTGCGGTTTCAGAATCACCCGGATTTTATCATCGCCTCCAAACGCCGTCACCACCTTGGTCACGAGCTCGACTGTTTCGTGAATTCCCGATGTTGGTGTGACGAGGAGGGTCATCTCTTCCTTCAAATCGTGGCGGGTTGTCGTTTCCTGCGTTTTTCCGGTAGCAGCATACCGGACGGCCCCACCGATGGATATATCGTTTCCGTCAAATCCAGAAGTGACCAGCACATCTTTCGCCTTCCTGCCATTCACCACAATGTGATCGGGGAGTGGAATACTCTCTTTTTCATATCGTGAGAGGGTGTAAGGGGTATACATGGGAATGACCACGCTGTGAGCGTATCCAGTCAGATGCGTCTGCGGCGAATGTTTTCGAAAACCCAGACAGAACATCTTCTCCCCAATCTGATTCTCGAAGGTGTATATGAAGGTGGAAAGCGCCCATTTTTCACTGATACGCCTGCTCGCACAGTAGTTCAGAAATGACTGCTCTGCCCGGGTGTTGAGATGATCCCGCTTCAGTCCGGATGATATGATAGTGGATACGTCCATGTCCATGAAGGGAGGAATTGTATGATCCTCCGGATTGATCGCATGAACAGTGACCAGTGATCTGCGAATATCGCTGAGCGTTAGAAACTCCTCCATAAGATGGATATTCTCACCATTCCCCGACAGGCGGTGCACCGCGCGAAGATACCACATCGTCGGGAGGACATTGGCCAGATACACCACCGACGCACCAGAATCTTTCAGGATGTTTCCCAGTTTTCCGCAGTATACATCGCAAAAAGTGACCGAGTCGGCGAACGATCGTTCATCAGTCCATGAATGTATCGCGGCCACCGGGGGAGAGAGTTGTGTATTGTTGTCATTTTGATTGAAATATGCGTACAATCGCGAGATCAGAATCCTGCACGAGTACCGGCAGACAAACCACCCGTACTGAAGGAAGCGCTCTTTTTCCTGCAGAAATCGATCGAATACCTCTTTCAGGGGGTTTGAATTGAAAATTACCTCAACACTTTCATCATGTACAAGATTCGCCTGGAGTGATTGCATGAGAGCGCGGGATTCGCAGACAATGACCAGATCCCCGGGGGGATGTTCTCGGAGGTATTCCAGAGCCACCCGCAGATAACAGAAATGCAGGAAGACATCGGATATGTACGGGCTCTTTTCAGATACCGATGTCAGCCACCAGCAGGGATCGTCGATAGTCTGACCCAAGAGACCGATATAATCGATATACGCCTGCCTGCTTTCACGGGCAGTTTCTTGCAGGGCTTCTCCAATCATAATCTGGTGAAAGCGCTCATCCAGATTTTTTTCGATCGATTGACGTTGAAGGATGTTTTTCCCCAGATACAGCCAGGCAATCTCCTGATCAGGATGAAAATGTCCACTTATCCCTTTAACAGTCCGACTACCGGCCTGAATGATATGCACACGGCGCCTATCTGATGGAGGAGGGCTGGTGCCGGGATTCTGACTGCAGTTCATCATTTGTACGCCGAAGGTTCGGTATATCTTAATGATGGCCCCATTCACATATATCTATGACATTCGAGAGGGGAGCATGGATAAAAACAGAGTGGCAATAACAATTCGAGGCTTCAATACCAGAGGCGCGGCAATGGATCTCCTCCGCCACCATTTCGATATCACATATGCGAATACGAGCGGCCAGCGGTTGGAGGAGCGGCAACTTATCGACGCTCTTCAAAACGCAGATGCAGCCATTGCGGGCACCGAGGAGTTTTCTGAATCCGTGATCGAGGCTTGTCCCGGATTATGGGCCATATCACGCGTGGGTGTGGGGACAGATTCCATTGACAAAGACGCCGCCCGCAGACACAATATACGAATATTCAACACACCCGATGCTCCCGTACAGGCGGTTGCCGAACATACGCTGGCCCTCATTCTCTCTCTCCTGAAACATATCCCAGAATACAATCAAAACGCACGCCAGGGAATACATGCAGTTCGCCCCGCTACGCTCCTCTCAGGAAAGATCGCGGGTGTTATTGGAATGGGACGAATCGGGTTCAGAGTCGCGGAGATCCTCGATGCCATCGGATGCCGCATCATCTTCTATGATCCCTTCCTTGAAAGAAATGTGCCGGCGGAGTGGGAACGAATGGATGCTATTGAAGATGTGCTTGGTACCGCGGATATCATCACCCTCCATGCCGCTCCTGTGCCCAACCAGGCACCTTTGCTGGATGCGAAAACATTGAAACGCTGCAAAAATGATGCGATTATTATCAATACCGCCCGCGGCTCTTTCATCGATGAGGACGCGCTGGTTTCAGCCCTCAAGGAGGGATGGATCGCGGGTGCGGGGCTTGATGTTGCACAGCATGAACCCTTGGATGGTCCGTTGCTGGACTTCCCACAGGTGATCGTCACACCGCATGTGGCATCGAATGCGCGGGAGGCACGGGAGCAGATGGAGATGGAGGCGGTAATGAACCTCGTTGAATGGCAGAAGGAGGGAACGATATGAAAGCGATGGTGACAGGCGGTGCCGGTTTCCTCGGGAGATATCTGGTCAGAGAACTGGTCAAGAATGACATCGAAACGGTGGTATACGATAAGGACCTGTCAGCAGGTTCACGTTTTAACGGCCTTGACCAAAACGTCAGATTGGTGGAAGGAGACGTTCTCGATCTTGAGAACCTAACAAAGTCCATGGAAGGTTGCGATATTGTCTTTCATACCGCAGCTATCGCCGATATTGATGAGGCGCGCACCAAACCACTCCAGACAATGGA
>JBNGCZ010000040.1:0-2449 GCA_049974905.1 Methanomicrobiales archaeon
TCACCACCTCCCCCGGCACCACCGCACCGTCTCCAGGAACGCCTCCCCCCGCAGCGGCTGGCTCTCGTCCGATAAAAACCCCTGCTCAAGAGCGATCAGCTTGAAGATGTTTCCGGATTTCCCCCGGTCCGCACCCCCGTGGAAAGACGTCCACGTCTCGCCGTCCGGGGAGACCGCGAAGTTGTCGCCGTTGGTGGACCCGTAGACCGGGTGCGGGCCCCGCTTCCCGGGGGCGATCCCCGTGTAGGCCGACACCGACGGCATCCGGCACTTCAGGTCCTCGATATCGTCGGCCGATGCGCTGCCCGGGGGACCGGAGAGCTGCCACCGCTCCCGGGAGATCGCCGACCGCAGCCGGGTCACCCCCGCCTCCCAGGCCCGCCGCCGCTCCCCCCGGACAGCCGGGTGGCCATCCGCCGGGACCGCTGCGGCAAGCACCGCGTCGAGATCGCCCCCGGCCCGCATGAAGTCGTTCAGGTCCACCTTGTCTGTACCGGGAGGCCGGGGGAGCTCCCCGATGCGGACCTCCCGGACCCCGGCGGCGAGCAGGGCGATCGCCGTCTTCGCCGCCCCGGCGAGCCCCGCCCCGCTCGCCTCCGCATCGTTCACGATCACCACCGACGACGCCTGCCGGCACCACTCCGCCGCCTCCGCCACCCGGTCGTGCTTGAACCGGGTGGTCACCGGCGAGATGCACGGACGGCCCGCCTGGAGCACCGCGAGCGCGTCGGTCACCCCCTCGGTGACCACCACCGGGGCCCCGGCCACCACCGACCACGTCCCGAAGATCGGCTCGGTGATGGCACCCGTCACCAGCTGCTTCTTGTACTTCGCCGGAACCCGGTCCCCGGACCCCGGGGTCTCGTCCGTGGCCCGGCCGATACAGTAGGCGGGACCCCCGTCCCCGTCCAGGTAGGGAAAGACGATCCGACCCCGGAAGAGATCCGCGATCCCCGACCCGCCACCCGACGACCACCGGAAGACCAGCCCGGAGCCGACCACCTCCGCAGGTCCACAGCCGCGGCCGAGCAGGTGGCGGAGCAACCCGTCGCGGACCGGAGGAGCGTAGCCGATCCGCATCCGGGCGACGAACTCCGGGGAGAACCCGTACCGGTCCCCCAGGAACCGCCGGTGGTCATCGGTGAGGTGCGCCTCGAAGAACCGGCAGGCCGCCTCCATCACCGCTCCCGTCACATCCCCACCCCCGAGAGGATCGGCGTGGTGGGCCCGGGCCCGTAGTCCAGCACGACCAGCGCATGGCTCGCCCTCGTCGCCCCCACGTAGAAGATCCGCCGCTCCTCGGCGACCGCAGCGGCGTCCGGGAACCCCGCGAGACGGCCCCGCAGGTACCCCGTGTGGAGGAGCACCACCGCCGCCTCCAGCCCCTTGGAGGCATGGACCGTGTCCACCCGCACATCCTCCGGGCCGATGGCATACCCCCGCCGGGACTGCCGGTCGATGGCCGCCCGGATGGAGGCGACCACCCAGGGGCGGAGATTCAGGCGGGCGTAGATCCCCTCCCCCAGGTTCCCGCCGGTCCAGTGATACAGGGCGCCCACCGTGACCCGGGCCATCCCCGTCACCTCGGCGAGCGCCCGGCTCCGATCCTCCCCGGACAGCACCGCCACCACCAGCGCCCGGGCCGCCTCTTTTGGGAGCGGGTCGGGATCGATGTCGCTTCCCCCCACGTACCGGACCAGCGCCTGCACCAGCGCCCACGGGCTGACCGCGACCGGCTCCAGCCCGGCACCGGACCGCCCCACCCGGACCGAAGTCCACCGGTTCACCCGGCCCCGCCGGATCCCGGTGCAGGGGATCCCCTCCCGGCCCAGGTCACCGGCGAGCGACCGGACATTCCGGCGAAACCGGGTCAGCACGAAGACCGGCTGGCGGCCGGGGGCGACCTCCCGGGCGTACCGCACCGCCGCCTCCACCTGGGCCGCGAGCATGCCCGGCGTCGCCGGGGCCACGTGCCGGACCATCCCGGACCGGCCGCACGGGTCCACCCGGGCCGGGTACCCGAGCACCTCCTCGGCCGCGGCCATCACCGACTCCGGGCACCGGAACGAGACCGGCCGGGCCCGGTCGGCCGAGGCCCCCTCGTCCACCGCGGGAAGCGACGTGAACACCGAGGGATCGCAGCCCCGAAACGAGTAGATGCTCTGGTCCGGGTCGCCCGCCACATAGACCCGGTCCACCTCCCCGGACCCGATCCACTGCCGGATCAGTTCTCCCTGGGCCCGGCTCACGTCCTGGAACTCATCGACCAGCAGGACCGGGGCGGGCGGCGGCAACCGATTTCGCAGCGCCAGCGCGACGTAGTCCTCGTGCTCGACGAGATCCCGGCCGTCCTTGAACGCCCGCCACCGGGAGATCAGGTCGGCGACCGGCCACCCCCCGGCGGGGACGGAGAACCCGAGCGCCTGGGCGGCGGGCCGCCACCCCCCGG
>JBNGCZ010000041.1:0-2364 GCA_049974905.1 Methanomicrobiales archaeon
ATGACGGCCGCCGCCCCGGCGATGACGGGCAGCTGTGGCATCGTGAACGGACGTTTCGGGGGGGTTTCACCCGCCTCTGCAGGCGGTTCGGGAGGGGAGTCCGCCATGAGATCCTCCATCGGGTCATAGGGCGTAGGCACCCTCCGGCGGGGGCCGGACCTGCCCCCCTCCCGGATGCGGATCCGCCCGTCGTCGTCTGCGGCGGCCTCGCCCGCGTCCGCGTCGTCCTCCGTGACCGGGACGAACTCCTCATCGACCGTCGCCGCATCGTCGTCCGCTTCAGCCCCCAACCGGAGATCATCCTCATCACCGCGGCCCTGCTCCTGTTCCTGCTCCTCCCCGTCTGCCGCAGAGAGGGGCCCGGAGGGCTCCTTCTCCGCCGGTTCTCCGTCACCTGCAGTGGGGGCAGGGATGGCGGCATACCCGTCCCCCTGCGTCCCGTCGCCCTCTGCATAGAGATCGTCCCGGAGATCCCCGGCCGCCGCGTCCGGGCCGGACCCGTGGCATTTCTTCAGGTCTTCGCTCCCGGCAAAGACCCGCACCGTCTCCTCTGCTGACGGGGCGGCAACGGTGTCCTCGTCCGCCCACGGGCCTGCGTCCGCCATCTCTTCGGCCTCTTCCCCGTGCCTGTCGTCCCCCACGCCACCGGCGGCGAGGGGCGGGTCCTCTTCCCGGAAGGACGGGTCGCCGTCAAAGACGGCCCGGCACGCATCGTCTGCGGCCGCCCCGTCGCCGTCATGGATGATGTCCGCGCCGCACTCGGCGCAGAAGAACGAACCGTCCGGCACCTCCGTTTCGCAATTCGGGCACAACATACAATCAGCTCCCATGGTATTCTTGCCGTACATCTACATAGCTTCCCGCTATTCTTCCCCGGCCGCCGGACACAGGACGCTCCCGGACGGCCGTACAGGAGACCTCCATCCCATTGCCGCCATACATGGAGGAATGATTAAATTTCCTGACTTCCCATCTCTTCCTGAGAACAACGCATGGCTGTACGCATCCTCTTCGGCATCATCCTGACCTGTTCCCTCAACCTCGGGCTCCTCCTCTACGGCCTACAGGGGCCGGGGGCATTCGGCTACCTCTACCCTCTGGCAACCGCGTTTCTGGGAGGCCTCGTCGGCAGTTCGGAGATGACCAACTACTACCACCGGCTCATCTCGTGGGGCCGGTTTCGCCGGTTCGGCAAGGCGGGCGTCGTGATGGGCCTTGTCGTGGCGCTCCTCTCCACGGTGATCGCCCTCGGCTTCTTCTCCCTGCAGGACGTGCATTATATGGAGGGGGCAACCCCGGTCATCGTCATCGGTGAGATCTTCCTCTTCTACCTGATCCCCTCGGTGATCGGCGGGGCGATTGCCGCGGAACTGACCGGTGAGATCAAGGGCTACGTGCTGGACCACCAGATGTAGACAGACGGGCAAAAAGAGCAGGGGTCCGGCGGGGCGGGCATCAGGCCCGTCCCTGCGGCCGGGTGCGGGCGGCGGCCGCCGGGCACGCCCCGATAGTTCCATTTTTTTTGATTCTTGTGATTTTCAGGAGTCTTCAGACGATTCAGTTTTTCCCCTCAGGCACGTGCGGTGCGCAGGGGGAACCGTTCGAATCCCTCCGCAACGTTCAGCCCGAGATCCGTGCCTATCCAGAGCCGCCCGTCCGCATCTTCGGCGACGGCCTTCACCTCGTCTCCCGCAAGGCCGCATCCCCGGTCGAGGTACTGCCATGTGCCGTCCGGGAAGAGCACGGCGACCCCGTCGTACTCGGAGGCGATCCACATCCGGCCCGCGGCGTCCCCGAAGACCGTCCGGGTGGCGCCCCCGGCGAGCCCCTCCGCCGTCGTGTAGGTCGCGGTGACCGTCACTCCGTCGAAGACCGCCGCCCCGCCGCGGCTGGCAAACCCGGTCGCCGCCCAGATCCGTCCCGATGCGTCCTCGCAGAGACCCCGAACGACCGGGTGGGGAAGACCGTCTTCGCCGACCCGTTCCCAGGCGCCATCGCGGCAGACCAGAATGCCCCCCGCCGTCGGGTTGGCACATCCTGCCCACGTCCAGCCCCGCGAATCGGTCATCAGCACCTCGCAGTCCTGCAGCCCGAAGACCCCGGCATCGACCTCCCTCGTCCAGCCCGTTTCGCCCAGACGCCAGACGCCGTCCGGGGTGCCGGCAAGCATGCTCCCGTCGGGGGCGGCCGTAAGGGCGAGGGCACGCGAAAACGGCGGCCTGCCGGGCGCCGCATCCCATACGCCGCCCGCGTAGCAGGCAATGCCGCCGTCATGGGCGACCCGGATTTCCCCGCCGTTGCCGGCGGCGATGCTGCGCACGTGCCCGAAGGCCGGCGCCCCTGCAGGGAGCGGGAGGGACGCTG
>JBNGCZ010000042.1:0-2219 GCA_049974905.1 Methanomicrobiales archaeon
ACCGAATGGTTAATCGGTCGTCCCATCCACCCCTCCTCCATCCATGGACGTCGGGGTCATCGGAGTGGGCACGATGGGCGAGAACCACCTCCGCGTATACTCCGGGCTTCGGGGCGTCGACTCCCTGTACCTCTTCGACGTCGACCATGCGGCGGCCGAACGGCTCGCCTGCGAGCATGACGCCACCGCCTGCCCCACCCTCGACGCCCTCCTCGCCCGGGTGGATGCGGTGAGCATCTGCACGCCCACCCCTCTCCACCACCCGATCGCCGGGGCGGCCATCAGCGCCGGGGTCCACATCCTGGTGGAGAAACCGCTCTGTGCCACCGCCGCCGAGGCACGCGATCTCATCGCCCACATCCCGGACGATCTCACCGTCGGGGTCGGCCACATCGAGCGGTTCAACCCCATCGTCCCCGAGATCCGCGCCATCGTCTCCCGGCCCCTGTACGTCGAGTTCAACCGGCACAACCCCGCCTCCGGCCGGATCACGGACGCCTCGGTGGTCGAGGACCTGATGATCCATGACATCGACATCGCCGCCCATGTCCTCTTCACCGAAACCCCCCACCCCTTCACCATCAGCGGCGCCGGCACCCCCGATGTCTGCACCGCTCTCTTCACCGCCGGCACCACCCCCATCTCCCTCTCGGCCAGCCGGAAATCTTCCAAAAAGATCCGCCGCATCTACATCGAAGAGGAATCCTTCACCATCGAGGGCGACTTCATGGCCCAGGAGGTCTCCATCTACCGAAAGCCCGACCAGTACGCCGCCGTAAACGAGCGCTACGTCCAGGAGAACATCATCGAGACGGTGCTCGTCAACCAGGTCGAGCCGCTGAAGGTCGAGCTCGCCACCTTCCTCGACTGTGCACGCCACGGCCGCCCGTTCCCGATCACCCCCGGCCAGGCGGCGACGAACCTGGCGATCTGCGAGGAGATCAATGCATCCGCAAACGGCCATTCCTGTGATTGACCGCGGCAACCACGGCCACGCCATGCCGGTCCGCGACCCCCACACCCCGGAGGAATCCGCATGAAGATCGCCACCATCGTCGGCGCCCGCCCCCAGTTCATCAAGTGCGCCCCGGTCTCCCGGGCACTCCGCCGCGACCACGAGGAGATCCTCGTCCATACCGGCCAGCACTATGACGCGAACATGTCGGATGTCTTCTTCCAGGACCTCCACATCCCCGCGCCCGACTACCACCTCGGCATCGGGTCCGGCCCCCATGGCGCACAGACCGGCCGGATGCTCATCGCCATCGAGGAGGTCCTCCTCGCCGAAGCACCGGACCTGGTCCTCGTGTACGGCGACACCAACTCCACCCTCGCCGGCGCCCTGGCCGCCGCCAAACGCCACATCCCGGTCGCCCACGTGGAGGCCGGGCTTCGCAGCTTCGACCGGACCATGCCCGAGGAGATCAACCGGGTGCTCACCGATCACCTCGCCGACCTCCTCTTCTGTCCCACCGCCACCGCCGTCGGGCACCTCCAAAACGAGGGCATCACCAGGGGCGTCCACCTCGTGGGCGACGTGATGGTCGACGCCCTGCAGTTCAACCGCGACATCGCCGAAGAGCACTCCACCATCCTCGAAGACCTCGGGCTCGTCGAGCGATCCTACTGTGTCGCCACCGTCCACCGGCCGTCGAACACCGACGACCCGGACCACCTCACCGGGATCATCGAGGCCTTCACCGCCATCGGCGAGCCCATCGTCTTCCCCGCCCATCCCCGGACCAGGAAGTGCCTGGACCACTACGGCCTCCTCCCCCGACTCCCTGACACCATCCAGCTCGTCGACCCCCTCCCCTACCTGGACATGCTCCGGCTCATGGCCCATGCCCGGGCCATCCTCACCGACTCGGGCGGCATCCAGAAGGAGGCCTACATCCTCCAGGTCCCCTGCATCACCCTCCGGGAGAACACCGAGTGGGTGGAGACGGTGGAGGACGGGTGGAATGTGCTGGTGGGGGCGGACTGCGACCGGATCATTGCAAAGACACAGAGGAGCGGGAGCCGTATCCGGAAGCATTCTGCCCGGTTCGGCGACGGTCATGCAGCAGAGCGGATCGCTGCGATCATCGCAGACTGTGAAGCCTGAATACAGCCCAGAGATGCAGACAATGACGGAGAACCTCGCAACGCTTATCAAGAAACGCGGCCCTATCCGGACGGTCTTTCTGGTGAAGGTGATGGAGGGGGCGCCACCCGTG
>JBNGCZ010000043.1:0-2150 GCA_049974905.1 Methanomicrobiales archaeon
CGATCCGGGGCCCGGATCCTCGGATTCCAATCTCCCGAAGATCTCCTCGAGGAATATACCGATCTCCGGCACCAGCTCTACAGCGATCCAGAACAGCGGGACTCCATCCTCCGGATACTGCAGGAAAGCGGCAGGATCGACCAGTGCGAGGTGCGCTTCAAGATTCCGGGTGGTGAGGAGCGACGCCTGCGCCTCACCGCACGCATGGCCGCGATCTGCCCCGATGAATCATTTACCCTCCAGGGATTCTTCGAGGATATCACCGGCCAGAAACTGGCTGAGGAAGAACTCAGGGAAAGGCACCGGGAACTGAAACACGCATATGCGGAACTGGAGTCCACCTACGAGGAGCTCAACGCCACCGAGGAGGAGGTGCGCTCGAATTTCGAGGAGATCAGGCGAAGCGAGCGTGAACTCGCCGAGAGCGAGGAGCGGTACCGCCGGATCGTGGAGACCGCCGAGGAGGGGATCTGGGAGCTGGATGCGGATTTTGTGACGGAGTCTGTCAATCCCCGTCTCGCCGGGATGCTCGGATACCGACCCGACGAGATGATCGGCCGGAAGATGGCCGCCTTCATCGTCGAGGAGGAGGTCGGCGACCATGAGGCCCAGGTACAGACTCGCCGAGAGGGTCCCTCAGGCAGGTATGTGCGCCGGTTCCGACACCGGGACGGATCGGTGCGTTCATTCCAGGTCTCTGCCACCCCGATCATGGATCGGTACGGGACCTTCCGCGGATCATTCGCCATGCTCACCGACATCACCGAGCAGAGGGACGCAATGGAGTCCCTGCAGGAGAGCGAGGAGCGGTACCGGAACCTGGTGGAGAACCTCGGTGACCTGGTGTACCGGGTGGAGCTCTTCCCCACACGGCGATTCACCTATGTCTCCCCCTCGGCGACTGCAATCACCGGGTATACCCCGGAAGAGCACTATGCAGACCCGGATCTCGGGTTCAAACTGGTCCATCCCGACGACCGGTACCTGCTGGAGGCGCTTGCCGATTCCGCCGTCGATCAATCGGGACAGCTCGTGCTGCGGTGGGTGCGAAAGGACGGATCGGTCATCTGGACCGAGCAGGTCAACTCTCCGGTCTTCGATGACGACGGGAGAGTCATTGCCATCGAGGGACTCGCACGGGACATCACCGACCGGAAGATGGTGGAAGAGGCCCTGAGGAGGGCTCACCGGCAGCTCTCGCTCCTCTCGGGCGTTACCCGCCACGACATCCTCAACCGGATCATGGTCGTCGACGGCCTGCTCGAGCTCCTGAAGGACGCCGACGAGAGCGAGCAGCGTGCATATCTGGAGAAGCTTCAAGAGATCATCCACCGGATCGAGGACGAGATCACCCTGACCCATGATTTTGAGCGGGTCGGATCGGAGGATCCCCTCTGGCAGGATCTCGGATCGATGTTCGGTGAATTGGAGGTCCCCTCACCCGTCTTCCTGCAGGTCGACGGGTGCGATGCAGAGGTGTATGCCGACCCGCTCTTCAGGAAGGTCCTTGAGAATCTCCTCGACGATTCAGTCCGTCATGGTGGAGAAGATCTCTCACAAATCACGGTCTCCTGCCGGACCGGGAACAGGGATCTGGTGATCGTCTGGGAGGACGACGGGGCGGGGGTCTCTGCCGATGAGAAGGAGCGGATCTTCGAGAAGGGCGTTGGCAAGAACACCGGGTTCGGGCTCTACCTGGTCCGGGAGATCCTCGGTATCACCGGGATGACGATCAGTGAGACGGGCACGCCAGGCAGGGGCGCCCGCTTCGAGATCCGGGTGCCCCGGGAGTACTGGCGGGAGAAGACACGGCATTGATGTGGTTGTGAATTCCCTTGCGACATACGAGAAGAATGTGGGTGGGACGGTGGTCGGGGTGTTTTGGATCACGGAGCCCGAATACATCTCTGGTTCTGTCAGCACACGACAGATGAACGCACCACCACCCCCGATGTTGTCAACACCCCGGCACATGCATGAAATTGACATTGAATGATCAGGCCATCACCGTGCTCTCGCTCGATGCCCTCACGAAAATGGCCGACGGGCAGGCGACGAAGATCATCTTCCCCTTCGAACTCTCTTCCCTGATCAAGCAGAGCGCCCGCTACATCGGGGCGACCGACGAACTCGAGGTGGCGGAGGGCATC
>JBNGCZ010000044.1:0-1682 GCA_049974905.1 Methanomicrobiales archaeon
GATCGATCCGGGACTATATAGTACTTTTGTTACGAGGGGTTTTTCGAAATTCTCCGGAGAAGACGGTGGCGAAGGTTCCCGGTTCCGGTGGAAAGACCGATATCCTGAAGTATTTGTCCAGATGGTCGACATATGATTCAAATCGCGAAGATTCTCCCGTTTCCACGGTTTTGGTGTAGATGTCGATGAACGGTGCGTCTTCGGTTCCATAGATATCGGTTGCACGTCTCCCCACGACATCTTCCTTCTTCAGACCAAGGATATGTTCGAACATGGGATTGAGGTCGAGAATCCGGTAATCGACCGCCGTCTCTCCATCATATATCATCTCATGGACCGCCATGCCCTCGTTCATGTTGATGAACAGAGATGCGAATCGCCTCTCACTCCGGCTCACCTTCACATAGACGGTATAGAATCCATACGCGGTGATGATCAGCCCCAGGGTGGTGAGGATCCCCTCGATGGTGACGCTGAGAATATCGGGGTCACGGGTGAGCTCATCGAGGAAGTCGATCAGGAGGCCGAGGGTGAAGAGGGACCATCCCAGGGAGAGGATCCAGATCCACAGCCGGTTGATCAGCAGGAGCGATGCGAGTGCCGCAGCGAGGTACGCCCCTTCGATGGCGATATCTTCAAGATCGAATGGCGGATTCAGCGGGAAGAGGAGGAACCAGCCGATGCCGAAGATCGCAAATATGAGGAATGCCACCCAGGCATACTTCGCCGGTGATCGATCCTCCGCTGTCATCCTTCGCTCCTCCGGGGAACCCGGCAATGCCGGCGGTCACCCCCGTCTTGTAGCCCTGTAACGGTGGCGGGATACCGGGATTAATCTTTTCGTAAGAATACCGGGAATCTGGCAAACACCGGTATCGCCCGACCATGGCGGACGCTCTGGCCCAGGCATACGCGTGTCATTCTGCCGGAATCCTCCGGCGATTCAACACGATCAACTCCCGGTCTATCCTGTCCCGTGTTATTCATGCAGCAGTCCCATGAAATTCCCTGCGCGATCTGGCGCAGGACCGGCGTCGACACGCCGCCCAGAGCAGACTTACCCGCCCGTGGATGATCAGGGAATCGAGTGCGGTGCAGGAGAACAGAATATGTCGGGAGGATCTCCTCCCTGGAATGGAGCAAGACCCTCCGGTCCTGTGGAATGTGGCCCACACACTGCATCCCGGTCGTCTTCCCCGAACCGAAGATTGGCATGGTAAATGTTTCTGAAATCGCTGCCAGGCCACCGGGTGGTTTTTCTCATTCTCCGGGAGGAGTGAAACCCGCAGACAGGTGAACGAGACAGAGAGTGTTCGGGGAGCCGGTACCTGACCGGGGTCCTCTCCCGCGACCCGTGAAACTCCCGATCACCCGGGTTCCGGAAAACACCCGATCATCCGGTATCAGTTTACAGACTTCTTTTCTGCGACGTGGATCAGAAAGTCCGGCTCATATGGGTCGTATTCCAGTTTGAAATCACCGTAGGTTGTGACAGAATCGAATCCGGCATCAACCAGGTACTGGCGGAGGTCATCTCTCCGGATGGGATGCATGGTCAGGTAGTACTTTTCATTCTCACTGAAAGAATAGGTGAACCTTACCAGATCGTCCTGCACGATGATGGGGTAGACTTCCACCTCCTCTCCGCAGTAGTAATACTCCCACCATCCGCACTTGATTTT
>JBNGCZ010000045.1:0-1640 GCA_049974905.1 Methanomicrobiales archaeon
TGGTCACAGACTGCTTGCGGCTGTGGATGGGATCTGCCGGTGACGCCGCACAGGATTATCAGGTCTGCCCGCCACGGGCCCTTCCGGGCCGGCGGGCACCGCTCCCTCCGGTCGCTTCCCCGATAAACCTGGCGGCTGTCCGTTTGAGCAACCCTTAAATACCGGCAATCCGGGCCCGTTTCGCCCGATTTTCGACCCACACAGACGCCCTCTGGTGGACGATCTCCCCCCGGGTCGGGGTTTGGGTCATGGTCCCGAAAGACCGCCCTCATATCGCCGCGGTAAAACACGGCATTATTCGGCAGTGATGCCGAAACGGGCCCCATATGGCGGAATTTGACCTGATCCCCTCCCCTGACTCGTGATGTACCGTGCTACATCACCGAAAAGACGCCCGTATCTGCCGCCGTCTCCCCCCGGGTACCGGGCCCGGCCCCTGCCTCTCCCCGGACCGGTTCACTTTCGGTACCCACCCGTGCTCCTCAAGACCCACCGTCCTCCAACACATCTCCATGATCCCGCCGACCCTCATGGCCGACCAGACCCTCTTCCTGGACCCGGAGGTCTTCGAGGCCGACCATATCCCCGAGCAGTTCCGGCACCGCGACGCCCAGGTCCAGGAGATCGCGTTCGCCATCCGGCCCGCCCTCCGCGGGGTCCGGCCGCTGAACACCGTGCTCCGCGGGCTGCCCGGCACCGGGAAGACGACCAGCGTGCGCCTCGTCTTCGCCGAGCTGGAGGCGCACTCCTCCCAGGTGGTGCCGGTGTATGTCAACTGCCACCATGATCGGTCCGCGTACTCGATCTTCGGGACGATCTACCGGCGGCTCTTCGGCCAGATGCCGCCCCGAAGCGGTGTCTCGGTGACGCGGGTGCTCGACGCCATCGGGCGGTCGCTCGCCGGGGATAACCGGGTGCTCCTGGTCTGTCTCGACGATATCCACGGACTGCGGTCCGGGGACCTGCTGAACGATGTGCTCTACCCGCTGCTCCGGCTCTACGAGGAGCATCACGGGGCCCGGTCCGGGGTGATCGCCACCACGAGCGATATGGACCTCGACTTCGACCGGGAGCTGGATCCGGCGGTGGCGTCGTCGTTCCGGCCGACCGAGGTCTTCTTCCCGCCCTACACCGCCGGGGAGGTGCGGGAGATCCTGAAGGCCCGGATCACCACCGGGCTGTATCCGGGGGTGGTGCCGCCCGGGAGGCTGGACGTGGTGGTGGCCCGGACGATGGCCACCGGGGACCTGCGGGTGGGCCTCGACTTGCTGAAGCGGGCGGTGCTTGCCGCCGAGCGGGAGGGGCGGTATGAGGTGGAGGAGGAGGATGTCCGGAAGGCGTTCGAGGTGTCGAAGCATGTCCACCTCGCCGCCACGGTGAAGACGCTCTCCGCCGCCGAGCGGCAGGTGCTTGCGGTGATCGCCGCGATGGCCGGTGGCAGGGAGCCGGTCGCCTCCGGGGATCTGTACCGGGAGGTGAACCGCCGGGCCCGGATGAGCTACACGGCGTTCTTCGAGGCGGTGAAGAAGTTCGACCAGATGCGCCTCGTGGATGTGCGGTATCTCTCGGGATGGGGGCGGACCCGGGAGGTTGTGCTGCGGTATGACGTGGAGGCGGTGGAGCGGGTGTGTGGGGGGTGA
>JBNGCZ010000046.1:0-1518 GCA_049974905.1 Methanomicrobiales archaeon
GGTTCTTGCCGGCGTGAACCAAAAGAACATCATTCAGAGCGTCGCTGAGTGGTGAATCGGGAGGGGGCTTCAACATATAAACCGGTGTCACATGATTTCGGGATACGACACCCGCGCACCGCACGCCCGCATACCGTCATCACCCCTCCCCGCCAATACCTGACCAACCCGGGAGGACACCATCATGGAGCACTCAACAGACTGTATCATCATCGGTGGGGGGCCGGCCGGGCTCTTCTGCGCCATACATACCGCGGAAGCGGGCAGATCGGTGGTGGTGCTCGAAAAAAACGAGACCTGCGGGAAAAAAATCCTCCTCACCGGCTCCGGGCAGTGCAACCTCACCGCCGACGGGGACATCCGCGAGTTCCTCTCCCGGTACGGGGATCACGGGCGGTTCCTGCGGCCGGCCCTCCTCGGCTTCACGAACCGCGATCTCATCGCCTTCTTCGAGAGCCGCGGCTGCGCCATGACGGTGGACGAAAACGGGAAGGTCTTCCCCGCGACCCGGAGGGCCTCCGATGTGCGTGCCCTTCTCCTCGATGAGTGCGGGGCGCACGGGGTCGATATCCGTTGCGGCGAGGCTGTGCAGGAGGGGGGGGTGGGTGAGGGCGGGTGTGTGGTGGAGACGGCGGCATGCCGGTATACCGCGAAACACCTCGTCATCGCCACCGGCGGGGCGTCATATCCGGCCACGGGCTCCACCGGTGACGGGTACCGCCTCGCCGCCGGATTCGGCCAGCCGGTGACCGGGATCCGCCCGGCGCTCACCCCCGTCTCCATCCGGCACCACCCGTTTTCCCTGCTCTCCGGGATCTCATTTGAGGATGTGGCGGTCTCACTGGTCCGGGAGAAAAAGAAAATCCGCCGGGGCAGGGGGGATCTGTTGTTCACCCACCGCGGGCTCTCCGGGCCCGTCATCCTCAACCTCTCGAGGTACATCGCCCCGGGCGATCTGCTGGAGGTCTCCTTCCTTCCCGATTCTGACCGGGCGACCCTGGATGCGGACCTGGCCGGGACGGCCTCGGCGCACGGAGCCCGGCAGGTGGCGACCGCCCTCACCGCCTACGGCCTTCCGGAACGGTTCGCCGGGGAACTGGTCCGGCTGGCGGGTCTTCCCCGGGATCAGACCTGTGCGCATCTGTCGAAGACGGCACGGCACGCACTCGTCGGACTGGTCACCGCGTGTCCCTTCACCGTGGACTCCTGCGGCGGTTTCCGGGAGGCGATGGTCACCGCCGGGGGCATCGACCTCGACCAGGTCGACCCCCGGACGATGGAGTCGCGGATCGTGCCCGGCCTCTTCTTCATCGGCGAGGTGCTCGATATCGACGGGGATACCGGGGGCTACAACCTGCAGGCGGCCTTCTCGACCGCTCGTGCGGCCGCCCGGGAGATGGGGAGCCGGGGGGAGATACCTCCGCTCACCCGTAGAGGTAGGCGTTCACCACCGCAGTGGCCTGGTCTCTGGTGATGGTATCGCCGAACAGGTAGCCATCCACCGCACCGGACAGCGCC
>JBNGCZ010000047.1:0-1342 GCA_049974905.1 Methanomicrobiales archaeon
GCTGAGTGGTGAATCGGGGAGGGGGCTATATCTTTATATACGGCACAGGCCAATAGTATGTTTACCAGAGCGCTCACCGGCACACGTCCATACCATGCCATTCTCGATCTGCCGGTGAGCCCGAAACCAGTCCCGTTCTACATACCCCGGCCCGCTGGCCAACAAGGGAGTATGCGGTCCCGGGAAACGGAGGTGCACCATGGCGACGCGATACGTAACGGACCTGGCGGATGTCCCCGCCATCACGGAGAGGGAGCGGGAGCGGCTCGGGCCGGTGACCGACCGGTTCGCCTTCCTGGCCACGGACTACTACCTCTCCCTCATCGACTGGGACGACCCGAACGACCCCATCCGGCGGCTGGTCATCCCCGATCTTGGGGAGCTGGTCGGAAACGGCGAGCTCGACCCCTCCTCGGAGAAGAGCTACTCGATCGTTCCCGGTCTCCAGCACAAGTACGACCGGACTGCCCTGATGCTCGTGGGCGACATGTGCGGCGGGTTCTGCCGGTACTGCTTCCGCAAGCGCCTGTTCATGGGCGGGGAACGGGAACTGCTCCGGGATCTCTCCCGGGGCATCGAGTACATCGCCGACCACCCGGAGATCAGCAACGTGCTCCTGAGCGGAGGGGATCCCCTGACGCTTCCCACAGAGACGCTTGCGGATATCGTGGCCAGACTGCGGAATATCGACCACGTGGAGATCATCCGGATCGGCTCCAAGATGCCAGCCTACGACCCGATGCGGATCTTTCAGGACCCCGCCCTCCTGGACCTGTTTCGCCGGTACAGCCTGCCCGAAAAAAGGATGTACGTGATGTGCCAGTTCTCCCATCCCCGGGAGATCAGCGATGAGGCGCTTGGAGCGATCGATGCCCTCCTCGCCAGCGGCGTCATCCTGTACAACCAGACCCCCATCATCCGGGGGATCAACGATGATCCCGGTGTCCTCGCGGAGCTCTTCCAGCGGCTCTCCTTTGCGGGGGTGACGCCCTACTATGTCTTCCAGTGCCGCCCCACCACCGGAAACGTCGTCTACCGGGTGCCGGTGGAGGAGTCCTACCGGATCTTCGAGGAGGCCCGGGCGCAGTGCTCGGGGCTGGCCAAGTCCGCCCGCTTCGTCATCTCGCACGCCACCGGCAAGATCGAGGTGACCGGTGTCGCCGGGGGGCTGGTGCATTTCAAGTACCAGCAGGCGGCCGATCCCGCTGACATGGGACGGGTGATGGTGTTTCGCTCCACCCCGGAGGCGACCTGGTTCGACGATTATGTCGAAGAGATCCGGCTCGACCGGACGCCATACCGGCAGTTCGGGCGGGAGAATGAAGGCTACCCGGTCTTCTGA
>JBNGCZ010000048.1:0-1303 GCA_049974905.1 Methanomicrobiales archaeon
CGGCCGCCGAGCCGTTTTGGATGTGCCGGAGCCACCCCGCGATGTAGGCGGCCTGGTTGTCGAGCACCGGCATATCGATCCCGCACCGGGCGCAGAGGAACGCGGCCCCCATCTCGGCGGCGAGTTCCTCCCGGGAATACCGCTCGCTCCCGAACCGCACGGGCCCGGTGACCCCCGGCCGGTTCAGCCGGGAGGCGTGCCCGGTCCAGTGGGAGAGTTCGTGGAAGAACGCCGCGTAGAACTCCTCCGGGGACTCGAACCGGTCCATCCCGGGGAGGAAGATACAGTCCCTGCCCGGGGAGTAGGCCGGGTCGCCGGGGAGCACCCGGGGGTTGTTGCGGTCAACGACCTGCTCGCAGGAGGCGATCGGCCGGACCTCGCCGGTGACCGCCGCCCGGTCCAGATCCTCGGTCTGGCCGAGGTGGAAGACCGGGTAGTACCGGACCAGCGGCCGGTCCCGGCGGCAGAGGACCAGGACCTCATCGCCCTGGTCGTTGGTCTCGGGCCGGACCTCCTCGACCGACCAGAAGACCACCATCCCGGCCGCCTTCTCGCCGCGGCGCACATACCCGCCGAGCTGCTTGATCTGCCGGTAGGTGCCCCACCACGGGTGGCCGGCGAGGAGCACCCGGTTGATGCCCCGGTAGGGCCGCCCGGTCAGCACGTTGCAGGGCGAGAGGCTCTGCCAGGTCTGCCGCCACGGCACCGTCCCCGACGAGAGGGAGGAGATGATCCGGTCCCGGACCATCTCGTACACCGAGGCCATGCTCAGGCCCTCCAGTTGCGCCGGTTCCACTCGCGGGTATCGGCGCGAACGGCGTCCTGCACGCAGGCCTCGAGGCCGCGGTCGGCGACCAGGTCCTCGTACCGGTCCTGGATCGCCTCGGCCCGCCGGCGGCGGTCTTCCGCCTCGGCGAGCATCTGCATGGCCTTCCGCTCGAGGTCGCCCGCCCCCTCTTCGAGGGCGGCCATCCGCCTGAGGTCCCGGAGGGGGATGGCATCGGTGACCGACGCCATTCAGTCCACCTCGTCGAGCACGTCATCGAAAAGATGATGCGTGAGTTCGTCGAATACGATACTCTGCTCAATGTGAGCAACGGTGGCGTCGATCCTGGCAGGGGGCGCCACCCTTCTGTTCTCGATCGTTTGTCGCATCGATACTTCACCTGGTGCACGGATGCCATGCACCGAAGCGGGCGGTCAGACGGCAAACGGAGTATGCCTGACGATGCGGCACGCATCGACCGGCTTACCCGTTTGACGGAGCCCGCGTGTGCAGGAGGTGGTATCCCCACGAGGAGCA
>JBNGCZ010000049.1:0-1271 GCA_049974905.1 Methanomicrobiales archaeon
ATCGTGGGGTGACAGGAGAGGGATTCAGGCCGCCGCTTTCTGGAAGACCTTGTGGAGTGGTTTGATGGGAATGAAGAAATCTTCCATGCCCCGGCCCAGGAATTCCGATTTCCCCATGATGTAGTATCCTCCCGGGACCAGGCCCTCGTGGATGACCCGGGCGAGATCGTTCTTCTGCGTCTCGGTGAAGTAGATGGTCACGTTGCGGCAGGAGACGAGATCCAGGTACCGGGATGCGGGAGCCCCGGACATCAGGTCATGGTGCTTGAACCGGATCCGCTCCCGGATATGGGGCTTGATCTCGAAGGTGCCGTCATCACGGGCGATGAAGTGGCGACGGAGCTGCGACTCGGTGACGAATTCGAGGGCGTTTTTCTCGTATATCCCTTCCTTCGCTCTCTTCAGGATCTGCGGATCTATATCCGTCGCATAGATCAGCCAGTCCACATCCTTTCGCAGGAGGGTCATATCGTAGAGCATGATCGCATACGAATAGGGCTCCTCCCCCGACGAGCACCCGGCACTCCAGATGCGCAGGCGGGTTTTCTTTTGCAGGAGGGGGGGCAGTATCTCGGTCCTGAGATACTCATACACGTCCGGGTCCCGGAAGAACTTGGTCACGTTGATGGTCAGCGCGTTCCTGAGCAGTTCCTGCTCCTCCTCGTGGGCGATCAGGTATTCCCGGTACTCGCGGTATGACCCGATCCGGCGCGAGTTCATCCGCGACGCCAGGCGGCGCTTGATGTAGCCCTCCTTGTAGTTGGTGCACTGGATATGGAGGATCTTGTGGATGGTGCGGAGGAGATTTTCGAATTCATCCACGATGACCGCCCCCATTACTGTGATGCCTCATACAGGTGGTCGATGAGCCGCTCGATATCCAGGTACATGACCAGCCGGGTGTCCTCTGATCCGTCCTTCGCCTCCTCGCCGTTCTCGCTCACCCGGATGATGCCGGTGATGAACGAATCCCTCGTCGAATCGCCGTCGCCGAGACTCTCCACATCCTGGTCACTGATTTCCATCACGCTGTTGACTTCGTCAACGATGATCCCCAGATTGTCGCCGCGGGTCCGTTCGGGGACAAATATGATGAATTCCTGCTGTGAGGGGTCCGCGCCTGCGGTGACACCGATGATCCGGTCGATCGAGATCAGGGTGGTGATCTCCCCGCGGATGTTGGTCATCCCCGCGATGTACTCCGGGCTGCGGGGGATGACCGTAATGGGAAGCGCCTCCACGATCTCCCGGGTGAACTGGATGTCCAGGGC
>JBNGCZ010000050.1:0-1011 GCA_049974905.1 Methanomicrobiales archaeon
ACCATACGGTGGCCTTATCCGTTTTTCGAAAGGACGTACTCCCTCATGACAGAGGACGGTCACCGGCGATACCCATGAGGGCCGCATCCCGAAACAGAGCCCGAACGATTGGTCCACCCTTGTATCGCCGCCCTTTTGCCCAGATGTCATGCCTTCGCCCCTATTCTACGACACGGGAACCTTTAGGGTACATTCCGGCGCATTCTCTCTCATGACACACCTCGCAGATGATGCATCATGACCGCCGCCCGTCCGCTCCTCCGGAGTATCGCCATCGGCCTTGGCGCCGGATGCGCCATCGCCGGGCTCATGGGTCTCGTCTCGGTGGGGTGGCTGGGCCCGACGTCGTATCACGAGGGGCTCTGGAAGCTGGGCATCCTGCACCTGTACGGGTCCTTTCTGCTGGTGTTCTTCCTTGCCGGGTGCTGCATCCCCTTCGTGCTTCCTGCCGGCAAACGAAAAACGATCCTCCTGCATGCCGCCCTCGCGGGCCTCATCGCCGCGGCCGTGGCCCGCATCATACCGCCGTACGAGAACCCTGCCCATCTCCTCTCCTCGCTTCTGTCCGTATGGCCGCAGCTCGTCACCATCCTTGCGATTGGCATGGTGGCATCCGCCGCCGGAGGGCTCTTCGGCTCGTTCATCAAGAGAGACGAGGGAGAGGGGGTTGCCCCCCTTCTCCCGGTGGCCGCCGTCATCATCGCCGTCATCGTCCTTTTTCCGATCCTCGGGGACGTCGGGATATCCACCGGCATCATCCCCCCGTCTCCCCAGACCGGGGGGGTGTCGGTCGTCGCGTATGGGAGCAGCCAGTCCGGGGAGCCGACCGATATCCGGGTGCTGAAGCTCTCCCCCGCAGGCGTTGTGGCATGGGACCGGACGGTGGACATCAGGACCTATGACGGAGCGGACGTGCTCACCGAATACGCCGGGGGCTACGCACTCGCGATGACGGAGTACGGGCAGGACAGCGCCACCGTGCATCTGGTCCTCTTCGACCGGGAGGGGACC